>CALKEB010000070.1 GCA_938084845.1 uncultured Polaribacter sp. | reverse complement strand
ATTATTTTAAGATTTATGTTTGCAAATATAAAAATGTGTGTTATATTTGCACCCGCTATTAGCAACGGTTTGGTAGTTCAGCTGGTTAGAATGCCTGCCTGTCACGCAGGAGGTCGCGGGTTCGAGTCCCGTCCAGACCGCGAAAAGCATCTCATTTGAGATGCTTTTTTCGTTTATATACTATTATTTTTTTCTTGACTACAGTAATTCAAAAATAAAAAGAATTGTCCATAAAATTGTTCTAATCCAATTAAGTTTTACTAGTTGTTTCAATTGCCCTGTTTCAAAATTATTTTCAGAAATCTTAAAATGAATAGGTGCGAAACTAGTAAATGTAAATATCCATAAAAAAACTATTACTAAAAAAAATGACAGTTTTATTATGCTGAAATCCAATATACAATTAGCAAAACTGATTATCAGCTGAATTAACATTAAGGGTACCACAACTATCGCAATTCTTTGCGTGTATTTGTTATGCCAAAGCACTAAGTTTTCTCTTTTATAAAATAAGAAGCTAGGATAAACAATGAGTTGAACAATCCAAATTAAAACGACCAATCCAAAATTTACGAGTGGGTATAAGGTTGATAAAGTTTCTTGATAATTCATTACTGATCTTTTTTCTGAAATTCATACTTTTTTAAAAGATCTAAAGAGCAATAATCTAAAGATTTAATATGGGTTGCTTCAAGCTTAATAAAAGGAGCATTACCTACTTTTTCTGCTTGTAACCACCTAGAAATACAGAGACACCAATAATCTCCTGGTTGTAAACCAGGAAAATTCCATTGCGGTATTGGAGTTATCAAATCATTACCCTTACTTAAGGAATATTCTAAAAAATCTTTTGTTACAATTGCACATACCGTATGTGTCCCAAAATCTTGTGCACCTGTTTTACAAAAACCATCTCTATAGAATCCTGTTATAGGAGATGTACAACAACACTGTAAAGGTGTATTTAAAACATTTAATTCCAAAATATATTTTTTATAAGCCTTAAAGATAATCAATTATGGTTATGGAAGTCCGATGAACATAACTGATTTTATTCCCTTAAAAATTAGTAATCAGTCAATATTTTATTTCAATTTTGATTTTTTGATAAAAATTATCGAATTCTTCTTATAATATTTGTGTATCTGAATTTAATCTTTAGATTTGTTACTCAAAATAAAGAAAATGATTACAACAATTTGGACACGTTTCTATTTTTACTTTTATACTAAAAGTTGAGACTTTGTATCATATTGTTAAATAAAAAATACATAAAAAGTCTCGAAGTTAATTCGAGACTTTTTTTTGATAGTAAACTAAGTTGAAAAAAATAATCGCAATACAAGGAGCAGAGGGCTCAAATCATCATAAGGTAGCTATTGATTTCTATGGGACAGAAATTCAGTTAGCAGAATGTATGTCTTTTGATGCAGTAGTAGATAGTTTGTTAGAAAATTCTGCAGACGTTGGGGTTATGGCTTTAGAAAATACAATTGCAGGCTCTATAATTCCGAATTACGCACTTATAGATAGTAGCAACTTGTACATTATTGACGAACAATATTTAAATATTCATCATCATTTAATGGCTCTAAAAAATCAAACATTAGAAGATATTAAAGAGGTTTGGTCGCATCCAATGGCTTTGTTGCAGTGTAAAGAGTTTTTTAAAAAATATCCAAATATCAAATTAGTGGAAGATGTGGATACTGCAGCAGTTGCAAAAAGAATTTCAAATAAAAACTTGAAAGGTATAGCTGCAATTGCACCTAAGATAGCCGCAGAACTATTTGATTTAGAAATTCTTGAAGATGAAATTCAGACTATTAAAGACAACTCAACACGTTTTGTAATTGTACAAACGAGTAGGCCAGTACTAAATGAGAATGTAAACAAAGCATCTTTAAAGTTCCAATTAGACCACAAAAGAGGAAGCTTAGCTGCTATTTTAAATGTATTAAGTGATTGCAAAATGAACCTTACCAAAATACAATCCTTACCCGTTATAGAAACCCCTTGGAAATACTCATTCTTTGTAGATATTACTTTTAATGATTATAACGAATACAAAAAAGCAGCATCAATTTTAGAAATTATGGCTGAAGAATTTAAGGTTTTAGGAACCTATAAAAATGGTAGGCTTAAGACTAATTCTGAATCCATTTCAGCATCTAAATAATTAATTATGATACAATCCGCAAAAAGATTAGATACTGTTCAAGAATACTATTTCTCTAAAAAGTTAAGAGAAGTTAGAGGTTTAGCTGCTGCTGGTAAGCCCATCATAAATATGGGTATAGGTTCTCCAGATTTGCAACCACCAGCAAGTGTTATAGCTGCTATTTCAAATAGTTTAGGTGATGCAAACGCACATAAATATCAGTCATATCAAGGCTTGCCAGAATTACGTGCTGCAATCTCTGAGTTTTACAATAACAAATATTCAGTGACTCTAAATTCTGAAAATGAAGTGTTACCATTGATGGGAAGCAAGGAAGGAATTATGCATATTTCTATGGCTTTTTTAAATGAAGGCGATAAAGTTTTAATCCCCAATCCTGGCTATCCAACCTACACGTCTGTAACAAAGTTGGTAGGGGCAGATCCTTTATTTTATGATTTGGTAGAAGAAAATAATTGGCAACCCAATTTTGAAGCATTGGAGCAATTAGATTTGAGCGATGTAAAGTTAATGTGGGTAAATTACCCTCATATGCCAACGGGTACAAATGCTACATTTGCAACTTTTGAAAAATTAGTTGCCTTTGGTAAAAAATACAACATTTTAATCATTAATGATAATCCTTATAGTTTTATTTTAAATGATAACCCTTTAAGTATACTACAAGTTGATGGTGCTAAAGAGGTGGCTTTAGAATTAAACTCTTTAAGTAAAACATTTAACATGGCTGGTTGGAGAGTAGGGATGTTACTTGGAAATTCTCGATTTATAAACCAGGTATTAAAGGTAAAATCTAATATGGATTCAGGAATGTTTTATGGTATTCAGAAGGGGGCAGTTAAAGCATTGCAGTTATCAGACAAATGGTTTCAAGACCAGAATAAAATTTACGAAAAACGCAGGAAGTTAGTATGGCAATTGGCAGATAAGTTACACGCAAAATACTATAAATATGCAACAGGCTTATTTGTTTGGGCTAAGATTCCACAAGGGGAAAAATCAGAAGAAGTTACAGATTCTGTGTTATATGATAAAAATATTTTTATCACACCAGGTACTGTTTTTGGCTCACAAGGAGAAGGTTTTATCCGTTTTTCTTTGTGTGTGCCAGAAGAAACTATTAAAGAAGCCATATCAAGATTTTAGATTATGAATACAATTTACATTATTGGTGTTGGTTTAATTGGAGGTAGCTTTGCAATTGACATTAGAAAACAAAATCCTGATGCTATAGTTTATGGAATAGATACTAATGATGGGTATTTAGATGAATCTTTGGCTTTAGGTGTCATAGATAAAAAAGCTACTTTAGACGATTTAACAAATGCAGATTTGGTTATTATAGCCATTCCTGTAGATGCTACTGTGCAATTATTACCTATTATTTTAAATAAAATAGGAGATAATACCTTGGTTGTTGATACGGGTTCTACAAAAGAAGCTATTTGTAAAGAAGTTGAACATCATCCAAAAAGAAGAAATTTTTTAGCAGCGCACCCAATTGCGGGTACAGAAAATTCAGGACCTAAAGCAGCAATATCTGGCTTGTACAAAGGGAAAACAAATATTATTTGTGAAGTTGAAAAAACAACGTTTAAGCTTCAAGAAAAAGCATTAACACTTTTTAGAGCTATTGGAATGCGTATTCGATATATGGATCCTGTTTCTCATGATAAGCATATTGCGTATGTTTCGCACCTGTCTCACATAAGTGCATTTATGTTGGGTAAAACAGTAATCAATAAAGAAAAAAATGAACGTGATATTTTTGATATGGCAGGTTCAGGTTTTGAATCTACAGTTCGTTTGGCAAAAAGTAGCCCAGCAATGTGGACACCAATTTTTAAACAAAATAAAGACAACGTAATCGAAACGTTAGAAGAATATATTAACAATTTACAACAGTTTAAAGCGTTAATGCAACAAGATAATTTCTCTGAAATTTTTAACGAAATGGAGAATACTAATTATATAAAACAAATTTTAAACGGCATAAAATAAAGCGCCACAATCAACAAAAAAATGAAGAATACAGCAGCATTAAAAACATGGTTGGATGATATGAAGTTAGATCATCCACTAGTAATAGCAGGGCCTTGTAGTGCAGAAACTGAAGAACAAGTTTTAAAAATTGCACATGAGTTAAAAGATTCTGATGTAAACTATTATAGAGCAGGGATTTGGAAACCAAGAACTAGACCAGGAAACTTTGAAGGAGTAGGGGCCTTGGGTTTAAAATGGCTAAAGAAGGTAAAAGAAGAAACAGGTATGAAAACCTGTACAGAAGTTGCAAATGCGGCTCATGTTAAGTTGGCTTTAGAGAATGATGTAGATTTATTATGGATTGGTGCAAGAACAGCAGTTTCCCCATTTATCATGCAAGAACTGGCTGATGCTTTACACGGCACCGATAAAATTGTTTTGGTAAAAAACCCAATTAATCCAGATTTAGCGTTATGGTTGGGTGGTATAGAAAGACTATATACTGCAGATATTAAAAACTTAGGAGCAATTCACAGAGGGTTTTCTACATACGAAAAATCAAAATATAGAAATGTCCCTGAATGGCAAATAGCAATTGAATTCAAAAATAGATTTCCAGATTTACCATTAATTTGTGATCCTTCTCATATTACAGGTAACAGAGAAATGATTTTTGAAGTATCTCAAACTGCTTTAGATTTAAATTTTGATGGTTTAATGATAGAAACACACTGGGATCCTGAAAATGCTTGGTCTGATGCTGCACAACAAGTAACACCAACAAAATTAAAACAGATTATGCAAGATCTTAAAATTAGAAAGGAAACAGAAACAGATGCTACTTATAGAAATTCATTAGAAAACTTGCGTGCTCAAATAAATGTTGTTGATGGTCAATTAATAGATTTATTAGGCAAACGTATGAAAGTTGCAGATCAAATTGGTGAGTTAAAGAAAGAGCAAAATGTAGCCGTTTTACAGTCTAAAAGATGGAATGAGATTTTAGGGAATATGATTTTAGAAGGAAAAGAAAAAGGATTAAGTGAGGAATTTGTGTTAAAAATGTTTAAAGCCATTCATCAAGAATCTATTAATCATCAAGAAAATATTATTAAAGGATAATACTAGGTATTCAATTAAATTAAGCCATAAATCCGATAAGGATTTGTGGCTTATTTTTTTAAATCAATTTTAATTCTGCATCTTTGTAATAATGACAGGTATTGTATATAAATCTACTGGAAGTTGGTATTTTGTAAAGTCTAATGATGGTCAGTTTCATCAATGTAGAATTAAAGGGAAATTTAGGATTAAAGGGATAAAAAGTACCAATCCAATAGCTGTTGGAGATAAAGTAGTTTTTGACCTAGAAAAGAAGGGGGATGAAGAAATTGGAGTGATAAAAAAAATTCTAGATAGAGAGAACTATATTGTTCGTAAATCTGTAAACTTATCCAAACAAACGCATATAATTGCAGCAAATGTAGATTTGGTTTTCTTACTAATCACTATAAACAATCCACCTACTTTAACTGCCTTTATAGATCGATTTTTAGTAACCACAAGAGCTTATAGAATAGAGACGGTTTTAGTTTTTAATAAGATAGATGTCTACGAAGTTGAAGAAAGAGCAGAGATCTTGTACCTTAAAGATATTTATGAGGCCATTGGGTATACCTGTTTGGAGGTTTCTGCTACAAAAAATATAAATCTTGATGTTTTAAGAGAAGTAATGGTGGGTAAAACCTCTATGTTTATTGGGCATTCTGGAGTTGGTAAATCAACTTTAGTAAATGCAATTGCACCCAATTTAAATTTAAAAACACAAGAAATATCAGACCAACACAAACAAGGGCAACACACGACTACTTTTGCAGAAATGTTCGATTTAAATTTTAATGCAAAAATAATAGACACCCCAGGAATTAAAGGTTTTGGCGTTGTTGATATGGATAAATATGAGTTGGGTGATTATTTTCCTGAATTTTTTGCTTTAAAGCAACATTGTAAATTTAACGACTGTTTGCATTTAAAAGAACCCAAATGTGCTGTAAAAGAGGCTCTAGAAGAAGAAGAAGTTTCTTGGTCTAGATACCGAAGTTATTTGCAGATATTAGAAGGAGAGGAAGAAACAGAGCATTTTAGAACAGATGTTTGGAATGAAGAAGATGTGTAAAAGATGAGAGTAGTTGTACAGCGAGTTTCTAAAGCAAGTGTTGCCATCAACCAAAAAAAAGTAGCCAAAATTAAAGAAGGCCTACTAATTCTTTTAGGCATCACAGCTACTGATACTAAAGAAGATATTCAGTATTTAGTTAAAAAGATAGTGAATCTAAGAGTTTTTAACGATGAGAACCAGGTTATGAATGTATCGCTTAAAGACCTCAATGCAGAGGTTATTGTGGTTAGTCAATTCACCTTATTTGCCTATACAAAAAAAGGCAATAGACCAAGTTATATAAGAGCAGCTAAACCAGATGTTGCATTACCACTTTACCATAAATTTGTTACTAGTTTGGAAGACCAGATTAATACACAAGTTCAAACTGGTGTTTTTGGAGCAGATATGAAAGTAGCATTACGAAACGATGGCCCAGTAACCATTATCATCGATTCTAAAACAAAAGATTTTTAAAAATCATATATTTTTTTCAAAATACTTTCCAGGGAAAATAAATTAGTATATATTTGCTATGGAAAATAAATAATTAAAATTTAACTATATGAAAAAAGTATTTTTATCAATAGTAGCAGTTGCTACTATATTAACCTCTTGTAAAAGTGAACCTAATAAGAAAGCAACTGAAACCAAAAAAGAAGTTAGTGTCGCAGAAAAAGTTGCCGCTGTAAATAATGTAGACACTACATCTTCTGTATTAAATTGGAAAGGAACTAAACCAACTGGTTCTCACAATGGTATTGTGAGCTTAAAAAATGGAGCACTTGTGTTAGAACAAGGTAAATTAGTAGGTGGGGAGTTTATAGTAGATATGTCTACAATTAAAGTGTCAGATATTCCTGCAGATAACGAAGCAAATGGAAAATTAGTAAGTCATTTAATTAATTCAGACTTTTTTGATATTGAAGCTTACCCTACATCTAAATTTATAATTACTTCTGTAGCTCCTAAAGATAACCTATTACTAGTAACAGGAAACTTAACTATAAAGGATGTTACAAAAAGTATTACCATTCCTGCCACAATTGCTACAACAGATGGTGTTACTACATTTTCTAGTGAGGTTTTTATGGTAAATAGAGCAGAGTTTAATGTAACCTACGCCTCTAAATCATTTTTTAATAATCTAAAAGACAAATTTATTGATGATTTAATGGAAATGTCTTTTGTTGTAAAAACTAAATCTTAAAAAATAAAATTATGAAATCAATAAAATCAGAAAGACCAAAATGTGGTTGTGGAAATACAGGAGACAAAAATGGGTATTGTGATGGTTCTCACAATAAAAATTAAACTCTAATCTTTAAACACAATACAAACCCAAAACGATATGTTTTGGGTTTTTTTATACATTAATTTTAGTTGTGTTTTTTACTTGTTCTATTGCAAAAGTACTATGTGTACTTCCAATATATTTGATTGCCGTTAATTTGGTAACCATAAAATTTCTGTAATCATCCATATCCTTTACATACACTTTTAAAATATAATCATAATCTCCACTAACATGAAAACATTCTGAAACCTCCTCGAGTTTTAGTATTTCTTGTTCAAAAGTAGTTACAATCTCTTTTTTATGTTGTACCAGCTTTACATGGCAGAATGCTAAAAAAGATTTTTGAACTTTATACCTATTTACAATAGCCACATATTTTTCGATTACTTTTTCTTTTTCTAATTTTTTAATTCGTTCATAAATAGCGGTTACAGATAAATGAAGTGATATAGAAAGTTGTTTGGTGGTTTGTTTGCTATTCTTTTGTAATAAGTTTATTAGTTTTTTATCTGTAGTATCTAATTGCATACGCTGAAATATTATCTGTTTTTCTATATTTTCTCTTTGGAGTAAAGATAATAAAACTATTTATTATAGATATATTAGAATAAAAAACTATAAATATGAGTTTTAGTTGATAATTGTTCTATTTATATGGTAATTTGTAATGATATAAATTAAATAATATGAGTTATAAGCCAGCAGATAAAATACAAGATTTACAATATTTTGGAGAGTTTGGAGGTGTAAATCCCTCTATTTCAGACGCGTCAACCTATACTTTTTTGTCGGCAAAAACCATGTTTGATACTTTTGAGGGTAATGCAGATGGTTGCTATTTATACGCAAGACATTCAACCCCATCAAATTTATATTTAGGTGAAGCTTTAGCAGCAATGGAAGGAACAGAAACGGCTAATGTTACTGCTTCAGGTATGGGGGCAATTACGCCTGTTTTATTACAATTATGTGGTGCAAATGATCACATTGTATCAAGTAGAACAATTTATGGAGGCACGTATGCTTTTCTAAAAAACTTTACGCCAAAATTAGGAATAGCAACTACTTTTGTAGACATTACAAAATTAGATGTAGTAGAGGCTGCAATTACAAAAAATACCAAAGTTTTGTATTGTGAATCTGTAAGTAACCCCCTTTTAGAAGTTGCAGATATTAAAGGATTATCGGCCTTGGCTAAAAAACACCATTTACAATTGGTGGTAGACAATACCTTTTCTCCTTTATCAATCTCTCCAGCAAAACTTGGAGCCGACATTGTCATTCATAGTTTAACAAAATTTATAAATGGGGCCTCAGATACTGTTGGTGGTGTTGTGTGTGGTTCAAAAGAATTTATTAATGATTTACGAAATGTAAACGATGGTGCTGCTATGCTGTTAGGTGCAACTATGGATAGTTTAAGAGCTTCATCCGTTTTAAAAAATATGAGAACACTGCATATTCGAATAAAACAGCATAGCAATAATGCTATTTTTTTAGCAGATAAATTTCAATCTGATGGGTTAAAAACAGTGTACCCAGGTTTAGCAACTCACCCTTCTCATCGTTTGTTCAAAAAGATGATGAATACTGAGTATGGTTTTGGTGGTATGTTAACTATAGACGTAGGTTCGTTAGATAAAGCAAATGCTTTAATGGAGTTAATGCAACAAAAGAATTTAGGGTATTTAGCAGTAAGTTTAGGTTTTTATAAAACGTTATTTTCGGCCCCAGGAAGCTCTACATCATCAGAAATACCTGAAGAAGAGCAAAAAGAAATGGGACTTTCCGATGGTTTAATTCGATTTTCTATTGGTCTCGATAATGATATTGAACGTACTTATATACTCATGAAAAATTGTATGAAAGAAGTCGGTGTTTTGTAACCTTACAGTTTTTTTGTTTAGTTTGTAATTGGGTGTTTTCTTAGAAAAAAAGTGCTAAGGCCATTAATTTAATCCAACGTATAGAATTATAACGCAAAGCAATGAAATAAACATCAATATGATGTTATCAATTTTATAAATACAAATATTTTCATGCTATTTATTGCCCTTATTTACCTCAACTAAAAGAGCGTTATTTCTCATTTTTTAAAGTACAACTTCAAAATTAGGTGTCCCAATTTGATTTGCATAGCATAATGTAAAATCGTAACATTACAAAACAATTAATACAACATGCAAGATAATAACCACCATTCTAATATAGATATTGATACTCAGACTATTGCCAACAACAAAGACTTAAGTTTATTCCAATCTTTAATTCCAGTTGTGATTTTAATGGGCTTACTAGCATATAATATCTTCTTTGTAGAGGGGCAAGAATGGTTTGGGGCTTATACAAATCAATATATCTTACTAATTGGAGGTTTGGTTGCTGCATTTATTGGTTTTTTTAATAAAGTAACAATTTCAAAAATGGTTGCTGAGGTTTGGGCAAATTGGAAAAGTGTTTTTGTACCCATATTAATATTATTTTTAGTGGGTGCATTAGCAGGTTCTTGGCTAGTTAGTGGAATTATACCAGCAATGGTGTATTATGGTTTGCAAGTTTTAAGTCCGGAAGTTTTTTTACCTGCATCTGTAATTATAGCGGCTATTATTTCTATTGCAACAGGTAGTTCTTGGACTACTTCAGCAACTGTAGGGATTGCTTTAATTGGTATTGGAAGTGCTTTAGGTATACCCTCTGGCATGATTGCAGGTGCTGTAATATCAGGTGCTTATTTTGGTGATAAAATGTCTCCATTATCAGATACTACAAATTTAGCACCAGCTATGGCAGGGACAGATCTATTTACCCATATTAAATATATGGCCTATACAACAGTGCCTACAATAGTAATAACATTAGTGGTATTTGCAATATTAAGTGCAACTACACAAACTTCTGGAAGTGCAGATGTAAGTAATTTATTAGTCTCTATAGACAATACATTTAATATTACGCCACTTTTATTCATTGTTCCTGTAGCAGTAATCGTTATGATTTTAATGAAAACAAAGCCTTTAACGGCATTAGGTGTTGGTGTACTTTTAGCTGCAGTTTTTGCCTTTATTTTTCAAGGTGAGGTATTAGAAAGTTTATCCGATTCTAAAGTTCAAACTATAGTCAACTCCATTTTAACTGATACACAGATTGAAACTGATGATGAAAAACTGACGGAATTATTTGCAGCAGGTGGAATGAATGGTATGCTTTGGACTATTTTTTTAATTATTTGCGCAATGGTTTTTGGTGGTGTTATGGATGCTATCGGTGCTTTGGCAAAAATTACAAAAAGCTTACTTTCAATTGCAACTTCAGTTTTTGGTTTGTTTGCCAGTACTGTGGTTAGTTGTTTAGGGTTAAATATTGTTGCATCAGACCAATATCTTGCTCTTGTAATTCCTGGAAAAATGTTTAAAAAAGCATATCAAGACAAAGGTTTAGCGCCAGAAAATTTAAGTAGAACGTTAGAAGATTCAGGAACAGTAACTTCTGTTTTAATCCCTTGGAATACCTGTGGAGCATACCAGTCTGGTGTTTTAGGGGTTGGAGTAGGTGAGTACTTTTTGTATGCAATTTTTAATTGGTTAAGTCCATTTACAACACTTTTATTTGCAGCAATAAACTTAAAAATCAGAGTTCTTACCTCTAAGTAACTCCAAAGACTTATTCTTTTTTCCTAAAATTAAGAATAATTAAAAAACTAGAGATTAACAACAACAGCCATGGCACTCCATGTAGACCTAAATCAAACCAATCTTCTAGTTTCATACCATTTTTTGGAGACAGCGCATTGCCTCCAAGAATCCATTTAATTTTACCAATTAAATGTGGAGGATTAAATGGAGCTAATCCTAATGTTAAACTAATTATTAAAAAAAGAGTCCAGTTTTTTCTAAGTCGAGTGTTCATTTTTTACCACTATATTTTTAAATAAACCAATTCCAAACCAGCCCAAAACGAACAGTAAAATCTCTATAAGGGTAAGTTGGTGCAGAAAAATAATTCTTTTTAGTAAAACCAGAAGTTACATTATCTACCTTTAAGTACAATCTAGTTCTTCTTACTTTGGCATTAAAAAAAACATCAAAAGTTGGAAATCCAATAGTTTCTTCGTCTTGTAACCTAAATTCTGCCAATAATGGGTTATATGCATTTGCATTATACTCGCTAAAGTATTTAAAAGTGACACCAATGTTTACAAACATAGCATCTTTTTTAAACCAATGGTCTGCATAATAGATTGTGTTTCTAGTCACCAATTCAGGGACTCTAAACACACTGCTTCCATTGCTAACATTTTGATACATTATGGTATTGTCTAAGGCAAATTTCCAGAATTTGAATTCGCGATTTACTTTTAACTTTAGATAAGTGATTTGGTTTTCGAATTGCTGGGGCTTACTATCTTGATTAAAGTACGTATAGTTGTCAATATTAGTAAAATGTACAGATCCATTTAACCATTTAGAGCTTAATAAAAACCCTAGATCTCTTATATTTACGTTGCTAAAATTATGTTGCCAATTGTAGTCGTCATAGCTACTTTGGTGCAATAGTGTATTAAAGTTTGGAGACTTCGAGCTGATTACTATAGATCCTTTAATCGCAAATAAGCTATCTTTTTCATACACTGCTGTTCCTTTTAAATAATTTCCAGAAAGTCTTCCTGTACCTGGTGTTATAGAGGCATCTGCATTTAAATTAAAATTTTTTATTCTTGCATTCCAATCTGCACCAAAAGAAACTGCAGCGCTTTCTAACTTTAGTGTATTGATATTACTATTTTTATTTAGAATGGTGTCATACCCATAGGTGTAATTGGTTAAATTCACTTTCGCTTTAAATTGACCAAGAACATATTTAGAATTGAACTCTAAATTTAGCTCATTATTTGTTAATCTACTTTCAGCATTTGTATTGCTTGCGTCAGTTGCATTCTGATTCCCAAAAATAGCCGTAGTAATTGTTGTTTGATTAAAACCATAACTTTTATTTTCGCTAGTTAAAATATGACCTACTTTTAAATTACTAAAATCTTTATCTGTTAACGTATCTTTTTTTCTTAATAACGTATAACTGTGTTCTAAGTACACCCTTGTTGCATCAAATTGACTGAAAGCGTCATTTAAGTTTACATCTAAACGAGACCTTTGTTCGTAATTAGGATCATCGTTGATAAAATTATCTAAAGAAGATGCTGTTAAGCCCCCATTTTCTTGGTGGTAAAAATCTTGTGATGCTAAATGGCCACGAATTTCGTATTGGTTATTTTTTGATTGATATCGAAATGTACCCCTAAAGTTTCCATTACTAACCAAAGCATTTCTATAGGCACCTAAAGAACGAAGTCCTTTATAAGACAATGAAACATTTAGTCTTCTAGAAAAATTAAGTGTAAATATGGCGTCTACCACTTGCCCTTGTTGTAAGCCAGTTCTGTAAATAATTTCAGTAGTAGGTGTAGGTACATTAAAGTACTTAATGTCATCTACCTCTAAATAACTTACCTGCTTTGCAGTAAAACCAAAGTCGGGTAATCTTAGAATATTATCATAGCTGTATCCTAGATTATTAAACGTTTGCCCTTGGTTATGAAAAGCGAGCTTCTCAAAATTATCAGTTCTTAAATAATTAAATAGATAGTCTTTTTTAATGCTAAGCGTAGTATCTATATAGGTGGTATCTCTGCTGTGAGAAATTATTTTATAGTCTGTCCATTTTGTTTTTCCTGATAAAATAACCTTTTTAGACCCTGTAGTATTTAAAGTGTCAACTTTACCATCCAAGCCAATTCTCGTTGTTTTTTCTCTCTTAGCGCCAGCACCCAATTTTCTTTGGCCATGCATGTTGCATATTGAATAGATCACTAATAAAAAAGAAAGGATAATTGTTTTTTTCATTCTAAAACTCAACAAAAGCAAATGTAAAATATTTTAACCAAAATAGTTGTTAATAATTAACCCTATATCTGTTAATTATAATTTTATTTTCTTTGCATTATGTTAAATTCAAATTTTAGTGGTTTTCTTTTAGAGGCAGGAACAGATGAAGCAGGTAGAGGTTGTTTGGCTGGTCCAGTGGTTGCTGCAGCTGTTATTTTACCAAAAGATTTTTCTCATCCACTTTTAAATGATTCAAAGCAATTATCAGAAAAAAATAGGCAACTATTAAAACCAATTATAGAAGAAAAGGCAATTGCATATGCAGTATCTTTTGTGTTTCAAGATGAGGTAGATAAAATTAATGTACTGCAAGCCTCAATTACAGGGATGCACAGAGCAATTGAAGCATTAGAAGTTACTCCAGAATTTATTATTGTAGATGGTGACAAGTTTAGAAATTACAAAGAAATACCTCATAAAACTATCGTTAAAGGAGATGCAAAGTACCTTAGTATTGCTGCAGCTTCAGTGTTAGCAAAAACATATAGAGATGAGTATATGAAAAAAATACATCAGGAATTTTGCGAGTACAATTGGCAGAAAAATAAAGGATACCCCACAAAAGAACATAGAGATGCTATTCGTAAATTTGGAGCTACTCTTCATCATAGAAAATCATTTAAGTTATTGCCAGAACAATTTAAATTAGAAATATAATGCTTCTATATTGCTTTTAGAAAAAATAATTCAATTTAAAATTAATCCGTTCGATTTTTTAAAGAATTTACATTTTTAGCCACAAACTTTTTCTATTTTTACCTTCCAAAATTTAAGAGATGATTAACAAATCGAGTGCAGAAATAACTAAATGTATTTTACATAAAGTAGCCAATAAATTTAATAGTGGGCAAAATGTTTTTTCTGAAGACTTAGTTCATTTTGATCAAGAAAGTTATGATTTAATGAAAAATTTTCTCCTTAAACCTTTTGGTTCATTAACTCAAAGTTATCGTTTTTCGCACCATGCAGATGTTCGACTGAATGCGCTAAACAATTATGCCACAGAAATTTTTAATGATGAGAGTGTTTTTGTAGAATTTTCTAAAAATATGGTCAATCATTTGTATGAGCAATCCAATTCTGCTCAAATAAAAACAGGTGATGTTATTGTTGTTTTTATAAAAGGTATAGTGTATAAAGATGTATTAACAGAGGCTGTAGGTTTTTTTAAAATAGAAAATAAAGTTGATTTCTTTCAAACTTATTTAGACGATAACGAAAGTTTTGATGTGGTTGTACAAAAAGGAATTTCTACAAGAAAAATTGATAAAGGTTGTCTAATTTTAAACACTACAGATACTGAGGGTACTGTTGTTTTTTCGGTAGACAACAACAATTATGATGCGCAATATTGGATTAAGAATTTTCTTGGTGTAAAGCTAGCAGATGACTACAATTCACACACTCAAAATTATTTAGAATTATGCAAAGAATTTTCTGAAGAGGTCATAAAACCAGAATTTGGAAAAAAAGAGCAAGGTAATTTTTTAGCAAACACAGTAGATTATTTTAAAGAACATGAAGCTGTAGATTATCATGACTTTAAAGATGAAATTTTTACAGAAGAGAAGCATAAAGATTTATTTGAAGATTATAAAAAGCATTATGAAAATTTAAATGATGTATTAATTAGAAATAACTTTGATGTTTCTGGTGTAGTGTTAAAGAAAGAAAAACAGAAATTAAAAACAGAAATTAAATTAGATACCAATATCAATATTAAATTAGATGTTGATGCCCCAGACGCCGCTTCAGAATATTTAGAGAGAGGGTATGATGAAGAGAAAAAAATGAAGTATTATAAAATATATTTTAACGAGGAAAAATAAATTAAATTTCAATAAAACGCTCTACCTCAAAAAGTATTTTAAAATGTTTTAGAATCTTTTGTTTCACCTCATCTAAATCTATTTTTCTATTCAGTTCAGCCTCCATAGAGGTTACTGCTTTACCACGAATTCCACATGGAATTATATTGTCAAAATACCCCAGGTCTACATTTGTGTTTAATGCAAAACCATGCATGGTTACCCATCTAGAAGAACGAATGCCCATCGCACAAATTTTACGCGCAAAAGGAGTCCCAACATCTAACCAAACCCCTGTTTCACCTTCACTTCTTGTTCCTTTAATACCATACTCTGCAATTGTTAAAATTATGGTTTCTTCTAAAAGGCGCAAGTATTTATGAATGTCTGTAAAGAAATTTTCTAGGTCTAAGATTGGGTATCCTACAATTTGTCCAGGTCCGTGATAAGTAATGTCTCCACCTCTATTTATTTTATAAAATGTAGCCCTTTTTTTCTTAAGTTGCTCTTTGTTTAGAAGTAGGTTGCTTAGATCTCCGCTTTTACCTAAAGTATAGACATGCGGATGCTCTACAAACAAAAAATGGTTTTTTGTTATTTCAGATTCTGAATTTCTACGATTGGCAATTTTTGTATCTACAATTTCTTGCAATAGCTCAGTCTGGTAGTCCCAAGTTTCTTTATAATCTTTTAAAGAAAGCTCTTTAAGTAGTATGTTTCTATTCATAACATTGAACGACAAAGATAAATAATTCCTATATTTGGTATCTATATACTTTTTTAAAATTCAATTCGTGCAAAAAAAATTACGTAATCTAACGATCTTAACTTTATTTTTAATTTTTGTAAATCAGGCTAATTCTCAAAATTTTTGGAATACTATAGTCCAATCTAAAGGCTCATTACAAAAGGAGGATATTTATCAAAAAGTAAACTTCCCAAACCAGTATCAATTGTTAAGTTTAGATGTAGTCCCTTTTCAAAAGGAATTAAAAAAAAGCGCTAATCAAAATAAAATAATCATAAGATTACCAAATAAAAATGGAGTTTTAAATCGTTTTGTCGTTAAGGAAACCTCTAATTTTGAACAAGCATTACAACAACGATTTCCACAGATTAATTCCTATACTGCAAAAGGTCTAGACGACCCGAGTGCAGTAGCAAAAATTAGTACAGGGGTAGACGGTTTGCATGTCGTTATATCATCAAAAAAGTATGCAACTACCTATATAGATCCTTATTCTAAAAATAAAAAACAGTACATCGTATATAGCAGATTAGATTTGCCAAAAGAAGAGCAAGATTTTCAATGTTTGGTAGAAGATAATCTTAAGGAGACAACTTCAGCAACAATGTTCAACAGATTGGTTAATGATGGTAAACTAAGAACCTATCGATTGGCTGTTGTTTGTAGTGGCGAATATTCTCAGTTTCATTTAAACAGACAAGGGGTTGAATCTTCTGCAACAGACGAAGACAAGAAGGCTGCCGTACTTTCTGCAATGAATACTTCTTTAACAAGAGTTAATGGGGTATTCGAAAAAGACTTGGGGGTAAAGATGGTTTTAGTTGATAATAATACAGATATTATTTTTTTAGATGCGGATACAGACGGAATTACAGACGGTATTGCAAGTACCATGATTAACGAAGTGCAAAGTATTTGTGATTTACAAATAGGCTCAGCTAATTATGATATAGGACATATTTTTAGTATTGGAGGTAGTGGTTTAGCAGGTTTAGGTGTTGTTTGTAGAGACGGTCAAAAGGCTAGAGGAGTTACCGGAATTGCTTCTCCTGTAAATGATCCTTATGATATTGATTTTGTAGCACATGAAATTGGTCATCAATTTGGAGCAACACATACACAAAATAATAGCTGTAATAGAACAGACGCAACAGCTGTAGAGCCTGGTAGTGGTTCTACAATTATGGGATATGCAGGTATCTGTAACCCAAATGTGTTAAGTGTTGGAGATGCTACTGGTAATAGTGATGATCATTTTCATACGGTGAGTATTTCTCAAATGCAAACGATTATAAATACCACTGGAAATTGTGCTGTTGAAATAGATACAAATAACGCAACACCAACAGCCAATGCTGGTGCTGATTATATTATACCAAAATCTACTCCTTTCTTATTAACAGGGACAGCCACTGATGAAGATGGTTTAAGTTCTTTAACCTACAATTGGGAACAGATTGATAATGAAACTGGAGGAACAATGCCACCAGCTTCAGAAAATATAGGTGGGCCAATGTTTCGTTCTTTGCCCTCTAAAAACACACCTGTTAGATATTTTCCTAATTTAAGATCTATTGTTTCTGGAAATGCTGAAACTTGGGAAGTTTTACCTTCTGTGCCCAGAGAACTAAATTTTGCATTTACTGTTAGAGATAATCATGTAGGAGGTGGAAGTACAGCAAGAGATGATGTAAAAATTACGATAGCAGACGTTCCTGCATTTAGCATTACTTCTCAGGCCTCTGATGTAACGTGGGATGTAGGTTCTACACAAACAATTAACTGGACAAAAAGCACAACAGATGTTGCACCAATAAATTGTGAGTTTGTAAACATTAGGCTTTCTAAAGATGGAGGCTTAACATTTCCAATAGTATTATTAGAGAATACACCTAATGATGGTTCTCAAGATTTAGTTATTCCAAATGAAGTTGCTACCAACGCAAGAATTATGGTTGAAGCTGTTGGTAATATTTTTTACAGCGTAAATCAAGCAAATATTATTGTTAACTCTACTGAGCCTACCTTTATTTTTACAAATACTAGTGGAGATTTAAGTGCATGTAACATTAGCGAAGAAAACGTAAGCTATACGTTAAACTTAGAGTTTATTAATAACTATTCAGAAACGGTAAGTTTTTCAAACGCTGGGAATCCATTAAATTCACAAGTATCTTTTTCTCCAGAAACAGTAAGTTCAGACGGACAAGTTGTTGTAACTATATCTAATTTAAATGGAGTAAATCCGATTAATTATGAAATAAATATTCAAGCTTCTGGAAGTAGTGTTGTGCAAAATTTAGCAATTAACTTAGATGTAAATTCACCAACATTTGGTGCATTAACCTTATCAACTCCTGAAGATAACAAACCAGACGCTTTGATAGCACCAGTATTAACTTGGCAAGAAGATACTAATGCAACTTCTTATGATGTTGAAATTTCAACGACAAGTAACTTTTCGGACATTATTGTTTCGGATACTTCTACTACAAATTCTTTCAATAGCCCTGCTTTAGAACAAGAATCTGTTTATTTTTGGAGAGTTAAGGCAAAAAATTCTTGTGGAGAAGGAGATTTTTCTACTCCGTTTACTTTTACTACTCAGAGTTGTACACTCTGTGAATCTGTTGGGACTACAGAGTATGCAACAAGTACAACTCTTGTGAAATTTAATACAATTAATAAAATATCTTCTAAATATGATGATAACCTAGCACTTCAAGGATATTTTGATTACACAGATATTTCTACGAACATTACAAGAGAAGATACTCACGAGTTAACGGTTCATGTAAATTCAGACGGAACCTATAAAGTATTGGTTAAAGCATGGATAGATTGGAATGGGGATTGTGCCTTTAATGATACTGATGAAGAATATAATTTAGGTTTAGCAGCTAACGTTGCTGATGGAGCAACTGATTTAAGTCCACTTCAAATAACCGTTCCAGCTAATGCTAAATTAGGACCTACAATAATGCGTGTAATTAGTAAGTATTCAGATCCTGATGAAGATCAGTTTCCAACTTCTTGTATCACAGGACATGATGGCGAGACAGAAGATTATACTATTGTAGTAGAAGAAGCTACAGCGTCTTTAGAAGACGTAACTTTTAATAAGTTTAACTTATTTCCAAACCCAAGTGCTGGAAACTTTACCTTAATGTTTGAAACCTTAGATACTACAAAAACACGAATAGTGTTATTTGATATTCGTGGAAGATCTGTTGGAGAAAAGATTTTTAGAGATACCAATACATTATTTAACGAAGAAATTTCTTTCAATAATCTATCAAAAGGAATGTACGTATTAAAAATACAGAATGGCAATAAGCAAACAATTAAAAAATTAGTTATAGAATAAAAAAAAGCCTCATCATTTTGATGAGGCTTTTTTTTATTTTAATGTTATCCTAAAAATGGATATTTATAATCTTGTGGGGTAACAAAGGTCTCTTTTATTAATCGAACAGAGGTCCATCTTAATAAGTTTTGCGCAGAACCAGCTTTGTCATTGGTACCAGAAGCTCTTGCGCCTCCAAATGGTTGCTGGCCAACAACAGCTCCTGTTGGTTTATCATTGATGTAAAAGTTACCTGCCGAATTTTCTAATGCTTTAGATGCTTTTTCAACAATATATCTGTCCGTAGAAAAGATAGCACCTGTTAATGCATATTCTGTAGATTCGTCTACTAATTTTAAAGAAGCTTCCCAATCCTTATCTTCATAAAGATAAACTGTCATTACAGGTCCAAATAGCTCTGTAGTCATTGTTTCATAGGTTGCATTTTTAGCTAAAATTACGGTAGGCTCAATAAAATATCCTTTAGATTTATCATGACCACCTCCAATAATTATTTCAGCATCATTACTATTTTTTGCAGCATCAATATACTTTGCAATTTTATCAAATGATCCCTCATGAATTACTGCGTTTACAAAGTTATCCGGATTTTCTGGAGACCCCATTTTTAAGGATGATGTCTGTTGTTTTAAGTGTTTTAATACAGCGTCCCAAATAGAAGTAGGAATGTAAGCGCGTGAAGCAGCAGAACATTTTTGACCTTGGTATTCAAAAGCGCCTCTTGTAATTGCAGTTGCTACTTGTAAAGGGTTTGCAGAATTGTGTGCCCAAATAAAATCTTTACCTCCAGTTTCTCCTACAATTCTTGGATAAGTTTTATAGGTATGAATGTTGTTTCCAATTTGCTTCCAAAGATTTTTAAACACTGTTGTAGACCCTGTAAAATGCAAACCAGAAAAGTCCGGTGAAGATAAACAGATATCAGAAATTAGTACAGGATCTCCATACACCACATTTATAACTCCATCTGGTAAACCGGCTTCTTTAAATAAATCTACAATAACCTGTGCAGAATACGCTTGATGATCAGAAGGCTTCCATACCACTACATTCCCCATCAGCGCTGCAGCTGCAGGTAAATTAGCTGCAATAGAGGTAAAGTTAAAAGGAGAAATTGCATACACAAAACCCTCTAAAGGTCTATATTCCACTCTATTCCAAATTCCAGGAGCAGATTGTGGCTGATCTTTAAAAATGTCGATCATGTACTGTACATTAAATCGAAAGAAATCAATCATTTCACAAGCGGCATCAATCTCTGCTTGATGAACGTTTTTTGACTGTGCTATCATTGTAGCTGCGTTCATTTTTGCTCTATAAGGACCTGCTAATAATTCAGCTGCTTTTAAAAATATAGAAGCTCTTTCTGTCCATGAAAGAGAGGACCAAGCTTCTCTTGCTGATAAAGCTGTAGCAATTGCTTCGTCTACATGACTTTTATCGGCTGTATGGTATTGTCCAACAACATGTTGATGATCATGAGGAGGTGTAATGTTTTTTGTATTTCCTGTTCTTACTTCTTTTCCATTAATATGCATTGGCACATCTACATTGCCTTTATACATTTCTTTATAAGTTGCTAGTAATTCTTCTCGTTCTGGAGAACCAGGTGCATACCCTTTTACAGGTTCGTTAACTGCTACTGGAACATTAAAATATCCTCTTGCCATTTCTATTTTTATTTTTGATTATTTAAGAAAACAAAGTTACCAATTTTAAATGAGATGATTTTAGCGAAACTCCACCCTTTTTAGTCAACTTTATTTTAATAAAGCTTAAGTTCATTGCGATGTTTAGGTATTGTTTTTTTACAAAAAAGAATAGAGGCTACTCATTAAATTATGTTTTTAGTTTTGTTCAACTATAATAGTATAAGTTGACGGTTAACAATGTTTTGCAAAAAAAAATCCATACACATGGTATGGATTTTAAATTTGAAAAAGATGTTTAATTACATGTTTCTTCTGTATTGACCACCTACTTTAAATAAGGCGTTAGTAATTTGTCCTAAAGAACATACTTTAGTTGCTTCCATTAATTTTTCAAAAAGATTTTCATTATTAATGGCTGCATTTTGTAAAATTTCAATTTGAGAGGCTACTTCTTTTGTATTTACTTTGTTTAACAACTCTTTAGTTTTAATTTGTTGTTTTTTCTCTTCTTCGGTAGCTCTAATCACTTCTGCAGGTTGCACTGTAGGAGATCCTTTAGAGCTTAAAAAAGTATTTACACCCATAATTGGAAATTCTCCAGTATGCTTTAAAGTTTCATAGTACAAACTTTCTTCTTGAATTTTAGAGCGCTGATACATAGTTTCCATTGCACCTAAAACACCTCCTCTTTCAGTAATTCTATCAAATTCTAATAAAACAGCTTCTTCTACTAAGTCTGTAAGTTCCTCAATGATAAAAGCACCTTGAATAGGATTTTCGTTTTTAGATAAACCTAATTCTTTATTAATAATTAACTGTATCGCCATAGCTCTTCTAACCGATTCTTCTGTAGGTGTTGTAATGGCTTCATCATAGGCGTTTGTGTGTAATGAATTACAGTTGTCATTAATAGCATATAAAGCCTGTAGTGTTGTTCTAATGTCATTAAAATCAATTTCTTGCGCGTGTAAAGATCGCCCAGATGTTTGAATGTGATATTTTAACATTTGTGCTCTTGCATTTGCGCCATATTTATTTTTCATTGCTTTTGCCCAAATTTTACGAGCAACTCTTCCAATAACTGAATATTCAGGATCTATGCCATTAGAAAAGAAAAATGATAAATTTGGCCCAAATTTATTAATATCCATTCCACGGCTTAAATAGTATTCCACATAAGTAAATCCATTAGAGAGTGTTAATGCTAATTGTGTAATTGGATTTGCGCCAGCTTCTGCAATATGGTATCCAGAAATAGAAACCGAATAAAAATTTCTAACTTGTTTTTCAATAAAATATTCTTGTACGTCTCCCATTAAGCGCAAAGCAAATTCCGTAGAAAAAATACAAGTATTTTGTGCTTGATCTTCTTTTAAAATGTCTGCTTGTACAGTACCTCTAACTTGTGCAAGGGTGTCTTTTTTTAATTGTTGATAAACATCAGAAGGTAAAACGAAATCACCGGTTAAGCCTAAAAGCATCAACCCTAAACCATTGTTTCCTTCGGGTAATTTCCCTTGATACTTTGGTCTATCAATTCCCTTGTCATCATAAATTTCTTTCAATTTTGCTTCTACATCAGCTTCAAGATGATGTTCTTTAATGTACTTTTCACAGTTTTGATCTATGGCAGCATTCATAAAGAATCCCAGTAACATAGGTGCAGGACCATTAATAGTCATAGAAACAGAGGTCATAGTATGACTTAAATCAAAACCAGAATATAATTTTTTAGCATCATCTAAACAGCAAATAGACACCCCAGCGTTTCCAATTTTACCATAAATATCAGGTCTATGACCTGGGTCGTTACCATATAAAGTTACAGAATCAAAAGCTGTAGAAAGCCTTTTTGCATCCATACCTAAACTTACATAATGAAAACGTCTGTTGGTTCTTTCTGGTCCGCCTTCACCCGCAAACATTCTTGTAGGGTCTTCACCAGTTTTTTTAAAAGGATATAAACCTGCTGTATAAGGGAATTCTCCAGGAACATTTTCTTGTAAATTCCATCGTAACAAATCTCCCCAAGCTTGGTATTTAGGTAAAGCTACTTTAGGTATTTGAGTATGTGAAAGTGATTCACTGTGCGTTTCAATTTTTATTTCTCTATCTCTTACTTTAAAGGAGTAAATAGGGTCTTTATATTTTTGAACTTTGGTGTCCCAATTCAGAATGATTTCCCAATTGTATGGATTTAAGTTCATTTTTACTTTTTCGAAGTGTGCCAAAAGTAACTTTACAAATTCTTTGTCTTCTTTAGTTTGATTAAGAATTTTATCATTATCTAAACCTGTTTTTGTTAAGGTAATATCAGAGTTTACATTTGAGGTTATGGTTTGATAAATTCCATATAATTTTTGAGCAACAAGTACTTGTTCGTCTACTTTGTGATCATAAGAACGATTATTTTCTGCAATTTCTGATAAGTAGCGGACTCTTGCTGGCGGTATTACAAATATCTTTTCCGACATAGCACTTGTAATTTCTATTTTAGAATGTAAGTCTGCTTCCGTTTTTTCTACTAATTTCTCCATGATACGTTTGTATAACGTATTCATTCCAGGATCATTAAATTGTGATGCGATTGTTCCAAAAACAGGTATATCATCCATGTGGATGTCCCATAAATTGTTATTTCGCATGTATTGTTTTTTTACATCACGAATAGCATCTAATGCACCTCTTTTATCGAATTTATTAATAGCGACTAGATCAGCAAAATCTAACATATCTATTTTTTCTAGCTGTGTAGCTGCTCCAAATTCTGGAGTCATAACATATAAAGAGGTATCTGAGTGTTCTATAATTTCTGTATCAGATTGGCCAATACCTGATGTTTCTAAAATAATTAAGTCAAACTCAGCGGCTTTTAAAACTTGCACAGCCTCGTTTACATATTTTGAAAGTGCTAAATTAGATTGTCGTGTTGCTAGAGAACGCATGTAAACACGATCGTTATTAATCGCGTTCATACGAATTCTATCTCCTAAAAGTGCACCTCCTGTTTTTCTTTTTGACGGATCTACAGAAATTAAACCAATTCTTTTCTCAGGAAAGTCAATTAAAAAGCGTCGAACCAATTCATCAACTAAAGAAGATTTACCTGCACCTCCTGTACCTGTTATCCCTAAAACAGGTGTTTTTGAGGTTGTATTTTTAGCATGTATTTTAGCTAGCGTTTCTTTGGCTACTTCAGGAAAATTTTCTGCTGATGAGATAACTCTTGCAATAGCACCATTTTTTTTATCATCTAAATCTTCTAAACTTACCTGTAAATTGTCTCCAATAGCATAATCAGATTGTTGTACTAGGTCATTTATCATTCCTTGTAAACCTAAAGCTCTACCATCATCAGGAGAATAAATTCGAGTAATTCCATAGTCCATTAATTCCTTAATTTCTTCAGGTAATATGACTCCACCTCCACCACCAAAAATTTTGATGTGTCCAGCACCTTTTTCATTCAAAAGATCATACATGTATTTAAAATACTCATTATGTCCTCCTTGATACGAAGTAATTGCAATTGCATTTACATCTTCTTGAATAGCACAATTTACTACTTCTTCTACAGATCTATCGTGCCCTAGGTGTATTACTTCTACCCCTGTAGATTGGATAATTCTACGCATAATATTTATGGCAGCATCATGCCCATCAAATAAAGCAGCTGCAGTTACAATTCTTACTTTATGCTTTGGATTATAGCTAGGTATTTGTTCCATTCGTAATAAATGTTTAATTTTAATGGTGCAATTTACGAAAATCTTAAAAAAATACACGTTTCTTTATGAGTTTAAAAAACTGTTACAAAAGAAATCTATACACAATTTTTTTTTGGCATACTTATTGTTCTATTTGTAATAAAAATAACCGTTAACTAAGTTTTATGAAGTTCCTTAAATATATACCTATTGTAGTTTTGTTTTTTCTGTATTCATGTACTACCATAAAGGTAGTTACAGATTATGATACAAAAGTAGATTTTAGCAACTATAAAACGTTTGCTTTTTACAAAACGGGTATAGACAAAGCCGAAATTTCTACACTAGATAAGAAAAGAATTTTAAGAGCTATAGAAAATGCACTTTTAGCGCAAGGGTTTGTAAAATCTAATAATCCAGACTTCTTAGTCAGTATTTTTACGAAATCGAGAAGACAGGTAAATGTAAATCAAAACAATATGGGTTTTGGTTGGGGTTGGAATCCTTGGATGTGGAATGGGATCAATAATAATCTAAATGTATCTGAATATACAGAAGGAAATCTATTCATAGATTTCATAGATAAAGATAAAAAAGAGTTAATTTGGCAAGGCGTAGGTTCAGGAGCATTAAAATTACAGAGTGTTCAAAAGAAAGAAGAAAGAATTCAGCTGTTTGTAAAAGAAATAATTTCTAAATTTCCCCCAAGTGTAGAATAAAAAAAAACTCCGAATATTAATTCGGAGTTTTTTTTGTATTTAATTAAAATCTAGCTAATGTTAGCAGATTTTACAGTTTTAATAATTCTACCAGCAATTTTGTATGGGTCACCATTAGAAGCAGGTCTTCTGTCTTCTAACCAACCTTTCCAGCCTTTTTCTACAGTAATAATTGGTATTCTTATAGAGGCACCTCTATCAGATACTCCGTAAGAAAAATCATTAATAGAAGCAGTTTCATGATCACCTGTTAATCGTTGATCATTAAACTCACCATAAACAGCAATGTGTTCTTTAACAACAGGTCTAAACGCTTCACATATTTTTTCATATGTTTCCTGAGAGCCACAAGTTCTTAAAGTAGTGTTAGAGAAGTTTGCATGCATACCAGAACCATTCCAATCCATATCTTTACCTAATGGTTTTGGGTGATAATCGATATAGTAACCATATTGCTCTGTTAATCTGTCTAATAAATAACGAGCAATCCAAATTTCGTCCCCAGCTTTTTTAGCTCCTTTTGCAAATAATTGGAATTCCCATTGACCAGAAGCAACTTCTTGATTAATACCTTCAAAGTTTAAACCAGCGTCGATACATAAATCTGCATGTTTCTCAACTAATAATCTTCCATGTGTATTTTTGCCACCTACAGAACAGTAGTACATTCCCTGTGGTGCAGGGTAACCACCAATTGGAAAACCAAGAGGTAACTGTGTTTTACTATCCATAATAAAATATTCCTGTTCAAATCCGAACCAGAAATCATTGTCTTCATCTTCAATTGTAGCTCTTCCATTGGATACGTGTGGAGTACCATCTGCATTTAAGACTTCAGTCATTACTAAATACCCATTAATTCTCGCAGGATCTGGATAGATTGCTACTGGTTTTAATAAACAATCTGATGAACCTCCTGAAGCTTGTTTGGTAGATGATCCATCAAAAGACCAAATGCCTAATTCTTCAACTGTTCCTTGAAAGTCTTCATGTTCTTCTACTTTGGTTTTACTTCTCATGTTCTGAGTAGGAAAATATCCATCCAACCAAATGTATTCTAATTTAATTTTTGCCATAATTATTAAGTGTAAGATGTTAACGATACAAAAATCAATTATTTTAAGTATATATCAAAAAAAAAGGGGGTAAAATTTAAAAGATTCAATGAAAAAAACTTTATCCCTAATTTTTAAGGGGTATATTTGCTTTATAAATAAAAATCATCTTAAAAATTTAGATTATGTCAACAATTAGATTTGCTGCATTACAAGAAACTTTAAATAGAAAGCCAGTTTTTATTTCAGAAAAAGAACGAAGATCTACCTTATTTGGTCAGCATGTTTTTAATACACATGCTATGCAACAATATTTAACAAGAGCGGCTTATGATAATGTAAAAAATGCCATAGAAAAAGGAACACAAATAGACCGTAAAATTGCAGATCAAGTTGCTGTAAGCATGAAAGATTGGGCAATTTCTAAAGGAGCAACACATTATACTCATTGGTTTCAGCCTTTAACAGGTTCTACTGCAGAAAAACACGATGCTTTTTTTGAATCTGTGAATGGAGGGGTGGCAATGGAAAAGTTTGATGGAGAGCAATTGGCACAGCAAGAGCCAGATGCTTCTAGCTTTCCTAATGGAGGTATTAGAAATACTTTTGAAGCTAGAGGGTATACAGCTTGGGACCCTACATCACCAGCTTTTATCTATGAAACTACATTATGCATTCCCACAATTTTTGTGTCCTATACAGGCGAAGCCTTAGACAATAAAACCCCATTACTAAGAGCGCTTCAAGCAATAGATACGCATGCAACTGCAGTTTGTAAATATTTTGACAAAAATGCAACAAAGGTAAATGCGACTTTAGGGTGGGAGCAAGAGTATTTTTTAATAGATGATGCATTAGCCAATTCAAGACCAGACATTATATTAACAGGAAGAACCTTGTTGGGACATATACCCGCAAAAGGGCAACAGTTAGATGATCATTATTTTGGCTCAATTCCTGCTAGAGCAATGAGTTTTATGAGAGACTTGGAACAAGAATGTATGTTGTTAGGAATCCCTGTAAAAACAAGGCATAATGAAGTTGCACCTAATCAATTTGAGTTGGCTCCAATTTTTGAAGAGGCCAATTTAGCAGTAGATCACAATTCGTTATTGATGGATGTTATGGAAAAAGTATCCAAACGTCACCATTTTAAAGTACTTTTTCATGAAAAACCATTTGCAGAAATTAATGGTTCGGGGAAACACAATAATTGGTCTTTATCTACTCCTGACGGCGTTAATCTGTTAAGTCCAGGAAAAACACCAATGAAAAACTTACAGTTTTTAACCTTTTTTATAAACACGATCAAAGCTGTCCATAAGTACGAAGAATTATTAAGAGCATCTATAGCATCTGCAAGTAATGATCACAGATTAGGTGCTAATGAAGCTCCGCCTGCAATTATATCTGTATTTATCGGTAAACAACTTTCTAATGTTTTAGACGAATTAGAAAATGTAACAAAAGGCAAGTTGTCACCAGAAGAGAAAACAGATTTAAAATTAAACATAATCGGTAAAATACCAGAAATACTCTTAGACAATACAGATAGAAATAGAACGTCTCCTTTTGCGTTTACGGGAAATAAATTTGAGTTCAGAGCAGTTGGGTCTTCTACAAATTCTGCGATTCCGATGACTATTTTAAACACGATAGTTGCGAAACAACTAAAAGAATTTAAAGTTGAGGTAGATGCTTTAATCGAAGCAAAAAACTTAAAAAAAGACGAAGCTATTTTTAACATACTGAGAGAATATATTAAAGATTCTAAAGGCATACGATTCGAAGGAGATGGCTATGGCGATGCATGGGAAAAAGAAGCTAAAAAAAGAGGTTTAAGCAATAATAAAACAACACCAGAAGCATTGCAGGTAAAAATTGCAGCGCAAACCATTTCTTTATTTGAAGAAATGGAGGTGATGAATAAGGTAGAGTTAGAAGCGCGTTATGAAATAGATATTACAGAGTATACAAAACGTTTACAAATAGAAAGTAGGGTGTTGGGAGACATTGCAAGAAATCATATTGTACCAACCGCTATAATTTATCAAAATACACTACTAGAAAATACAAAAAATTTAAAAGAAATTTTTGGAAATGATTTTAAAAAAATTGCGAAAGAGCAAATAGAATTGATCATGACCATTTCTAACCATATCACAGAAATAAATGCGCTTACACTTAAAATGATTGCAGAAAGAAAAAATGCAAAAGGACTTAAAGGATTAAAATCTGCCCAAGCATATAGCACTAAAGTAAAACCATTCTTTTCTCAAATAAGGTATCATTGTGATAAGTTAGAAACAATGGTAGATGATAATTTGTGGCCATTAACAAAATATAGAGAGTTATTGTTCACAAGATAATAGAAAACATTTTACATTTTCTATCTTTTTTTTTCGTAAAAGATTAAATTTGCAGTATAATAAATTAGTATGAGTCAAGAAATTTCGAAACGCTATGCACAAAGAGGAGTATCCGCTTCTAAAGAAGATGTTCATAATGCAATAAAAAATATAGACAAAGGATTATTTCCAAAAGCGTTTTGTAAAATTGTTCCAGATTATTTAACCAATGACGAAGACTACTGTCTAATTATGCATGCAGATGGTGCAGGGACTAAATCGTCTTTGGCCTACATGTATTGGAAAGAAACAGGAGATCTTTCCGTTTGGAAAGGTATTGCACAAGATGCTCTAATTATGAATATTGATGATTTATTATGTGTAGGTGCAACCGATAATATCATGCTATCTTCTACTATTGGTAGAAATAAAAGTAAAATTCCTGGTGAAGTTTTATCCGCAATTATAAACGGAACAGAAGCGTTAATCGAAGACTTAAAGAAGTTTGGAGTAACAATCCATTCAACAGGAGGTGAAACAGCAGACGTAGGAGATTTGGTTAAAACAATAATTGTAGACTCTACAGTAACTGCAAGAATTAAAAAAGAAGATGTAATAGATAACGCCAATATAAAAGCTGGAGATGTAATTGTAGGGCTATCTTCTTTTGGCCAAGCCACTTATGAAACCGCGTATAATGGAGGTATGGGGTCTAATGGCTTAACTTCTGCAAGACACGATGTTTTTGAAAAGTATTTGGCAGAAAAATACCCTGAAAGTTTCGATGCTGAAGTTCCTGAAGAGTTGGTATATTCTGGTGGTGTTAAGTTAACAGATTCAGTAAATGATACACCAATAGATGCTGGTAAATTAGTGCTCTCTCCAACACGAACATATGCACCCATTATAAAAGAAATTTTATCAAAATTTTCTTCAAAAGAAGTTCACGGAATGATACATTGTTCTGGTGGTGCACAAACAAAAATTTTACATTTTATAGATCATTTACATATTGTAAAAGACAATATGTTTTCTATTCCCCCTTTATTTAAATTAATACAAGAACAATCTAAAACAGATTGGAAAGAAATGTATCAAGTATTTAACTGTGGGCATAGAATGGAACTGTATGTTTCTCCAGAAATTGCAAGTCAAATTATTACTATTTCACAGTCGTTTAACGTAGATGCAAAAATTGTGGGTAAGGTGCAAGAGGCACCCACCAAAAAATTAACAATTAAAAGTGAATTTGGAGAGTTTATATACCATTAAGTTTTTTTAATATATAAAGGTATACCGATTCTGAAATTCACTAACAAAACAGGATTTAACTATTTTTTACTGTTTTAAGGCAATTGCAAAACCATTAAAGTGTTGTTAAACACTAGTTTTAATGATAAAGTGAAAATGATAGAAAATAATACACTACAGCAAGAAAAAGATAAAATAATTGATTATAAATTGCGTTTTCAAAACCTTTTGATAAGTATTTCTACAAAGTATATTAATGCAGATTTAACAAATGTTACAGCATTAATAGAAGATTCTTTAGAACAAATTGGTCGTTTTGTAAGTGCAGATAGAAGTTATGTGTTTTCATATGATTTAGAAAATAAAGAGTGTTCTAACACTTTTGAATGGTGTAAAGAAGGTATAGAGCCAGAAATAGACAACCTACAAAACGTGCCTATTAATTTTATTCAACAATGGTTAGATGTACACAAAAAAGGAGAAGCATTTTATGTAGAAGATGTTAGTTTGTTGCCAAAAGATACTCTAGTAAAAGTCAAATAGAAATAAGATAAAAATTGTAAATTCGCAGCTCAAGAAAAGAGAAGAAGATGATAGATAAGTTAAGAATTGTAAAGCAACGTTATGATGAGGTTTCTGATTTAATAATTCAGCCAGAAATCATCATGGATCAAAAACGCTATGCACAATTAATGAAAGAGTACAAAGATTTAGGTGATGTTGTAAAAAAGGGAAATGAATACGAATCCCTTATGAATACAATTGAAGAAGCTAAAGAAATTATTGCAGACGGTTCAGATGCTGAGATGACAGAAATGGCTAAGATGGAAATAGATGAAGCCAATACAAGGATTCCGCAGTTAGAAGATGAAATCAAATTTTTATTAATACCAAAAGATCCAGAAGATACTAAAAATGCAGTCGTAGAATTGCGTGCAGGTACAGGTGGAGACGAAGCCAGTATCTTTGCAGGAGATCTATTTAGAATGTATTCAAAATATTGTGAAAGTAAAGGTTGGAAAGTCTCAACGGTAGACTATTCAGAAGGTACAAATGGTGGTTTTAAAGAGATTCAGTTCGAGGTTAATGGAGATGATGTTTATGGAATTTTAAAATTCGAAGCAGGGGTTCACCGCGTACAAAGAGTTCCTCAAACAGAAACTCAGGGTCGTGTTCATACATCGGCTGCAACCTGTATGGTTTTTCCAGAGGCAGAAGAGTTTGATGTAGAAATAAACCCTAAAGATGTAAGAATTGATTTTTTCTGTTCTTCAGGTCCAGGAGGTCAGTCCGTAAATACTACCTATTCTGCAGTACGTTTAACTCACGTTCCTACAGGTTTAGTAGCGCAATGCCAGGATCAAAAATCGCAGCATAAAAACAAAGAAAAGGCCTTTAAAGTATTAAGATCTCGTTTGTACGACATGGAGTTGGCTAAGAAACAAGCAGAAGATGCAGCTAAAAGAGGTTCAATGGTTTCTTCTGGAGATAGAAGTGCTAAAATTAGAACCTATAATTACGCACAAGGTAGGGTTACAGATCATAGAATTGGCTTGTCACTGTATGATTTACCAAACATTATGAATGGTGATATTCAAAAAATTATAGACGAATTAATGCTAGCAGAAAATACAGAGAAACTGAAAGAGTTAGGAGATGGTATTTAAAATTCAGCATAAAAAAAACCTCGAAATTTAATTTCGAGGTTTTTTTTGCCTTAAAAAGAACTGTTTTCTAATTATTTTTTTGCTTATTAATTTCATCTTGCAACTCTCTTCTAAGTTTTTGTTCTCGCACTAGAGATTTCTTTCGATGTTGTTCAAACTCCAATTCAACAGTTTCTAAATTATCTTCTGCTTGTTTGGTCAAAACATGGCTTCTAAAAAATTTAAACACAAAATATCCTAGCATTACACTTAGGGCTATAACCAAAAGCCACATGATTAGGTTGTACGTCAATTTGCTTATTGGAGTTCCCAAAAATGAAATTGAATTTTCTTTAAGGGTTACACGCTCAAGTTGTGCTTCTGTTTTTTCTAATTTTTCATTAAGTTTTTCAATACGATCTTTTTCAATTTGTAAAGAGGTTTGTTTTTCATTAATAACCTCTTTAGCCTTAGTTAAAGAATCTAAAACATTATCTTTTAAGCTTTCATAGTTATCTTTAGAAATAACTTTGTATACTTGATAGGTTGTAGAGGTTCTATATACATTTTCAAATTGCTCTTTAATGGTATTTTTTTCTTGAGAAAATGTTGCAATAGAAATAATAGTGAAGAGTAGGGTTAGTTTTTTTATATTCATATAAGTTAATTTACTGTAAAGTTAATAAAAAAACCCAAACTTAATGTTTGGGTTTTTAAATATAAGCAAGTATTAATATTTATTTAATTTTCTCTACAACTGCCTTAAAAGCCTCTGGGTTGTTAACGGCTAAATCTGCTAAAACTTTACGATTTAGCTCAATATTATTAGCTTTAACTTTACCCATAAACTGTGAGTAAGACATTCCGTTTAATCTAGCTGCTGCGTTAATACGCGTAATCCATAATGAACGAAAGTTTCTCTTATTGTTTTTACGGTCTCTATATGCATAAAGCATACCTTTTTCAACCGCATTTTTTGCTACTGTATAAACGTTTTTTCTACGTCCAAAGTACCCTTTTGCTGCCTTCAAGATTTTTTTTCTTCTATTTCTTGAGGCTACTGAATTTACTGATCTTGGCATAATTTCAATGTGTTTTGTAGTAGGCGATTCAACTAAGAATTCTTTTGTTTGAGCCTAACTCCATGGTTAATAATTAAATTCCCTGGTTAAACTTATTATTTTAAGTTTAACATTTGCTTAACGCTAGACTCATCAGACTTATGTACTAAAGTGTCATGAGTAAGCTTTAATTTACGTTTTTTAGACTTCTTGGTTAAGATGTGACTTTTAAACGCGTGCTTTCTTTTGATTTTACCAGTACCTGTAACTTTAAATCGTTTCTTGGCACTAGATTTGGTTTTCATTTTAGGCATCTCTCCTTCTTTTTAACTTGCTTAATATTATTATTTTCTTAATGATTATAGACTCAAAAAGTTTAAAAGTTTTTAAATAAAACTTTTAAACCTTTAATACTAGCTCATTAAAAACTATCTTATTTTGATTTTTTTGGAGCAATAAACATAATCATACGTTTCCCCTCCAATTTTGGTAATTGTTCTACTTTACCATATTCTTCTAATTCCTGAGCTAATTTTAACAATAAAATTTGCCCTTGTTCTTTAAAAATAATAGAACGTCCTTTAAAGAATACAAAAGCTTTTAACTTTGCACCATCTTGTAAAAACTTTATCGCATGTTTCTTTTTAAACTCATAATCATGCTCATCTGTTTGCGGTCCAAAACGTATTTCTTTAATCGTTACTTTAGTTGCTTTTGATTTTAAAGCTTTTTCACGTTTCTTTTGCTCGTACAAGAATTTTTTGTAATCAATTATTTTACAAACAGGAGGTTTCGCTTTAGGTGAAATTTCCACTAAATCCAATTCCTGTTCTTTAGCCATCTCTTTAGCTTTTGCTAAAGGATAAACACCAACTTCCACATTTTCCCCAACGACTCTTACTTCATCAACATATTTTATTTTGTCGTTAATTCTGTGTTGGTCTTCTTTGATTACTCTTAATGGTCTTCTCGACCTACTTCTTCTGATTGCTATGACTTAAAATTTTAAATTTATGATACAACTGTTCTCCAGTTTTTACTTTACAATATTCAAATTTACTTAAATTTCTTTAATGTTTTGTGTTCTTCTTCCTTTATTAAGGTTTTAAACGCATCAAGCGTAAATGTTCCTAAATCTCCTTCTCCATGTTTTCTTACAGAAACGGTACCTTCTTCAGCTTCTTTTTCACCAACAATCACCATAAATGGAATTTTGCTTACTTCTGCATCTCGTATTTTACGTCCTGTTTTTTCACTTCTGTCGTCTACGAGGGCGCGAATTTCGGAATTTTCTAACGATTCTAAAACTTTTTTAGTATATTTTTGATATTTATCGCTGATTGGCAGCACAATAACTTGATCTGGTGTAAGCCAAAGTGGAAAATTTCCTCCAGTATGTTCTAATAAAACGGCTATAAAACGCTCCATAGATCCAAATGGTGCTCTATGTATCATTACAGGTCTGTGCGATTGGTTGTCAGAACCCGTATACGTCAAATCAAAACGTTTTGGTAAGTTGTAATCTACTTGTATTGTTCCTAATTGCCAACTTCTGCCTAAAGCATCTTTAACCATAAAGTCTAATTTAGGACCATAAAAAGCAGCTTCACCTTCCTCTATAACATATTCTAACCCTTTGTCTTTGGCTGCAGATATAATTGCATTTTCGGCTATTTCCCAAGTTTCAACATCACCTATATATTTATCTAGATTTTCCATGTCTCTTATAGAAACTTGTGCAGTAAAGTTTTCAAAACCTAAAGAACCAAACACATATAAAACCAAATCAATTACCTCCTTAAATTCTTGATCTAATTGTTCTGGCGTACAAAAAATATGAGCGTCGTCTTGCGTAAACCCTCTTACTCGGGTAAGTCCATGAAGTTCGCCACTTTGTTCGTATCGATATACAGTTCCAAATTCTGCAAAACGCTTTGGTAAATCCTTATAAGAATAAGGTTTAAAATTATAAACTTCACAGTGATGTGGACAATTCATCGGTTTTAATAAAAACTCTTCATCCATTTTTGGCGTCTTTATTGCCTGGAAGCTATCTTCACCATACTTCTCATAATGACCGGACGTTACATACAGTTCTTTTTGACCAATATGTGGTGTCATAACCATTTCATATCCTGCTTTTTTTTGTGCTGCTTTTAAGAAATTTTCTAGTCTAGCTCGTAAAGCGGCTCCTTTAGGAAGCCAAAGCGGTAAACCAGCACCTACTTTTTGTGAAAAAGTAAATAACTCTAGTTCTTTTCCTAATTTTCGATGATCACGTTTTTTAGCCTCTTCAAGTAACGCTAGATATTCCGTTAACATTTTTTGTTTTGGAAAACTAATTCCATAAACACGTGTAAGTTGATTGTTTTTTTCATCACCACGCCAGTAAGCTCCAGCAACATTCATTATCTTGATTGCTTTTATGATTCCAGTATTTGGAATATGGCCTCCTCTACACAAATCAGTAAAGTTGCTGTGATCACAAAAGGTAATGTCTCCATCAGTCAAATTTTCAATTAATTCTACTTTATAAGGGTTGTTTTCTTGCTTATATAAAGACAACGCATCTGCTTTTGAAACAGATCTCATCGTAAACTCATGTTTTCCTCGCGCAATTTCAAGAAATTTTTTCTCGATGGCAGAAAAATCTTTTTCAGAAATAACAGCATCACCTAAATCAACATCATAGTAAAACCCATTATCAATAGCCGGTCCAATTGTTAATTTTGCATTGGGATGAAAACTTAAAATTGCTTCAGCTAATACATGTGCAGAAGAATGCCAGAATGCTTTTTTACCTTCATTATCATTAAAAGAGTACAATACTAATGAGCCGTCTGTGTTTAAAGGGGTGGTAGTTTCAACAGTTGTCCCATTAAAACGTGCAGAAATTATATTTCTTGCCAGTCCTTCACTAATACTTCTAGCCACATCGAAAGGAGTGCTATTTTTCTCAAACTCCTTAATACTCCCATCTGGTAATGTAATCTTTATCATTTAATTCTAAAATTTGATTCGCAAAGATATTAGAAAACAAATTTTAATACAATATATATGTGTACTTATATTAATTAGGTGGTGTTTTAAGGTTTATGGTTCTTTTCTTTAGTATTTAATTAAAAAAAATATTTAATTAATAAGTTATAAGTTTTTTACATCTTTATATTCATCAATTTTTGAATCTGTAGATTTTCTATTATAGCCAAATAAAAAGTTCATACCAAATCTAAAGTTGGCAGAATTGGCTTCCTGCACTTTACCTCCAATATTAGTAACATCATCAATAGCTGTGTAAAGTTGTAATATTCCTAATTGAATAGCTAAATTGGCACCAAATCTTAAGCCACCATTAATTCCTCCAGCACTAGCAATAATTCCATAAGTAGACTTGTTCAACTCTCTATTGTAACCTAATCCAAAACGAGGCTTTGTTTCGATATAAGGATTATTATTCTTAAAGTAAGTTGCTCTCAAAACATTTTTTTTAGACATTTTATACTTAGTTGAAAAGAACATTCTTGAGCTTAAGTTTGTTTTAAAACTTTCATTCGTTTCTGTTGTTCCAATAACATTGTTTAAAGCATCTTCAATTTCATCTAGTATATCAACAGAATCTTCAAAATCAAATCCATTATAAACGCCTCCGTTAACATCTTCAATATTATAGTTTGTAACATTATCCTCCCAATTTATTGAACCTAGGTCGTTGATGGATAACTCAAATGATAATTTATCGTTAAGTTTATAATTTAAACCTAAATCCATTGCAAAACCTCCATTATTACCAAATAAAGATAAATTTTCAGTATCTGAAATTCCAGAAGTATTCAAAGTTGCATTAGTAGCAGATGCTGTCCATATAAAATTAGTGCTATTAATGTCTACTCCAAATTGCGCATTTTCTTCTAAGGATGTGTGAGCGATACCAGCTAATGTTTTTAATCTAAGACCAACTGCTATCTTATCACCTAAGAAAGTTCTTGTGTAACCAATTCCAATCTCACTGTATGATGTAAAACCAATATTTTCTTTAGACAATGAAAAACTTTGTCCAAAACCATTTGCGGCAATATCTGTAAAATCTTCGCTAAATTGCCAAGCTAAATTACTTTTGGCATTTGCAAAAATAGATATAGAGCCTTTATTTACTTTAAATGCAAGAATAAAAATATTAGCTACAATATCTGAAGTAACAATATTTGTTTCACCTGCAACTATATTCAAGTTGTCAAAATCAACTTTTAAATTATTACCACTCTCAACTAAAAATTGATTTATTGTAATTTCTGAATTTAAGTTTAGACCAATATTTAAAGGTGTACCAAAATTTACTTTATATTTTGGTAATAATATTGGAGATAAATCTTGAGTTTGCATAACATAATCTCCTAGATTATAAAATGATAAATAGTCTTGTGCTTTTGCTTCATAAACAAATAAAGAAAATAACAGGCTAAATAAGTGTATATATTTTTTCATAATTTTTTAATTGTCTGAAGTTATACTAGCATTTGCTTCTATTGCTACTGATACGTTTAATCCGTCACTTCCTTTTATGAGAACAGAATCTCTACCTGCAGGTAATTGAAGGGTTGCTCTTATATTAATCTTATTAGCACTGGTAATTTGTGAAATTTCACTTTGATTTAATTCAATTTGAAAATCAGATAGAATAGCTACTCCATCAGACTGTCCAGACTGATCTACATTAGCTGCTAGAAAAGCATCTATAGTTTCAGAATGAACAACTTGGTCATTATTATTCTTGAATTCTATTAATAATTCACCAGTTAAAGGTATTTTGTTTTCTATATTCACTAAAAGATTAATGTAATTGAAATCATCTAAATCTTCAGCACCATCAAAGTCTAGTTCCTTGTCTAAACTTATTTTATTGAAATCTATAATAACTTCTGCATTAAATCCATTATTATTTGTAGCATAAAAATTTTCATTAGGATTTCCATTATCAATAGGGTTCGCCATTCCTGAAATATTAAATTCTAAAGATGTAGGTTTAGATTCTAATAAACTAGTAATATTAGAATTTGTATCGTTTAAAATTGTATTTGTAGCTCGTTCTTCATCACCAAAATTTTCCACTCCATTTATTATGATAGTATTTGAAAGTGATGAATTTCCTGTATAAATTAGGTTTAAAGAAGAATTCGCATTAACAGCTCTAACTGATGATAAATCCATACTTATAGGAAAACCATAATCATTCGTAACATTTACGGCCATTGCTACGTTTTCAAAGCTTATATCACCCTCAGAAAAATTATCAAAGAATCCTCCTAAATCTAGCGTATTTGAAGAAACATTAAAAGATGTTTGTTTAAAATCTCCGTAAATAACATCGTATTTTGCATTTGTAAGTTTAGCTTCGTAGGCAATCGCATCATTTTCATCAACTTGATTTCCTACAACATATGTAAAAGATGCCTCTAAATTAATAACAACTTTGTTATAAGTATTTCCTGTATAAGTTCCATCATTTGTAAAATCAGCATTGTACTCATTTAGTTTAATGGTAACAGTTTTAGTTGTTCTTCCTGAAATGTTTAATGTTTCTGTGTAAGTACCTTGATCACTTTTTTTAATAAAAGAAGGAATATTGATATTAATATTTATATCAGCATCTGCAGTAGATGTGAATGTAATGATTAGATTACCTTCATTAAACTCAGCCTCTGTAATTTCTTGGCTTAATTCTAAATCATGAATTTTTTTATTTGTAATACTTTGGGTGCCAATTAATGGGTTTGGGTTTCCTGCAATTGTGGGTGTTATTGTATATGGAAAATTCGCTCCAATATTAGCTAAATCATCTGATGTTATCGGACTTGAAATAGAGCTTTCAATGGTAGTATCAACAATATCAACGTTATAAGAGTCATCACTTTGTCCTGAGAAAGACTCTGTGTAGCTAAAGCTGAATTCTTCTGTAGAAGTTGGATTGAGAGAGCTACTTCCCAAATCATCAAATATTTCAGATAGACTGTAGTCGATAAATCCAATTGGTATTTTTATACTTCCTTCCCAAGAAATATCATCAATTTCCTTGTCTAAATAGGAGACGTCACATGATGCTATTATTCCAAGAATTAATAGTGCAAAACATGTGTTTATTGCTTTTTTCATAGTTTTTATTGCAAAAATAGAAAGATAAGTACCATAAAACTAGTGCATATGCAAATTTTTTAAAAAAAATTGTTAATGTTTGATTTGGAGTTTGTTTTTTCATTCGGGTTTAATGTTTCTTTCTTATAATTATAGAACAAGTTAAAAAACCAGATTATTTTGTTTATTGTAAGTTTCATGTTTAGAGTGGTTTGAGTTTTTCTGCAGAAATATTTCATAAATAATATGTTTAAATAGTTGTGGGAATAGAAATGAGTTGTATATTTGCACCCGCTAATGGAAATAATGTTTGTTAGTATCGTTCATTGAGGAGTTGTTTTGAGTTGGCATTGTAGGGGTTTAATTCGTTTTTTTGAGGGATTAATTTTCACAATTTTTATTAGGTTTTAGGTTAATAAAGTTTGTATCTTTGCAGTCCGCTTTTTCGGGGGTATTTTTTTGAGAAAAAATATTTTTAAAAATAAAAACAAATATAGTTGTTAGAATAAAAATAGTTTCTATATTTGCACCCGCTAACAAAAACAGCGACAACGATCAGAGAGATTTTGGAATAAGATGTATTCATTTTAGGTAGT
>CALKEB010000069.1 GCA_938084845.1 uncultured Polaribacter sp. | reverse complement strand
TAGAAGAAGCAGTAGCAAGTGTAAATACTTTTAATACGGAAGAATTTTCTATAACTAACCCTATTAGTAATGAGTTAACTATTAAAGGTTCTACTTCTGAAGTTAACAAAGTTGTTGTGTACTCTGTTTTAGGTAACCAAGTTTTATCGAAATCAATTAACAATAATAACGGAAATATTAATATTAACGTTAGTTCATTAGCAACAGGTTTATACATAGTAGAGTTAAACGGTGTTAGTGGTCAAAGATTAACTAAAAAGATTATAAAACAATAGTTGTTTTAATTCTCATAAATTTTTAAAATCATCCCACCTGTATAGTGGGATGATTTTTTTTTCTAAAAGATTTTAAAGTATATGCAAAGAGTCGCGTTTAAAATGAAATTAAATAAAGGGCAAAAAGAAGAATATGCCAAACGTCATAAACAAATTTGGATCGAGCTAAAAAATTTACTTAAAGAAAACGGTGTAAGTGAGTACTCAATTTTTTTTGACGATGAAACTCATACTCTTTTCGGTTTTCAAAAATTAGCAGGAAATAGTGGTTCTCAAGATTTATCATCCCATGAAATAGTAAAAAAATGGTGGGATTTTATGGCGGATATTATGGAGGTAAATTCAGATAATTCTCCAGTTTCCAAGCCTTTAGAAGAAGTGTTTTATATGCCATGATTTTTGTTTTATAATTTACTTTTAGTCAGGACACTACAAGATGCTTTCAATTGGCTTCAAGTTTATCTTTACGTTAGTCAATATAATTAATTATGTGTAAAATTTCTTTGAATAAACAAGCAGTTACAATATTTATATTACTCCTTTTTAATGGTTATACTTTTGCTCAAGTAACTTTTGAAAAAGAATTTAAAATTACAGATATAGGACTTCACTTTAATGGAAGTAAAGTTACAAGTGGTGCAAAATTTAATGCTAACGATGGAAATACTAGCTCTTATGATTATTATTTTGGTAGAAATATATCTGCGCATGGTGATTGTATAAAAACATTTGGCGATTATGTTTTTATGACATGGTACAGGGGAGGAGAATCGGATCGCCATGTAATGTTAACACGCTATAACACTATTACTGGAGTTAGTGTGGATATAGAATTTCCTCATACACATACAGGTTTTCAAAATAAATATTGGATTGGTGAGTCGCATAATACTATTGCTGTTGCTATTAGTCCTAAAGATGGCACAATTCATTTGCTTTACGACATGCATGCTTATGGTAATTCTAGACCATCTGATGGTAGTTTAAGTAATGATTATTTCAGATACAGTTATACGGTTGAAAATGCAGCTTCATTATCTGATGCTGATTTTACTTTAGATAAATTCGTAAAAAACTCAAATGGAGATTACAAGCATTTAAGTTTAAATAGTAGCAGACCAGGCTATCCTAATCAAGAATACTCAAAATATGCAGCTTTAACGTATCCACAGTTTTTTACAAATGATTCTGGAGATATTTTTATGTATATGCGTGAAGGAGGTAATAATAATGGCGCTTACAAGTTTTCTAAATACGATGCAGATTCCTCCACTTGGTCAAATTTTACACATTTTAATGTTTTAAATGCTAAAAATCAGTCAGGTATCACCTACAATTGGGGATTGTATGGTAATATGAAATACGTAAACGGAAAAATAAGAATAGGTTTTCAAAGAAGATCTGCAAATAATACAGATAAATACCAATATCAAAATGGTGTGTATTATGCCTATTCTGATAATCAATCAGGCGCAGATAGTTGGAAAAATCATTCAGGAGAACCTTTTGCTTTACCACTTTATGATGCAGACAAGATAAAGGTAATAGAGCCTGGAGATTATGTAACCACAACACAAACAAGCAAAGTATATATTGTTGGTGATTTTGATTGGACAGTTACGCAAAATGACGATGTTCATATTATTAGTAAAGTAAAAGATAACGAAAACAATATCACCAAATATTTGCATACCTATAAACCTTCTGAAGCATCAGATTTTATAACGTCAGAAGATTTCGAGGGAGGAACCTCTATTTACACAGCAGGAAATGATGTTTTTATTATAGGTTTAAAAAACAATAGAGTTTTTGTTCAGAAAACAGTTGGAGGTACTAATAATTTTGAAACAGTTTATCAAGCAACTTCAGGTAAAACTTTTGATCATGGAAGAGTGCATATAGCAAATGGAAAGCTTTATTATTACCTAATGGAGAAAAAAACAGGTAATGCACAACCTTTATACCTTCAAATAATAGATTTAGGTATAATTCAAGAACCTTTTCGTGTTGCTTTATCCTCTCCTTTTAATGGGGAAACTTATAATGTCGATGATACTATCACATTATCTGCAGATGCTGTGGATGAAAATGGTAGTATTTCAAAAGTTGAGTTTTATGCAAATGATGAATTAATTGGTCAAGATTTTGTAGCACCCTATTCAATAGATTGGTCTATTAAAGAGGAAGGTGTTGTTAATATTAAGGCTGTGGCATATAATGCAGATAATAATTCTGTAACTTCTAATGAAATTGCAATTAATGCTGTAGTATTCGATCCAATTGATTTAACAGATAAAATATATCGACTAAAAAATGTAGCTACAGGTAAATATTTAAAATCATCTGGTGCCAATGTTGTAGCAAGTGATTATATTGCTAACGATAATTCTTTAAATTGGAAATTTGTTGATACCAATATCGGTACTTCTGCGTATTACAACATAGATAGTGAGGTTAATGGTGTTTTAAGAGGAGCAGGTTCTGGTGTTGGAAATACTATTATTAGCACAAGTAGATCAGCACCTAATAGCGATGTAGATAAAGTGTGGACATCTTACTATATAGAATCTGAAGATGTTTATAGATTTGCGGTAAAAGATGGAAATAATTATCTGTATCATCAAGATGATAATCAATTTTATAATATTACTTCAGAGTCTAATGATGCAAGAAGTAAATGGAAGCTAGAATTATCAAGTAACGCACCACTCAGTGTACCAGACATTATAGTAAAATCAACTTCGATTAACTTATTTCCAAATCCTACAAAAGGTGAATTTACCATTGAATTTACCGGATTTAATAATGCTAAGGTTGTTATATATGACGTTTTGGGTAAATCTATTTATAGTAAAAACATAAGTAAGAATCGCATTCAAATAAATAACGATACTAAATTTAAACCAGGTATTTATTTAGTGAAAGTTATTGATGAATTCAGAAACACCTATTTTAAAAAGTTGATCATTGAATAGAAAAATAAAGCTTTTAAAAGTCTTTAGAAATTAAAAGCAACTTTTTATTAAGATTATCAAGTACAAACTAAATTCAGATGAATAAAAAAATAATCTTTAATATTTATACTGTAATTTTCGTAAACTTAGTATGCTTAAGTTTAACATGTTGTGAGCAAAATAAAAGTATTCAAAAACCAAATGAATTAACACTTTCAGAAGGTTTTAAAAACCCAACAGGTTTTTACAACCCAAAACCAACTTTTTCTTGGCAATTGCCAATTTCAGAAGAAGTAAAATCGCAATTTGCGTATCAAATTGTAGTGGCGTCTTCTAAACATTTATTGCCAAATAATCCTGATTTGTGGGATTCTAATAAACAAAAAACTTCCCAGTCTACTTTTGTAAAGTATGAAGGAGCGCATTTACAATCGCGTCAAAAAGTGTATTGGCAAGTTCGTTATTGGAATCAAGATAAAAAAGCATCAGAATGGAGTAATGCCAATTCATTTGAACTTGGTTTATTAAATAATTCGGATTGGAAAGCAAAGTGGACAGGATTAGATACTGCAAAAGATAGTATCAAAGGAGTACGTAAATTTTTAATGCACAGGCCTCAATATTTACGAAAAGGGTTTGAACTACCAAAGGATGTTGAAAAAGCTAGATTGTACATTACCTCTAAAGGTGTTTTTGATGTGCATTTAAATGGAAATGATGTTAGTAATGATGTGTTAACTCCAGGTTGGACGCCTTATAACAAACGTATAGAGACTTTAACGTATGATGTAACAGATTTATTGACATCAGGTAAAAATGCAATTGCAGTAGAACTAGCTTCTGGTTGGCATTCAGGTAGAATAAGCAGAGGAAAAGCAGTTTACGAAAATTTTGCCTCACCAAAAGTTTTATGTCAATTAGAAATTATTTTAAAAGATGGTTCTAAAAAAACAATTATTTCTGATGAAACTTGGAAAGGCACAACCAATGGACCAATAAGACTGGCAAGTTTGTACGATGGTGAGATGTACGATGCGAATTTAGAAATACCAAACTGGAATACAGCAACTTTTGAAGATTCATCTTGGAAAAACACAGAAATAGAAGCCATTGCAGATAGTGTAAAATTAGAGCCAAAGCGTCACACAACAGTAAAACAGATGGTTGTTTTAGAGGATGCAGAAATAGTTTCAGCAACTAAAAAAGCAGTAGTTTTTAATTTAAAACAAAACATGGTGGGTGTACCAAAAGTAACAGTACCCATGAAAAAAGGAGATACTTTAACTATTCGTTTTTCTGAAATGTTACTGTCTGATAATACTTTTTATACTAAAAACTATCGTTCTGCAAAATCTACAGATTATTACATTGCTGCAAAAGATGGCGTTATAGAATATATACCAAAATTTACCTTTCATGGTTTTCAATATATCCAGTTATCGGGTTTTGATGCTTCTGCAAAACCAAACGCAAGTTGGGTAAAAGGGCTAGTACAACATTCTGAGTTTGATGTTAACGGAACATTTAGATCTTCGCACGATAAATTAAATCAACTACAAAGCAACATTACTTGGGGTTTACGAGATAATTTGTTAGACATTCCAACAGATTGCCCACAACGTGATGAACGTTTAGGTTGGACAGGAGATGCACAAGTGATTTCACCAACGGCTATGTACAATTTTAAAATGCATGCTTTTTGGACAGCATGGTTGCAAAGTATGCGAGAAACACAATCTGAGCATGATAATGGTTTGGTGCCTTTTATTATACCAGATGTACTTCAAAATAGCAGAGCAAGTTCTGGTTGGGGAGATGCATGCGTTATTATTCCTTGGGATATTTATAATACTACAGGAGATAAAAGAGTGTTGGAAGAAAATTTTGAAATGGCTAAAAAATGGGTGGGGTATTACCAATCTAAATCAAAAAATTACATTCCAACCATACATTCTTTTAGAGATTGGTTGCAACCATACCCAACAAAAGGTGGTAAAATGGGAAATAGAGGCGATACACCTGGAAGTTTTGTAAATGCAGCTTATTTTGCCCATTCAACTCATTTGGTCTCTAAAATTGCAGGTGTTTTAGGTAATGTTGATGATGAAAAAAAATACAAAAAATTATACAAAGAAATCGCTTTAGCTTTTGAAAATAAGTTTTTTGATAAGAACGGAAAATATCAAAATAAAAAGCAAACACAAACCAGTTATTTATTAGCTATTTATTTTGATTTATTAGAACCAGAAACCAAAGTAAAAGCCCAAAAACATTTACTAGAAACTATTAGAAGTGCAGATAATCATTTAGGTACAGGGTTTTTAGGAACTCCAATCTTGCCTAAGGTTTTAGATGATATGGGAGAGATTGAGTTAATGTATACAATCTTGTTTAAAGAAACCTATCCTTCTTGGTTTTACTCTATTAATCAAGGAGCAACCACAATGTGGGAACGTTGGAATAGCTTTAGTAAAGAAGGTGGTTACAATCCGCAAAGTATGAATAGTTTAAATCATTATGCGTATGGTGCTGTTGGGCAATGGATGTACGAACGTATTGCAGGATTATCAGCTTTAGAACCAGGTTACAAGAAAATAAGAATTGCGCCAATTCCTAATAAACCACTAACTTCTGCAGAAGCAAGTTTAAATACACCTTATGGGAAAGCATCTTCTTCTTGGAAAATTAAAAATGGTGTATTTTATTTAGATGCAACGATTCCTCCAAATACAACTGCAGAAATTCATTTTCCAGAGATATCAAATAGTAAAAAACAAGAGATAAAAACAGTAAGTGCAGGTACTTATCAATTTCAAATTAAATTACAATCTAATGAATAATACACTTAAAAAAAGGACCTTTTTTATCACACTTTTATCTATTGTTTTTTTAAGTGTTACCTCTTGTAATCAAAAAGGAACATTAGAAAAAGCAAAGCACTTAACCATTTCAGAAGGTTTTAGAAATCCATTAGGTTTTTATGATACAACCCCAACATTTTCTTGGAAATTACCAGCCTTAGAAAATAACAAAAGTCAATCTGCATATCAAATTGTTGTGGCTAGCAGCCCAGATTTGTTGCCAAATAATCCAGATTTGTGGGACTCTAAAAAACAGCATTCAGATCAATCGGTTTGGGTAAAGTACCAAGGAGAAAAACTGCAATCGCGTCAAAAAGTGTATTGGCAAGTAAAATATTGGAATCAAGACGAAGAAGCTGCGTTATGGAGTACCATCAATCATTTTGAATTGGCTTTGTTAGACAATAGCGACTGGAAAGCAAAATGGGTTGGTTTAAATACTGCAAAAGACAGTATTAGAGGAAGAGAAAATGTGTTGATACATAAACCACAATATTTACGCAAAGGTTTTGAACTATCTAATGATGTAGCTTCTGCAAGATTGTACATCACAGCAAAAGGCGTTTTTGATGTTTCTATAAACGGAGAAAATGTAAGCGATGACGTCATGTCACCCGGATTTACAACTTATGATAAACGTATTGAAACTTTGACTTACAATGTTTCCAATTTAATAGAATCTGGACAAAATACTATAGGTGTAGAATTGGCTTCTGGTTGGTATTCAGGAAGATTGTTATGGAATACTACACCTTGGGATAATTCTATTTCTCCAAAAGTATTATGTCAGTTAGAATTAACCATGAAAGATGGTACTAAAGAAATAATTACTTCTGATGAAACTTGGAAAGGAACAACCAATGGTCCACTACAATTTGCAGAAATTTATGATGGAGAAATTTACAATGCCAACTTAGCAATGCCAGGTTGGAAAACCACTAATTTTGATGATAAAAATTGGACAAATGTAGAAGTTGAAAATCTTGATAAGAATATAAAACTTGAACCAAAAAGACACACAGCAGTTAAAGCAAAAATAGAATTAACTCCAAAAGAGATTACAGAAAAAGACGGTGCTGTAATTTTTGATTTAAATCAGAATATGGTTGGTGTCCCAAGAGTAAGTGTTCCTATGAAAAAAGGAGATACCTTACAAATTCGTTTTGCAGAAATGTTATCTCCAGATGGTACTTTTTACACTAAAAATTACAGAAGCGCACGTTCTACAGATTATTATATTGCAAAAGAAGATGGTACTATAAATTACACACCTAAATTTACTTTTCACGGGTTTCGTTTTGTAGAATTAAGCGGTTTTGATACTTCAAAAGAGCCAACTAAAGACTGGGTTAAAGGTCTTGTTTTATATTCAGATTTTGATGATAATGGAACATTTAAAACATCACATACAAAATTAAATCAGTTACAAAGCAATATTGTTTGGGGTTTACGTGGTAATTTCTTAGACATTCCAACAGATTGCCCTCAACGAAACGAACGTTTGGGGTGGACAGGAGATGCACAAGTTTTTGGACCAACTTCTATGTTTAATGCAGATGTTTACAAATTTTGGGCCAGTTGGTTGCAAAGTGTTAGAGAAGCGCAGTTAGAAGATGGTGCTATTCCTTGGACAGTTCCAGATACAAGAGGTAATAAAATAGCAAGTTCGGGTTGGGGAGACGTAGGGACTATAATCCCTTGGAAAATTTACAAGAGAACAGGCGATGTTGGGTTTTTAGAAGATAATTTTGAAATGATGAAAGCATGGGTTGGTTATCATCAGAAAAAATCTAAAAACAATATTTCTAATATGATGTCTTTCTCAGACTGGTTACAACCTTATCCAGAAAGTGGAAAAAACACAGGCGATACTTCTCGAAATTTAATAGGAACTGCATTTTTTGCACGCTCAGCGAAGTTAACAGCTTTAGCAGCTGAGGTTTTAGGTAAAACAAAAGAACAATCAAAATATGAAGGCATTTACAAAGAGGTTGCGAGCGCATTTGATAAAAAGTTTTTTGACGAAACTGGAAAAGTAAAAGGAGCTACAGAAACACAAACGTCTTATTTATTAGCATTGGCATTTGATTTATTGTCTGATCATAAAGTAAAAAATGCCCAAGCCAATCTATTGCATAAATTAAAAGAAGCAGATTTTCACTTACGAACAGGTTTTTTAGGAACTCCTTTATTGTCAAAGGTTTTAGATGAAATGGGAGAAATAGATATGGTTTACAAACTAATTTTTAATGAAACCTATCCTTCTTGGTTTTATTCAATAAATCAAGGTGCAACCACTATTTGGGAACGTTGGAATAGCTACAGCAAAACAGAGGGGTACAACCCAATGAGTATGAATAGTTTAAACCACTATGCTTATGGAGCAATTGGAGAGTGGATGTACGAACGTATTGGAGGAATAGCACCACTAGAAGCAGGTTATAAAACAATAAAAATTGCCCCAAAACCAAGAAAACCATTAACCTCAGCCTCCACTAGTTTAGAAACACCTTATGGCAAAGTTTCTTCATCTTGGAAGGTTAAAGGAAATGAATTTCAATTGAGTGTTATTATTCCACCTAATACATCAGCAAAACTTATCATTCCTGCAAATACAAATAAAGAATTGCTATTAAATGGTAATCAATTTATTGATGAGCAGAACGTGAAGTTAGAAAACAAGAGTGATGTAGTATTTGAATTATTTATACAACCAGGCACATACAATTTCACTTCAAAAATTAAATAAACTTGCATATTTAAAAAATGAAAATCAACTTATTATTCACAGTAATTTTAACTCTAATAATTGCATTATCAAGCTGTAAAAAAAGAATAAAAACAGAACTTGTAGCAGAGAACACAAAAATTATATCTAAAAAGCCAAATATCGTTTTTATTTTAACAGATCAATGGAGAGGTTCAGCCTTGGGTTATGCAGGAAATCCAGATGTAAAAACACCAAATTTAGATGCTTTTGCAAAAGAAGCTGTAAATTTTACAAATACAGTTTCTGTAACACCAGTTTGTACACCTCATAGAGCTGCTTTGTTAACGGGTAGGTTTCCAACTACAACAGGTATGTTTTTGAATGACATTCATTTACCTGCAGAAGAACTAACAATGGCAGAAATTTTTAAGAAAGAAGGTTACAATACTGCTTATTGGGGCAAATGGCATTTAGATGGTCATGGTCGTTCTACTTTTATTCCTAAAGAAAGAAGACAAGGTTTCGATTTTTGGAGAGCTTTAGAATGTTCTCATAATTACACAAAAATGCCTTATTATGATAATGAAAACACAACTTTAAAATACTGGAAAAAATATTCGCCATTTGCAATTACCGAAGATGCAAATAACTATTTAGAAAAGCATGCTAAGGATGAAAATCCGTTTTTAGCCGTAATTTCTATTGCAACACCACATTATCCACATGGTTCTGCACCTAAGAAATATAAAGATATGTATCCTACTGAATCGTTAACATTGAATCCTAATATTACAGAGAATTTTAAAGAAAGAGCACGTAAAGAATTACAAGGGTATTATGCACATGCAACTGCTACAGACAAAGCCATTGGTTCTATTATCAATAAAATAAAAGAATTAGGTTTACTAGAAAACACCATTATTGTGTTTTCTGCAGATCATGGAGAAATGATGGGTGCGCATGGTGTAAAACCTTTTGTAAAACAATTGGCTTGGGACGAATCTATACGAGTTCCTTTCTTAATCAGATACCCAAATATTAAAGGGAATAAAGGAAAAGTTGTAAACGCACCATTAACCACTCCAGATATTTTACCATCTCTACTAGGTTTAACTAATAGTGATATTCCAAATGAAATTGAAGGAGAAAATTTAGCAGAATTAATACAAAATCCTGACCCAAATGTAGATAGGGCTGCTTTGGTAATGAATGTTGCGCCATTTGGTGCTAATTATAAAGATGAACCTTATAGAGGTATTAGAACCAAACAATACACCTATGCAGTTATTCCAAAAGGACCAAGTATGTTTTATGACAATATTAAAGACCCTTACCAACAAAATAATTTATTAGGGAAGCCAGAATTTGCAGCAATTCAAAAAGATTTAGATATTAAATTACAAAAGCAACTTCAAAAAATTGGAGATGAAGTAAAACCAAGAGCATATTACATGAAAAAATGGGGATATAAATTTGACGATAGTAGAAGAGCCATTAATTGGTGGGATTGGAAAGATGGAAAAGGCAAAGTTCAATCTCCAAAATCATTAAATATCTACTCTTTTAAAAATTAAATAATATGTATAAAATTATAGCTTTACTGCTAATAATACTTAGCTTTTCATCAATATATGCTCAAAAAGAAAAACCGAATGTTTTAGTTTTTTATGTTGATGATTTACGAGCAGAATTAGGTTGTTATGGCAGTGAAACAGCAATTACTCCAAACATAGATAAATTAGCTTCTGAAGGAGTACAATTTAATAAAGCGTATGTACAACAAGCTATTTGTGCACCTTCTAGAATGAGTACCTTGACAGGATTACGTCCTGAGACATTAGGCATATACAGCATCTTTACACCACTTCGCAAAGTACATAAAGAGGTAGTTTCTATGCCTCAATTGTTTAAAAAAAACGGCTATAAAACAGTTAGTATTGGTAAAGTTTATCATCATAGTTCTGATGATAAAAAAGAATGGTCAACTTACTTTCCAAAAGAAGCTAACAGTTATATAAAGCCAGAAAATATTGCATTACTAAAGCGTTTAAAAGCAGAAGGAATAAAACCATTTAAAGGTCCTGCTTACGAAGACGCAGATGTTGTAGATGAAGCGTATAAAGATGGTCGTGTATCTAAATACGCTATAGAAACATTACATAAAATTAAAGATGATAAATTTTTAATGTTTGTTGGGTTAAGCAAACCGCATTTGCCTTTTAATGCGCCTAAAAAATATTGGGATTTGCATGATAAAAGTAAATTTAAAATTCCTTCAAGAAATAAGCCAGAAGGTATGTATCGTTTGGCATTGAGTAAATGGGGCGAATTGAAAGGCTATCATGGGATTCCTAAAAAAGGAGATTTAGATGACGAATTAACAAGAAAACTAATTCACGGCTATCATGCTTCTGTTAGTTTTATCGATGCACAAGTTGGTAAAGTAATGCAAACCTTAGAAGAGTTAGATTTACGTAAAAACACTATGGTTATTTTTATGAGCGATCATGGGTATAAAATTGGCGAATATGGTGCTTGGTGTAAACACTCTAATGTAGAAATTGATGTTAGAGTACCTTTAATTATTAGTAGAGAAACGAATTATAAGAAAAGAAAAACGGGTAAAACATCAGGTGCTTTAGTAGAAAATGTAGATATTTTTCCAACAATAGTTGATTTATGTGGATTAGAATCACCAAAACTTGAAGGGAAAAGTATTGTACCATTATTAAACAAACCAAATAAAAAATGGGATGAAGTTGCTACAAGTGTGTATGCCAGAGGAAAGAAAATTATGGGAGTTACAGCTACTGATGGAAAATGGAGATATACAGAGTGGAGAAATTCGATAACCCATGAAATTTTAGAAGCAGAATTATACGAACATAAAAATAGCTTACTCTCTTTTGTAAATCTTTATGGCAACAAAAAATATGAAAAAGTTGAGCAAAGAATGAAAATACTTTTGGAAACTAAATTTCCAAGAAATAAACCTTTTTTGCAGAATGATCTGCCTAGAAAGTAAACAATATGGCGTTAAATTATATATTTGGCTTATAAAGATGTTAAAAAACTTTTAGTTACCTTATTTCAGATTTTACTTTCATAAGTTTGTTTTAAATTTATGTAATTTTAAATTTATGTAATTTTAAATTATGTAACATGGTAGACTTAATTGAATTAGACCCAAGCTCAGCTGCTCCAAAATACTTACAAATTATAGATGCAATAATTTATAATATTACTATTGGTAATATTAAAATTGGAGACCGAATACCTTCTATTAACAAGCTTAGTCAAGAAAAGTATTTATCTAGGGATACTGTTGAGAGAGCTTATAGCGTTCTAAAAAAAAAGAAGATATTAATATCAGTTCATGGTAAAGGAACTTATATTGCAGAAACAGATTCTATTTCAAAGCCTAAAATATTATTTCTCATTAATAAATTAAGTCCCTATAAAATAAGGATCTACAATTCCTTCTTAAAAGAAATAGGAGACAGTTCTAAGGTAGATATACACAGCTACCACTGTGACGAAACTTTATTTTTGGAATTAATGCAAAAATATGAGAAGTCTTATGATTACTTCATAATAATACCACATTTTAGAAATAATAATCTAGCTTATGTTAATACCACAGAAAAAGTAACTAAAGTTATAAATAAAATTCCTAAAGAAAATTTAATTTTATTAGATAATAGTGATCATAACATAGAAGGAGATTTTAATGAAGTATGTCAAGATTATAAAAATGACATCATTTTAGCTCTAGATAAAGGATCAGAAACAATATCTAAATACAATAAATTAACAATTGTCTATCCTAGAACATCTTTTTATCCCTATCCTAAAAGTATATTAGTTGGATTTAAAAAATACTGTGTCCAAAATAATTTGAAATTTGAAATTATTGAGGAGGTAACTCCACAAACTTTGATAGCGTCTAAAAACTTATTTATTACTTTAGAGGATAATGATTTAGTAAAGGTTGTAAATAAGATAAAAAGCAGTAAATATGAGTTGGGTAAAGATATTGGTGTAATTTCTTATAACGATAGCCCTCTAAAACAGCTATTGGGGATTACTGTAATAACCACAAATTTTGAAATGATGGGAGAACAAGCAGCAAATTTGATATTACAAAAGAAAAAAGAAAAAGTAAAAATTCCAATCAGTTTTATAGAGAGAACATCTCTTTAAGCAATTATTTTTTGAATTAATAGAAAGGAAAAAGGAAGACCAATAGGCTTCCTTTTTTTATAAGAACAATGTTATCAATTAAAATGTATTTTTTACCTTGTTCAAATATTTAGTAGATATGCTATAAATAAGTTTTTTAATGAAACAGAAACTATTTTTATTACTTTCCTTTTTGATTACTAACTTACTATTTGCACAAATAGATAAGTATAATTTCAGGAATATTAATATATCAAATGGCTTATCTAACAATACGATTACATCAATAAAAGAAGATAAATTTGGGCAAATTTGGTTTGGTACAAGTAATGGATTAAATAAATATAATGGTAAAGAATTTACTGTTTATAGAAATGTTCCAAGAGATAAGTTTAGTATCAGTAATAGTGAAATAAATGATGTACTTGTAGATAGGGATGGATATGTTTGGGTAGGAACCATAAATGGTTTAAATAGATACGACCCAAAAAACGATGTATTTGAAAGGTTTTACAGAAGATCTAATAGGTTTTCATTAACTAACAGCTTAATTATTTGTAGTCTGGAAATGGCTAAAGGTAATATTTGGTTTGGTACAGCTAATGGTGTTTCTATTTATGATAAAAAGAAAGACAGATTTAAAAGATTTTTACAAGGAAACTCCAACAAAAATTCAAAATCAATACACGACATATATCGTGATAAGGAAAATAGAATCTGGTTAGCAACTAATAAAGGTATTATTAAAGTTGCTTTCGATAAAAATAAAAAGTTTGTTGTTAAAGAATATACAATAAATAAAAAGAGAACAAATTTTAATATTAATAGTATTTTAGAGGTGTCTCCAAATATTATTGGTCTAGGTACTAAATTTGATGGGTATTTATTTTTTAATATTAAAACTGAAAAATTTGTTCGTCCAAAAGGAATAAACATACCTGAAAATTTAGATGTAAGAGACCTAGAATTTGATAATGACAAGAATTTATGGGTGGCTACAACAAGTGGTCTTTTTATTGTTACTCCAGAAAACAAAACAATTTCTATAAAAGAGAATGATAGAGAAAACAATGGTTCAATTCAAAATTATATAAGAAGAATCTATAAAGATAAAAATGGTTTTATGTGGTTGGCTACACAAAATCGTGGTATAATCACTTGGGATAAATCCTATCAAAACTTTTTACAACTTAAAAATAATAATTTGTACAACAATATTACCAATGATATTGTAACAGATTCTGATAATAACATTTACTTTGGTACAGAAGGAGGTGTATTAAATTTATTAGACCAAAAAGGAGATATTTCTGAAATTTTCCGAATAAATACCCTAGATAAAAATATAAATACTCCTATTAAATCATTGTATTTCAATAATAATAATTTACTATTTATTGGAACTCAAAACAAAGGAATCATTACTTATGATGTTAAATCAAAAAGAATTCAAGAAGATATAATTTCTGAAGAGTTGAATAAATATTTAGAAAATGTTATCATTCATGACATCAAAAAAGATGCTAACAATAATTTGTTTATTGGAACTTTTGGAAAAGGACTTGTTATTTATAACTTAATAACCAAAGAAATAAAAGCTTATACAAAACTAGAAATTGCAACTAACATTATTAAAAGCATACATATAGATAAAAATGGTAATGCATTAATTGGAGGCTTAGGAGGTGCATCTACTATTAATTTTAATAAAAAAAGTAATGTAGAAATTAAAAATTATTTTAAAGAGAAAATTTTCTCAACTTATAATATAAGTACTGTATTTACAGATTCTAACAATATCAATTGGGTGGGTACTACTACAAGAGGCTTATATCGTATTGAAGGAAAAAAAGTAAAACAAGTTCGAATAATTACTAGAAATAAATTCTCTACAGTATGCGCTATTCTAGAAGATGATAAAGAAAACTTATGGTTGAGTACTGATAAAGGAATTATTAAATATAATCCGAAAACAGCTAAAAGCTTTTTATACAATCAAAATAACATTAATATTAACAATGATTTCAGACACAATTCTGGATTAAAACTCGATGATCAATTTTACTTTGGACATTTAAATGGAGTTACCACATTTAATCCAAAAAAGATGATTAAAACAGCTAAAGTGCCTAAAGTAATATTATCTGAGTTAAAAATTAAAAATGAAATAGTTACCATTAACGGAGATGAAGGTGTTTTGTCTAAAAGTTTAAAATATACTGATGTCTTAGAATTAGATCATAACAATTCTAATTTCTCTATAAGTTACGCACTTCCAAATTATATAAACTCTGCTGGTAATAGATACGCCTATCGTTTAAAAGGTTTAGATGATGCTTGGATGTCTACAAAACAAACAGAAGCGTTTTTTACACTTCAAAATGCAGGTATATATGAATTTCAGGTTAGAGCTGCAAACCATGATAATGTTTGGAATAATAAACTTACTAAACTTAAGATTAAAATTCATCCTGCACCTTGGAAAACTTGGTGGGCATATACACTTTATATCATTTTTCTTTTTGGTCTTTTTTATGGATTCATTTGGTTTGTTCAATCAAAATCTAGATTAAAAGATAAGTTAGAGCTAGAACATATTGCACACAAAAAAAATGAAGAATTAAATAAAGTTAAACTGCAGTTTTTTACAAATATTTCTCATGAGTTTAGAACTCCTTTAACACTTATCACTGCACCACTTCAAAATATATTATCTAATTATAAAGGGCCTAGTGATATCTATAAAAAATTAAAAATTATAGAAAGTAGTACCAACCACCTATTAAGATTAATCAATAGATTAATGGATTTTAGAAAGTTAGAAAGTAATCAATTTCAACTAAAAACTGCTGAAGGAAATATTGTTAAATTCTTACAAGAAATCTTTTTATCTTTTACAGAACATGCTAAAGATGGAAATTACAATTACAAATTTTCACCATCAGAAGATGAAATTTTAGTCTATTATGATAGGTTTAAATTAGAACGTGTTTTCTATAATTTAATCTCAAATGCTTTTCGATACACAAAAAAGGGTGGAGCTATTTTTGTAAAAATAAAACAAGAAAACGGAAAAGTTATTATAGAGGTTGAAGATTCTGGGGTTGGGATTTCAGATGAGTTTATAGACAAAATATTTGATCGCTTTTTTGAAGTAGCTGTGCATAAGCAAACAGAATCAAATGACATAAAAGGTACTGGTATTGGACTAGCTATAGCTAAAAATATTGTAAAACTTCATCATGGTAATATATCTGTGGTTAATATGAAACCTCATGGAGCTAAATTTTCAGTAACTCTAAAAACTGGGAAAGAGCACTTGTCTAAAAAAGAAATTTTAAAAGATTTTAAGAAAAGTGATGATGTATCACAATATGTTACTCAGATAGATTTTCCAGAATATATTAATAAAGATCTAGAAGAATTAATCTTAGAAGAAAAAAAATTCACAATTCTTATTGTTGAAGATAATGTAGTACTTAGGTCTTTTATTAAAGAAATTTTAAAAGAAAAATATAATATTTTACAAGCAGAAAACGGTAAAATAGCTTTAGATATGGCAATTAAATACCTGCCAGATTTAATAGTTAGCGATGTTATAATGCCAAAAATGGTGGGTACAGAATTGTGTTCTAGAATAAAAACGAACATAGCAACTAGTCATATTCCTGTAATTTTATTAACCTCTAGATCATCTTTGATTTATAAGTTTGAGGGTTTAGAAAGTGGAGCTGATGATTATATCACCAAACCATTTATTTTAAAGGAATTCAAATTGAAAATAAAAAATATTTTAGATTCCAAGCAAAATTTAAAAAACAAATTTATTACTGACAGTAGTTTTGAATCCTTAGATGTCTCTTTAACATCTTTAGATCAAAAATTGTTAGAAAAAGCATTTCAAATAGTTAAAGAGAATGTTTCTAATCAAGATTTTAATATCACCCAATTTTCAGAAGATTTAGGAGTTAGTCGTTCAATGTTATTTACTAAAATAAAAGCTTGGGCAGATGCTACACCAAACGATTTTATTCAAGAAATACGTTTAAATCATGCAGCAAAACTTCTTGAATTGAATAAACTTAATATTTCAGAAGTGAGTTATAAAGTTGGTTTTAAAAGGCCAAAATATTTTAGTCAATGTTTTAAGAAGAAATATGGAATGACTCCATCAGAATTCATAGAAAAATTTAACACTAATCTATAGAGACTAAATTTTGCAAACTATTTTATTGTAGAAAAAGTAATACTTTACTATCCTGACAGTACAGGATTAGATTTTGTTATTTTAATTTTAAGTTTGATACTTATCCTCTTAAGTAAGAACTAGATGAATAAAATACTACTTACACTATTTTTTATAATATATGTTAGCTCAAATTATGCGCAAAGAAATGAAACCAATTTCAATAACAATTGGAGTTTTATTTTGGAAGACAATGTTTCATATTCCAAAGAAAAATTTGATACTTCAACATGGAAAAACTTAAATGTTCCACACGATTGGTCATTCGAAAAAGGAGTTCGAAAAGGTGGTGATCAAGGTCAAGGTGGTGGTTATCATGATGGTGGAATTGGGTGGTATCGTAAAGAATTCAGCGTAAAAAAAGAAAGTCTTTCAAAAGTTACCTATATCAATTTTGATGGAGTCTATATGAACAGTGAGGTTTGGGTTAATGGCAATCATTTAGGTAAAAGACCTTATGGTTACATTAGTTTTAGGTATGATATTTCTAAATATTTAAAAGAAGGGAAAAATACTATTGCTGTTAGAGTTGATAATAATTTAGAGCCTTCTGCTCGTTGGTATCATCCATGTGGAATTTACGCGCAAGTAAAATTAATTGAAGTGAATCCAACTCATTTTAAACCGAATTCAATTTTTATAAAAACACCTTCAATTGCTAATAAAAAAGCAAATGTTACTATTGATACTGAAATTACAAACCTTCAAAAAGGATTAGAATACGAAGTTAAAATTTTCTCTCCTTCAGGAAATCAAATCAATAACGATTGTGAAAAACTAAAAACTACAACTCCATTTGTTGAGTTAGAAGTAGAAAATCCACAATTATGGAGTCCAGAAAGCCCAAATATTTACAAAGTAGTCACTCAAATTTTAGATGGAAAAAAAGTAATTGATGAAATTGAAACTACTTTCGGATTCAAAACTGTGAAATGGGAAACAAAGACAGGATTTTGGTTGAATGGCGAAAATGTAAAACTAAAAGGTGTCTGTGAACATTGGGAAGGTGGACCTGTAGGAGGAGCTTGGACAAAGTCAATGTTACGTTGGAAATTGCAAAGTTTAAAAGATATGGGTATAAATGCCATTCGTCCTTCTCACAACCCAACTCCGCCAATGTTTTATGATATCTGTGATGAAATTGGTTTGTTAGTGATGGATGAAATTTTTGATGGTTGGCATAAAAAAGCACCACAAGATTATGGGAAACAAGCTTTTGATGAGTGGTGGCAAAGAGATGTTAGAGAATGGATTACCAGAGATAGAAATCACCCGAGTATTTTTGTATGGAGTTTGGGTAACGAAACTCACAGTCCAATTGGATCTGAATTGGTAAAGTTTGGAAAAAAACTAGATCCAACACGTTTATTTACTTCAGGAGCAGGAAATCCTGAAGACATGGATATTACAGGAGTAAATGGAGGTTCTGAAACAAAATCGTTTATAGAAAGTAAAACTTTTGACAAACCATTTATTTCTACAGAAGCTCCACATACATGGCAAACTCGAGGCTATTACAGAACACAAACTTGGTGGAGAGACAATGAATTGCCAGGAACATATCCATTGCCAAATTTAACAGAAAAAGAAATTTTCTTTTACGAAGGTATCAACCCTAAATATTGGAGAAACAGAAAACAAAGTTTCAATTCGTCTTACGACAATGCAACTGTAAGAGTTTCTGCAAGAAAATATTGGGAAGTAATGCGAGATAATCCTTGGCATAGTGGTCATTTTAGATGGACAGGTTTCGATTATTATGGAGAAGCTGGTTTGGTGCACGGAGGGTTACCTTTCAATTTATTTATGGGAGGTGCTTTAGATGTTGCAGGCTTTAAAAAGGATTTATTCTATTTCTACCAAAGTCAATGGACAACAGAACCCATGATTCATATGTTACCTCATTGGACACATCCAAGAATGAAAAAAGGAACGATTATTCCTGTTTGGGTATATTCAAATGCAGATGAAGTGGAATTATTTTTAAACGGAAAATCTTTAGGAAAAGACAAACCAGGATCCGTTTGGAACGAAATGCAATGTGAGTGGATGGTACCTTATCAAGAAGGAAAATTAGAAGCTGTAGCATATATTGACGGAAAGGAAGTGAAAAGAACTTTGTTTAGAACGAGTAAACAGCCTTCAAAATTAAAAACAAGTCTTCAAAAATTACCAGCAGAAGATAGTTTTGAGGCTAGTTACATTATTACCTCAGAAAGTTTAGATGCAAATGACAATTTGTATCCCTATGGAGAAAATAAAATCTATTATAACATTCAAGGAGATGTAAACAAGGTTTCTATGGAAAATGGAAATCCAATAGATCCAACAAGTAGAACAAAATCAGATTATAGAGCCTTGTTTTTTGGGAAATCAAGATTGTTTTTAAGAGAACAACCTAATGCAAAAAAAGCATCAATCATTACAGGAGCTATTTTGGGAGATAAAGCCTTGTATACGTCAAACAAAATAACAATAACAGCAAATCAATTTGCTGTTATAGGGAATTCAAGTTTAGCTGATTTACAAATTTTATACACCACAAATGGAGAAAACCCTGAAACCAATGGGAAAGTTTACAAAGGAGCTTTTAAAATTTCTGATAACACAACTGTGAAAGCAATTGTAAGGCAAAATGGAAAAGTAGTGTTAACCTTGGAAGAAACTTTTGGAAAAAACGAAGGGTTATTTTGGGGCGATGAACATTCTAAAGATATGTGGATTGGTAGAGGAATTAATATTTCTGCTGAAGAAGGTATTTTAAAAGGAAACGCAACTGTAAGTAGGGATGCAAGACGTTTTAAAGGTTCTGGATTTGTTGATTTTAAAGGTGGAGAAGGTTCTGTAGAATTTTATCAAGAAAATGATGGTGAGGAAGGCGATTACAGTATGCGATTTAGATATATGCACAATAATAAAGGAAAATTGCACCCTATGAAACTATACTTAAATGATGAATTTGTTAGGACTTTAGAATTTAAACCAACAGGTGGATGGGAAAAGGAATGGAAGTTTGTTCCAGCTATTTTAAGATTAAAAGCGGGTGCTAATAGTATTCGACTAGAAACTACAGGAGAAAGTGGTCCTTTTTTAGACGAATTATTCATTGACTAAGTTGATTGCAGAATGTCAGTTCGAGTGATTTTGAGGGACGAAAAATTATATTGAGAACTAATAATAAATATATTATGAAACATCCATTAGCATTTTATAAAATTATAATTCTATCACTATTAGTAAGTTTATATAGCTGTGCTGATAATGAGAAGAAAATTGAAAAGATTCACCTCATAGATTATGAAAATTTAGAAATTCAAAAAACACTCATTAAAAATGGTGATAAACAGTCTATAGAAAATTATGATAACCTATTAGCTAAAGCAGATAACCTTTTAAAGGTTGATGGTTTTTCTGTAACAAAAAAAACAGGTATACCTCCAAGTAAAAGCAAACACGATTATATGAGTATTGGTCCTTATTGGTGGCCAAATCCAAATACGCCAGATGGATTGCCTTATATCAGAAAAGACGGAGAAATTAATCCTGAAACTCGAAATAATTTTACAGATTTTGTCGAAAAAAAGAACTTTATTTCAGCTATAAGAACATTAAAAATCGCTTTTTACTATAGTGATGATGTAAAATACGCCCACAAAAATTTAGTGTTCATCAATACTTGGTTTTTAAACGAAAACACTAAAATGAATCCTAACGTAAATTTTGGGCAATATGTTCCTGGTCAATCAGAAGGTAGGTGTTTTGGTATTATTGAATTTGATGATCTTATAGAGGTTGTAGAGTTTCTTGAACTAGCTAAAGATAAAAGTTTACTTGATAAACAAACAGAACAAGGGATGTTTAACTGGTTTTTAGAATATAGCAATTGGTTAAAAAACAGTAAATTAGGTATAGAAGAATCCACCAGAAAAAACAACCACGCCACCCATTATGATGTGCAATTATTAAGCATTTTAATGTATCTAAATAAAATTGAAGAAGTTAAAAACTATTTGTCTACCACAACAAAAGCCAGAATTTTTAGTCAAATAGAACCAGATGGAAGTCAGCCTTTAGAACTAGCGAGAACAAAATCATTTTCCTATTCAGTTATGAATTTACACGGATTTTTAGAGTTGGCAAGATTGGGTCAAAAAATAGGTATAGATCTTTGGAACTTATCTTCTGAAGATGGAAGAAGCTTAAAAAAAGGCTATGAATTTATGTTGCCTTATATAACCAATAAAAAAGAATGGCAGTTCAAGCAAATTAAAGATAAAAAGCCTTCTGAAGAAAAATTTATAGCCGATTTAAAAAAGGCTCGTAAACTGTTTCAAGAAGATGCTTTTGATGATGCACTTTATAAAGTAAAAAAAAATAAGAACTAACTTATCAAATCTTAAAAATGAAAAAAGTACTTATAAATTTAATTTGTTTCGTGTCAATCTTAGTTTCGTGTCAAAACAATAAAACTATAAGTAATTCAGAAAAAGAAATCAATCTAGAAGAAGGATTTAAAAATCCGCCAAACGAAGCAAAAGCCAGAACTTGGTGGCATTGGATTAGTGGAAACGTATCTAAAACAGGAATTACAAAAGATTTAGAGTCGATGCAGAAAGTGGGCATTCAAGAAGCACAATTGTTTAATGTCCATTTAGGATTTCCACAAGGACCTGTTAAATATTTAAGCGAAGAATGGCTCGATTTATTCAAATTTTCAGCACAAGAAGCCAAACGTTTGGGTTTAGAATTAACGTTTCATAATAGTGCAGGTTGGTCTTCTAGTGGTGGGCCTTGGGTAACCGAGGAAAATGCGATGCAAACCGTAGTTTTTAGTGAAGTTGAAGTAAATGGAAATCAAAATTACAAAGCGCAATTACCAAAACCAAAAACGAAATTTAACTACTATAAAGACATTGCAGTTTTGGCATTTCCAAAACCTAAAAAAGCTTTAAAAATTGAGGGTCTAGATTATAAAATATTATCAGAACGTGTTCGAAATCATTTATTACCAGACACGAAGGATATTTCAAAAACGAGTACTATTCAAAAGGAAACTATAATTAATTTAACTGTCAAAGTTTCTGAAGACGGATTCTTAGATTGGAATGTACCAAAAGGCGAATGGATTGTGTTGAGATTAGGGCACACACCAATAGGAACAACCAATAGACCAGCACCACCAGAAGCCAAAGGTTTAGAAGTTGATAAAATGAGTAAAACAGCAGTAGACGCCTATTGGAAAGGTGGTGTACAACCCATAATTGATAAGTTAGGCGATTTAATTGGAACTACTGTTAACAATTGTTTAATTGATAGTTATGAAGTAGAAACCACCAATTGGACTACAGGATTTGATACGCAATTTGAAAGTTTAAGAGGTTATGATATAACATCATATTTACCAACTTTAGCAGGGTATTATATAGAAAGTGGCGAAATTTCAGAGCGTTTTCTTTGGGATTTTAGAAGAACTATTGGCGATTTAATTGCCGAAAATTATTACGCACATTTTGCAGAATTATGCCATAAAAACGGAATGAAATTTTCTGTGGAACCCTATTGGGGCCCTTTTGATAATATGCAAGTGGGTGCAACAGGAGATATTGTAATGTGTGAGTTTTGGAGTGGTGGCTATCCCTTCTTTGATTCGGCAAAATTTGTATCTTCTATAGCACATTTAAACGGAAATGCTATTATTGGTGCAGAAGCATTTACTGGAATTGGTGGTTGGGACAAACATCCAGCAGACATAAAATCAATTGGAGATCAAGCTTGGTCAGAAGGGATTACACGTTTTATTTTCCATTCTTATGTACATCAACCTTGGGATGTTGCTCCTGGTTTGGCGTTGAGTTATCACGGATTTGATTTTAATAGAAATAATACTTGGTGGAATCAAGGAAAAGGGTTTTTAGATTATATAGC
>CALKEB010000068.1 GCA_938084845.1 uncultured Polaribacter sp. | reverse complement strand
TATAGATTAGGAGAAAAAGGAACATTTGCAAAACACGCACTTTGGGAAACCGCAACAAAAGCGCCTTTGATGTTTGCAGCTCCAAATTTGCCAAAAGGAAAGAAAGTTAATGCACCAGTTGAAATGCTCTCTATTTATCCTACTTTACTAGAATTGAGTGGCTTGCCAGCTTACAAAAGAAATGAAGGAGTGAGTTTGGTAAATATGATGCAAAATGACGCAGATATAGATAATGCTAAAGCAATAACAACTTTTGGTATGAATAATCACGCTATAAAAAAAGATGGTTTTAGGTATATTCAATACGAAGATGGAACTCAAGAATTTTACGACCATAGCATAGATCCTAATGAATGGACTAATGAAGCCAACAATCCGAAATACAAAACTCAAATTGAAGAAATGAAAAAGCTTTTGCCACAAACAAATGCAAAATGGGATGCAAAATCCAATTACACATTTCAACCTTATTTTGTGGAGCAAAAAGCTAGAATAGGTACTAACAAATAAAATAACTAAAATGAAATTATTCTTAAGATTTTTCATATTACTAACTTCATTACTCTTTTTACAAAGTTGTAGCCCATCAAAACAACAGAAAAAGGAGAGTAATAATAAACAACCCAATATTGTATTCATTTTTGCTGATGATTTAGGTTGGGTGGATGTAAGTTCAGGCAATACAAATAAAAACAACGGTTCTAAAATTTATGAAACTCCAGTAATCGATAAATTGGCATCTCAAGGAATGTCTTTTACAAATGCCTATACCAATCAAAATTGTGCCCCATCAAGAGCGGCTTTAATTAGCGGACAATATGCAACTGGTTTAGATAATCAGGTGTATAATGTAGGTTCTTTAAAAAGACAAGACAAAAGAACTAAAGGATATCCAAATGTACTTATTGAACCTCACAAGCAAAAAAAGATAATTGCAGAAGATGGTATTAATATGTTTGATGTCCTAAAAACAAAAGGATATCAAACTGCTTTAGTGGGTAAAAGTCACGGAACTCCACATCCTCTAAAGGGTGATTATGGTATTGATTTACCAGCAGATATTCATCATATTATAGCAGCTCCAATTAACGGAAAAAGAACGAAAAAGTTTTATTTAGCCTTAAATTCTGATAAAAAAGGATGGACGTTTAATTCCGAGTTTGTAGATAAATATGCAAATCCTTATGATGATAAATACATCAATACCACTTTAAAGCCTTATCAATCTCAAGGAAATTTAGCACTTTTAAAAGGAACACCAAAACATCTTACTGATGCTATTGGAGATTTTTCTGTAGATTACATCAAAGAAAAAGCAAACAACGAAAATCCTTTCTTTTTGTATGTGCCTTTTCACGCAGTTCATTCTGATGTTACAGGAAGAAAAGATTTAACTGAAAAATATGTAAAAAGAGGTTTGAAACCAAGAGCAGCAGAATATGCATCTATGATTGAGTTGTTAGACCAAAATGTTGGAAAAATAAATGATGCCTTAAAAGATCCAAATGGAGATGGCGATTTTTCTGATGATATCACCAACAATACTATTTTTATTTTTTATTCTGATAATGGAGGATTAAGAGAAAACAATCCACTGAAAGGGAAAAAAGGAAATTTAACAGAAGGTGGGCTTAGAGTTCCATTAATTTTTAGATATCCAAATGTGATTAAAGAAAATTCGATAACCAATCAAGCAGTACATTGTATTGATTTTTTACCAACTCTAGCAGATTTAACTGGAGTAGATGTTGCAACATTAAAAAAGAAAGATGGAAGTAAACCTAAGTATGATGGAGCTTCTTTTGCAAAAGTTTTAACTGGAAAAGCAAAAAGAATTTCAAGAAATAATTTGTTTTGGCATCTTCCAGGATATATGGATGAGCGTTTTTCGCCATCAACATTGATTCAAACAAGAGTAGGAGAAGAATATTTTAAGTTGTTTTATTTTTATGAAACTGAAGAATTTGAAATGTATAACATCACCAAAGACATTTCAGAAAAAAGAAATATTTTAAACAATCCTACATCCAAAGAAATGGAAATTGCTTTACAAATGAATGCAGATATGCTAGCTTGGTTAAAAACCAATAATGCACCAACAGGAACTTGGGTAAAAAACAAAGAAAAAGTGCCTTATCCTAAAGTAGAAGGTGTAAAAAAGTATCAATAAAAGAATTTAAAAAATGAGTATAAAGTCCTTGATTTCACCTTTTTTGGTAGTGATAAGTTTAGCATTTACAGGATGTATTAGTAATAATAAATCTAACAATGTCGCTAAAGTTGATGCACATCAGAATCAAAAACCAAACATCATATTTTATTTAGCAGACGATCAAGATGTGTACGATTATGGGTGCTATGGTAATGAAAAAGTAAATACAGCAGCAGTAGATCGTTTGGCAAAAGAAGGAATGTTATTTACCAATGCTTTTACAGCTCAAGCGATTTGTGCACCAAGTAGATCTCAAATTTTTACAGGTAATTATCCTGTTAAAAATGGTTGTTTTGCCAATCATACAGCAACAAGACCCAATATTGAAAGTGTAACTTCTAGAATGAAAAAATTGGGTTATGAAGTTGTTCTAGCAGGAAAAAGTCACGTAAAACCTGCAAGTGTATATCAATGGGATAAAGAATGGGAACCTGTTCCTAAAAAAGATGTGCCAAGAGATTACATTCCTTTAGACAGTATTGAGAATTATTTAAAAACTGCAAAAAAACCATTTTGTATGTTCATCACTTCAAAATATCCACATGGAAAATATTTTGATGTTAAAGATGTTAATGCAGAGGATATTAAGTTTTTTCCCTTCAATGAAAATAAAAAGGATGATAAAGCTTTTGTAAAAAAGAAAGCAGGATACTATAGAAGTATCTCAGAAGACAATACTCAAATAGAGAGAGTTTTAGAATTTGTAGATAAGCATTTAGATGAGAATACCTTATTTATTTATAGTGCAGACCATGGAGTATCAGGAAAGTTTACAGTAAAAGACATTGGTTTAAAAGTGCCTTTTGTAGTGCGTTGGCCTAAAGTGATTAAAGCAGGAACAACATCAAATCAGTTGATACATTATACAGATGTATTACCAACTTTTATGGAAGTTGCAGGAGGTAAGCCAACAGAAAATATGGATGGTAAGAGTTTCTTGCCAATCTTAAAAGGAAATGATATTGCAGTTAATAAATATGTATATGGAGTTAGAACCAATCAGAATATTTTGAATTCTGAAATTTTTCCATCAAGAATGATTCGTGATAAACGATACAAATACATCAGAAATTTTAATTCATTAGAAGTTGTTGAACAAAACTTAACAGGAAAATCAAATGTAGATTACTTTATAAGAAGAGGGGCAAACAAATTTAAAAACGAACCTTTTGAAGAGTTATACGATTTAGAAAAAGATCCTTTTGAGCAGCATAATTTAGCCAATAACCCTGAATTTAATATGATGAAAGAAAAATTGGAAAAAGATATGTTTTCTTGGATGAAAGCTCAAGGAGATATTTTAGATGAAAGGATTGGTAATATGCCTATCATTACTCCAAAAGGTAAAAAAGGATTCAAGTTAGACCAAGATACACCAAGAAGAAAAATTCCTGATGCTATAAAAAACTCACTCACAAAAGACGATTATATCGTTATAAAACACTGGTAATATGATGCTGAAAAAACTTTCTATTTACACCTTTATTTTGTTCATTGTATTTTTTTCTTGTAAAACTGTACATAAAAAAGTAACTGAAACTAAAGTTGAAAAGCCAATGAATGTGCTGTTCATTGCTATTGATGATTTACGTCCAGAGTTAAATATTTATGGGGCAAAACATATAAAATCTCCAAACTTAGATAAGCTAGCAAGTGAAAGTTTGGTCTTTAATAAAGCTTATTGTAATGTGCCTGTTTGTGGAGCTTCCAGAGCAAGTGTATTAACAGGTATGAGACCTACAAGAAATCGTTTTATAAATTACAGCACAAGAGCTGATGTTGATGTTCCCAATGCCACTTCTTTACCAAAGTTGTTAAAACAAAATGGATATACTACAATTTCTAATGGTAAAATATATCATAATCAAAAAGATGATAGTGATGCTTGGAATGCTATTTGGTTTCCAAAAGGAAATATTAGAAATTACTATTTAGAAAAAAATCTTAAAAAGAATGGTAATGCGAATTTAGCTATGGGAGGAGCAAGTGCTTTTGAAAGTGCCCCAGTTGATGACACTGCTTATTTTGATGGTAAAATTGCTCAAAAAGGAATTGCTGATTTAAAAAAACTTAAAAATAGTAAACAACCTTTCTTTTTGGCATTAGGTTTTATGAAACCACATTTACCTTTTAATGCGCCAAAAAAATATTGGGATTTGTATGATAGAAATCAAATTGAATTACCAGAAAGTTATGTCCAACCAAAATCTACGCCTAAGAAAGCGTTTCATAACTTTGGTGAGTTACGAAATTATGGAAACATCCCTAGAAGAGGTAAAATTTCTAATGCCTTAGCAAAAGAATTGATTCACGGTTATTATGCCTGTGTAAGTTATGTAGATGCTCAAATAGGTTTGGTTTTAGACGAATTAAAACGTTTGGAATTAGAAGAGGATACTATTGTAATTTTATGGGGAGATCATGGCTGGAATTTAGGCGATCATAAATTATGGTGCAAACATGTTACCTTTGAAACTGCTTTGAGAACTCCCTTAATAATTAAGGTTCCTGGAAAAACAAAAGGAACAAAAACAGATGCTATAACAGAGTACATAGATATTTATCCCAGTTTGGTAGATCTTGTAGGCTTAAAAGGTCCAAAAACAGTTGATGGAAAGAGTTTTGTACCCATATTAAATGGACAAAAATCTAAAAAAGATTGGGCAGTTTCTAAATTTAAAGATGCTGTAACTTTAATCAAGGGTGATTTATTTTATACAGAATGGATTAAAGATGATGGTATTGCTTATGAACGAATGTTGTTCGATCATAAAACGGATCCTCTAGAATTAGATAACTTAGCTGAAAAACCAGCATACCAAGAAAAAGTAAGAGAACTTGCTTTAGAATTGAGAGAAAGATGGGGTAAAGATTTTTTAAAGTAATTAATAAAAACCAATGACATGATGAAGAATTTCATAGTATTTTTTCTACTTTTAGCATTATATGACTGTTGTCTTTTCGCACAAGAAAAAGTGGTTTTTTTTGCTAATAACGCTTATGGAAATCCTATAATTGGTCAAGCAGCAGAACATCATAATGGTATTACTTATATTGCTTATCAAGGCGAATTGGAAGATCCTTATGTAGTATCTTATAATCATGCGAATAAAACATGGGATGGACCTTATAAAGCAGGAACAAGCTTGCTTGGAAAAGATGGAGATGTAGACAACCATGGAAAACCTTCACTAGTGATAGATGGTGAAGGTTATATTCACTTAGTTTTTGGAGGTCATGGTGGAACTAAAGATTTTGGAGATAATACCTTAGGTAATTATCATGATGGAAAACAAATCCACGTAAAAACAAAAAATCCATTAGACATTAGTTCTTGGGAAGAGGTTGATAACATAACACCTTTTGGCACTTACAGTCAGTTTATTAAAATGGATAATGGCGATATTTATTTGATTTATCGTCATGGAGCACATCGTAGCAATTGGGTTTATCAAGTATCTACAGATAATGGTAGAATATTTTCGTCTAAAGTATCTTTTTTGAAAGCAAAACAAATTAGTGTAGGTGCAGATGGAAAAACGGATTGGGATTCTTGGTATATAAGCTTTAAAAAAAGTAGCGGAAATGAAATTTTTGTTTCGTACAATTATCATTTCTGTAAGGGAGGTACTCGACACGATGGAGAAAGGCACCATGGATATTTTATGACTTTCAATACAGATACCAAAGAATGGCATAATGTTAAAGGAGAAATATTACAAATTCCAATTACTAAAGAATATGCAGATTCAAAAACGCTTGTTGTAAATACTGTAGATCGTTGGAATCATATAGGGTCAGTTACCTTTAATCAAAGTAATAATTACCCTTGTGTATCTTGGTACGAAGGTGAGGATGATGGATCAAATCACGGAGGTGCAAAACAGATGACAAGTTATCAATGGACAGGAAGTGAATGGACTGGAGGAAGCACAAATCTACCTGTGGGAGCTCGTGGAGAACTTTTGATATCCTCAGATAACACCGTAAAAGTTTTAATAGGAAGTAAAGAGAATGGGAAGGCTCAAGTTGGATGGTGGTTAAGTTCTGATGGAGGTAGAAATTTTGTAAAAGATGAGGTCTTGATTGAAAATTCTGGATCAAATTTTCAATTATCTCAATTTATAAGAAATGCACATTCAGAAGCCTATATCGTTGCTACTCAGAAATTCTCTGGAGATTATTCAAAAGTTCACCTATTGGGAGATAATGGCCCTTTTAAAAGGTTACTTTCAGATGCTGATGTAATAGGTAGTTCAGCTTGTTCAAATTCTTCTAATAATTTTTCAGGAGAAGGTCAGTATACCTTGTTGAATCCCAGTAAATCTAAATGGTTGGGGTATGATGTAGCAACAAATGATGCTTTGGTGACCAATGAAGGAGATGCTGAAATAAACAAGTTTAATGTCGTTGCCAATGGTGATAAATTCAATATTTATACCAGTGATAATCAGAAAGTATTAATTATAAATTCTACAATGGGTTTTACAGCTATGTTGGCAACTCCTACTACAGAGATATTAGCATCTGATGATGCACTTTTTAGTTTTGATAAAATGTCTGATGCGTGCATGTATTTTATAAAAAGTGGTGCTATTGACCCTAATTCTGGAGCATATTTTAACCTTAATGTAAAATCCAATAGCTCAGATATAGGAAGAGGAACCTCAGAAATAGCAAATTATCAGTGGGAAGTTACAAGAGTGGGAGATTTAGGTTCTAGCCTAAGTGTTAGCAATCAAAGAAAAGAAAATGAACAATTAATCATTTATCCAAATCCTGCTAGAAATACGATTCACTTTTCTAGAAAAAAGGTAAAATATATTAGCATTTACAATGCCTTAGGTAAACTGTTAAAGGCAAGCACTGTAGAAAATAATCAAATGGATGTTTCAATTTTAGCGAATGGAATGTATATTCTTGAGGTTTTAGATGACAAAGATTCAGTTAATAGAGCAAAGTTTTTAGTACGATAAGTGCAATTTAATCTGTACTAATAAGAGGAAATACTAGAATTTTATGAAATTTATAAATATTAAACTTTTAATCTTTTTATTTCTTTTTATTTATAAGGGTAAACTCTTTGGCCAAGAAAAAGAACGCCCATTTATTTTAGTAAAAAATTCTGAAAGAGCTGAAATTTTAAACAAAATAGAAACAAAAAAATGGGCAAAAGAGATTTATGTAAATCTTAAAGAAAATACAGACAAACAAGTAAAGAAATTTTATAAAAATCCGAAAACTTACCTTAATAATTTACCTTTCAACTGGTCTCAAGCTGAAGCCAATCAATTTCCCCCATTTCTTAAAACTGACCACATTGAAAATGGAAAACATAAAAATTTAGATAATGCTACTGATAAAGAGTGGAAGCCTGCAGAACTTTTAATTCAACACTTACAAGTTGCATTAGATTGTGGATATCTATATTACTTAACCCAAGATGAAAAATATGCTCATGTTTCAAGTAGTATTTTATATTCTTTTACAAAATCAGTCCAAAAATCTAAACTTTCAAATTGGCATGGTAGAGGTGGTTGGTTGTTTCCTTATGACGGTTTTAGGGAAGTACGTGTTATTGGTTATAGAGTTCCATTAATTTATGATTTTATTGCAACCTATCTTAAAAAAGAAGACAATGCTTTTGATATCATTCAAAATAAAAAAGTAGTTTTTCCTGTTGATGAACTTCAAAATGTATGCAAAACCTATGCAGATATTACCATTAATTACGGACAAACTGGTTCTAACCATCCAGTACTAGAAGCTCCAAGTTTAGTCTATAATGCTTTGGCAATGGACGATGAAAAGGAACGTAAAAAATTACTGTCTTACTTTTTATCAGAAAGTACAAAAAATCAAGATGCGTTGCCAGTAATGGCTAAAAATTATATAAATCAAGGTGATATTTGGCCAGAAACATCCCAATACTTGAATCATTCTACATCAATTTTAGCAAAGTTAATGTTGGTGATTAACAGATATGATCCTTCTTTAAAATTAGGCGCTCAATATCCAAACATATTATTTGCTTTACCAAGATTAGATGATTTGGTTTATCCAAATAACGAAATTATTCGTTGGGGAGATGGTCATAGAAAACAACATGGTTCCTATCAAGCTTATGAAAATGCCTGTGTTTTGGCAAAGATGGATAACTTAACTTTTTTGCAAAATAAATTTGCTCCACTTTTGATAAAAGCGATGGAAAATGGCAAATATTCAAGAAAAAGTATTGAGGCTTTATTTTGGTATAATGATGATATCTATGGGAATTCAAAAAAAATAGAGTTACCAAGAACAGATAGGGTTTATCACGCAGGAATCTTTTTACAAAGAAGTTTGAGTAGTACAGGAAAACCTAAAGATGGGTTAATGGGTTTTGTTGGTGGTGCACATATGGTACATGGTCATGCAGAAGGAATGAATATTGAATTGTATGGGGAAGGACAGGTTTTAGGAGTAGATCATGGAAGAAAAAAATACGGACAAGATTTACATGAAAACTATTCAAGAATTTTTGCTGCACACAATACTGTTATTGTTAATGGAAGTTCACAAGGAGAAGGAGGTTGGGTAAATTTAGGCATAAACACAGTTGAGTTAATTTCTATGGAACCCAAGGTTGGAGATGATGGAATTTCTCCAAATCATTCATTTAGTCAAACAAGTTTTATAGATGATAAAGGCGATAAAGCCGAAGCAACTCAAGAAAGAACTTTGGGTTTAATAAGAACATCGCCTACCACAGGCTATTATGTAGATATTTTTAGATCAAAATCAAGACTTCCTAATGAATTTCACGATTATTTATATCATAATATAGCAGATAAATTGGTGTTTGATAACAAAGATTTGAAGTTTGAAAAAACACCAAATCGATTTATGGCAAATGCAAATGGAGAGTGGATTCATAATAAAAAATATAGAAACCCTGGGTGGCATTTTTTTAAGGATGTAAAAACATCTCAAGAATATAAAAACAATGTAAAGGCTACCTTTAATATCAAAAAACTAAAAGGGAATAATTTGTTCATGCAATTGCACATTACTGGTTTTAAAAACAGAACATACACAAAAGTAAAAGCACCTATAACATTTGAGTCTCCAGCACCTTACGATAAAAAACCAACTCCAACTTTAGTAATTAGAAATAAAGGCAAAGCTTGGGAAAACCCTTTTGTAGTGGTGTTTGAACCTTATAATAGTTCAGAAAAACCGAGTATACAATCTGTCATAAAATTAGAGCAAGATGGAGTTTATAAAGGTTTGAAAATTATTTCTAAAACACCAAATAAAGATTTAGTACAATATGTAATTACACAATCTAAAAATCAAGTTTATAAGAATAAAGATATTTATTTTGAGGGTACTTATGCTGTCATTACTTTAGACAAAAACGAAAAACTAAAGAGTATTTATGTTGGAGAAGGGAAAAAAATAATCTATAAAAATGAAGAAATTACAACAGACTCATCTCAGAAATATTTTAAATCTTATGAATAGAAAAACAATATTATTTTTATGTTTAACTGTTTTTTTATTTGGATGTAAAGCAGTTCAAAATAAAAACAAAACCTTACTTTTTGTAGGAAGTTTTACAGATAAAAAACTAGGTGAAGGTATTCACGTGTATGAGTTTGATACTGAAACAGGAAAAGCAAAGTTAACCTACACTTTAGATAGTATAATAAACACATCATTTCAAAGACTATCACCCAATGGAGAATATTTATTTTCTGTGGTTGAAAGTCAGATGCAACATAATGGAAAAATAGCTGCTTTTAAAGTAGACGTTACCAATAAAAAAATAGATTTGTTAAACATTCAAGATTGTGGAGGATTAAATCCTGCACATTTGGCTATTGATAATTCTGGAAGTTTTTTGGTGAATTCAAATTATTCTGATGGAACTTTAAGTCTTTTTAAAATATATGAAGATGGAAGATTGAGTAATGTCAAACAAATTTTACAGTTTAAAGATAGTAGTGTTATCAAAAGTAGACAAAGCGCTTCTCATATGCATTCTGCTAATTTCTCTCCTGATGGTAAATACGTTTTTGGGCACGATTTAGGAGCAGATAAAATTAGAAGGTTTCTATTTGCAAACAAACAAGGAGAAGTTTCTCTTGAAAATCCTGATGAAATTACTATAACACCAGGTAGTGGGCCAAGACATTTTACATTTCATCCTAATGGTAAATTTGGATATTTAGTCAGTGAATTAAGTGGTAAAATTAATGCGTACAATTATAGAAATGACAATTTAGATTTTATTGAAGATTATGCCACTTATCAGCAAAAACAAGATATTTATAGAACTGCTGATATTCATATTTCTCCAGATGGTAAATTTTTATATGCTTCAAATCGTGGTCCAAAAGAAGATACAATTGCTATTTTTTCAATTGATATTCAAACTGGAAAATTAAATCTAATTGGTCATCAATCAACTTTTGGAAAACATCCAAGAAATTTCTGTATTGATGCTACAGGAAATTTTCTTCTGGTTGCCAACATGAATTCAAATAGTATTGTCATCTTTAAAAGAGATTTTTTAACAGGTTTATTACAAAAACTACCTAACGAAATTAAAGTGAAACGTCCTGCAAGTATTCAAATAAAGGAGTACTAAATTATAGGGACTCCCTATCTGTAAGATTAAAAGGTACTTTAAATTTTCCTTTTTCTTTATTTAAAATCATTTTAGCTACAGTTTCTCCCTCGCCGCTTTGAACGATTGAACAGCATTTCTATCATTGCCGATATCTTTGAGACTTTGTATTGCTCGACGTGCGATTTCATCGCACGCGACTAAACGTTTCGTAGACCCAAGTCTAGAGTCATTTCGTACTTTTCTCAAATCCTCCAACGCTTTCGCGTTCAAGAATGCGTCCAACTTCAGAATCTCTTTTGCACTCGGCGGTGTCTCATCGAAGA
>CALKEB010000067.1 GCA_938084845.1 uncultured Polaribacter sp. | reverse complement strand
TGGTGGGAACACTTAATGATTGGTGGTTTGGCTTTTGGAGCGGTGTACATGGCTACAGACCCTGTAACAGGTTCGCAAACTAATAAAGGAAAATGGATTTACGGATTCTTAATCGGGTTTATATCTATTATGATTCGTGTATTTAACCCTGCATATCCAGAAGGAGTTTTCTTAGCAATTCTATTAATGAATGTGTTTGCACCAACAATAGATCATTATGTTGTGCAAGGAAATGTAAAAAAGAGATTAAAACGTTCTAAAGTTAAAACTGCCTAATTATGAGTAAGAGAACAGATAGTAATGGATATACAATGGTTTTCGCTGTAGTAATGGTGTTAATTGTTGGTTCTTTATTGGCTTTTATGGCTTCGTCTTTAAAACCAAATATTAAGGAAAACCAGAGAATAGAAAAGCAGCAAAACATTCTTTATGCCATGGGTGTAAATGAGAATGACGAATCTAGCGCAAACTTTGTTTCTACTTCTATAGCAGGAGAAGAATTCAAAAAATACATTAAAAAGCAATTGGTAATTGAAGGAGATCAAATTACTGAAAGTGAAGATGCTTACTTAATTGATATTAAAAAGCAACAAGCCAATGCTAAAAATGGTAAAATAAGAAAGTTGCCTTTGTTTGTTGGTGAAAAAGATGGTAAAACATTTTATGTAGCTCCAATTTATGGAAAAGGCTTATGGGATGCTATTTGGGGGTATGTTTCTATGGATGAAAATATGGTTGTTCAAGGCGCTTATTTTGATCATAAAGGAGAAACTCCAGGTTTAGGCGCAAATATTAAGCAACGTTATTTTATGGACGATTTTAATGGAGAGCACTTGCTAACTGAAGCAGGAGATTTCAAAGGAATTACCGTTGCTAAAGGAAATAACGATCCTAAAAACGACGATAAAAATGATTACGAGGTAGATGCAATCGCTGGTGCAACCATTACAGGAGATGGTGTTTCTGCAATGATTAAATCAGACTTGTCATTATATGTACCTTATTTTAAAACATTAAACCCATAATTTATGGCACTTATATCAAAAAAAGACGCAGCCTTAATTAAAGATCCTTTATTGGATAATAATCCAATTACCATTCAAGTATTAGGTATTTGTTCTGCACTAGCAATTACAGCAGAGCTTAAGGCTTCTATTGTAATGTCTGTATCTGTATTATTCGTATTAGGATTAGGAAACGTTGTTATTTCGCTAATGAGAAACATTATTCCTTCTAAGATTAGAATTATTGTTCAGCTAATTGTAGTAGCTACATTAGTAATTATTGTCGATTTAGTTTTAAAAGCATTTGCTTATGAATTAAGTAAAACACTTTCGGTATTCGTAGGGTTAATTATTACGAACTGTATTATTATGGGACGTTTTGAAGCTTTTGCTTTAGGAAACGGCCCTTGGAGATCTTTCTTAGACGGTATTGGAAACGCTGTAGGATATGGTGTTATTTTAATTGCAGTTGGGTTCTTTAGAGAATTGTTAGGTTCTGGAACCTTATTAGGGTTTAAAGTGTTAGGAGATCCTATAGAGAAAACAGGTTTGTATGCTTTTGGCTACGAAAATAACGGATTCATGTTATTATCACCTATGGCTTTAATTGTTGTTGGAATCATTATTTGGATTCAAAGAACAAAAAACAAATCACTAATAGAAGAAAATTAAATACAAACATCAACATTCAATCTTTATTAGGAAACAAATAAAGTTTGTCTGATGTAATTGAAATACATATGGAACATATAGAATTATTTTTCAAATCGATTTTTATAGACAACATGGTCTTTGCAACATTTTTAGGAATGTGTTCTTACCTTGCTGTATCTAAAAAAGTATCTACTGCTGTAGGTCTTGGAGCTGCTGTTATTTTTGTACTAGCAGTGACTGTACCTTTAAACTGGTTGTTAGATCAATACATTTTACAAGAAGGCGCGCTTTCTTGGTTGGGTGAAGATTATGCACAGTATGATTTAAGTTTCTTGTCTTTTATCATGTTTATTGCAACTATTGCAACCATGGTGCAATTGGTAGAAATTATAGTAGAAAAATTCTCTCCATCGTTATATAACTCTTTAGGTATATTCTTACCATTAATTGCTGTAAACTGTGCAATTTTAGGAGGTAGTTTATTTATGCAATCTAGAGAAATACCTTCTTTAGGTTTAGCTTTAACCTATGGGGTAGGTTCAGGAATTGGATGGTTTTTGGCAATTTTGGCTATTGCTGCAATTCGTGAAAAAATTAGGTATTCTAGTGTACCTCCAGCGTTAAGAGGTTTAGGGATTACTTTTATTATTACAGGTTTAATGGCTATCGGTTTTATGAGTTTTGGTGGTATGTTAACAGGGGGTGATGAAAAGAAAGATGAGCCTAAGATAGAAGAGGCTAAGATCGATGTACAGAAAGAATTGAATAAAGAAGACGATGCTAAAATAGTAGCAGATAACACAAACTTAAATAACAATTAGAATGATATTAGCAGCAGGTACAACAGGTACAGTTATTGCAACAGTAGCAGCTTTTTTACTAATTACTTTAATATTAGTTGCTTTATTGTTGTTTGTGAAGCAGAAATTATCTCCTTCTGGTCCAGTAACTATTACCATTAATGGAGAAAAGAAAATTGAAGTTGGTTCTGGTAGTACACTACTTACAACTTTAGGAAATGAAAAAATATTCTTACCATCAGCTTGTGGTGGTGGAGGTTCTTGTGTACAATGTGAGTGTCATGTTTTAGAAGGTGGAGGAGAAGCTTTACCAACTGAGGTACCACATTTTACAAAAAAAGAATTAAAGTCTGGTATTCGTTTAGCTTGTCAAGTGAAAGTGAAACAAGACATGAATATTACAATTCCAGAAGAAGTATTCGGAATTAAAAAATGGGATGCTGTAGTGGTAAGAAACTATAACGTAGCTTCATTTATTAAGGAGTTTGTTGTAGAAATTCCAGAAGATATGGGTTACAAAGCAGGAGGATATATTCAAATAGAAATTCCGCCTTGTCAAGTTAACTTTAAAGACATGGACATTACTGCTCACCCAGAAGAGCATGATACCCCAGATAAATTTCAAGCTGAATGGGATAAGTTTAAGCTTTGGCCATTAGTAATGAAAAACACAGAGACCGTTGAAAGAGCTTACTCAATGGCTTCTTACCCAGCAGAAGGTAGAGAAATTATGTTAAATGTACGTATTGCAACTCCTCCTTTTGATAGAGCAAAAGGTGATTGGATGGATGTTAATCCTGGTGTTGCATCTTCTTACATCTTTAACTTAAAGAAAGGTGATAAGTGTGTAATTTCTGGTCCTTATGGAGAATTCTTCATCAACGAATCAGACTCAGAAATGTTATATGTTGGTGGTGGTGCAGGTATGGCTCCAATGCGTTCACACTTATATCACTTATTTAAAACCTTAAAGACTGGTAGAAAAGTAACGTATTGGTATGGAGGTCGTTCTAAAAGAGAACTATTTTATTTAGATCATTTTAAAGAATTAGAAAGAGATTTTCCAAACTTTAAATTTTATTTAGCTTTATCTGAACCAATGGAAGAGGATAATTGGAAAGTAAAAGAGAATATTGATGCGGAAGGTGATGGGTTTGTAGGTTTCATACACAACTGTGTAATTGACAATTATTTAAGCCATCATGAATCTCCAGAAGATATTGAATTGTACTTCTGTGGACCACCGTTAATGAATAAAGCTGTTCAGAAAATGGGTGAAGATTTTGGTATACCAGATGAACACATTAGATTTGACGATTTTGGAGGATAGAAATCCTTCTTATAGATAAAAAAAGACCAACAATTATGTTGGTTTTTTTTTTAGTATTAAAATTTATTTATGCTAGTGTTTGTTCTTTTAAAAAGGTGTCTAAATGATACATAGGTTCACCATTTTCTTGTTCAAAAAGCTTGGATAAGTCCATTACATCTTCAATTGAATCTAGCTTACATAACAAAGAGACTACTGCAGATAGTCCGTTAAAAAGCACATCATTAGCTCTTGGATGTAAAGGTTTTACATTGTAATGACATAAAGGAGTTTTAAACCCACAAGCTTCTAAAAATACTTTTTCTATTTGTAGTATTTCTTTAGGAGAATATCCATTAAATTTACGCCCTAAATTTTGATGTATCCTACCCACATAACTTAATTCTAAAGATCCGTGTTGGTTAGATAAATGTTTCCAACTATCATGGTTGTCTAAAATGTTACCTACTGCACAAGCGGCACAATCTTCTGGATTTAGTTGATTGTTATGATATGCATTGTATAATTTAGTTAATGCTTGTTCTAGTCGTTTAGAAGTCTTCATTAGAATTTTATTTTACAAACTAAAGATACGTATTCTTAAAAACTTTTAAAATAACTAAAAGTTAAATTATTGTTCTATATTCCTTTTCATCTCTTTTTTTAAAATTGTATTTTTGGATACCTAAAGCTATTGCATGAAAAGTATAGACAAAATTCTTCTTAAAAAGAATTATGTAAAAATTAAACTTAAGAAAATTGCAACCAATCATTTAAAATTAAAAGCAACAATTAATGGAGTAAAAGGTAATTTTATATTAGATACAGGAGCCTCTAATTCATGCGTAGGGTTAGATTTAATTTCTTTTTTTAAGTTAGATGCAGAAGAAAGTGAAGTAAAAGCGGCTGGAGCAGGAGCTACAGGAATGGAAACACAACAATCTAAAGGAAATACCTTAAAAATAGGAGATTGGATTACACATAAAAGTCATTTGGTACTGTTTAATCTAGCGCATGTAAATACTGCCTTAGAACAACACAATGCTAAGAAAGTTCATGGAATAATAGGTGCAGATATTTTAGAGAAAGGAAAAGCATTTATTGATTATAAAGCGCATGCTTTATATTTAAAATTAGAAAAACAATAATTAATACAAAATACTATGAGTTTACAAAAACAGGTAATGACAAAAATGAAAGAAGCTATGAAAGCAAAAGATACAGTTGCTTTACAAGCTTTAAGAGCGGTAAAATCTGCTTTTTTATTGGCTAAAACAGAGTCTGGAGCTCAAGAAGACATTTCTGAAGAACAAGAATTAAAAATTATTCAGAAACAAGTAAAGCAACGAAAAGAAAGTGCAGCTATTTTTTTAAAACAAGGCAGAGAAGATTTAGCAGCACCAGAACTAGCAGAAATTGCGGTATTAGAGCAGTTTTTACCAGAGGCATTATCTGAAGAAGAAGTATCAAAAGTGGTAAAGGAAGTGATTGCTGATTTAAATGCAGAGGGCATGAAAGACATGGGTAAGGTTATGGGAGTAGTTTCTAAAAAACTCTCTGGTCAAGCAGATGGTAAAACCATTTCTATGCTGGTTAAGAAAAATTTAATTTAATTTTTATTAAAAACGGTAATTGTTTTTAATAAAATGGCTCCATAGTTCAACTGAATAGAATATCAGATTTCGGCTCTGAGGGTTGCAGGTTTGAATCCTGCTGGAGTCACAATAAAGGAGAATCGATAAAAGTAATTGATTCTCCTTTTTTTACTTATTTACTTTAGTAACGTTGTTGTGTACAGTTATTTTGTTAAAGACAAATAAACCAAAAATAGAATTACTATTTTAGTATAAAAAAAAGAACTGTTTTAAAAACAGTTCTTAATAATAGCATGTACAAATATAAATTATTAATTACATGGTTTATGATCACTGAATGTGGAATTTTGTGAAAATACAGTTCCTATGCCTTCAACGACTATGTTAAAATTCATAACACCTGAAACTGTAAAATTAATTCTGTTATTTTGAGCCCCTGTTGATAAAGATCCGCCATGGTGATGCCAAGAAACACCTAATGTAAATCCCGATATCCACGAATTTAAATTACTGCCTGAACAACCAACAAAATTAAATCCAACATTCATATAAACACCAAAACCACCAATGTAAGCTTTTTTTGTAAAGTATCCTTCGCTATCACCTGCCCCTCCATCATTTGGTGGCGCATGTGTAAGGACTGCTGAATTAGAAGTTCCATTCGTTAAGGATTCCATTTGGTTTAAGAAATCGTCCATCTCTTCAATATTATCAAAATATATAGGTTCTGGTAATTTAGTTTTTGTTTTGCTTAATAGAAAAGTTGATTCATCATGAAAAATGTAATTATTATTTCTTTTGTTTAGATGTTCAATAAGTTTTTCTTTTGTTAATTTTTCTTC
>CALKEB010000066.1 GCA_938084845.1 uncultured Polaribacter sp. | reverse complement strand
TTGGATTAATCGATTCATTACTTGACCTTCATTATAAGAATCTGTCCAAGTTGCCAATCCATCATTTTCAATTTGAGCGATTTTAGCATCTAACGCTGCAGGACTAAAACCATCACTATAATTTGCTAAATAAGGCACTGTAGGCAAAATACCTTTAAACGTATTGTTTACAGTAAAACTATTACCATCTAACATTTTTAATTCACCTCTTACAGATGCATATGTATATGAGCTTGGTACTGGAGAGTTTGAACTTGTATTATACCATTGATGAGGTAAAAGGCCTAATAACATGTTAGAATTTGCACCTTCTTTAACATCTGTAGTAACAGTAAAAGTTGTTGCCATTTTAGAAGTTGCTTCATCATAACTCCAACTTGTTGTTGTATTTGCTGGAAAAACATACGCATACTTCTTTAAATCTTGAACAACCTCATTTACATTACTTGTATTTTGAGGTAACATTGCCATAGACCAATACGTTTTACCGTTTAAAGTTGAAGTGTAAGTAGTGCCCGACTGTGCCCATTCACTTCCATTGGGTGCATAAAAAACAAAGTCCTGACCATCTGAAGCATTTTCTATAATTAAAACTTCATTATTCACGGTTACTGATCCAGAATTTACATGAATTTCTACAACATCATCTGCTTCTTTTTCATAATATAAAAATGGCATCCCTATTCCTGAAGTTACCTTCATTTCGTTATCGGAATCTTTCCAATTCATAGTTACTGTCCAATCTGAATACTCAGAAACAGTAGTTTTTGATGTATTTAAACCTTCTAAACCAACTTCTATCGGAGCAGAATCTCCTATCACGCCCCAAGGAATATAAGTTACAATTAAACCTGTATTTATGGTTTTCATTGTCATTGGATAATTAAATAAATTATCTGCGTGATCTTCTTTTACTAGCTTAGACCACCAATCATTTGTTGGCACTGGTTTTCCAGAAGCATTTCCAGATAATTGAGGTGTCCCTGAAGGAAAACCATTTCTACCTGCTTCATCTGTTCCTGGATGAGTGTTTGTATAACTTCCACTACCCACTTGTGTAGTTTGAGAATGAATTGAAAGACTAGCAATGAATAATAATGATAAAAAAATGGATCTTAACATGAATGTAAATTAAGTATTATATAATTGTAAATCTAACTGAATAATTTCTTTAAATTAAATATTAAAGCCATACAACAACCATACAAAAAAAATTATACGATGTATTTACAAATTATATAGAAATAAAAAAACCGTTTAGATTTGTCTAAACGGTTCTTAAATATAAGTAATTGACAAAATTATTCAAATTCTGTTTCTAGTTTTAAATAATCTAAAAATTCTCTTTTAGTGTCTTGATTTTTAAACTTACCCCCAAATTCAGCAGTTACTGTAGAGCTCTCTATATCTTTAATTCCTCTTGAATTTACACATAAATGTTTAGCGTCAATAACACAAGCAACGTCTTCTGTACCTAAAGCCTCTTGCATTGCCTGAACAACTTGCATGGTTAAACGCTCTTGTACTTGTGGTCTTTTTGCAAAGTACTCTACTATTCTGTTCATTTTAGATAAACCAATAACTTTACCATCAGAAATATAAGCTACATGTGCTCTACCAATAATTGGTAATAAATGATGCTCACAGGTAGAATACACCACAATGTTTTTTTCTACCAACATTTCACCATAATTATAGTTATTTTCAAAGGTAGAAGCCTTTGGTTTATGTTTAGGGTTTAATCCCATAAAAATTTCGTTTACAAAAGCTTTAGCAACTCTCTTTGGTGTGCCTTGTAAACTGTCATCAGTTAAATCCATTCCTAAAGTGTTTAAAATATCTTTAACACTCTCTTCAATTCTTTTTATTTTTTCATCATCAGAAATATCAAAAGCATCAGCTCTTAAAGGAGTTTTCGCAGAAGTACCTACGTGGTTTTCTCCTATTTCTTCTATTCTTTCTTCGTTCATTATGGTAATTAATTCTAACGTATTAAAACGTGATTTTCGTGCAAATTTAAGTGTTTGCAACTTATTTTATCCTCTTTTTTACTAATAATCATTTGTAAACCTATAATTATTGACAACTGCTCCCTCTAAAAAATAATTTTTATTGTAATTTATTGATTAATTCTTCTTTAGAACACTGTTGTTGCTCTCCAGTGCTCATATTTTTTAAGGTAAAAAGTTCTTGAGCTACTTCTTGAGAACCCGCTAAAACAACAAACTCAATTGCTCTGGAATTAGCATATGCCATTTGTTTTTTCATTTTAGCATTATCTGGATACAATTCTGCTTTAATATTATGATTTCTTAATTCAGAAATAGTCTTCATACAATACAATCCTTCTGCATCTCCAAAATTGATGAATAAAACTTTAGGTTTGGGTAAGTCTACAGATTTAAATAACCCAAGTTCTTCTAGAACTAAATAGATTCGATCTAAACCAAAAGAAATTCCTACTCCAGAAACCTCTTTCATTCCAAATATCCCTGTTAAGTCATCATATCTTCCTCCTCCACCAATAGCCCCCATTTGAACTCCTTTTGGTGCTGAAACCTCAAAAATTGCTCCAGTATAATAATTTAACCCTCTTGCTAAGGTTACATCTAATTCTAAATTTGCAGATTTTAATCCTAACGCTTTGATGGTATTGATTACAAAGCGTAATTCCTTTACCCCTGCTACCCCTTCTTCTGAACTAGCTAACAACGTGTGTAATGCATCTAAATTTTCTAAATTAGAGCCTTTAAAACTAAACAAAGGCTGTACTTTTTGAATAGCTTCTTCAGAAATCCCTTTCGCAAGCATTTCTTCTTCAACTTTAGCCTGTCCTATTTTGTCTAACTTGTCTAAAGCAACTGTAAAGTCAATTAACTTATCTTGGGCACCAATAACCTCTGCAATACCAGAAAGTATTTTTCTGTTATTAATCTTAATAGTAGTTTCTGTTAAACCTAATTTTGTAAAAACAGCGTCATATAATTGAATAAATTCTACTTCTTGCCACAAAGAGTTGCTACCTACAACATCTGCATCACATTGATAAAATTCTCTAAATCGACCCTTTTGAGGACGATCTGCTCTCCATACTGGTTGTACTTGATACCTTTTAAAAGGAAACGTAATTTCGTTTTGATGCTGAACTACGTATCTTGCAAATGGTACAGTTAAATCATACCTTAATGCTTTTTCTGAAATTTGAGGTGTTACTTTAGTACTTTCTTTATTTGCTAATAATTGTGCATCTGCTTTTTTAAGAAAATCTCCAGAATTTAAAATTTTAAAAATAAGCCGATCTCCTTCTTCACCATATTTACCCATCAAAGTAGAAGAGTTTTCAAAACTTGGAGTCTCTATAGGCTGAAAACCAAAAGTCTCGAAAGTAGTTTTAATCGTATGTGTAATAAAAGTACGATTGGCTACTTCTGTTGGTAAAAAATCTCTAGTTCCTTTTGGAATACTTGGCTTCATAAAATTCTGTTTTCAAGGTTCAGATTTCAATTATTAAAATACATAAATGCAAAATGACAATTGTTTTTTGAGTCTGCAAATATCGTGAAAATCTTATACATTTTTAGAGGTAGATTTGCTTTTATTTAAAACTTGTAAAGAATAAATAGAAGCATTTAACTCGAAACCTAGCAATAATATAATTGCATTAAGCCAAATAAATAGCATAATGATTAATAATGTACCTATAGAGCCATACAACTCATTATATTTCGCAAATTCAGTAACATAAAACCCAAATAAATAGAAAGATAGTACAGATAAGATTGTAGTAAAAATTGCACCTGGTGAAAAGAATTTGGTATACTTTGCATCTTTAACACCATAATAATATAGCATAGACACCGTACTAAAAATCATTGTTAAAAAAATAATACCTCTTATAATTTGCAGCCAAGTAATATGGTCTTCTAACCAACCGAGACTTACATAATACTTTAAAATTAATTCAAAGAAAATAATAATAACTACTGTAATTAGTAAGAATGCTACAATTATAATTGAAACTAGCATGGCTAAAAAATAGCCCTTAAAGACATTTCTCATCTCTTTTACGTGATAAGAGAACTCAAATCCGCCAAAAATAGCACTTACACCATTAGTCATTAAAAAAATAGAACCTATAAAACCAAATGAAAGTAAACCTCCATATTGATTATTAATAATATCTATAATAACAGTATCTACTGCATCATAAGTTTTGGGTGGTAATATGTTACTAATTATAGAAAGCAAACCTTCTTGTGCCCCATCTATGGGCACATAGGGAATTAACGTTAAAATAAATAATAAAAAAGGAAAAATAGCCATAAAAAAACTAAAAGCTATTCCACTTGCCCTTGTGGTTAATGCTCCTTGCACAATACCAATAAAATACATTTCTATAACATCATATAAAGACATGCCTTCTAGACCAGGAATTTTTATACGTTTACCTAGCTTTACTAAAAAAGCCACTAGGGGTATGTTAGATAATTTGTCTTCTATTTTTTTAGACATACTAGACTAATCAATAATAATTTTATATTGTGACAAAAGGCCTATTACATTTTCTTTACTAAAGAGTGCATTTTTTACCCTATTTTGTTCTAAACTAAATTTATAATTAAAAGAAGATCTAAAATCTACTTTTTCTAAATTTGTGTTTTCAAAAATGGCATTTTCTAAATTACACTCTTTAAATACAGAATCGTGTAAAACAGTTTCTGTAAAGTCTGCTTCCTCTAAATTACAATTTACAAAATTTGTTTTAGCTATTTTTAATTGATAAAAAGAAGTGAATGTTAATTGGCAATCTTTAAAACTAATTTGTAATAAAAAAGGATCACATTCATGAAACTTTACGCCTATTAGCTTACAATTTTTAAATGCAACCTCTTTAAATGCTGTATTTGTTAATATGGTATTGCTAAAATTACAATTTATAAATTCGCATTCTACAAATTGAATATTAGATGCATGAATCCCTTCAAAATTACAATCTAAAAAAGTACAATGATCATATTCTCCTTTTTGTATTTGAAAAGAGGTAAAGTCTAATTTTGAGTAAGATTCGTTTTCAAAAAAATTAGTCATAATTCTTAAATTGCTTTTAAACTTAAATCTAAATTATGCACTGAATGCGTTAAAGCCCCAGAGGAAATATAATTTACACCACATAATGCGTACTTTTTTATGGTATGTTCATTAATGCCCCCTGAGGATTCCGTTAAACACCTGTCACCTATTAAATCAACTGCTTTTTTGGTGTCTTCATAGCTAAAGTTATCAATTAAAATTCTGTAAACACCATCATTAGTTAAGATTTCTTTGATTTCTTTTAAATTTCTAGCCTCTACAATAATTTTTATATCTATTTTTTTTTCAGCTAAATAATTCTTTGTTTTAGTTATTGCTTTTGTAATTCCACCAGCAAAATCGATGTGATTGTCTTTTATCATAACCATATCATATAAAGCAAACCTATGATTTTCTCCTCCTCCAATTTTTACAGCCCATTTTTCTAAAGCTCTAATACCCGGAGTTGTTTTTCTGGTATCTAATACTTTAGCTTGGGTTCCTTTTAACAAATTGGCAAAAAAAGATGTTTTTGTAGCAATAGCAGACATTCGTTGCATCGCATTTAATACCAAACGTTCTGCCATTAAAATAGATTGAGACTTTCCTGAAACCTGAAAAACGATGTCACCAAATTTTACAGCATCTCCGTCATTCATAAAGATTTCTACTTCTAGCGATTTATCTACATATGAAAAAACTTGTTTTGCAAATGCTACACCTGCGATAATACCTGTATCTTTAACTAGTAGTTTGGCACTACCTTGTGCATCTTTAGGAATGCAGGAAAGAGAAGTATGATCTCCATCTCCTATATCTTCTCTAATGGCATTTTTTATAATTAAGTCTAATTCGTTTTGAAATTGCGCTTCTGTAATCATATTGTCTAATTGTGACGTAAAAATAGGAATTCAAACGTCATAATTCGTAATTTTGACAAATGAAAATTAAACTTTTAGCAATAGGTAAAACAGATCACAAACAATTATCTTTATTGATAGACGAATACCAAAACCGTCTAAAACACTACATAAAGTTTGAAATAGAAACAATACCAGATCTTAAAAATGCAAAAAATTTAAGTGAAATTCAACAAAAAAATAAGGAAGGAGAACTTATTTTAAAGAAAATTCAAGCCACAGATGTTTTGGTACTATTAGATGATAAAGGCAAAGAATTTACCTCTATTGAATTTTCTAAATACTTACAAAAAAAAATGAATGCAGGCATAAAACAGTTAGTTTTAGTAATTGGGGGTCCCTATGGTTTTTCTGAAGCTGTTTATGAAAAGGCACAAAGTAAATTATCGCTATCTAAAATGACCTTTTCTCATCAAATGATTCGCCTTTTTATTGTAGAGCAATTATACAGAGGATTTACCATATTAAAAAATGAACCTTATCATCATGAATAATGACTTTTATTCATAAAAGATGAAAATTCTTCAGCTATAAATTGATTACATTTGTTTAAAATGAAAACATAGAAAATGAAATTAGTTTTTGCAACAAATAATTTAAATAAGCTCAAAGAGGTACAAGCTATGTTACCTAAAACAATTGAATTATTAAGTTTAAAAGACATTAATTGTAATGAAGAAGTAGACGAAACAGAAACTACCTTAGAGGGTAATGCAAAATTAAAAGCAGAGTATATTACCAAAAATTATGGCTACAACTGTTTTGCAGATGATACAGGTCTAGAGGTTGATGCGCTAAACGGGCAACCTGGAGTATATTCTGCAAGATATGCTGGAGAGGCGAAAAATGCTGAAAAAAATATGCAAAAATTACTTTTAGCGCTAAAAAATAAAATAGATAGAAATGCTCAGTTCAGAACTGCTATTTGTTTAAATTTAGATGGCAAACAATTTTTATTTGAAGGTGTTTGTAGGGGAGAAATCATTAAAGAAAAACAAGGACAAGAAGGTTTTGGCTACGATCCTATTTTTAAACCTACACATAGTAAAGATACTTTTGCAACGATGAGTTCTGTAGAAAAAAATAAAATTTCTCATAGAGGAATTGCAGTACAGAAACTTGTTGCATTTTTAAAAAATTATTAATGTATTGATAGGAATTAATGCGAACTAAAAACTATACGATATACTTTTTACTATTATCAGTACTGCTATTGCTTCTATTCTTTGTGAATTTAAGTTTAGGTTCAGTTGCTATACCTTTAAAAGATATTTTCAGCGCCATGTTTGGAGAAGGGTCAACAAAAGAAAGTTGGAACGTTATCATAATTAATTTTAGACTTCCAAAAGCAATTTCAGCAATCTTAGTAGGCTCTGGATTATCTATTTGTGGCTTATTAATGCAAACATTATTTAGAAATCCATTAGCAGGTCCGTTTGTTTTAGGGATTTCTTCTGGTGCCAGTTTAGGTGTTGCCTTTTTAATTTTAGGGACCTCTTTTTTAGGGGGTGTTTTTACACTATCAACCATCTCTAGTTGGACTTTACCCATTGCTGCCAGCTTAGGAGCATTTTTAGTATTAACCGCAGTAATTATAGCTGCAAATAGGGTTAGAAATATAATGTCTATACTAATTATAGGTTTAATGTTTGGTAGTTTAACATCGGCTTTAATTAGTGTATTAGCGTACTTTTCTGAGGCAAAACAAATTCAACAATATGTTTTTTGGAGCTTTGGTAGTCTAGGTAATTTAAGTTGGACAGAAATTTCTGTTTTTGCAACTATTTATGTGTTTAGTATTTTAAGTTGTTTAAGCATTATAAAACCTTTAAATAGTTTTTTATTAGGAGAAAATTATGCAAAAAGTCTGGGCATCAACATTAAAAGAAATAGAAACATTATTTTATTAATAACCAGTGTTTTAGCAGGTGTAATCACAGCTTTTTCCGGACCAATTGCTTTTATAGGTTTAGCAGTACCACATGTAACAAAATTACTTTTCTCTTCTTCTAATCATAAAATATTAATACCTGCAGTTGCACTTTTAGGAGGTATAACTCTTTTAATTTGTGATGCGATTGCACAATTACCGTCCAGTGAGTTTACACTGCCTATAAACGCAATAACTTCTTTATTTGGAGCTCCTGTTGTAATCTGGCTATTGTTACGAAAAAAGAAAATTTTTATTTAACATGAATAAAAAACCAGAAAACATCGTATTAGAAACCAGAGATTTAAGTATCGGTTATCAAAACAGAAAAAATAAAACTATAGTTGCCAATGCTATCAATTTACAATTAAAGCAAGGGAATTTAATTACAATTTTAGGTAAAAATGGAATCGGAAAATCTACATTTTTAAGAACAATAACTACTGTTCAAAATGCTTTACATGGATCTATTTTAATCAACAATAAAAAAATAGAAAGCTATTCAACTAAAGAAATCTCAAAATTATTAAGTGTAGTACTCACAGAGCGTTTACCTGAAAGTCAACTTACCGTTTTTGAACTTATTGCTTTAGGCAGACAACCCTATACCAATTGGATTGATCAATTGTCTGACATTGATATAAAAAAAATAACGACTGCTATACAACAAACTGAAATTGAACATTTAAAAGATAGCTATTTTTATGAATTAAGTGATGGCCAATTACAACGTGTTCTTATTGCAAGAGCGTTGGCGCAAGACACAGATATAATACTATTGGATGAACCCACTGTGCATTTAGATCTACATCATACTTTAAAAATCTTTACGCTTTTAAAAAAGTTAGTGCAAAAAACTTCAAAAACAATTATTATATCTACACATCAAGTAAATTTAGCTTTACAATTTTGCGATTCAATGGTGTTGTTTAAAGAAAATGAAGTGGTTTCTGGAACTGTGAATGAGTTAAATGACAATAAAGCTTTGGATGATTTATTTCCTAATACTGTCATAAACTACAATGCCTCTATTAAACAATTTGTTATTAAACCTAACTAATTTTGATAAAACTGTAACTTTTTGCTACTTTTGGATACTAATTTTAGAATCTAATTAAATTTAATCGATGAAAAAAATATTATATGTTGCAGGTGCAATCGCTTTTATGGCTTGCAGTACTAGCAAAGAAGCATCCAAAGAAGATGCAAATGTAGATTTAGCAGCAAAATATGCAGCAACAATTACAGCTAAAGATTTAGGAAATCATTTATTTACTTATGCTTCAGATGAATTTGAAGGAAGAGAAACTGGAGAGCCTGGTCAGAAAATGGCTGTAGAATACTTAAAAAACTTTTATAAAAGTCAAAATATTGTAAGTCCAATTGGCGGTGATGATTATTTTCAAGAAGTACCTGCTGAATGGATTAACAAAAATACTAGAAGAGGTACCTATAAAGACTCTGAAAATGTAGTTGCTTTTATAGAAGGTTCTGAAAAACCAGAAGAAATTGTAGTAATTTCTGCACATTTAGATCATGAAGGTGTAAAAAATGGTAAAGTTTACAATGGTGCTGATGATGATGGATCAGGAACAGTGGCAATGTTAGAAATTGCAGAAGCATTTCAATTGGCTGTAAAAGCAGGGAAAGGTCCAAAGCGTTCCATACTATTTTTACACGTAACTGGAGAAGAAAAAGGACTTCTAGGTTCTAAATATTATACAGATGTAGAACCTATTTTTCCTTTAGAAAATACAGTATGTGATTTAAATATTGATATGATTGGTAGAACTGACAGCAGACATAAAGCAGATCCGAACTATGTGTATTTAATAGGATCAGATAAATTAAGTACAGAGCTACACACCATTTCTGAAGCTATGAATAAAAAATACACGAACATTAATCTAGATTATAAATACAACGATGAAAATGATCCTAATCGTTTTTATTACAGATCTGATCATTACAACTTTGTAAAAAATAATGTACCCATTATATTCTACTTTAACGGTACTCATGTAGATTATCATAAACCTACAGATACGCCTGATAAAATTAATTATGAACTGTTAGAAAACAGAACTAAGTTAGTTTTTCATACAGCGTGGGAAGTAGCGAATAAAGAAACAAGAATTATCGCTGATAAAGCTCAAGCTAAAAAATAATTGATTTATAAAATCAATAAAAAAAAGCCTGATCAATACTGATCAGGCTTTTTTTATCGCTATAATTTAAACTCCAAATTGAGTTAAATGATGATTTAAATGTTTGTAAAACATTGCATTCCACTCAGCTGCAGTTAACTTTCCAAAAGAATTTGATTCCTTACCCTCAAAGTAAGATTCGCCTAATTTTTGAGTTTGTTTCATGTAGTTTTTTAATGGTTCTTTTTCTTTTAAAAAATCTTTTTTATCAGTTATTAAAAACTGAGGAGATGTTTTTCCATTTTTAGGGTAAGGTTTTTCTGAAACTACTGCTTTTTTAATAAATGTTTTAAAAATAAATTTGGTTTTTTATGCTTGTCTGTAAAGACCATTTCATAAGTTACCGAACAATGCGAAAGCATTTGACCTACAGACATTTTACCCCAATTAGGTTTAGAGTTTTCAGCTAAACTATCAATACGTTTTAAAGTTTCTTGTGTATCTTTTTCTGTAAATAAATTTTTCATTTAGTATTTAATGAAGTATTTTAAAAATTAATTCTTTAAGGATATCTCCTTGAGATAAGTTAGCTCCTACTCCTTTACTTTTTACATCTGCATCTCTTAATATTGCAATAACTTCAGCTACTTTTCGCATTGGATAATTTCTAGAAGCAAAAAAATAATCTTCTACAAAATAAATATTTACACCTAAAGCCCTTGAAACTGCATCTTTAGATTTGTTCTCTAATCCATGAAATAATAAAAGTTTTGTAAAAAAATTGTTCAACAAAGATATGGTCATAACTGTTGGATTATTTTTAGGATTATTTACAAAATAATTAATAATCCTATTGGCTTTGACCACATTTTTATCTCCTATTGCTTTTAGTAATTCAAAGTTATTAAAATCTTTAGATATTCCGATATTTTCTTCTATATGAACATCTGTAATAATAGTTTCCTTAGGTAGGATTAGCATTAATTTATCTAACTCATTAGCTATTTTACTTAAATCAGTACCTAAAAAATCAACTAGCATTTGAGCAGCTTTAGGCGCAATTTGATAATTTTTACCACTAAGAACTCTTCGAATCCAATCAGCAACTTTATTATCATATAATTTTTTACTTTCAAAGACCAAACCAGTTTTAGCAATTGCTTTGTGTAACTTTTTACGTTTGTCTAATTTTTTATATTTATAGTTAAGAACTAGAACTGTAGTAGGTTGTGGCTGATTTGCATAGGCAACTAACTTTTCGATGCTTCTACTTAAATCTTGTGCTTCTTTAACAATAATAACTTGTTTTTCTGCCATCATAGGATAACGCTTTGCAGCGCCTACAATATCATCTACAGTAACGTCTCTTCCATACATTACTTGTAGATTAAAACCTTTCTCTGATTCTTCTAAAATATTTTTTTCTATGTAGTCAGATATTTTATCAATGTAATAGGGCTCTTCTCCCATTAAAAAATAAATAGGCTTTACAGCACCGTTTTTAATATCTGAAACTATGTTTTTAATTTCGTTCATTTTCTTACATTTGATTGATGCAAAAACTCAATCTGCCTGACTTTAATTTTAAAATCAAAAATAGCGAAAATAAGATGCTTATTTTTGATAATCTAAGAAAAAAATATTTAGTTTTAACTCCAGAAGAATGGGTAAGACAACACTTTGTACATTACTTAATCTCAGAAAAAAAATATCCCATATCTTTAATTGCTATAGAGAAACAACTTACCCTTAATACTAGAAAAAAAAGAACAGACATTTTAGTGTTTAACCAAATTGGCACGCCAGAGCTTATTGTAGAATGTAAAGCGCCATCTGTTAAAATAACTCAAGATACTTTTGATCAAATTGCACGTTATAATTTAAAATTAAATGCTAATTATCTTATTGTGACTAATGGGCTTACTCATTTTTATTGTAAAATGGATTTTAAAAATAAAACCTATATTTTTTTAAGGGATATTCCAGCTTACAATTAAGAAAACTTTATATAAAAACTAAGTTATAAAGTGTAAATTCGCAATCTTGAAAACAGCAATAGTAATATTAAATTGGAATGGGAAAAAGCTTTTAGAGCAATTCTTACCCTCTATCATAAATTTCAGCATTTCTGATGCTCAAATTTATGTTGCAGATAATGCTTCTTCAGACGATTCTATACGTTTTATCGAAAAAAACTATCCACAAGTAACAATTATTAGAAATAAAGAAAACGGAGGGTACGCAAAAGGATATAACGATGCTTTAAGCTCCGTTAAAGCAGATATCTATGGGTTAATTAATTCGGATATTGAAGTAACTGAAAACTGGTTAAAACCAATTACAAGCGAATTTCAACAAAATAAAAATACCGCTATTATTCAGCCAAAAATATTAGATTTTAAGAATAAGTCTAAATTTGAATATGCAGGTGCTGCAGGCGGATTTATAGATTTTTTTGGCTACCCTTATTGTAGAGGACGAATTTTTAACCATTTAGAAACAGATCATCATCAATTTAATGATATTACAGACATTTTTTGGGCATCAGGGGCTTGTTTCTTTATTCGAGCAACTATTTTTCATCAACTTAATGGTTTTGATGAAGACTATTTTGCACACCAAGAAGAAATTGATCTATGCTGGAGAACACAAAATTTAGGGTATACCATAAAATATGTTGGCACTTCATATGTATATCATATAGGTGGTGCTACTCTTCAAGAAACAAATCCACAAAAAACATTCTTAAATTTTAGAAATAATTTGTTAACTATTTTAAAAAATGTACCAAAAAGAAGATTATTCTATGTCATTTTTTCTAGACTAATCTTAGATGGAATTGCCGGATTAAAATTTATCTTTGAATTAAAACCAATTCATACTTTTGCAATTTTAAAAGCACATTTAAGTTTTTATCAAAATTTTAATAAATTTTTACGCAAAAGAAAAAAGCTAATAAAAAAACAACATTATAACTTACATGTAAGCGTTGTTTGGCAATATTTTGTATTGGGTAGAAATAAATTTAAGAAGTTACAATAACCTTACAGTATATCTAAGCTTCCTTTACCTTCTCTAATTACCTCTGGAATATCATCGGTTAGATCAATAATTGTAGATGCTAGATTATCTCCATAACCACCATCAATTACTATATCCACTAAATTTTTCCATTTTTCAAAAATAAGCTCTGGATCTGTAGTGTATTCTAAAAAATCATCATCATCTCTTATGGAAGAAGATACAATTGGATTTCCTAATGCCTCTACCAAAGTTCTTGCAATTGTATTATCTGGAATACGAATTCCTACTGTTTTCTTTTTCTTAAAAGCTTTAGGTAAGTTATTAGAACCTGGTAAAATAAAAGTATAAGGCCCAGGTAGTGCTCTTTTCAATAGTTTAAACGTGGGTAAATCAATTTGTTTTACATATTCTGACAGATGACTTAAGTCGTTACATACAAAAGAAAAATTTGCTTTATCTAGTTTAATTCCTTTAATAAGCGCTATTTTTTCGAGTGCTTTTGTATTGGTAATATCACACCCTAAACCATAAACGGTATCTGTAGGATAAATTATTAGTCCTCCCCTTTTTAAAATTGCAACCACTTTTTGAATCTCTTTAGGGTTCGGGTTTTCATTATAAATTTTAATAAACTCTGCCATTATATAAAAATACAAAAAAACTCAACTTAAAATAAGTTGAGTTTTTTAAAATAAGAAATTTATTTTTAAGACTTATCTACCAATCTAAAACCTTCTCCATGAATGTTTAGGATTTCTACATTTTCGTCTTCTTTTAAGTATTTACGAAGTTTTGCAATATATACATCCATACTTCTTGATGTAAAGTAGTTGTCATCTCTCCATATTTTTGTTAATGCTAATTCTCTTGGCATTAAATCGTTCTTATGGATAGCAAGCATGCGTAATAATTTACTTTCTTTTGGAGACAATTTATTAGGCTCTTTATCTTTATCTGAAGATAGGTGCCTAAGTTTAGAATTAAAGAAGAAACTACCAATTTGAAATTCAAACTGCTCAGATTCGGTTGTTTTATCAGAGTCTTTACGCTGTAAAATTGCTTTTATTTTATGTAATAAAACTTCAGAATCAAAAGGTTTGTTTAAATAATCGTCGGCACCAACTGCATATCCTTTTAAAACATCCTCTTTTAATGTTTTTGCTGTTAAGAAGATGATAGGGATTTCTTTATTGGTTGCTCTAATATCTTGCGCTAAAGAAAAACCATCTTTTCTTGGCATCATAACATCTAGAATACACATATCATAATCACTATTTTTAAACATGATTAAACCTTCAATACCATCTTTAGCATGCGTTACATTGTAATCGTTTAATGCTAAATAATCTTTTAGAACTGTTCCAAAATTTGGATCGTCCTCGACTAATAAAATTTTTTTACTTCCCATTTTTAAATTTTTAAATTAAAGGTAATTTTACCGTAAATATGCTTCCTTTTCCTTTTTCACTTTCAACAAAAACTGTTCCATGATGTTTTTCTACAATTTCTTTTACATAAGCCAAACCTAACCCATGGCCTTTAACATCATGAATATTCCCTTTTTGTTCTCTGTAAAATTTATCAAAAACATTTTTTTGAACACTTTTGTTCATTCCTATTCCTTCATCTTTTATTTTAAAGATGAAAAATTTATTTGTACTCTCTGTGTATACATCAATTTTAGGAGCACCCTTAGAATACTTAATTGCATTTTCTAACATATTAACAACTACGTTGGTCAAATGAAACTCATTCCCAGATATTTCTGACGTTAATGCCTCAAAATGTTTGCTAATACTACCATTTCTATCTTGGATTAAAAGATGTACATGACTTAATGCATCTTCTATAATGTCTTGGATATCTATCGTTTCCTTACTAATGTCTAATTGATTTTTTTCTAATCTTGAAATTCGCAATACATTTTCTACTTGTGTATGCATTCGCTTATTTTCGTCCTTAATCATATTCACATATCTTTCTACCTTTTTAGTATCTGAAATAATCTTAGGATTTTTAATTGAGTCTATAGCTAAGTTAATCGTTGCTATAGGTGTTTTAAACTCATGAGTCATATTATTAATGAAATCAGTTTTTATTTCAGATATTTTTTTTTGTTTAATCAGCTGATATAATGAACTAGAAAAAGCAATGATAATAATAAATATAAAAAACAAAGACAGTAATAGAATTCCTGAAATACCCGATAAAATGTGGTTATTCTTTGTTGGAAAAGTAACATATAAAAAATGCACTGGCACGTCTTCAGTATTAAAAAACAAAGGATATTTATAACTATTCTTTTTGTTTATGGTATAGTACCCAGATTTTAGCTTTGTAGCTAATCCGTCTACACTATAAACCCCATATTTAAAATCTAAAAATATATTTCTTTTATTTAATTCATCTTTTATAGTTGCATTTAACTCTCTATTACTAACCCTTTGATGTATCGGTTTTTTTTCGAAAAGACTTCTAAAGGTTTCATAATTATACTCTTTTTCTAAGTTGGTATACCTTTTCGTAAAAGAAGTCCGAATGCCTTCAGAATTCGATTTTCTTTCAATTCCTGTAAAGGTTTTTGTTTGAAAGAAATCTTTTTTACCTGATATTCTTTTTAAAATAATACTATCGTTATCTAAAAACTCTTCACTAGGTAGTTTAAAATTTTCTTCTAGATAAGTAGCTCCAAGTGAATACGTCTGCTTGGTGGTAGTGTCTATCTCTTGAAAGAAATAATTTTTGATTTGAGCAGCATTTGCCAAACCAATGTTTTCTATCATCCCTTCTATCTTTCTGTCTATTAAATCTTGCTCTTTCTCATTAATTCGCTCTGCAACTCTCCCTAAAGATTTCTGAACATCATTTTTAAACTGTTGCTTTTTACTTTCTACAGCATTATCTATCCAATAGAGCTGTACAGCAATAATTCCTATTAGAGAAATGCTCATTAAAATTACGATAAGAACAAACATCTTTTTGCCCATATATCAAAGTTAAGGTATTAAAAAATTGGAATTTGTATTTTTAACGTTGATTAACTCAAATAATTGAATTTTAAGAACAATTTAACAAAATCATTATTAATAATTGAACTAATTAAGATTTTTCTGTTAAAATTTTATGGATATTTTTTACTTGTAAGAGGGTGTTATTTTTATTTTTATTAAAAATAACATAGTTAGACTGTAATAATTTATGAGTGTCAGAAAACTGATTCTGCATTCTTTGCAATACACTTTCCTTTGATGTTTTATCTCGATCCATTACACGTTTAATTCTAGTGGAAACAGGTGCGTGAACAGTAATTATAAGATCACAAAATGTATTACTATTACTTTCAAAAAGAATTGCAGCCTCATAAATTACATAGGTCTTATTTTGTTGCTTAATAATAAAATTTTGAAAGTCTTTTCTTACTTCTGGATGTATAATTTCATTTAAACTTTTTAATTTAGAGGCATCGTTAAAGACGATATTAGAAATATATTTTTTATTAGGTACATTTCCTGTATAAGCTTCAGACCCAAAAACACCTATTATTTTTTGCTTAATAGCTATAGAGGTTTGGATAAGTTTTCTGGCTTGTTCATCTGCAATATAAATTGCCACATTATCAAATGAAGAAAAGTAGTTTGCCACTATAGTCTTTCCACTTCCAATACCGCCTGTTAATCCAATGATTTTCATATTATTTTTGAATTAAGAAATCAATTTTTGAAGGTAATAATTTAACATTTCTTACAAAATTTGGCTTTGAAATTACTTTTGGGACTAAGTAAGTTAAGTTATTTTTCTCAGACATCGAATAATCACATTCAATCTTAAAAGAAGCTTTAGAAATTTTATTAAAATTAGTTAATGCAACTGTAAACACCAATTGAATCTCTTCATTTAACATCGTAATATTTACACCATCTGGTTTATTTTTAATGGTAAAAGGAACCTTAATTTCACCTTCTGTAAATTTATCTACTTTACCAGAAACAATAACCTTTGTGTCTTTGAATTTTATGTTTTTAAATTCAGAAGGCTTTTCTAATTTTAAGGCTTCTGTAAAATCAGTTTTTATGTCTTTTAAAATAAATGGTTCTAAGGATAAGTTTTTTATTTCATTAATTTCAGATGTAGGTCCAGAAATAAGAATCGAATCTGGTTTAATAGTAATAGGTTTTAAAAGATTATACCCTATATGGTACTCTAAATTTAATTTGGGTAAAACAGGTACATATTTAGAGACCAACTCCCCTATGCTTAAAGAAATAGTATCTTTCTCTATAGTTTGTAAATAAATACCCGTGCGTAATTGTGCTTGTATTTTTAAAAATTGTTTTTTTGAAATAATATAGTATTTGCCTTTTTTGGTTTGCTTTACCTTAGAAGCATCTATATCAATTGCTTTATTTCTAATTTTTGCGGTTGCCAATTTAAAACCAGAAGCTTTTACTGATAAACGCAATTCATCTTGAGAGGATTGTTGTAACAATTTATTTTGAGGAATATTTTTAAAAACAATGGGTATGGTTACTTCTGCGGTATATTCTTTAGAAAATGTAATTAATAACCATATAAACAAAGAGATGATAAAAAAAACAATAAACGTTTTAGGTATTTTCTTAGTAGTTTTCACCAAAATAAATTTATTGCAAGCTAATGAAAAGTGGGGTAACAAAAAAGTGGGTTTTCTAATAATTAGAAAACCCACTTTAACTATTTAATTATGCGTTTACTTTTTAACAGCAGCTGCATATTTTTTACTCAATTCCATTGATATAGCAGAGCGTTCAAATTTTATCTTCCCTGCTCCTGTTTCTAATGTTAAGGTATTATCTGTAGTATTAACTTCAACAATTTTACCATGAATACCACTTGCTGTAATTACTTTTGTTCCTTTTTTAATCTCTGCTTGAAAAGCTTTTTCTTTTTTCTGACGTTTCATTTGTGGTCTTATCATAAAAAAATATAAGACTAAAATCATTGCTAAAAAAGGCAACATACTTGCTAAATTTCCTGAATCCATTTATTTTATTGTTTATGCTTTTGGAGTAACCATTCCTTTAAGCGTTAATATTTCTCTTCCAGATGCTGTATTGGTAATTAAAGTAATATTTTTCTGTTGTCTATTACTTTTACCATTTGTATTAAATCTTACTTGTATTTCTTCAGTAGCACCAGGTTTAATTGGGTCTTTTGGCCATACTGGAACTGTACAACCACAAGTAACTTGAGCGTCAGTAATTACAAGATCTGTAGTACCTGAATTCGTTAATTTAAATGTTGTTTCTACAATTTCACCTTCTGTAACAGTCCCAAAATCATACTCTTTTTTTTCAAAAGTAATTGATGCTGCCCCATTTTTAATTGCTACATCTCTAGTTTTTGCACTCTCTAAATTTTCTTTATTAATTTTAGAAGAAGCATTGTTGCTTTTTCCACAAGAAATAAATACCATTGAAGTAGCTATAATTGCCACTAAAATTATTGTTTTTTTCATTTTTTAATAAGTTTTTGTAAAAATAATAAATTAAAATTTGAGTATCCAAATTTAAAGTAAACCTCTACCTATTTTAGCTATTTTTTTGTCTTTTAAAAATTCCTTAGAAATTTTATCTAACACTCCATTTATAAAATAACTACTTTTTGTGGTAGAGTAATCTTTTGAAATTTCTATATATTCATTTATAGTTACCCTAACAGGAATAGAAGGAAAATTGACAAACTCAGTTATCGCCATTTTTATTAGAATCATATCAATATCAGCAATTCTATCTGTCTCCCAATTTGGTGTTTTGTCTGTAATTTCTTGTTCATAAGACTTATGTTTTAATATTGTTTTACGAAACAAATCAACTACAAAATCCTCATCATCTTTATCTTTGTATAGGTTACCAAGTATAAATGTTTTTCCCTCTTTTTGTTTATTTAGAGTTTTCAAAATCCAGGTATTTACAAAAGGAATGTCATCTACCCAAGAAATCATTTTATCTTCGTAATACTCTGCCAACTTCTCATTTGGCGCAACAATTTGTTTGTAAAAATCAATTACAAAAGCTTTGTCTAATTTATAAGAATCTACTTCATTAGCTAAGTAATTTTTATACAAATCACTTTGTTGAAGTGTATCAAAAATAATTTTCACATATTCGTCATCAAAAGACCAATGATTAAGTTTATTTAGTGCTAAATAACTTTCTAAACTTATACTCTCTGAAATAGCAGAAATTAATTTATTATTAATAAATTTTGTATTGGGTTTTAAATCTTCTGAAGTAGCTAAGATCTTCTTTTTTGAAAGTGCTATTTTTTTTGCAGCTAACTTTTGCACTTCTGCAAGCAATTGAATATTAAGTACATAAAGATCAAAAACTTTTAAAATACTATGTTTTAAAAACTTTTCTTCTTTTACCATATCATCATTCTGAGATTGTTGCATGGCATATACAGATTGCATTACTTTAACTCTAATATGTCTTCTGTTAATCATTATAAAGAACTTATATATATTGCTTTAATTGCGATGCAAAAGTAGTATTATTTTACTTTTGTTAGCGCACTTTTTAATTCTTTTTTAAGAAAATTTATCCTTACGAAACTCGTATCTTCGTGCTTTTCATTTAATACTTTTTCATTGAAGGCGTTACAATACATTAATAAATATTTATCAAAATATAAATGGCGAATTATTATAGGCCTATTCATTACGATACTTTCAAAATTACTTGCACTTCAAGTACCAAGAATAATCGGAAACTCTTTTAATATTGTAGAAAAATATTTAAACAATGAAGTTACAAACCTATCTTTTGTAAAAGAAGAATTGTTAAAAAATGTATTAATTATAATTGGAGTTGCTCTATTAAGTGGTTTTTTCACTTTTTTAATGCGACAAACCATTATTGTTACCTCTCGTTTAATTGAATTTGACCTTAAGAATGAAATTTACCAACAATATCAAAAACTATCATTAAATTTTTACAAAAAAAATAGAACAGGAGATTTAATGAATAGAATTAGTGAAGATGTCTCTAAAGTAAGGATGTATGTGGGCCCTGCAATAATGTATACAATGAACATGATTGTTTTATTTGCAGTAGGTTTTACACAAATGATTCAAGTAGACAAACAACTAACTTTGTATACATTAATTCCTTTTCCATTACTTTCTATATCTATATTTATTTTAAGTAAAGTTATCCATAAAAGGAGTACAATTGTACAGCAATACTTATCAAAATTAACCACCTTTAATCAAGAGTTTTTTTCAGGAATAGATGTCGTAAAATCTTACGGAATAGAGCCTGCCATCATAAAAGGTTTTGATATCATTTCAGATGAGAGCAAAGAAAAAAACATTGACTTACAAAAAGCCAATGCATTGTTTTTTCCACTAATGATTTTATTAATAGGTATTAGTAATTTGATTGTAATTTATATTGGAGGCTTGCGTTATATAAATGGAGATATACAGTCTGGAGTAATTATTGAATTTATTATGTATGTAAATATATTAACTTGGCCAGTAGCTGTAGTAGGTTGGGTAACTTCTATTGTACAACAAGCAGAAGCCTCTCAAGTAAGGATTAATGAGTTTTTAAACGAAGTTCCTGAAATTATAAACAACAATGAAAACCCTTTATCTGTAGCTGGAAAAATAACTTTTAAAAACGTATCTTTCACTTATGATGACACTAATATAACTGCTCTAAAAAATATTAATTTATCTGTAGAAGCAGGAGAAACAATCGCAATACTTGGAAATACTGGAAGTGGAAGATCTACTTTAATTGAATTGATTTCTAGGCTTTATGACGTATCTGAAGGGACAATTTATATAGATGAAAAACCTTTAAAAGAGAGTAATTTAAACGACATAAGAGCACAAATAGGATTTGTACCACAAGATCCTTTTTTATTTTCTGATACCATTGAAAATAACATCAAATTTGGAAAAGAAGATGCGCAAAAAGAAGAAATTATAGAGGCTGCAAAAAATGCAGTGGTACATTCTAACATTATAGAATTCGCTAACGGGTATAAAACCATTCTTGGAGAACGAGGTGTTACACTTTCTGGAGGACAAAAACAAAGAGTCTCAATAGCTAGAGCAATAATAAAAGATCCTAAAATTTTAATTTTTGACGATTGCCTCTCTGCAGTTGATACAGAAACAGAAGAAAAGATATTGTCTAACCTAAAAAAAGTATCGAAAAATAAAACAACTTTTATTATAAGTCATAGAGTTTCATCTGCTAAAAATGCTGACAAAATTATTATTTTAGATAATGGTGAAATTACGCAACAAGGAACTCATAATCAACTTATAAATATAGAAGGTTACTACAAAGAACTTTATGAACAACAACTTTTAGAAAAAGAAATTTAATGTTTCGCATTGCTAAGTAAAATATTTTATTAGATTTGTAACCATAACAAGTATAATGTAAACACTATTGTAAAGATTATGGCAGAGAGAGTTGAACAAGAAGAAATTTTTTCACAAGTACTAAGAGCTGGAAGAAGAACTTACTTTTTTGATGTTAGAGCTACTAAAGCAGATGACTACTACTTAACAGTAACTGAAAGCAAAAAATTCACACACGATGATGGTTCTTTTCATTATCAAAAACACAAGATTTACCTTTATAAGGAAGACTTCTCAGATTTCCATGAAATGTTAAAGAAAGCAACTGACTACATTATTGCTGAAAAAGGAAACGAAGTGATCTCTGAACGTCATCAGAAAGATTATAAGAAGGAAGAAAATACAAATACAGAAGAATCTACAGAAAGTGCAAAAGACTTTACAGATATTTCTTTTGATGATATTTAAAAATAACAAATAAATTCAAATTCAATTTTACACTTCTAAAACCACAACTCTTAAGAGTTGTGGTTTTTTTATAAAACTTGCTTCATAGTATTACTTTTTGCTACAGTTTCTAACCATTCTTTTTCTGGATCACTATCTTTAGTGATACCTCCACCAACATAAATTTTAGCAACATTAGAAGCAATCGACATACAACGAAGATTTACAAAAAGTATTGACCTTTGTTTTTTATTTTCACCATTACTAAGGTTTAGCTCACCTAAGAACCCAGTATAAAAACCCCGATGATAAGACTCGTTTTTTAGTATAAAATCTTTTGATTCCTCTCTAGGAAAACCACAAACTGCAGGCGTTGGGTGTATAGCTCTAATTAGTTTTTCTAAAGAGATATTCTTCTTTAATTCTCCCTCTACCCTAGTTCTTAAATGCAAAAGAGTACCTGCTCTAACTGTTTCTGTATTATTAATTTTTAAGTCAGAAGAAATTGGTTTTAATTGTTTTTTAATAAAATTGGTAACTAGAATTTGTTCTTCTAACTCCTTACTTTTCCAAATAGGGTTTTTATTTTCATTAAAAAGCTGTGTACCTGCTAAAGACATTGTTTGAAAAGAGTTTTCAGACACATGTAATAACGTTTCTGGTGTTGCTCCCAACCAAAGCCCTACTTTTGGATGAAACCATACGTATACAAAAGCATTTCTATAATGATAAAGCAACGATTTAAATACAGCCAATATATCAAAACTTGATAATTGTATTTCTTCGAGTCTAGAAATTACAATTTTTTCACAGTTTTGTTCTTTAATTTTAGCAATTGCTTTTGTTACTATTTCTATATGAGTCTCTTTTAAAGTACTACTAGGGTTTTCTAAAACCGGTTGGTTTTCTATAAAAGAATCCTTAAAATAAAGATCTTCATTAATAAATTCAGACTTATCTAAAGGAAAAATAATAGCATCTTCGTCTTCGTTAAAAGGAGCAAAAACAAATCCTGAAGCACTGAAATCATTAACTTTTTGTATAGAATCGTTAGAAAGAAATAAAGCAGAAATTAATGTGTCATTTGGCTTATTGTAAGCAACAAAAGGTTTGTTTTTCTCGTAATGATTTGCTATTTTTTTAAATAAACTCAACGTAATACTATTTTCTTGCTAAAACAATATTCGTCATTTTCGCTACCGATATTAAGTTTTGTGACTCATCCACTATTGTAACTTCCCAAAGGTGTGTAGTTTTTCCTTTATGAATGTTTCTTGCAGTAGCATACACTACTCCTTGAGTTTTACTTTTAATATGGTTAATAGAGAGCTGAATACCATTTATAAATTGATTTTTTGAATCAATAAAAAAATTAGATGCAGCACTACCTACTGTTTCCGCTAAGGCAGCTGTAGCACCACCATGCAATTGACCATAAGGTTGATGTACTTTAGAAGATACTGGCATCTTTGCTGTTAAAAAATCGTCTCCAATAGCAACATATTCAATATCAAGCGTTTCCATTAAAGTGTTTTTATTTCGATCGTTAAATGCTGCTAAAAGATGTTTTGTATCCATATCTAGTTATATTACAATGTAAAAATACATATAAAAAACTGTATTTTTGCAACTGAAAATGATGTAATTTATGTATAAAATAAGAATTATTCTAGACA
>CALKEB010000065.1 GCA_938084845.1 uncultured Polaribacter sp. | reverse complement strand
CAATATCAAACCGTAAGTTAGGAAGTATTAATCCTTTATTTCTAGAGCTTATAAATCCAGAAGGAGAAGTAGAAAAGTTTGTAATACGATAATGTATTTTAGACAATTAAATCCTGATGTTTACATCAGGATTTTTTTATTAATAAATTTTATACGAAATCGATTTCGTTTTAAAAAAAAGAAATAATTTTGCAAAAATTTAAATATTAAAAAGCATTATGTCATCTATTTTAAACTATGAAAAAGAGGTTTCTCTGCAAGCAAAAACAAGAAGAGACACAGTAGAATTTATAAATATTGTAAATGATTTATGGTATGATAAATCTATAGAACTTGTTTTATTTAGAAACCCTTTGGTAGACAAAAGAGCAAGCGAAGTACTAAATTTAATCGCTTATGCAAAAGAGTTTGTGAATAAGCCAATTACAATTCAAGACGCCCTAAGTATTGCAAAAGCGATTCAACAATTAGATTTACCATCCTCAAAGTTAGATATCGGAAAATTAGCTTACGAATGTCATTTAAATCCGAAAGGCTTTGAAGATAAAGTTGCTTTTGTACAAAAACAATTGAAAAATGTAAAAGAAGCTAAAGAGATTACACCAAAAGATGTTGTTTTGTATGGTTTTGGAAGGATAGGTCGTTTGTTAGCAAGAGAGTTAATGACAAAAATGGGTAAAGGTTCTCAATTACGGCTAAGGGCTATCGTTACAAGGGGTGATATAACACAAGCAGTTTTAGACAAAAGAGCCTCTTTATTAAGTATAGATTCTGTTCATGGAGATTTTCTTGGAACGGTACAGACAGATATCGAGAATAAAGCTTTGATTATAAATGGAACCACAGTTCACATGATTTCAGCAAAAAAACCTGAAGATATAGACTACACATTTTATAAAATAAATGATGCTTTAATCATAGATAATACAGGTGCTTTTAGAGATGATGTTGCATTAGCAAGGCATTTAACTGCTAAAGGGGCAAGTAAAGTATTGTTAACAGCTCCTGGAAAAGGAGTACCAAATATTGTACATGGTGTAAATCACAAACAAAATGACCCTGACAAAGTAGATATTTTTTCTGCTGCATCTTGTACCACAAATGCAATTACACCTATTTTAAAAGTATTAGATGACAATTTCGGAATTAAAAAAGGACATTTAGAAACAATTCATGCCTATACTAATGATCAGAATTTAGTAGATAATATGCACTCTAAATACAGAAGAGGAAGAGCCGCTGCTTTAAACATGGTAATAACAGAAACAGGTGCAGGTAAAGCTGTCGCTAAGGCTTTACCAGCATTAGAGGGTAAATTAACCTCTAATGCAATTCGTGTTCCTGTTCCAAATGGTTCATTAGCTATTTTAAGTTTACAGTTAAGAAGAGCTGTAACAAAAGAAGTTGTAAATGCTATAATTAAGCAAAATGCCTTAGAAGGAGATTTAGTAGAACAAATTAAATATTCACTAGATAATGAAATGGTTTCTTCTGATATTATTGGAGCCACTGCACCATCAATCTTTGACAGTAATGCAACCATTACAGATGACGATGCTATCGTAATATATGTTTGGTATGATAACGAATATGGATATTCTCATCAGGTAATGCGTTTGGCAAAACACATTGCAAAGGTTAGAAGATTTACTTATTATTAAAATTTCCTCTTATCTATCTATAAAAAACCCAAAACAAAATGTTTTGGGTTTTTTATTTTGAGCTAAAAATTTATGTATTTTTATACATTGTTTTTTGAAACCAATAATTCTTTTTTCTACAGAAGTAAAACAAACCTTAAATTTATGAGTATCAACATTCAAGATAAAATTTTAGCATTACGTAAAGAATTAAATAAACATAATTATAATTATTATGTTTTAGATAATGCTACCATATCTGATTTTGATTTTGATATAAAACTAAAAGAGTTAGAGAAATTAGAACAAGAAAATCCTATTTTCTTCGATCCGAATTCTCCAACTCAAAGAGTAGGGGGTACAGTAACAAAAAGCTTTAACACTGTATTTCATAAAAACCGAATGTATTCTTTAGATAACTCTTATTCAAAAGAAGATTTATTAGATTGGGAAAAAAGAATTCAAAAAATTTTAGGAACAACAGTACTAGAATATACTTGCGAATTAAAATATGATGGTGCGTCTATTAATTTAACCTATGAAAATGGCCAATTTGTAAAAGCTGTTACAAGAGGAGATGGTTTTCAGGGTGATGAGGTTACTGCAAATATCAGAACGATTAAATCAATTCCACTGACACCCAATAGCGATTTTGTCTCTAATTTTGAAATGCGAGGTGAAATTATTTTACCCATAAAAGGGTTTAATAAAATGAATCAAGATCGACTTGCTAGTGGAGAAGAAGCTTATAAAAATCCAAGAAATACAGCAAGTGGTAGTTTAAAATTACAAGATAGTGCTGAGGTAGCAAAACGTCCTTTAGATTGTTTGTTATACCAAGTGGTTACTTCAGAAAGAAAATATAAAACACATTTTGAGAGTCTTGAAAATGCTAGAAAAGTAGGTTTTAAAGTTCCTAAGACAATCACTTTAGCAAAATCTATCGATGAAGTTCTAAGATTTGTAAATGAATGGGATACTAAAAGACACGATTTACCCTATGAAACTGACGGGGTTGTTATAAAAGTTAATAGTTTACAACACCAAGAAGAGTTAGGGTACACTTCAAAGGCCCCAAGATGGGCTATAGCGTATAAATTTAAAGCAGAACAAGTTTCTACTATTTTAAATGAAATATCCTACCAAGTGGGAAGAACAGGAGCTATAACACCTGTAGCTAATTTAGAGCCAGTAGAGTTAGCAGGTACTATTGTAAAACGTGCTTCTTTACATAATGCAGATCAAATACAAAAATTAGAAATTAGATTAGGGGATACTGTTTTTGTTGAAAAAGGAGGTGAAATTATCCCAAAAATTATTGGCGTAGATTTTTCTAAACGTCCACAAAACGCTAAAGAAACAATATACATATCCAATTGTCCTGAGTGTGGTACAAAACTAACTCGAAAAGAAGGGGACGCAAAGCATTATTGTGGAAATGAATTTGGATGTAAGCCTCAAATAGCTGGAAGAATTCAACACTTTATCTCTAGAAAAGCAATGGATATTGATGGTCTGGGTGGTGAAACAGTAGAATTATTAAGGAAAGAAGGATTAATTCAAAATTATGCAGACCTATACGATTTAACTGTACAAAAGGTTTTACCGCTCGAAAGAATAGCCGAAAAATCTGCTAAAAATATGATTGACGGAATTAACAAATCAAAACAAATTCCATTTGAAAAAGTTTTATTTGCCTTAGGAATACGTTTTGTAGGTGAAACTGTTGCTAAAAAACTAGCAAAACATTTTAAAACAATAGATCATTTAATCTCTGCTGATTTTGAGACTTTAGTATCAGTAGATGAAATAGGAGATAGAATTGCGCAGAGTATTATTGATTTTTTGTCTAATTCAGCAAGTTTAACTCTTGTGAATCGATTAAAAAAAGTAGGTGTTCAAATGTCTATTTCTGAAGAAAGTATAAAAAATCAAAGCGATAAACTAAAGGGCCAAGTTATTGTAGTCTCAGGTGTTTTTTACCAAATAAGTAGAAATGAACTTAAAAAGTTAATTGAAGATAATGGAGGTAAAGTAAGCGCTTCCATATCTAAAAAAACATCTTTTATTTTAGCAGGAGACAATATGGGGCCTTCAAAATTAGCAAAAGCAAAAAGTTTAGAAATTCAAATAATTTCAGAACAAGACTTTCTAGATAAACTTTCATAAATTAATAATTCTCAATTATATTTTTTAAACAGAATTGAAAAATATTGTATTCATATATATAGTGATTAGCTCTTGCTTCATTTTTTCTCAGAAAAAAGAGGTACTAGAAGCATTGCCAAGTAATATGAAAGATTATGTATTTGTAAAACCTGGAGATAGTATCACAATTACTTTAAATGAAATCTCTTTACTGCCAAAACAAAAGTTCAAGTCAAAAGAAGATATTCGTTATTATTTATGGTTAAGAAGAAAAGTATTTAAAGCTTATCCATATGCAAAACTAGCATCAACAAGGTTAGATTCTTTAACTACAAGATTGTTAAGAATAAGATCTAAAAGAAAACAGAAAAAATATACCAAGCAAATTCAAAAATATATTGAGGGAGAATTTTCCGATCAAATAAAAAAAATGACCAGAACAGAAGGTCGAATATTAATAAAGCTTATACATCGTCAGACAGGAGAAACAGCTTATGATAATATTAAAGAATTAAGAAGTGGTTGGAAAGCTTTTTGGTATAATACAACAGCTACTATTTTTAAACTTTCTTTAAAATATGAATACCGTCCTAAATCTGTTAATGAAGATTTTTTGATAGAAGATATTTTGCAACGCGCTTTTAGAGATGGTTTACTAAAACCTCAAAAAACAAAATTATTATTTAATTTCGATAAAATTATTCAGAAGAATAAAGCCGAAATTAACGTGGAAGAGTTTAAAGCTATGTTTGCTAAACTTAAAAAGAAACAAAAATAGTCTCATTTGATTCTTCTCTTTATTATTTTGGTTAAAAAAGGGGATTTATTTTTGTTGTTATAAAATGCATGTTTAGAGTGTTTTGTGTTAGGGATTAAAAAAAGCTTTTAAATAATATGATTAAATAGTTGTGGGAATAGAAATGAGTTGTATATTTGCACCCGCTAATGGAAATAATGTTTGTTAGTATCGTTCATTGAGGAGTTGTTTTGAGTTGGTATTGTAGGGGTTTAATTCGTTTTTTTGAGGGATTAATTTTCACAATTTTTATTAGGTTTTAGGTTAATAAAGTTTGTATCTTTGCAGTCCGCTTTTTCGGGGGTATTTTTTGAGAAAAAATATTTTTAAAAATAAAAACAAATATAGTTGTTAGAATAAAAATAGTTTCTATATTTGCACCCGCTAACAAAAACAGCGACAACGATCAGAGAGATTTTGGAATAAGATGTATTCATTTTAGGTAGT
>CALKEB010000064.1 GCA_938084845.1 uncultured Polaribacter sp. | reverse complement strand
GTGGAGGCGAAGCGCGTAAAATCGAACTAATTTGGTGAGGATGTAGAGTCATTAAAATTCAAATAATATCTTCGGAAAAGAAAATATATTGTATTAAATCAACATACTAAATAATGATACTATTAATTAGAAATAGTTTTTTTCCCTGATGTAAAATACGAGGTCTCCACAGTGCATCTGCTATGCCGAATAACAATACTCCACCAATTGCGTAATTATAATTTAAAATAGTTGATTAAGTAGTCTTCATTGAAAAATTTCGGGTACAAATCTTTAGCAGCTTCTAGGTATTTTGTTTTATAAAAAGCCTTATTTGTTTTTGAGTTATGGTGTATAACGTCAGCAAAAAGTGATAACTAGTTCACTTTTTGCTGACGTTATACAAACACATCGTATAAAGTATGCCCACCAACATAAACAGATTTGATTCCTTTTCTTCTTGCTGATAAAAATATATCATCTAAATTTTGTGACTCAAAAACATGAGTTCCTGTATGCATGCCAATATTTGGTGGAGATGCCCCTCTCCAAGGCTCACTACCATCTGGTAATTTAACTCTTCCAACAGGGCTATTTGAATATGCAGCTTCTACAACAACGCCGTTATTTCTAAAATATTTTAAATTTTCTGCACCTGCTTTAATTGCTGTTTCTACAGCGTCTTTCATTAATCCATCTATAATAAATTGAATAACTATAGGTTGTTCTTTTTCTATTTTTTTTACTCGTTTTAGTTGACTGCAATTGGTTAACAATACTACTGCAATAGCTAACGTAACAAAAGTTCTCATTGTAATTTATTATTATTTAATTAAAAAGTCTTTTCCCCATTTTTCTCTGAGTTCAACTGCAAGTTCTATTATTTGTATTTATTTGCCTTTTCTTGTTTTCTTTTTAATGCATTTCGCATTTCTTTAAGCACCTCTTTATATTTAACATCTGCAACCATATTCTTATTTTCTGCTGGATCATGTTTACGATTATATAACATCTCTTCTCCATTTTCAAACAGAGAATAAGTAAAATCATCGGTTACTATAGCATCTGCTTTTTTAAAACGAGCATAAGTATATGCTCTAAAAGACTTCTCAGGATTATCTAAACTAGCTTTAAAACTTTTTCCCATAATATAATTTGGTACAGGTATGTTTGCCAAATCGCAGAGAGTTGGATAAATATCTACACTTTCTACCAATGCTTCAGTATGTTTTCCTGTTGATTTTCCTGGAACTTTTACCACTAAAGGTACCTGTAAAGCGTTATGTAAAGTATTGTGTTTACCCCAAAACTCATGCTCTCCCAAATGCCAACCATGATCTCCCCAAACTACTACAATTGTGTTTTTTGCCAATCCAAGTGTTTCAAGCTCATTTAAAACTTCACCAACTAACTGATCTACATAACTAACGCAAGCATAATATCCATGACGCATCATTTTATGAAATTCTTCTGTATTGGGTTTATAATCACCAAAGCTATAGCTTTTAAATTCTCCACTACCTCTTAAAGATTTTGGAGCATTTTCAGGCAAATGACGATTATCTGCAATCTCTATTGAATCTCTATCATATAAATCCCAATATTTTTTAGGTGCATAAAAAGGCATATGAGGTCTAAAAAATCCGCAAGCCATAAAAAATGATTCTCCTGATTCTTTAAAACGGCGTAAATCTTTGATCGTTTTTTGTGCGATTTTATAATCTGGATAAGCACTATCATCAACTTCTGGAGCTTCATACACACGTCCATTTCCAGATTTCATAATCACGTCGTTAGTTTTAGGGTCATAACTTACTCTATGTCCACCTTGTGGCATCCAAGGGTTTTCGCTCCAACTTGCTTCTTGAACATCTTTATTATAATGAAAAATTTTTCCATTAGAAATACTTGTATAACCAGCTTCTTTAAAAAGACCTGGTAATGTTTTTGCATTTGGAACATCTTCTTGTGCTTTTGCTCTATAATCTATAAAACGTTTTTTTGTTGGTAGAATACTGGTTAGTAAACTGGCTCTTGAAGCACCACAAACAGGTACATTGCAATAGGCTCTATTAAAAACCAAACTTTCACTAGCTAGTTTATCTAAATTTGGAGATTTTATATGTTTTGCCCCATAAATATTTAACTCTGGACGTAAATCATCTATAGCAATGAACAAAACATTCATTGGTTTTTGATTTTGAGTAGCTTCAGTTTTCTCTTTTGAGGATTTACAGGAAACTAAAAGAATGAATAAAGCGAATAATATATAAGTAAAAAGGTTTTTTTTTATCATAATATTACCAATGTTTTATAACGATATAATCGTCTTTTGAGAGTGAATTTTTTATTGAATCTGGAATTTTTCTTCGAGGTGTGTCTTGGTCTAACTTGAATCCTTTTTTACCTTTGGGCGTAATGATTTGCATATTCCCAATCGTTTCATCTAAAATATCGCCTTGAGCTTTCATCCAAGTAAACATATCTGTTGATAATTGCTTTTTCATCAACTTAAATTCTGGGTTATTTGCTAAGTTGTTTTGTTCAAAAGGATCATTTTCTAAATCGTACAATTCTTCAAAAGGTTCGTTTTTAAATTTGTTTGCTCCTCTTTTTATAAAATAATCTACATTTGGTTTTCCTGTTAAATTTTGTTCAACAACTTCTAATGAATTAAAATTTCTGATGTATTTGTAACGTTTATCACGAATCATTCTTGATGGAAAAATCTCTGAATTTAGAATGTTCTGATTGGTTCTAACTCCATAAACATATTTATTGACAGCAACATCATTTCCTTTTAAGATTGATAAGAAACTCTTCCCGTCTATATTTTCAGGAACTTTTCCTCCTGCAATATCCATAAAAGTTGGCAACACATCTGTATAATGTGTCAACTGATTTGAAATTGTTCCAGCTTTAATTACTTTTGGCCAACGAATTACAAAAGGTACTTTTAAACCAATGTCTTTTACTGTAAACTTTCCAGAAACTCCATGGTCTGCACTATAAATAAATAAAGTATTTTCATTTAAATATGTATCTACTAATGCTAAAACTTTTTCTATCTGAGTATTATCTTCTTCAATACTTCTGTAATAACCTGATTTACTTTTTATGTATGCTTCATTATTCTTTTTATCTGCATTAAAAGGATAAAACTTTAGGTTATTTACATCTGGGTTTTTAACATCAAAATATTTTCCATGAGGATATTTTGAGGTGATGAACATACAAAATGGTTTTTTGGCAGTTTTTAAATAACTCTCAATACTGTCTAGAGGAATATAATCTCTTGGTACATCTTTTTTAGGAACTGGTTCCCATTCTTTGTCCCACTGGTAAACACTTGCTGGTTTTACGTGGCTTTTCCCTGCCAAAACAACTTGATAACCCAACTTTTTCATTCTAGAAGTTACACTTTCTATATGGGGTCTTGTTGCTGTATGATTTGCAAAACATCCATTTTTAACAGGATAATTCCCTGTAAAAACTTGAGATCTACTTGGTGCACAAATGGCTTGAGCTGTAAATGCATTGGTAAATAACATTCCTTCTTTTGCCAACCTATCTACTGCTGTTGTATTTACTTTTTCATTACCATAACAACCATAATCGTACACATCTTGATCGTCTGCTAAATAAAATATGATGTTGGGTTTTTCATTCTCATTTGCTTCAACTTTAGTATTTTTAGATTGTTTTTTATTACTCAAACATTCGGTAAATGCTATACTTATCACTACCAAAAAAGGTAAAATCAAAGACTTTTTATTCATTTCTTAAATTCTATTATTGATACTTTTTTACACCTTCTACTTTAGGGTAAAGCACTTTTTCTTTGTTTTTAACCCAAGTTCCTGTTGGTGCATTATTGGTTGCTAACCAAGCTAACATATCTGCATTCATTTGCAATGCGATTTCCATTTCTTTGGATGTAGGATTGTTTAAAATATTTCTTTTTTCTGAAATGTCTTTGGTAATGTTATACATTTCAAACACATCTGTTTCATAAAAATAAAACAACTTAAAATATTCTTCTCCTACTCTTGTTTGAATTAAAGTTGATGGAGAAAAACGTTCATCCATATATCCTGGAAGATGCCAAAACAAATTTTCTCTTGAAATTCTTTTTGCCTCTCCTGTTAAAACTTTGGCAAAAGAAGCTCCATCATATTTAGGCTTGCTTCCATCTTTCTTTTTTAATGTAGCTAAATCAACTCCAACTAATTCTGCAAAAGTGGGTAGGAAATCGATACAATGTACTGCTTGATTGGTTATCGAATTTTCTTGTATCAGATTTGGATATCTGAAAATTAATGGAACTCTAAGACCACCTTCTGTTAAATTTCCTTTTTTACCTTTCAATGGCGTATTTTTAAATAATCCTCCATTATCAGAATAAAATATAAAAATGGTGTTTTCTGTGATGTCATCTTCATTATTTCCATCTCCATTTGGATCTTTCAAAGCATTATTTATTTTCCCCACATTTTGGTCTAACAATTCAATCATAGAAGCATATTCTGCAATTCTTGGTTTTAAGCCGCGGTTCAAATACTTTTCTGTTAAATCTTTTCTGCCAGTAACATCAGAATGAACTGCATGAAAAGGAATGTATAAAAAGAACGGATTTTCGTCATTTGCTTTTTCTTTGATATAATCTACAGAGAAATCTCCAATTGCATCTGTAAGATGTTTTGGAGTTCCTTTTAAAAGAGACACATCTGCTCTTGATTTATAAGGTTTTAAAATAGTATTAAGGTATTCATTATCATAAGGTTTGGCATATTTATCTACAAATTCTGAATTAAACGTCCATCCTTTTTTATCGGAATTTAGTGCTAAATAGAAAGATTTTGTTCTTTTCCCTTTAATAGGAGCCGCTATAATGTGATGAATATCTGCTGGTAAATCTATACCATAATCACCTTTTAAAGGATGTGGAGTTCCGTGGCTTTTACCCACTAATGCTGTTTGATAGCCTTTTGTTTTTAAAACATCAAACATATTGATACCATCTTCTGCAATTACTTTTTTTTGCTTGAAAGGCTCAATAAGTACATTTGGAAATCCTTTGGTTCTTTTGTCTTGTCTTTTTAAAGAACCCACATTATATACCTGATTATCTACTCCTGTTGCATATTGCCCACTAATTAAAGCTGCTCTTGATGGTGCACAATTTTGGTTGGTATAGGCATTTGTAAAAGACATCCCTTGTGATGCCAATTTATCGATTACGGGTGTTTCATAAATTTTAGAACCGTTATTTCCATTTGTATTTCCTGTGCTTATATCTGTCCAACCTAAATCATCTGCAAATATGAATACAATATTTGGTTTTTTATTATTACTCTCCTTTTTTTGCTCTTTTGATGAGCTACAATTGAACAATGCCAATGTTAAAAAACAGATAATTGATATTTGAGATATTCTCTTCATTTTAATATTGCTATACTTTTTATGTTTTTTAATTGTACAATAACTTTTTATAAGAATTGTTATGTTTTAGAATATATATTCCCTTAGAAAATTTAGAAACATCAATTATTTCTTCCTTTCCTGAAAGTACTTTAGCTCCGTTCAAATTGTATACTTCCCAAATTTCTTTAGTATGATTCTTAATTGTAAAAACTCCTTTAGTACTTGGATTTGGATACACAACAAAACTATTATTTAAAGTTTCATCATTTACTGACAGACTTTCTTGGGTAAAAACTGCTTTTATGTTCAAGTCTGATGTAACTGTGATTTTTAGAGGATTTTCTGTGCTAAAAATATCACCTGACCATTCTTTAAACTCCCAACCTTGATCTGCAATTGCATTTAAATCAAATTGTTGACCATTTAAGGCAGTACCACACGCAGGGTCATAGATAATACCTTTGTAAGGTTCAATCATTTCTGCAATCAAGTTTACAATACTTTTTGGGGTATAAAATTCCCCTTTCATATCTTTTTCCTTAATTGAGAATTTCTTCAAGAAATATTCATATACACGACCAACAATATCCAATTCTTTATCGTCAATGGTGTTTATTTTACTTATCTCATCAGTTAAAGAAGCTAATTTAGTTTTATCTAAACCTAGTCGGGAATAATAATTATCGGGTAAAGCTCCTTTTAAAGCAGGGTTATTTTTTTCAATATCGTGTAAAGCAGTATCTATTTTTAATGCTAAATCGGCTTGTTTGGCATTGGCTTTTATGTAGCTCCAACGAGAAGTTTCGTTTAAGAAAAAGACGTTTTTCATATTGTAGAAGTCTTTCATTTCTACATACTTTTCTTTTCCTTCCTCTATAAGTTCTTTTTTGCGCTCTTCAAATTTGTCGCTGGCAAACTTTAAGAAGATTAGACCTAATACCACGTGTTTATATTCGCCTGGTTCAATAGAACCTCTTAGTTTGTCGCACGAGTTCCATAGCGTTTCTTCTATTGACTTTACTTTTACTTGTTTTGCCATTATTATTTTGTCTCTTTATTAGATATTATCAATTCTTTCACGTCTATTTGCAAGATTTCGGCAATACTCATAAGTATTCCTAGTCTAGGTTGTTTTCTGTTCTGCACATACCCATTTACCATATTATAGCTCTTACCAAGCTTATCGGCTAGCCAAATTTGCTTAATACCTTTCTGTTTAAGTACTTCTTTGATACGGTTCATAGTTACTAAAATAGTAGGCACAATATAACTAAAAACATCTCATTTTTCGATTACTTTTTAACTGAATCTTCTGCCAAATAGCACAATTGCTAAAATAGTAGTCATACCAACAGATATAGGGTTTATTAAAGATTTTTTATTGGTTTCTTTTGGTCTTCCTGACCCAATTAATGACTCCACAATTTTTAGTCGGCTTTTATATTTCTCAACTTCTACCAATGCCTGTTTTAAGGCGTAATTAGATTCATCTCGGTCGTGAATGGCTTTGTTAGAACGTTGTTGCATATTGGAAGCGTATTCATCAGTAGTGTCCCGCTGCGCTTTTAACTTTTGAATTTCTTTATTTTTTAACTCTAAAGCTCTTTCTAATTTCACTTCTTTTGGTGTGGGTTCGCCAATTGTACCATAATCATTTTTATGATGTTCTATAAGTGTTAGTGCCCATTCAGATACACTCACGTTATATTTTGCTGCGAGTCTTACATATTCAGCTTTTTGAGCTGCAGATACCCTTGTGCTTAGGGTTACGTTTCTATAATGCATGTTGTTTTCCATTGTTTTCATTGTATTTAAGTTATTAATCTACAGCCTGTTGGCTTGGTGTTTACTCAAGGACATCTCACAGTCTTTATTTTTACTCACTTTTCGTGATTGTTTCAAAAAATAAAAATTATTTCCTCCAATAATTTCTCATTGTTTTTCT
>CALKEB010000063.1 GCA_938084845.1 uncultured Polaribacter sp. | reverse complement strand
GATTAAAAACACCATCATCAAACAAACAATTTTTAAATGTTCCTGTTGATGTAATTCTAATTCGATTACAATCGTTACAAATAGTTCTTGTAAAAGCAGGGATAATACCTACTGTACCGATATGATTATTAATTTTATAATTTCTTGATGTAGATGATTTACCTGAGTAGACTTCGGAAACATCAAACTCAGTTTTTATCTCCTTTAAAATCCTTTTAAAAGTCCAATTCTCTTGAATATCACGTTGCCCTTTTCCATTAAAAGGCATTTCTTCAATAAAACGTACAACAATATTTTTATTTTTTGTCAACCTTACAAAATCAACAATTTCATCAGTATTAAAACCTGATTGTACAACTACATTCAATTTTAAATCTAAACTGCTTTTTTCAAGAATTTCAAATGTATTATAAACTTCAGAAAAAACATCCCTCCGCGTTATTTTAGAAAACTTATCTTTTTCTAAACTATCTATACTTAGGTTTATTTTTTTTACTTTTTCTAATTTTTCTATTTTAGAAATATATTTAGAAATTAAAGCGCCATTTGTAGTAATGTTAATTTCATCTAACAAATCATTATAAGATAACATTTCTAAAAAAGCAACAAAATCTTTACGCACAAAAGGTTCTCCACCCGTTAAACGTACTTTTTTTACACCCAATTCTGTTAAAACACGAATTAAACGATACATTTCTTTGTAAGAAAGCAACTCTTGTCTTGGAACAACATCTATTCCTTGAGCAGGCATACAATATTGACAACGCAAATTACAGCGATCTGTCACTGCCAGACGCACATACTCCATTTGTCTACCAAAATTGTCTACCAATTTACTCAACTAGTTTGGAAGTTTTTTACTCAATAAACCATAGAAAAAAGCTCCCAAAATTGCACCGACTAATAAAATTAACGCAGGCATTAATTTAAATCCAAGAATTACAAAGATTGGTGCAGCACAAGCTCCCGAAATCCCCCAGCCTAAACCAAAGAAAGTTCCACCTAAAACTGTACGAATAAACCCTTTTTTCTTTTGCTTTGGCACAATCTTATTACCATTGTTGTCTTTTATAATTCCCTTTTTAAATAATTGCATAAAAATCATGGAAATTACAACAGCTCCACCAATAATTCCGAACATATGAAAAGACTGAAACTTAAACATTTCATAAAAACGATACCAAGAAATGGCTTGAGTTTTACTTAAAACAATTGCAAAAAAGATTCCTAAAAATAAAAATTTAATATTTTTCATACCTAAAATATAATTGGGATTATAAACCATGTAGCAATAATACCACCAATAAAAAAGCCGATTACAGCCAATAAAGATGGAAATTGTAAGCTACTTAAACCTGTAATTGCATGACCAGAAGTACAACCACCCGCATAACGTGTTCCAAAACCAATTAATACTCCAGAAAGTATTAATATTAAAAATCCTTTTAAGGAAAACACAACATCATCACTAAAAATCTCTGCAGGAAAATAAGTTTCTCCAACATTAGAAAAACCAATATCTGTTAATTCTTCTACTGTTGTTGGGTTTAAATCAATAGCAGGATTTGGAACTAAAAAATAAGCAGATATAAAACCACCAATAATTAAGCCCATTACAAATAACAAAGCAAAATCTCTTTGTTTCCAATCTTTCTTAAAATAGTCAGATACTTTACCAGCACCAGCCATTGTACAAAGAGTTTCGAAATTGGTAGATGCACCAAAATTTTGTCCGAAATAAAAATAAAGGAATAATGATAAAGCTATTAATGGCCCACCAATAAACCAAGGCCAAGGTTCTAAAAGAAAATCCATTTATAATTGTGTTTTTAAATAATTCATAATTTGTTTTGTTGCTCCTAAATTGTCTTCAATATATTTTTTGTTAATAGTACCTGTTAAGGTTCTATAATTTTTATCACCTCTTAATTGTAGCATGTTTTCTGTAAATTCTTTTTGATTTTGAATAGATATACATCCACCAATTTTAACCAAATCTACAGCCTCTTTAAAGTTACTAAATTTATCACCAATAATTACAGGAATACCAAAAGTTGCAGGTTCTAAAATATTATGCAATCCTGTTTTTAAACCACCCCCAACATATGCCAAATTTGCGTATGCGTATACTTTGGTTAGAATACCAATGGTATCTATAATGAACACTTGATAATTGCCCAATTTTTTATGTGCTTTATCCGAATACAAGACTGTTTTTTTGGCAATAGCTTTTTTAAGTTGCACAATTGCCTCATTGTTTATATTATGTGGTGCAATTATAAATTTCTCATTTTCTAAGGCATTGTTATTGATATAATTAATTAACACCCCTTCATCTTCAGGCCAAGTACTACCTGCAACAACAGTGTATTTATTATCTTTAAATTGAGCTATAAAATCGAGTGAATTGTCTTGTTCTAAAATTTTAGAAACACGATCAAACCTTGTGTCTCCTGCAACTGAAACATTGTTGAAATTAATAGAAGCTAATAACTCTTTGGAAGCTTCATTCTGAACAAAAAAATGATGAAAAGCGTCTAGAGAATTTTTCATAAACCCTCCATAACTTTTAAAGAACAGATGTTTTTCTCTTAAAATTCCTGATACTAAAATTGTAGGTATTTGCCTCTTTTTTAATTCGTTCAAAAAATTTGGCCAAAATTCATATTTTACAAAAATGGCCAATTTAGGATTTACAATTTCTATAAATTGTTTTGCGTTTATTTTAGAATCTAAAGGCAAGTAGCAAATAACGTCTGCGAGTTTGTATTTTTTTTGAATCTCATATCCTGAAGGAGAAAAAAAGGTAACTAAAATTTTATAGGTTGGGTATGTGTGTTTTAGTTCTTCTATAATGGGTCTTGCTTGTTCAAATTCACCCAAGGAAGCCACATGCAACCAAATTGTGTTTTTATTTTGTAACTGACCAATTTTAGAGAACGTTTCTTTTCTACCATCAACAAAAAGTTTTATTTTTTTATTGAAGTGTGAAAGGAATATCAAAAGATATTTAGAAATATAAACGACTAAATTATATACATTTCTCATGAATTGTAAAAATACAAAATAGTACCAAGTAGTCTAGTAACATTTATTACATAAAAAAAGCTCAAGCAATAGTTTGCTTGAGCTTTTTTTAGTTTAGACTTAATTTATTAAGCTTCGAATGGAGTTACAGATACATAAGATCTATTATCTCTTTTCTTTTGAAACTCAACAATACCGTCAACTTTAGCGTGTAAAGTATGATCTTTACCCATGTAAACGTTTTCTCCTGGATTGTGAGTTGTACCTCTTTGACGAACGATAATATTACCTGCAATTGCAGCTTGTCCTCCAAAAATTTTTACACCAAGTCGTTTCGATTCTGATTCTCTACCATTCTTCGAACTACCTACTCCTTTTTTATGTGCCATGATATTATGGTTTTAAAATTGAAATTTTTATTTAGTTAAAGCTTCGATTAATTCTGCCTTTTTTAAAGAAGTATACCCTTTAATACCAGCTTCTTTTGCTGCAGCTTTTAATTCTGCAACTGTCATAGAACTAAAATCTTTTGTTGCTTTAGTTTCTTCTTTAGTTTCAACTTCCTTTACAGCAGCTTTTTTAGTTGCCGTTTTTTTAGTTGTTGCTTTCTTTGAACCAGATGCTACTATAGATTCAATCTGAATCTCAGTAAAAGACTGTCTGTGTCCATTTTTCTTTCTGTAACCTTTTCTTCTTTTCTTTTTGAAAACGATTACTTTATCACCCTTAAGATGACTTAAAATCTGAGCAGTAACTGATGCTCCTTCTATAGCTGGGGCGCCAATAGTTACGTTATTTGATTCGTCTAGTAAAAGTACATTATCAAAAGTTACTTTTGATCCTTCCTCTCCTTGTAAACGATGAACGTATACTTTTTGGTCTTTTGCTACTTTAAACTGCTGCCCTGCTATCTCTACGATTGCGTACATACTATTTGTTTTGCGTATTTATACTTAATTAATGCATTTAACTTCTTGAAAATGCGGATGCAAATATACATAATTTTTAGAACTTAACAATAAAGATGCAGATTATAAATAAATGTAAGACAATAGTTTCATTTCATTATTTTTTTAAGCTTAACTTTATTATTTTTGATAATTGACAAATAACTTTATTTTTTGTAACATTACTTAAAAAAAAGCGTCAAATAACAATGTAAATTATTAATTAAACAAAAAATCTAATGAAGAAAAGTATATTAGCTCTAGCTTCTGCTTTCGTGTTTGCATTTACTGCAAATGCACAACAGGTAGAATTTGAAGAGTATGATTTAAGTAATGGAATGCACGTAATATTACATCAAGATACCTCAGCTCCTGTAGTTGTTACCTCTGTGATGTATCATGTTGGAGCAAAAGATGAACAACCAGGAAGAACAGGAATGGCACACTTTTTTGAGCATTTGCTATTTGAGGGAACTAAGAACATAAAGAAAGGAGAATGGTTTAAGCTGGTTTCTTCTAATGGAGGAAGAAATAATGCGAACACCACAGATGATAGAACTTATTATTATGAGATTTTTCCTTCTAATAAATTAGAATTAGGTTTATGGATGGAATCGGAGCGTTTGTTGCACCCTATTATTGGGCAAGATGGCGTAGATACACAAAATGAAGTCGTAAAAGAAGAAAAAAGATTGCGTGTAGACAACCAACCTTATTCTAAATTTTTAGAGTATGTAAAAGAAAATATCTTTAAAAAACACCCTTATAAAGGAACCACTATCGGAAAAATGGAAGACCTAGATGCTGCAACTCTAGAAGAGTTTTTAGCATTTAATAAAAAATATTATGTACCTAATAACGCAACGTTAGTCGTCGCTGGAGATATTGATAAAGCTGCAACTAAAAAAATGATTGAAGATTATTTTGGGCCAATTCCTAAAGGTGAAGAAATTGTAAGAAATTTCCCTAAAGAAGATTTAATTACTGAAGCTATGAATGCTAAAGGATATGATGCCAATATTCAAATTCCTGCAATTATGGCTGCCTATAGAACTCCTTCTATGAAAACAAGAGATTCTAGAGTATTAGACATGATTTCTTCTTACTTAAGCTCAGGAAGAAGTTCTGTATTGTACAAAAAACTTGTAGACGAGAAAAAAATGGCGCTTCAAGCAGGTGCAATCAATGCTAGCCAAGAAGACTACGGAACTTACATATTATTTGGTTTGCCACAAGGAGATACTAAATTAATGGACATAATTGCTGAAGTAGATGAGGAAATTGTTAAAATGCAAAATGAATTAATTTCTGAAAAAGATTTTCAAAAATTACAAAATCAATTTGAAAACAATTTTGTAAACTCTAATTCTAGTGTAGAAGGTATTGCAAACTCTTTAGCTCGTTATAATGTTTTATATGGAGATACTAACTTGATTAATTCAGAAATTGAAATTTTTAGATCAATAACAAGAGAGGAAATTAAAGAGGTAGCCAAAAAATATCTAAATCCAAATCAAAGATTACTTTTAGAATATTTACCTAAAGCAAAATAAAAATAGTGTAGTTCACGTAAAAAGAAAACATAATTATGAAAACAAAAATAGCATCGTTAATAGCACTATTTATTGCAACAGTGACTATTAATGCACAAATAGATAGAAGTAAAATGCCAGCGCCAGGACCAGATCCTGTAGTTAAACTAGGTAAGCCAATAAAGTTTACTTTAAAAAATGGTTTAAAAGTAATCCTAGTAGAAAACCATAAATTACCAAGAGTGTCTGCAAACTTAACTATAGATAACAAACCTTATCTAGAAGGAGATATTGCTGGAGTTTCTAGCATGATGGGTAGCTTGTTAGGAAGAGGAACAACATCTATTTCTAAAGATGAATTTAATGAAAAAATAGATTTCTATGGCGCTAATGTTAGTTTCTTTAGTTCTGGAGCTTTTGCATCTTCTTTGACAAAATACTTTCCAGAGATATTAGGATTAATGGCCGATGGAATGCAGAATCCTGTATTTTCTAAAGAAGAGTTTGACAAAGAGGTTCAAGTTACTAAAGACGGTTTAAAATCTAACGAAAAAAGTGTTACTGCTGCTGCAAGAAGAGTAGAAAATGTTTTAACTTATGGAAGAAACCATCCTTTTGGAGAGTTTACCTCTAAAGAAAGTGTAGAAAAAATTACATTACAAGAAGTAGAGAACAACTACAACACCTACTATAAGCCTAACAATGCATATTTAGTGATAGAAGGAGATATAAACCCTAAAGAAGCTAAAGCTTTAGTTAAAGAATTGTTTTCTGGATGGCAAAGAGGAGACATTCCTGAGTATACGATGCCAGAAGCTAACAATCCTACTGCTACTGAAATTAACTTTGTTAATATGGATAATGCAGTTCAATCAGAAATTGCAATCATTAATAATATTGATTTAACACTTGGAGATAAAGATTATTACGCAGCATTATTGGCCAATAATATTTTAGGTGGGGGTGGTACTGCACGTTTATTTATGAACTTAAGAGAAGATAAAGGATATACATATGGTTCTTACTCTAGCTTAAGGCAAAATAGATACGCAGGTTCATTTAGAGCAACTGCAAGTGTTAGAAATATGGTAACAGACAGTTCTGTTGTTGAATTACAAAAAGAAATTAATAAAATTCGATACAAAAAAGTATCTGCAGAAGAATTAGAAAATTCTAAGGAACAATATATTGGAGGCTTTGTAATGGATGTTCAAAAACCAAGAACCGTTGCCAACTTTGCTTTAAATATTGAACGTTACAATTTACCTGAAGATTTTTATGAAAATTACATTAAAAATATAAAAGCTGTAACTTTAGATGATGTACAGAATGCTGCAATTAAATATTTTAGAGGAGATAAAGCTAGAATTGTTATTACAGGTAAAGGGATTGATGTACTTACTAATCTAGAAAAAACAGATTATGCAATTAAGTATTTTGATAAAGAAGGTAACCCAGCTGTAAAGCCACCAATGACCTTGCCAATTCCAGAGGGAATGACTGCTGAAACAGTTGTTAATAAATACATTGAAGCTATTGGAGGTGAAGAAAAAGTAGCTGCTATTAAAACAACTATGATTGTTTCAAATGCTACAATTCAAGGTACACCATTGGTAATGACAACAAAATCTTCTGTACCTAACAAATCATTACAAGAAATTTCTGTAATGGGCAATGTAATGCAAAAAACTGTTTTTAATGGAGAAACTGGTTACCAATCTGCAAGAGGTCAAAAGATGGATATGCCACAAGCTCAAATAGACGAAGCAAAAGCTACTTTAGTTCCATTTTCTGACATGGCTTATAAAAAAGGAACTTTAGACAGAATTGAACCTATAGAAGGTGTAAATTACTATGTAGTGAAATTCAATTCTACAGAAGTGTTCTATGACATGAAAACTGGTTTAAAAGCCAAAGAAGTAAAAACTGTAAAAACACCAGATGGTAAAGAAGTAAAAGTGCCGACTACATTTGGTGATTACAAAGCTGTAAACGATGTTTTATTCCCGTATTCAGTAGGCCTTAAAACAGGCCCTATGGATTTAAATTTTGAAGTAAAAGAGATTAAAGTAAATGAAGGCGTTACAGACGCAGATTTTGAATAAATCTTTTTAAATTTTATTTAAAGAGTCAAAGTAAAACTACTTTGACTCTTTTTTATTTTGACCTATTTAGTAAATACACCCCAAATAATATAATAAATGCCGCTAAGAGTTGCATGCCGTTTAATTCTTCACCATCTAGAACGCCCCAAAAAACAGCAACCACTGGTATTAAATAGGTTACCGAAGATGCAAATATAGGAGACGCAATATGTACCATCTTATTATAAATTATTTTTGCTATTCCAGTTCCTATAACCGCTAATAAAGCAATATAACCTAAAGCACTTAATTTAGTTTCTATAGGTTGAAAATCAGTAAAAAAATTAGAAGCGTAAAGCACAAAAAAAGCGGGTACCAACAAAAGCAAAAAATTTCCTGTTACAATACTTAATGCACTAATATCATTTAAATGTTTTTTTACAATATTTACATTTAAAGCATACCCAATAGATGCAATTACAATCAGAATACTAAACCAATAATTTTGACTTGGGTTGATGTCAGCACTTTTAATGATTAATAATAGTGTACCAATTAATCCAATAATTATTCCAGTAAATTGATTTTTTCTAAAAGGAAAACTAAATAAGAGCACCCCAAATATTAATGTATAAAATGGAGTTAAAGAATTTAATATGGCTGCAATAGAACTATCTATTCTGTTTACTGCAAAAGCGAATAAAAATGAAGGAAAAAACGTACCTAATAAAGCAGTATAAACAATATATTTATAATGTTTCTTTTGTATTTGTTTTAAACTTTTAAAACCAAAAGATAAAAGAAATAAAGCTGCAATAAACATTCTTAATGCTCCAACCTGAATTGGACTTAGTGCAATTAATGCTTTTTTCATTAAAATAAAGGAACTACCCCAAACCAATGATAAAGTGAGTAAATACAACCATTTTTTTTGTTGTGCATGCATAAGAGTAGCTAAATTTTACGCAAAAATCTGATAATTATTTAAATAGCGTACTAAAAATCGATAAATTTGTACACTAATTATATTAATCTTTAAATTATGAAAATTCAAAAACAAGTATTTACAATTATTTTAGCTAGTATTCTTTTGATTGGATGCGCAAAAGAAGTTCAAAAGGAAAATGTAGAATTAGCTATTTCTGGTATGACCTGCGAAATTGGTTGTGCAAAAACAATACAAGCTAAGCTTTCTAAAAAAGAAGGAGTCTTAGAGGCAAAAGTAGTTTTTAAAGATAGTATTGCAAATATTGAATTTGATGCCAATACCACGTCTAAAAAAGACTTAATTGCGTTTGTAGAGGGTATTGCTGGGGGAGAATTATATAAAGCTTCTGAATCATCTTCTAAAAAGCATGAATGTTCTGAAAACTGCACAGAAAAATGTGAAATGAGCGAAAATAAAATGGAATGTAAAAAAGATTGCAAAATGGCTTCTTGTAAAGATAAGAAGGCATAAATCGATATTTCTTAAAATAAAAAAAGCAGGCTTAAAGCCTGCTTTTTTATTAATAAAGATTCAAATAATTTTATAAACCTGCATTTCTCCAAGTCCATCCAGAAATATCTAAAGGAGTTGCATCTTTACCTGAATTAAGAGTATACTTACTAGTTTCTCCCGAAATTAATGTAGCATCTGCATCTGCTCCATTGATTTGAACATTACTTAAAGCACCTCCATTTTTCATATCAAGATCAATATCATAACCACTTAAGTGTAACCCAGTGATAGAACCTCCAGAGGTCTGCTTGAATTGTAAAGCAGTACCACCAACAGAAGAAACAGCAGTTATATTTGTAAACGTTGGATTTGCATTTACTTTATCCCCTTCAAAAACAGTTGAAAATCCTGGTTTAGTATTAGATATATATGCGTTTGTTAATGATCCATTCCAAGATTCAGTCCAGTCAATAGCATCATCATCAGAATTTTCTACATAAACGTTTGTCGCAGAAACAGTACCCCCAAAAAACTCTACTCCATCATCGGCACCATCAATAACAGCAATGTTCTCTATTTCTGTTCCAGAACCTACAGCATACAAAGAAAGTCCATTGTATTGAGACTCTGAGTTGATTTGTGCACCTGTACCTTTTAGTACTAGGTATTTTACATGACCTGAATCATCTAAATCATTAGAACCTCCATAAATAAAACCACCCACTTCGGCAACAGCATCTGCACCAGCAGAGGTAGTTGCATCTCCACATATTGTTAAACCTCCCCAATCAGCTGCCTCTCCACTAGCAGAAGCAATTACAACAGGGTTACTTTCAGTACCATTAATTTCTATTTGACCTCCTTTTAAAACAGCGATATAAACACCTGTACCACCAGATCTAGCAGTTATCTTAGTTCCGGCAGGAATAACCAATTTAGTACCAGAAGGAACAATATAAGCTGAGTTTAATGAATAAGATACAGAAGCATCTAAAGTAACAGTACCAGATATTGTTCCTTGTAAAACAGAAGATTCAAAAGATAAGTTAGTGTTTACCCAAGGAAAATCATCTCTTGATACAGATGCAGAAACATTAGCGCCATTTAAAGTATAAAAATATGTATCTGCAGTTGCAGGATCTGTTGGATCCGTTATTGCGACAGGCTCTACACCAGACTCTAAAACCACATTAGTTGTAGCACCACCGTCTTTCATATCTAAGTCAACGTCATAGCCAGATAAAGACAAGCCTGTTATAGTACCTCCTGATTGTTTCTTAAACTGTAAAGCCGTACCACCAACAGTAGAAACTGCAGTAATATTGTTAAATTTTGGATTATTATTGTCTTTATCTCCTTCAAAAGCTGTAGAAAAACCTGGAATAGTATGAGAAATATAAGCATTGGTTATCGTTCCATTCCAACCTTCTGTCCAATCTATAGAATCATCATCATTGTTTTCTAAATACAAATTAGAGACAGATACAGTACCTCCAAAAAATTCAACTCCATCGTCTGCACCATTTATTACAGCTATATTATTTACAACTGTTCCAGAGCCAACTGCATAAAAAGAAACTCCATTATACTGAGATTCTGAATTAATTTGAGCACCAGTACCTTCTATTTGTAAATAAGAAATATTTCCAGAACTATCATTATCTGATGTTCCTCCATAAATGAAACCTCCTACTTCTGCAGTTGCATCAACTCCAGCTGTAGTAGATGCATTTCCACAAATAGTTAAACCACCCCATTCACCAGCATTTCCTCCAGTAGAACTCATAACTACAGGACTAGAAGGGTTTCCGTTAATAAATATTTGAGCACCTTTAAGTACTGCAATATAAACTTCAGTTCCACCTGCATCAGCTATTATATTTGTACCCGCTGGGATTGTTAAAGAAGCTCCTTCAGCAACAACAAATTGCCCGGTTAAACTATACTGTGTAAACGCATTTAATGTATAACTTTCTTCTAAAGTACCATTCATTACACCACTTTCTAAATTTTGGATAACATCACTAACATCTGGAATTACAGGTGCTGGCTCGTCATCACCACAACTCACTAATGTTAAAGAAATAGCTACAAACATTATAGCTGATATTTTTCCGAATAAATTTTTCATTTTTAATTAATTTTTTTTTTTTAGATTTTATATTTATCACAAAGAAAAAGTAAAAACCTTTTTATATTATTAAGTAAATATTAATGAAATGTTACTAATTATATTAAATAATTACTAGTTGTTATGAAATTGTTAATTAGAACTTATAAGAAAAATTTAAGCTAATCTGACTACCTCTTTTATAAGTTTGCACTACTTGATCGATTACTCCTAAGATTTGACCAGAACCAGTATTTGCAAATTGTGTAACTTTTTGAGTTTGTTGAATGTTTGGATTTAATAGATTTCTTCCAACTAATTTTACAGATAACTTTTTAGAAATTTCTTTACTCATAACAAAGTCTAATGTTACAAATCCTTTTTCTATAATTTCTCCATTAAATAATGTTGCACTATTAGTTAAATCTTCTGGACTACCGAGTGCAAAAATCTTATCTGATGCATAATTACCACTTAAAGTAGCTATAAACTCTTTATCCGTTCTACTATTAAAACTAAGTGAAGCATTTGTTATAAAGTCAGAAGCTCCTTGTAAGCCAGACTCTGTTACATCTGAATATTGAAAATTGGTGTATAAATCTTGGTTAAACCACATTTTAGTCAAATTCAGGTTTGTACTTAAAATACTTTTATCATCTTCATTCTCTAAAATGTTTAATCTACTTTCTAACTCAAAACCATAAACAGTTGCTGTTTCTCCAGTGTTATTATATTCAAAGTTTCCAGAAGAACCTCTAGTTAAAGATAAGTTGATAGGATCTTTAATATTTTTATAAAATAATGATCCAGATATTAACTCGTCTCTAGTAGGGAAAAATTCCCATTTTGCGTCAAAATTTACAACTTCAGATCTTTCTAAATTTGGATTACCTTGAATTACACGACCTGTTGGCTCCTCATATTGAAAAGGTGCAAACTCTTTAAATTCTGGTAATGTCTGTGTCAAACTTGAAGCAAATCTTAAGCTATTTCTATCGTTTAGTTGATATTTTAAATTTAAACTTGGATAAACAGAATTGTATTCTTTACTTAATATTCCTATTCTAGCTCGTCCATCTGGACCTTGATAATTTTTCACATTCCAATTAACATTAATCTCGTTTCTTTCAAATCTTAACCCTACGTTTCCAGAGAATTTAGAATTTAAGCCAAAGTCTAAATTTGCAAATCCAGCAATATTCATCATATCAGCAGAATATAAATCAGCTAACTGTTCTATAACTCTTAACTTTGGGTTTGCAACATTGCTATAGTTTGATAAATTAGAAAATGTATTAGTAATATTATCCATGGTTGGTACTAAAAATCCCGAATCAACAAACCCTGGTGTAAAACCTGGTGTAGAAACACCAATAAATTGAGATCTAAACGCTCTTTCTTTATATCTAAAGTTAGCTCCTAAATTTAATTTCATTGGTTTGTCTTCGAACTCATCTTTATTTTTTCCAAAAGAATACTCGTTCAAAACAAATCCGTTAAATTCATTATCCTCAATCCTTTGAGAAGATTTTCTTTGAGAAAAATCAGAAACATCTGCAAAAGTTACTTCAGAGTTATTTAAAATTATACCTTCGTTTCTTACACGATTTGGTTCTTCTGCTAAAATAAAATTATACCCTGAAGCCCATGATAATTTATTATTTTCAGAGATTCTATGTTCTCCCATTAATTGATTTACAAACATAATTGTTTGCTTGTAATTTTGATCTCTTACAAATGCACCTCTTTCTTGGGGTTGTTGATCAAAAACATAGCCTAAACCATCTCTTCCTTGTTCATATAAATTATCTGTACCTGTATTAACAAACAATGTATTATAACTGACTTTATTGTCATCATTTAACTTCAAATCTCCTCTTATGTAACCTGTAGTGTTTATTCTTGTAACAAATTGTTCTACTGAAGGTGAATCATTTAAAGCTGATTCTTTATCATAATTTAAATTAGGGAATGCATTATCCAATACATTCGCTCTAAAAGTTCTAAACTCACCTTCCTGGTATTCAAAAGACTTACTATGAGATGCTGTTGCAAATAAAGCTAATTCTTTTTCAAAAATATTTAACTTATAGCTACCATTTAAAGAAATACTATAATTTGCGTCATTATTGATAGTTATTGGATCCCAGTCTTGATATTTAATTGCATCAGTTAGTAAAAAAGGTTTTTTATGGTAGCCAAAAGTAACATCGTTCATGTTTAATGTGTTTCTAAAATTAGAACTTAAACCTAATACCGCAGAATTATAACCACCAGAAACACTTACACCAAAACCTTTCTTAGAATATTTTTTTGAAGATACATCTACATTTCCAGATGCTTGATCTGCATAACTACCTGTGCTATAGGTTTTAGAAATACCTATATTGTTAATTACATTAGTAGAAAATAAAGATAAATCTATATTTTTATTTGCAACATTATCAGAAGGTATTGGTAACCCATTCATTGTAGTAGATAAATATCTGTCTCCTAATCCTCTAATATAAATATCTCCAGAACCTTCACTTTTAGTTACACCTGAGATCTTAGTTGTTGCCGCAGATGCATTTGAAACACCAACTTTAGATAGTCTTTCAGCTCCAATACTTTCTTTTATAACAACCGCTTTTTTTTGTTCTAAAAGTAATGCAGACTCTTTTTCTCTAGTCGTTGTAGCCCTAACTACTACATCATCTAAAGCCACTCCTTCTTCTGCAGACATTAATTGATTAATTGTAATTGTTTGTCCTGCAACGATAGTAAACGTTTTTTCCACTGTTTTGTATCCTAAAAAACTAAATTGAACAATATGTGTTCCTACTGGAACGGAAAAAGAATACTTCCCATCAAAGTCTGTAGTTGATCCTATTGTTGTACCTTTAATAATAACATTTGCAAATGGAAGAGGATCTTTATTCGACTCATTGTCAGTTAACAAACCATTTAAAGTTGCTGAATTTTGTGCGAATATAAGTTGACTAAACGCAAAAATAATTATAATTATAATTTTCTTCATTGTAAAAAATTGAATTTTGTGCAAAAGTCTATTCTTTTTTTGAAGATTTGGAAAGTTATAAATTATTCTTTAGTTAATTAGTTGTTAATTAAATGTTATCAATATTATTAAATGAAAATTAAAATAAAATCTAGAATAAATTTGTATTATTGATTCTGTAATTTCATAACATTTAGATAACATAATCAAAATGATGTGTATTTAACTTTGTAATTTATTAAATGATTATTTAAATATGGGAGATCCTTATTTGTTAATGTTGGTAGCGTTGGCTGCCCTAGCTATTGTAGATTTAGTTGTTGGTGTTAGTAATGATGCTGTAAATTTTTTAAACTCTGCAATAGGTTCTAAAGCAATCTCTGTTAGAAACATTATGATTATTGCAAGTGTAGGTGTATTCTTTGGCGCTGTTTCTTCGAGTGGAATGATGGAAGTTGCACGTAAAGGAATCTTTAATCCAAGCATGTTTGCCTTTCAGGATGTAATGTTCATCTTTATGGCTGTTATGATTACTGACATTCTTCTTTTAGATCTATTTAATTCTTTAGGAATGCCTACGTCTACAACCGTCTCTATTGTATTTGAATTACTAGGTTCTGCAGTAGTAATTGCATTTATTAAAATAGCACAAAATGAAACCGAAAGTATTAATACCATTTGGGAGTACATTAATTATGACACTGCTACAGATATTATTTTTGGAATTTTACTTTCTGTACTAGTTGCTTTTACTGTTGGCGCAATTGTTCAATACTTTTCAAGATTAATTTATTCTTTTAATTTTTCGAACAGACCTGCCTATATCAATTCTTTGTTTGGGGGGTTTGCAATTACAGCGATAACTTATTTTATTATCATAAAGGGTTTAAAAGGTACTGAATTTTATGGGAGCATTGCTCTATTAATGGAAGGCAATACAGTTACTATTATAGCATTAAGTTTTATCGTTTGGACAATTCTATCTTACCTTATAACCAAAGTTTTTAAATTAAATACCTTAGTATTAATTATAGGAATAGGAACTTTTTCTTTGGCCATGGCCTTTGCAGGTAATGATCTTGTTAATTTTATTGGAGTTCCTATAGCCGCGTTAAACTCATATGAAACTTGGAGTGCTTCTGGTTTACCTGCAGAAACTTTTTCTATGGCTAGTTTAGCTGCTAAAGTAAAATCTAATGTTTGGCTTTTACTTATTGCGGGTTTAGTTATGGTTATTACATTATGGACATCTTCTAAAGCAAAATCAGTAATTGAAACAGGAATTAACTTATCTAGACAAGGAGAAGGTCATGAAAAATTTAGACCTAATAATGTATCTAGAGTTATGGTAAGAACTGCAATGTTTTTAAATGTTGGTATTAATTTTATTATCCCAGAAAAAACCAGAGCTTTTATTGATTCTAAATTTGAAAAACCAACTTTAGAATTACCAAAAGATAACACCGATGAAATGCCTGCTTTTGACCTAGTAAGAGCCGCTGTAAATTTAGTAATGGCTAGTGTCTTGATCTCTATTGCCACTTCTATGAAATTACCTTTATCTACAACATATGTTACCTTTATGGTAGCCATGGGTACTTCTTTAGCAGATAGAGCTTGGGGGCGTGAAAGTGCTGTTTATAGAGTTGCTGGGGTGTTAAACGTTATTGGGGGTTGGTTTTTAACTGCACTAGTCGCTTTTATTGCTGCAGGAATTGTAGCTTACCTTATACATTTACATATTATATTTATTCCAATACTTTTAATTATAGTAGCCGTATTAATTACAAAAAACTCAATTGCGCATAGAAAAAAAACGCAAGAAATTAAGCACAAAACATATATAGAAAGATCTGAGCTCATTACCATAAATGGTGTTATAGATGAAAGTTCTGGGCATGTATCTGAAGTGGCATCTAGAATTGATAAATTATATACAAATGTAGTAAATGACTTGGCAAATCATGATTTAAATAAGTTAAGAAAAACAGACAAACATGTAGAAAAACTTAACGATGAAATAGATGATTTAAAAGACAATGTCTTTTATTTTATAAAGTCTTTAGATGACACCTCTGTAAATGCAAGTAAATTTTACATTTCTATCTTAGATTATTTGCAAGATGCTGCACAATCTATCAGTTATATTTCTAGAGCAAGTTTTAAACATGTAAATAACAATCACAAAAACTTAAAAAAAGGGCAAATAAAAGATTTAAAAACTACCAATAATGAATTAACTGTTATTTTAGAAAATATTTCAGAAATTTTTGAAAACAGAAAATTCGATGACTTAAACCAGTTATTAATTCAGAAAAGGGAGTTGATAAAAAATGTCTCTATTTCTATAGAAAAACAAGTTGCAAGAATTAGAACAGATGAAACAAGTCCTAAAAACACAACATTGTACTTTAGTCTTCTATTAGAAACAAAAGATTTAATGAAAGCATTAATGAACTTGTTAGAAACTTATGAAGAGTTTTATTTAAGTACTAAAGTTTAAAGTTGGTTAGCTTACTTAGATTTAGAATGATAAAATTTGTACACTTTTAAGGCTCTTGCATTACCTATATCTATTATTAATTCGTCTAAACTAGCTTCTTTTACACGTTTTGCAGATTTGAATTTACGTAATAACGTTGCAACAGTCTGTTTGCCAACATCTGGTATACTTTCTAATTCACTTTGTATCGCACTTTTACTTCGCTTATTTCTATGAAAGTTAATACCAAATCGATGTGCCTCATTTCTTAAAAACTGAGTGATTTTTAAGGTTTCCGATTTTTTATCTAAATATAAAGGAATAGGGTCATCTGGGTAATAAATTTCTTCTAGACGTTTTGCTATACCAATGATAGCAATTTTACCTCTTAAGCCTAAAATTTCTAGACTTTTTAATGCAGAAGACAACTGACCTTTTCCACCATCAATAACAATTAACTGAGGCAATGATTCCCCCTCAGAAAGCAGTCGTTTATACCTTCTAAAAACGACTTCTTCCATCGAAGCAAAATCATCTGGCCCAACCACTGTTTTTATATTGTAATGCCTGTATTCTTTCTTACTAGGTTTTCCGTCTCTAAATACCACACACGCTGCAACAGGATTTGTACCTTGTATATTTGAATTATCAAAACACTCTATATGCCTTGGCTCTTCTTTTAAGCGTAAATCTGCTTTCATTTGCGCCATAATTCTTTTTACATGCCTATCTGGATCTACAATTTTAATTTGCTTTAACTGATCTAGTTTATAGTATTTGGCATTTCGTTCTGAAAACTCTATAATACGCCTTTTATCACCTACTTTTGGGATGGTAACTTTTACATTCTCTCCAATATTTACTTGAAACGGAACATAAATTTCTGGGGAGGTAGAATTGTATCTTTGCCTGATTTCGAAAATAAAAAGCTCTAACAACTCTTTATCTGACTCTTCTAATTTTTTCTTTATTTCTGTAGTATGAGATTGTATGATAGACCCATTAGAAATTTTTATAAAATTAGCATAACCATGAGTATTGTCAGATATAATTGAAAATACGTCTACATTGTTTATAGACGGATTTACAATAGTGCTTTTTGCTTGATAATTACTTAATCTATCTAACTTTTCTTTTATTCTTTGGGCCTTTTCAAATTCCATTTTCTCTGCAAAATCCAACATCAAAGTATTTAACCGCTCTAAGCTTTCTTTAAAGTTACCCTTAATAATATTTCGTATTTCTTTAATGGCATTAGTATAATGTTCTTCGGTTTCTAATGCCTCACATGGCCCCATGCAATTCCCTAAATGGTACTCTAAACATACTTTATATTTGCCTGTATTTATTTTTTCTCTGCTTAGATCGTATTTACAAGTTCTAAGCGTATAGAGCTCTTTTATTAACTCTAACAGTGCTTTAATCGTTTTTACAGAAGTGTAGGGTCCGTAATATTCAGATCCATCTTTAATAACTCTTCTTGTCATAAAAACTCTAGGAAAACGCTCTTTCTTGATACATATCCATGGGTAGGTTTTATCATCTTTTAAAAGTACATTGTACTTAGGTTTGTATTTTTTTATGAGGTTATTTTCTAATAAAAGTGCGTCTGTTTCTGTTTTAACAACAATATGTTTTACAGTATTGATGTTTTTTACAAGAACTCGTGTTTTTCCACTATCGTGAGTTTTTGTAAAGTAAGAGGATACTCTTTTCTTTAAGTTTTTTGCCTTACCAACATAAATAAGTTTTTCTTCTTTATCAAAATATTGGTAAACTCCTGGTGAAGAAGGCAGTGTTTTTATTTGAAGCTTTAAAGAAGTATGCATACACAAAAATAACTTTTATGTAGAATTAAACGAGCATGATTCCCTATTTATTTAAGTAGTTTCTACTTCTTTTGTCTCTTCTTTAGGAAACGCTTGCTTGCTAAAAATAAATAGTAAAACAACGCCAATTGTTATGTAAGAATCTGCAGGATTAAATATGTATTGAAAGAAGGTGTACATTTCTCCTCCAACAAAAGGAATCCAATCAGGTAAAATGCCCTCCCAAATCGGGAAGTAAAACATATCTACAACTTTACCATAAAAAAATTCTCCCTGAGTAGTTTCTGGAAATAATTTAGCAACACTATGTTTAGGGTGGTTAAAAATTACTCCGTAAAAAATAGAATCTATAATGTTACCAACCGCACCAGAAAATATTAAAGAAATACCAATAACAACAGCATTGTGTACCTTTCTTTTAATAGTGCTAGATAACCAATAGATAATTAAACCAACAGCAATAATTCTAAATAAGGTTAAAAAAAGTTTACCAGTTCTTCCTCCAAACTCAAAGCCCATAGCCATTCCATTATTTTCTACAAAATGAATTCGAAACCAATCAAAAATTAAAACCTCTTCTCCTAGAATAAAATGAGTTTTTACATAAATTTTAATCACTTGATCTAATACAATTGCAATAAGAATAGTAAGAACCGCTAGTGCTTTTTTTGACATTTTATAATTTTTAAAGAAACAAAAATAATAATAATATTATGGTTATTGAGTAGTTAGAAAAATATTAGCTTTTAAGGAAGTTATGGCCGTTTTTTCTTGAGATGTATTTGCAACTTTTTCATACTCTTTTTCTCTTTGAATACCATCAACTGTAATTTTCCCAGATTTAGAAAAAACCTTAAAATTCGAGTTTTTTAAATTGGCGTATACATTTCCTGAATACAGTTTTAAAAGTAAGTTCGCTTTTATAGTATTTAATTTTACAATACCATTGTCTATATAAACTGCTAAATCATTTCGTAAGTTTTTGCTTTCTACATCTACATTCTCGCCAAAAATATATACTTTTTTACCTTTTGGTATTTTTACTATTGCTGTAGCTCTTTGTAAACGTTTGGTAATAAACTTTCTAAAGATTACTTCTCTCGTTTCTGTGCCTTCAAAATTAAAATTAACAGCTACAGTTTTATCATCTGCAGTAATTTTAATAAGCTGTTCATCGTAACTTTTTGCTTCTAAAACTACTTCTATGAATTCTGTAAATGAATTTTCGAGAATAATATTGTCCAATCCTTTTGTGTAAACAGTAATTTCTGCTGCATTTGTTTGCAGCTTTTTCATTACTTTTTTCTGCGAAAACATCACAGAAGTAAAACATATTAAAAGGGGTAGAAAAATATTTTTCATAAAAAAAAGCTTCTTAAAAAGAAGCTTTATCAATTTTTTAGTAATTATTACTGAGCTCTTTTAGCCTCTATACTTAACGTAGCATGTGGTACTAATTTTAAACGCTCTTTCTGAATTAATTTACCAGTAACTCTACAAACACCATACGTTCCGTTCTCGATTCTTAACAACGCATTTTTTAAATCTCTGATAAATTTTTCTTGTCTTATTGCCAATTGTACATTCGCTTCTTTGTTCATCACATCAGAACCTTCATCAAAAGATTTAAATGATGATAAAGTATCATCTGTACCATTATTTGCATCATTTTTATAAGCTGCTCGTAACAACTCTAGATCTTCGTTTGCTCTAGCAATTTTCTTTTCAATAATTGCTTTAAATTCTTGAAGATCTTCTTCAGAATATTTTAATTTAACATCTGACATATTTCTAAATTTTTTCTATTAATATTTTACTTTCAATGGCATCAAACTCAATATTTGTACCGCCTTTTAACTCATCTACAAAAACCAATTCTTTGGTTAATGTTTCACTCATAATATAATCTCTATTATCCGATATAGATTGCTGTAAATTATCAAAATTTAAAACGGTTAGTTTTATTTTATCTGTTACTTCTAAGCCTGCATCTTTTCTAGCATTCTGAATTCTATTTACCAGTTCTCTAGCAATACCCTCTTTGTGCAAACTTTCGGTAATAGTTACATCTAATGCCACTGTTAATGCCCCTTCGTTGGCAACCAACCAACCTTCTATATCCTTAGACGAAATTTCTACATCTGAGACATCTAAAATAATATTTTTACCATTAACTTCTATAGAAATGTTTTTATCTTTTTCTATTTTGTTAATATCTTGTTGGGTAAACTTCTGAACTTCAGCAGCTATAAAACGCATGTCTTTTCCAAACTTTGGCCCCAATGCTTTAAAGTTAGGTTTAATTTGTTTGATTAAAATATCTGAAGCATCTTCCATCAGTTGAATTTCTTTAATATTTACCTCATGTTTTATTAAATTTTCTACTGCTAAAATTTCTTCTTTCTGCTGAGCATTATCAACAGGAATCATAATTTTTTGTAATGGCTGACGTACTTTTATTTTTTCTTTTGCTCTAAGAGATAGCACCAAAGAAGAAATTGTTTGTGCGTTTTCCATTTTACGCTCTAAGCTTTTATCTACAAAATTTTCATCAAATTTTGGAAAATCTGATAAATGGATACTTTCTGAAGTTTCTTTTTGCGTTACCGAATTTAAATCTTGATACAATCGATCCATAAAAAATGGCGCAATTGGTGCGGCTAACTTTGCAACAGTTGTCATACAAGTATATAGCGTTTGATATGCAGAAATTTTATCGGTTTCGTAAGTACCTTTCCAAAAACGTCTTCTACTTAAACGAACATACCAGTTACTTAAGTATTCTTGTGTAAAGTCTGATATTGCTCTTGCTGCTCTTGTTGGTTCATAGTCTGAATAAAATGCATCTACTTTGTTAATTAAAGTATGTAATTCAGATAAAATCCATCTGTCTAATTCTGGTCTTTCATTTAAAGCAACATCTTCTTCTTTATATGCAAAACCATCAATATTTGTATATAAACTAAAGAAAGAATACGTATTGTATAATGTCCCAAAAAACTTACGTTTTACTTCTTCTATACCTTCTAAGTCGAACTTTAAATTATCCCAGGGATTGGCATTAGAAATCATATACCATCTTGTGGCATCTGCACCATAAGTAGATAAGGTTGTAAATGGATCTGCAGCATTACCTAAACGTTTAGACATTTTATGCCCGTTTTTGTCTAATACCAAACCATTAGATACCACATTTTTATAGGCGACATCATCAAAAATCATAGTGGCAATTGCATGTAAAGTATAAAACCAACCCCTTGTTTGATCTACACCCTCTGCAATAAAATCTGCTTTTCTCCAAGTAGTATCTACCAATTCTTTATTTTGAAAAGGGTAATGCCATTGAGCATAAGGCATAGAACCAGAATCAAACCAAACATCGATTAAATCTGCTTCACGTTTCATAGGTTTCCCAGTAGCAGAGACTAATGTAATACCGTCTACAATATTTTTATGTAAATCTATTTTCGCATAATTTTCATCAGACATGTTGCCTACTTCAAAATCTTCGAAAATATCTTTATCTAACACTCCAGCTTCTATAGCTTTTGCCATTTCTGATTTTAGTTCTTCTACAGAGCCAATACAGATTTCTTCTTTACCATCTTCTGTTCTCCAAATAGGTAATGGAATACCCCAATAACGAGATCTAGATAGGTTCCAATCGTTTGCATTCGCCAACCAATTTCCAAAACGACCAGTTCCTGTAGATTCTGGTTTCCAGTTTATGGTTTTATTTAGTTCGTGCATTCTATCTTTTACCTCCGTAATTTTGATGAACCAAGAATCTAAAGGATAATATAAAATTGGCTTGTCTGTTCTCCAACAATTTGGGTAACTGTGCTTGTATTTTTCTACTTTAAACGCCTTATTTTCGTTTTTTAACTTAAGACCTAAACGTTCATCTACAGATAAATGCTGTTTTTGATCTTTTAAAACGTCTTTTAACTTTTCTTGCTGTACTTTTAATTCTTCTGCAAGATCATCTTCAGTTAAATATTCAGATTTTACATATTCATTCGCAAAACCATAAACATCATCTTTTACTTCCGGTCTAAATTTACCTTGTAAATCTACTAATGGAACTAAATTATCATTCTCATCCTTAACTAATAATGGCGGAATTTCTGGTGATGCTTGCTTAGAAACCAACGCATCATCTGCACCAAAAGTAGGGGCTGTATGTACAATTCCTGTTCCATCTTCTGTAGTCACAAAATCTCCAGAAATTACTCTAAACGCATCTTGAGGATTATCATTTGGCAAAGCATAATTTAACAATTGCTCGTATTTTATGCCCTCTAAATCTTTTCCTATAAATTCTTTTACCACAAAATATGGTATTTTTTTAGTGCCTTTATTGTAGTCTTGCAATGCTTCTGCATTTTCTACTTCAAATGCGTTTTTACCACCAAATTGTTTGCTTACTAAATTTTTAGCTAAGATTACTTTTACGGGTTCAAACGTATATTGATTAAAAGTATCTACTAATACATACTCAATTTTTGGTCCAACTGTTAACGCTGTATTACTTGGTAATGTCCAAGGTGTAGTTGTCCATGCAATAAAATGAATATCACCCTCATTTTGTAAAAAATCTGGTAACGTATTATTTATAGCTTTGAATTGAGCAACAACTGTGGTGTCTGTTACATCTTGATAAGTTCCTGGCTGATTTAATTCATGAGAGCTTAGCCCTGTACCCGCCTTTGGCGAATAAGGCTGAATTGTGTACCCTTTGTAGATGAGTTCTTTGTTGTAAATCTGTTTTAACAACCACCAAACAGACTCCATATATTTTGGTTCGTAGGTAATGTATGGATCTTCCATATCTACCCAATAGCCCATTTTCTGAGTTAAATTATTCCAGATATCTGTATACCTCATAACCGCTTTTCTACAAGCTGTATTATATTCTTCTACAGATATTTTTTTACCAATATCCTCTTTGGTAATACCTAATTCTTTTTCTACACCAAGTTCTATAGGTAAACCATGGGTATCCCAACCTGCTTTTCTTTTTACCTGAAAACCTTTCATGGTTTTGTATCTAGGAAAGATATCTTTGATTGCTCTTGCTAAAACATGGTGAACTCCAGGAAGACCATTCGCTGAAGGTGGGCCCTCAAAAAATATGTAAGGTGTTGCACCTTCTCTAGAAGTAATACTTTTTTCGAATATAGTATTCTCTTGCCAAGAATTTAAGATTTCTTCTGCTACTTTTGGTAAATCTAATCCTTTATATTCAGGAAACTTCATCTGGATTTCTTGTTTTAATTAATGATCGGCTGTACACTTTATTATTTTTCGATCTTCTTTTATGAAGAAGTTAAACCGCTAAAAATTAAAGTTTTTACGTTCATTTCTTCTCTTTTATTATGCGACTGCGAAATTAAGAATTTTCTTCTAAATTCTTAGACTGGTTCTTTAAAATTAAACGCTGTTTATTTCTTTATCTTCTTGTGATTTTAAGAAGTTATAGGTTACAAACCTCTTTCGCGTTTAATTTGCTCGTAAGCATTTTGTATATTTTGGAATTTTTCTTTTGCTCCTTTTAGATGTTCGTTTCCTAAATCTTGTAATTTATCAGGGTGGTATTTTTTTACCATTTTTCGATACGCCGATTTAAGTTCAGAATTGTTTGCAGTCTTAGAGATTTCTAATATTTTATATGCGGCATCTGATGCATCATAAAACATTGCTTTTATAGATTCATAATCATTTTGATTAATATAGAGATACCCTGCTATTTTACGAATTTCATCTACTTCGTTTTTGGAAACAAATTCATCTGCTTTTGCAATACCAAATAAAAAGTGTAAAAGCTGTAATCTAGCAGCATGTGGCATGTGTGCTCTAATTTGCATACAAACTTGGCGTGCAGAAACTTGTTTTTTTACAATACTATTAAATAATTTAAAGGCATTGTTAGCTCTTTGTTTACCATACATATTTAGAAACTGAGCTCTTACAAAATCTAACTCTCTCTGATCTATTTTTCCGTCGGCTTTTATAACGATAGATGCTAGCACTAAAAGACTAATTTCAAAATCTCCAGATTGTGTGCTACTATTTTTAAAACTTCTATCTGAATTGCTTGTGTAATTAGTTTGTGCTTCTTTAAATTCTTCAATAGAAAACTTGTCTACAAAACTACCCAGTGCAAAGCCTACAGCAGCACCTATTGGGCCACCCAATGTAAACCCTAAGCCTGCTCCTAACCATTTAGAAAAACTACTCATTGTATCTTAAAAAATTTAATCCCAAATATAAACAAACAAGAGGATTAATAAGAATGAAATTTAGTATCAATTTAATTGATTTATTCATTGATAGAAGAATGTTTTTACAGTTGAATTTTGCTATTATAATGATTATATTTGCAGTCTAAATTATCAATTATGTATCCAGAAGAATTAGTAAAACCAATGCGTGATGAATTAATTAACGCAGGTTTTGAGGCATTATACACAAGTGAAGATGTTGAAAATGCAATGTCTAAAAAAGGCACAACTTTAGTAATGGTTAACTCTGTTTGTGGTTGTGCAGCTGGTACTGCAAGACCAGGAGCAATTGCTTCTTTAGGTGCAGATAAAACACCAACTAATTTAACTACAGTTTTTGCAGGTGTAGAAAAAGAATCAACTCAAAAAGCAAGAGAATTCATGATTCCTTTTCCTCCTTCATCTCCTGCAATTGCCCTATTTAAAGATGGCAACTTAGTACACATGTTAGAAAGACATCATATAGAAGGTAGGTCTGCGCAAATGATTGCACAAAACTTAGCTGCGGCTTATGAAGAGCACTGTTAATCAAAACACATTTACAACACATAAAAATCCACTTTAATAAAGTGGATTTTTTGTAGGTATCCCTTAGTTATGAAATCGCAATTTTCTAGTTACACTACTTTAGAGCTTAAAAGTAAATTAAAAAAACAGCAAAGAATACTAATACTGCAAGGTATTGTAATTTTTTTAATGCTCATTTTTTCTGTATTTTCCACACTACATAAAGGAACTTCTTTTCATACTTTTTTACCTTTATTTTTTTCGCCAATGTTTATCTATATTTATTTGGATGTAAAATATATTAAAAAAGAACTTGATAAGAGAAAAGAAAATGAGTACAAATAAAATAATTGAACATACTAAAACCTTTGTTAAGCAGGAATTGAAAGATGCCGAAGGCGGGCATGATTGGTTTCACATAACCCGTGTTTATCAAAACGCACTATTAATAGCCAAAACGGAAAATGTAAATACCCTTATTGTTTCTTTAGCTGCCTTACTGCACGATATTGCTGATTCAAAGTTTCATAATGGGAATGAAAATATTGGTCCTGATAAAGCAGCATTATTTCTAGATCAACAAAATATTTCTACTGAATACAAAACGCATATTATAAAAATCATAAAAAATATGTCTTTTAAAAACAGTTTAGAAACTAACAAAAAACAATTTAACTCTAAAGAGCTAGAAGTGGTTCAAGATGCAGATAGATTAGATGCTATTGGTGCTATAGGCATTGCACGCTGTTTCAATTATGGTGGGTATAAAAATAGAGTATTATTTGACCCTGATACACCACCTAATTTAAATATGTCTAAAGAAGAATATAAAAAATCTACAGCCCCAACAATCAATCATTTTTACGAAAAATTGCTACTTTTAAAAGATAAAATGAATACTGAAACTGGTAAAAAAATTGCAGAAAAAAGGAATCAATATATGGAAGGTTTTTTAACTCAATTCTATAATGAGTGGAATGGAAAATTATAACTTTAGTTTTCTTCTGCGACCTCTAAAGCTGTAATTTTATATTCTAAAATTTCTAACTCTTTACCACTTTCTATAATTTGTTCTACCGTTAAATTAGTATTCTCATTAATAAATGCTTTGAGTTGATTGCTTTTAAAAGTATAGTATTCTAGAGCTTTTTTAATATTTTTTTCTGAAGTTAAAGCCATTATTTATTGTATTAAATCTTTCATTTCACTTCTATAAATAGAGGCGTTTTTACCTGTAAACTCTTTAAAAAGTTTATTAAAGTGAGAAAAATTATTAAACCCACAATCAAAACTTACCTCTGTAATACTCATTGTACTTTCTGCTAATAACTTTGTTGCATGTACTACCCTGTATTCATTAACTAATTTGGTAAATGTTTTTCCAGTTGTTTTTTTAAAATACCTACAAAACGCAGGAACAGTCATACTCACTAATCCAGCAATTTCATCTAAACTTATATGTTCTTTAAAATTCTTATTGATATGTTTATACACCACCTCAATTTTATCAGTATCTTGGTGAGTGCTTTCAAAAGCATATCCATTGGCATTTAAAAGGGTATAATCATCGGTTGTTGCCAAATCATGAAGAATTTCTATAAAAGATATAATTCGTATTGCTCCTTCTAAATCTACTAACTTTTCAATTTTAGCGCCTATTCTTTGTTTAATCTCTGTATTAAATCGAATTCCTTTTTTTGCACGCTCAAATAATGCATTGATAGAGGCCATTTCAGGAATTTTAAAGAATTCTTTGCCTAAAAAATCAGGAAGAAACTGAATTAAGGTTTCAGAACCATTGGTGGTTAAACGATCTATATATCCTATATGAGGTAAATTAGAGCCTATTAAAACCAATTGACTGTTGTTAAAATAACTTAGGTGGTTACCAATGTGTCTTTTCCCTTTTCCTTTGTTTACATATACCAGCTCAATCTCTGGATGAAAGTGCCAAAAAGGAACATTAGTTTTTAAAAACTTTTCATGTTTTTTTACCAACAATGAACTTCCAAAATTTGGAGTTATTTTTTCTAATGTTGGTTTCTTTTGAATCATAGTACAAAAATACAATACACAAACAAGACTACCTATTTAATATTATCAATATTATATACTATATTAACTTAACATTTAATTAACGTATTTTATTTTGTTAATTTAGCATATATTTTTGCCAATTGTGTTGTTTTTAAAACTCTATTCCACCCATAACTTTGCACAAAAATTAAAACAAGAAAATTAACAATTTATGAAATCTTTAAAAACAAGAGTACTATTAGTAGCGTTGATGTTAGGAACATTAATGAGCTTTGCAAACCCTTCTGAATTGGATGCTAAAAAAATTAAAATTGAATTTACAGATGTTAAAAAAGGACATGAGTTAACCATCAAAAACAACGAGGGTAATATATTGTATACTGAAGAAGTAGAAAGAAAAGGAGATTTAGTAAAGATTTTTGATTTTTCTAAATTAGAAAATGGTAGTTATACTTTAGAATTAGAAAAAGATTTTGAAATTATCATCAAATCAATAAAAATAAATAACGACACCATTAATTTTGATGAAACTTCGAAAAAGAAAATTTTTAAGCCTGTTGTAAGAACTCAAAAAAACCACTTAATGGTAAGTAAAGTTTCTTTTGACAATAAACCAGTAGAGGTTACTTTATTATTTAATGATGAAGTTATATATTCAGAAAAAATTGCTGCTCAAAAGGTTTTTAAGAGAATCTACAGATTAGATGAAAGTCAAAAAGGAGATTATAAAATAATTATAAAAAATAATGGTAGAACATTTGTAAATCCATTTGAAATATAGTTTTAATTCAGATCAAAAAAAAAGAGCCTAAATAGGCTCTTTTTTTTTGATTAATTATTAGGAAAATCTGGCCTTCTCTTTTCTAAAAAAGCAGAAGTACCTTCTTTAAAGTCTTCGGTTCCAAAACAATCTCCAAAAGCATTAATTTCTATTTCATAACCATTAACTCCTTCTATAAAATTTGCATTTATAGCTTTTATAGCACCAGAAATAGCTACTAAAGAATTTCTCATAATTTTTGATGCTAATTTAGTTGCCAATGGCATTAGTTCTTCTGGTGTAGTAACATAGTTAACTAAGCCTAAACCAAGAGCTTCTTCTGCAGGAATCATACTTGCTGTCATCACTAATTCCATTGCTTTTCCTTTACCAACTAATTGCGCCAATCTTTGGGTACCTCCATACCCTGGAATTACTCCAAGAGACACTTCTGGTAGTCCCATTTTAGCATTATCAGAAGCTATTCTAAAATGACATGCCATTGCCAGTTCTAAACCACCTCCTAATGCAAAACCATTAACAACAGCTATAACTGGTTTGGACAAATTTTGTACCAAATCAAATAATTGATCTTGCCCCTTTTTTGCTAATAACTTACCCTCTTCTACAGAAAAATTTGAAAATTCAGCAATATCTGCTCCAGCAACAAATGCTTTTTCTCCTGCACCCGTTAAAAGAATAACTTTTACAGTTCTATCATTTTCTAATGTTGTAAATGCACTGCTTAATTCAGAAATTGTTTCTTTATTTAATGCATTTAATTTTCTAGGTCTATTAATTGTTATTTGTGCAACAGCAAAGGTAATGTCTACTAAAATGTTATTAAAACTCATAATTTATAGTCGTATTCTTTGTTATTCTTTTGGCAAAATTACGGTAAAAACTGTTCCTTGACCTAAATTAGATTCAAAAAATATACGACCACCATAAGCTTCAATTATATTTTTAATCATACCCAACCCAAGTCCCATTCCACTTGTTTTGGTTGTAAATTTAGGTTCAAAAATTAAATCTTCTACATCTTTAGAAATTCCCTTACCATTATCTGAAACTAAAATAGAAACATTTTTTGTGTCTGAAGTAACTTTAACTTCTATAATAGGACTTTTTTCTAATTCTGTTGCTTGTGTTGCATTTTTTACCAAATTATTTACAATTCTGATTAATTGAGTTTTATCTAAATTGGCATAAATTTCAGTTTCACTAGATTGATAACTAATATAATCTTCATTAAAAATGTCTAAAGCTAATTTTACAACACTTACCACATTAATATGCTCTCTGTGTTGCGTTGGCATTTTTGCAAAATCTGAAAATGCAGAGGCTATAGAACTCATTACATCTATTTGTTGAATAAGTGTTTGACTATATTCTGCTAGCTTTACTTTTATGTTTTTATCCTCTGGGTTAAACTTTCGTTCAAAACTTTGGACTGTCAATCTCATTGGTGTTAACGGATTTTTAATCTCATGCGCAACCTGTTTTGCCATTTCTCTCCAAGCCTGTTCTCTTTCGCTTTTTGCTAATTTTGCTACACTTTCTTCTAACTGATCTATCATATTATTGTAAGCATCTACCAGAATTTCAATCTCAGAACTAGCAGAATCTAAAATAATTTTTTCGTTTCTTTCATTTAAACGTGTTTGCTGCATTCTTTCTGAAATTGTTTGAATAGATCTAGTAATATAACTAGATAAGAAATAGGCAAAAACAATTGCTATTAAAAACATTAATACATAAACAATACTAAGTCTCTGTATAAATTCTTGTAATTCTTTTTCTATCTCTGAATTATCTTGTGTAAACTGTACTTCTAAAATCCCTATTCTATTAAATTTAGGGTCGTTTATAAAGGTATAAGAAGACTGATAACTGACCCCTTCTTCCTCTCTAATTTTTAAAATTCTATGGTTTGGTTTTTGAGACAGGTCATTTAAAATTTTATACGTAAGAGGCAATGTGCTATTCTCTTCAAAAGCATTTGTTTTAGAGGATACTAATAAATTACCATGGGGATCAAAAATTGAGATATTCAATTTATTAATCGATGATATTTCATAAATACGTTCTTGGAATATTAGGGGTAAGTTTTTAGTATTAACGGGGTAACTTGTTTTATTTGTGAGCTCTAAAACAATAGTTTCTATTGTAGTAGCTTCTTTTCTTTCAAAACGCTGAATGTTATAGTCTTTTGTTTGTTCATCATACTGAATAACTGTAACTACTAAAATTAATATTGAGGCTAACAATACCAATAATATCATCGATAAAAAGATGCGTATTCTTAAAGAAGCATTTTTTAATTTAAACAAACCCATCACATTTTAATTCGTTTTCTTTACACAAAACAATAAGTATACCAAAAACATATAGAAATATACTATTTTTAATACTCATCACCTGCTTTTTAGTCGTGTAAGATATTATAAAAATAAACTAATCTTCAGCTAATGGTAGAAATGTCTTTCTAAAATGCAATATTAAAGGGATACCTCTAGCCATAATCCAGATCGTAAAAGCCATCCAAATAGCATATAACTTTAGATTAAAATAATCAAAAATCAACAAAGTAGGTATAAAAATAAGACCTGTAGAAAGTAATAACAGATTTCTTAAATATTTCATTTTACCCATACCTTTAAACATGCCATCAAAAATAAAGGTAACTGCACTTATAGGTTGTGTTAAAAGTACTATCCAAAAAACAGTGTAAAATTGATTTAAAACAGCAGGTTCTTGTGTGAATATTTCTCCTATAAAACTATACAAAAGAAAACCAACACCAGCTATTAAAGCGCCTGTTAAGACCCCGTATTTAAATAATTTTTGACTTAATGTTACTAAAGATTTATATTCTTTAGCTCCGAGTAGTTTTCCTGATAAAATATTTCCTGCACTAGAATAGCCATCTATCATAAAAGCACCTAAAAGCCATATATTAATACCAATGGTATACGCTGCAATATATTCTGGCCCATACCCTGTTGCAAAAGCAGTTGCAAAATATAATGCTGTGTTTAGTGCCAAAGTTCTCACAAATAGATTTCCAATCATTCCTAAAAGTCTAGGAATCTCTGAATGAAATGGTAATGAAAATTGTAATGATATTGTTGTTTTTTTAACCAATAAATAAAAGGCAATTACAGCCATTACTATTTGTGCTATTAAACTTGCATAAGCGGCTCCTTCTACATGCATAGCAGGTATAAAGCCCTCTACTCCATAGACAAAGGCAAAATCTAAAACAATATTTAATAATGCCCCAACAATAGCAATGATCATGGGGTAAAAGGTGTTCTGGAGTCCTCTAAAAATTCCAAAAATAGAAAATACTAGTAAAGAAAACGGAAACCCAAAAATACGTATCTTAAAGTAGCTAATACAATAACCCAACACTTGCCCTGAGGCATTGTAGAACTGAAAAATTTCTTTGGAAAAAGGATAACTTATACACAAAATAGCAAGACTACCAAGACTAATAATCGCTATTGCTTGAATAGGTAAATTTTCAATTTTATCTAGCTTGTTAGCTCCTACGTATTGAGAAATAATGGAAGATATTGCACTTCGTATTTGACCAAAAACCCAAATTAACATAGAAATAAATGCACCTACAATACCAACTGCAGCTAAACTTTCTGTTGCATTTGTATCTATATTACCAATAATTGCGGTGTCTGTTATGGATAAAAGAGGTTCTGCAATACCAGCAATTAAAGCAGGAATTGCCAGTTTATTTATATTTTTTAAACTAATATCTGTGTCCAAAAAAGTTTTTTTACAAAGGTACTAATCTAACAAAGAGAAAAACGATTTCCTTTTAGAAGACTTATTCATATTTTAAATCAGCAGGTTCTATAAATGGAATACTACTATCATAAATTTCTAAAATATACTTTTCTAATTGCTGTATAAATTCTTCTAATTTTTGTTCTGTAATCTCAGTATCGGGATTTCTTATATTGGATGAAAAGTTAATTTTTAAAAAACCTGACTGTAAGTTTTTAAACGAATAAATACCTGCTTTTAAAGGTTTTGAAAAATCGAACTTCTTATTTTTAGTAAATAAATAGGCGTATAATAAAACTTGTATTGCTTTAAACTGTTCTTTGCTTCGTAAATTTTCAAAATCTATTACTTTTAATTCAGAAGAATTTACCAAGCCCGATTTATAGTCAATAATTCTAACTTCTCCGTTCAACTCGTCTATCCTATCTACATTTCCGTGCAATTTTATTGGATGATCTAAGCCATCTATCTGAATTTCTGTTGCAAAGTTTTCTTCTGTTGCAATAATTTTAAGTTGATTATCAGGGTTTTTTAAAAGCGCTTTTTCTTTCTTTAAAAAATTAGTTACAAAACGATGAGCAACCTCAAATATCAATCTATTTTTACCAGTCTTAATATCCCCATTTTTAAACTCAGTTTTAAAATATTTTATCACTAAGTCTTTTGCTTTAGGCTCCATTAAGGCAATATGGTCTAATTTTAAAAACTTTCCCAAATAAGGCTTGTATAAATCTTCTAAAGTTTCATGCACAATTGTACCTAATGTATTAAAAGCTACGGTTTCTTCTACATCTTCTATTTGTTTAATTCCCAATACCTTTTGCTTGTAAAATTTAATGGGATTATATAAATAGCTGGTTAAAGAAGAAGGAGAAATTCCTTTTTCTGCTACTTTTTTTAACTGCTCTACTACAGCATTGTCTTTTGGTATAATTTTTAAAGAAGTGTCTTGAGGTGCTATTTGTGGTGAAATAATTTTATGGACAATATCTTTTCTAAGCATTTCTAATTGCGTAATAAATCTACTTTTTTCTCCACTTCCAAAAACATCATGCTCAGTATTGTAAATTATAAAAATATTTTTTGCACGTTGAATTAATCTAAAAAAGTGATACGAAAAAATAGCATCCTTTTCTCTATAGGTGGGAAGGTCAAACTCTACTTTTACATCAAAAGGAATGAATGAACTTTGTTGGCTACTTGCTGGCAATACACCTTCGTTAGCCGAAGTTAAAATAATAGTTTCAAAGTCTAAAACACGTGTTTCTAACATTCCCATTAATTGCAAACCTTTTAAAGGTTCTCCTTGAAAAGAAAGGTTTTCTAAACTAATAAGTTGTTTAAAAAATTGAAATAATGTTTTTAAATCTGTAAAATACTCAAACTCGGCCTGTAATTTTTTTAATTGGGTAAAGGCATTGAAAAAACGGAATAAATATTCTTTTTCTAAAGCATTTGCCTCTTTTTTAAGAAGAGTAATAAAGCGAGTTAGTTGACTGATAAAATCAGTCACAGAAATAACTGGTTTAAATAGGTATAGAATACTATTCTTTGTGTGTTCATCTTCCTCTTTTAGCAACACTGTAATATCATTCTGAGATATAAATGTTTGATTATTTTTTGCAATTTTTGATGCAAAATCTTCTATATCATGTATTAAATTATAAACAGATGGATGCTTTAAAAATCGGATTACATCTTTATGATAAAATTCGTTTTCAGCTTTCTTTTGCAACTTCTCTTGTGAAATATGCAACTGAAAGATTGCAAATAACAAACTAGTTGTTGGAACATCTTTTAAAGGATATCCCATCGTTATATTTATTGCCTCTATATTTTTAGGTAGTGAATTTAATGCAATTGGCAATAACGTTTCGTCTGCTAAAACTAATGCTGTATTGGCTAAGCTTGTGCTATTTTTTAAAACCTCACCCATATATTTTATTTGGGTCGTATTTTTTGCTGCTCCAACAACTTGAATGTTTTTAGGGTTAGAAAATGTATCTCCAATATTTTTTATTTTATTTTTTTCGTAATACCTCCATTCATTTTTATACTTTCTTATAAACTTTCCTGCTTGGTGGTTTGTAGTATAAAAAACCGCATCTAAATCCCAATATATTTCAGAATTACCCCGTTCTAAAACTTTTTGAAAAATTGTTTCTTCTGCTTTATTTAATGCATTAAAGCCAATAAAAAAGAATTTCTTGTTGCTAAAATTATTCAAATAACTGTCTATCATTTGGACAGCTTCTCTATAAATTAACCCTTGATACCCTATATTTTTTTTAATTAAAAACGTATAAAAAGCCGAGTAATAGGTATTTAATCTTTCTAAAAATGAATAATGGTCCTTTATTAGATCTGTTTCTTTAAAAGTTCCTTTTACAGACCATTTTCGCAAACGCTCTATATCTCTTAAATAAATAAAAATATCTTCTGTATTGATTAAATGTTGGTCTAGTTCATTAAAGTCTTGTAAAACGGTTAAGGCCCATGAAGAAAAAGTAGCAAAATCGTCTGGTTTTTTTTCTACTTGCTTATAAATACCATAGAAATAAAACAACAACTGAATCTTATCTGCTTTTTGAACTCCAGAAACTGTTGAAATAAATTGTTCTATATTTAAAATTTCTGGCAAAAAACCGACAGATATCTTATTTTTAAAAGTCTGTTTTACAAATATTTTTGCTCTTTGAGAAGGTAAAACAAAAACCACATCTTCAAAAGAAGTTGTTTCTTTTAAAATATCATCTAGTGTTTCTGAAATAAAAGATTGCATACCATTTTTTTGGAATTCTAATTTACAAAAACTTACTTTTATACTTCTGTAATCTTTACTTTTTATTTTATGAAAAACAAATTACATGTAATAGGTATCCAAGCCGACCTAATTTGGGAAAACCCAAAACAAAACCTTCATTTTTTTGAAGAAAAAATTAAAACACTCCCTGAAACCACAGATTTAATTGTACTTCCAGAGATGTTTACTTCTGGTTTTACCATGAATGCTAAAAAAGTAGCAGAAAAAATGGACGGTAAAACAATTTCATGGATGTTAAGTATGGCTAAAAAACATAACGTTGCCATAACTGGAAGCCTCGTAATTACAGAAAATAATAAATTTTATAATAGACTGATCTTTGTGTTCCCTTCAGGTGAAATTACCACATACGATAAAAGGCATTCTTTTACCTTAGCAGGAGAAGATAAAGCCTATACTTCTGGCACTAAAAGGGTAGTTATAAGTTATAAAGGGTGGAAAATTTGTCCATTAATTTGTTATGATTTACGATTCCCTGTTTGGGCAAGAAATACAGAAAATTACGACCTTTTGTTGTACATGGCAAATTGGCCAGTTACAAGAATAAACGCTTGGAAAACATTACTAAAAGCGCGTGCTATAGAAAATATGAGTTACGTTATTGGTGTCAATAGAATTGGAACTGATGCAAATGATTACCAATATTCTGGAGATTCTCTAATTTCAGATTATTTAGGAAATGAACTTGCTTCTTTACCCACAAATGTTAACGGTATTCTAGCAGCAAACTTATCTATAGAAAATTTACAAAAATGTCGAAAAAAGTTAGGTTTTTTAAACGATAAAGATCAATTTAAATTACTTGTATAAAAAATGATCTTTCAAATTGTATACACTTAAAAGATCATTCACTTTTTTTCTAGCTTTGGGTTTTAGCGCTCTAACTGGGCTGTAACATCCATTTAAAATTAAAGGTTGTATCCGGAACTTTAATACGTTCTGTAATTCGGTACATCCTATCTGGTAAATTCAATAAGAAATCTCTTGCTTTTTCAGCTTCTGGAGTAAGATTTGTTATTTTATCAATCTCCCACATTGTATTTAGTTTCTTTAAGATGTCTACATAATCAAAACCTGTATAAACACCAATTCTTTGTGCAACTGTAGAGAAATCATCAAATAAACTTCCTTTTTCTCCAAAAGATGCTCTTAAATGCATGGCTGGCATTACAATTTTGTGTTTCATCATATGCTGAAATGCTAACATCATTTCACTAGGGTCTATTTTAAAAATCTCCTTTACAAAATGTGCGTAAGCTTGGTGATGTCTCATTTCATCTCCAGCAATAATTTTAGACATTTTTGCTAATGCTTTGTGTCCTTTTTTACGAGCAATTTTAGCTACGTTATTATGAGAAATATACGTTGCTAATTCTTGAAAAGTAGTATATATAAAATTCTTATAAGGGTCTGTAGAAGTACCAATATCAAAACCATCTGCAATTAAATGTTGCGTAGAAATTTCTACTTCACGCATATTAACCCTACCTGATAAGTATAAATATTTATTTAAGACATCTCCATGCCTATTTTCTTCAGCAGTCCATGTTCTAAGCCATTTTGCCCAACCATTGTCTGGATCTTGCGAAACACCATCTAAATCTAACAACCAAGACTCGTAAGTAGGCAATGCTTCTTCAGTAATAGTGTCTCCTACTAAAACTACCCAAAAATCGTCGTTTAATTCCTTAGATATTTCTCTAATTTCTTCAACTTCTGAGATAAAAGAATCTTTTTGTGAATTGGGTAAAAAATCTGTGGGCTGCCAAATTTTTTCTGCAGGTATTAAGTAAGTATCCATGAAGTTTTGCATCTTTTTTTCTAAAGTTTGCATTACTTCTATTCTAATATTTTTTATAGACATTTTTTTAATTTATGTGTTCTTTAATTACTGATTCTGTTTGTGTTAATAGGTCATCAAAAGGCATAGCATCAATTTTTATAGGTCTGTGGGTAGTTATGGTAATTGGGCTTCCTAACCCTAAAGGAAATTTACCGTATTTAAATACTTTCCAAGAATTATTTATCGTTAAAGGTACTACATAACCGTCTTTATTGTATTTGGTAATTACCTTTAATCCATTTGAAGCAAATTTTTTAGGCTTACCTGTTTTACTTCTTGTTCCTTCAGGAAAAATAATAGCGCCCCACTTATTTTTATTTATTCGTTTTGCAAAATCTACCAATGTAGAAATTGCTTGCTTAGGATCTTTTCTATTGATAAGAGCTGCACCTCCATGTCTTAAGTTGTAAGATACACTTGGTATGCCTTTACCCAATTCAAATTTCGCTACAAATTTTGGTTTATAAGCTCTAAAATACCAACCTATGGGTGGTATATCAAAAGTACTTTGATGATTAGCAACAAAGATTAATGAGGTGTTTTTGGGTAATTTATGTTCATTTTTTAAAAAAATAGGTATTCCTAAAATCAATAGTGATTTTACTAAAAAAAAATTTAGTGCAGCAACAACAGCTTCATGTGCTTTTTTGCCAAAAATAGTATATGCAATCCATTGTAACGGATGAAATAATACTAATAAAAAAAGGAACGTAACTGCAAAAACTGGAGATAGAAGATAACTTAGTAGTTTCATTAACTAAACCAATTACCCCAAGGAATTCTAGAAAGAATACATAAAAGTCCTAGTCCATAAAAAACACCAAATGTTTTAAACTTAGCACCACTTTCTGTTTTCTTTTTATGTTTAGACCATCCTATTGTAATTAGAATAATAGCAACGATCATCATTGTAGGGTGTTCTACTGCTAATAATCTAGTTGCTTTGTTTGCCATAACAGCAGCAGCATCTTCTTTTAAGGCAGTAAACCATGGAGACATAAAGTACCAAGCTAAACCTATTAAAAGTTGAATGTGTGAAACAATTAACGTAAACAACCCTATTCTTAAATCTTTGTCTGTAAATTGTTTTTTTTGTGTAACCCCTATAATTGCATTAACTACTGCAAAAATTAGAATGGCTAGCACCAAGTATGCCCAATAAGAATGTACTTCTTTCATCTTTTAAAATAATTTAGTGGGTAAAGTTACAATTTTAAGTACAAAAAAACCACCTCAATTGAGGTGGTTTTTCATATGATAATAAATTACTTCTTAAAAGTTAAATCTAAGAGATGCATTCCATGTAGTTCCAAATCCGAACCATACAGAGTTTCTCACATCTATTCCATTCCAAGTTGTAGAATCAGCGTCTGCTGCTATATTTGTATTCGATTCTGCAATATATACAGTATCAAAAACATTGTTAATGTTAACTCTAAAAGAAGAATCCATTCCTAATAATGTAAATCTTGCAGTAGCTCCAAAGTCTACTAAACCATAAGAAGGTAATTTTAAAGCACCATCATTATCAGCTGTGTCAAAATCTTCTATAGAATAATCTGCATATAAACCATCTACAAAACGATAGTTAGCGTCTAAACTTATTGAGTTCGATAAATCATAATCTACACCCAAACTAGCTGTAGTTTGTGCAGCATCACCAACTTTAACGTCTTCTAAGTATAAAGTGCCTGTACCTACTAAGTTTTGATTGTCATCAAATAAAGAGGATTCAAAGTTTTTAGTATATCTCCAATCACCTATAGAGAACATACCTCTTAATTTTAACTTGTTCGAAACATAGTAAGTTCCTTCTCCTTCAATACCATTGTGTTGAACATCAATATCTTTAAACTGAGCTGTTCCAAAATTTGATGAATTTGGAATAGGGAAACTTCTTTCTAAAAATCTGTTACCCCAAGTAGTAGCATAAGCATTAATATTAAAGTTAAACTTGCTAGACTTGTATCCATATCCTAATTCAAAAGAAACAACTTCTTCGTTTTGTAAATCTTGAGATATAGCATTACCAAAGTTTGGGAATACTGCATCAAATAAAGGTTGTCTTGAAATAACTCCTGCATTAAAGAAAACATTAGACTTCTCATTAAAGTTATAGTTAGCACCACCTTTAACGTAACCTCCAGTCATGTCTTTTGTATCAGAAATTGGGCTATTCCCTGGCTGATTGAAATAATCTTCTCTTTGAAAAGACTGATTTGATATACCAAACTGTAAAACAGCTGTAATTTTATCTTCATCATTGTATTCAACTAAACCATTAACACCTTGCCAACCAACAACACCTACGTTGTAGTAGTCCATTTTAGCTGTTTTTAAACCAGTATCATTAAATGGAGAAGCTTTAACTACGTTATTAATTATTTGACCTGCAGAATTTTCATTTCCTGTAGAGAAATAACCATCTAAACCTAATAAATCATTTAAAACTCTATAGTGATAACCTCTATAAGATCTTAAATCTACACCTATAGAAGCATTAAATTTTCCGAAATCAGCATTTAAAGTAGAGATACCTCCATACCAGTCATGAGAGTTCATAGAAGCTCTTCTTACTAATACTGCTCTATTTACATTATCATCTCTAAATCCGTTAGAACCAATTAACTGTCCAGCGTAATCACCAACAGCACCTGTATAAGCAGAAGTAGAAGAAACATTTTCAGCAACTAATGCATCAAAATTAATCGTACCATCTGCATTTCTTGCTCCTCTACCATTTTCTAAGTAGTGTTCTGTTAAATCTTTTCTAAAAGGTAAAACATCTAAAGTAGCATTTCTAAAGTTATTTCCTCTAGGTCCTGTTCCACCTCCTCTACCCCAAGAGCCGTAAAGAGAAGTATTTAATTCTAAATTTTCTGAAATTTCTAAATCCCAGTTGAATGTTGCTAATGGCTTGTTGTAGAAGTTTCTTCTTAAATTGTATTCTTCTCCATTTAAAGTACCTCCATTTGAGTTCCATCTTCTATCGATACCTTCTTCTCCAAAATTTTGATAATCTCTAATTGATACCCAAACGTCTCTTTGATGGTGCCATTGTCCTGCTCCTAAAAATGATAAGTTAAATTTAGATTTAGACCCAACTGGCTCGTAACCAACTGCTGCGAAGTATGTTAAACCTTCCCCAGAAGTATTATTTACATAACCATCTCCTTGCCATCTTGATAATAAAACAGAAAAAGCCCATCCTTTTTCATTGATTCCTGTGTTATAAGAAGCTCCAGTTTTTAAATAACCATCGTTACCAACAGTTTGAAAGAAAGATCCTCCTTCACTTTTTTGAGCTGCTTTTGTAAATATAGATACAGTACCTCCTACAGATGGTACAGCTAATCTTGAAGCCCCTAAACCTCTTTGAATTTGAATACCAGATGCTACATCTGTTAAACCTTGCCAGTTAGACCAATAAACCCAACCGTTTTCCATATCATTAACAGGCTGTCCATTAATTAAGAAAGATGTGTTACTTTGATCAAAACCTCTTAAAGAAATTCTAGAATCTCCATAACCACCACTTGTTTTTGTTGCATATACACCAGGTGTATTGTTCATAATTTCAGGAAATTCTTGATTTCCTACTTTTAAAGAAATTTCTGCTGGTGAAATAGTTGAAACTGCAATTGGAGTCTCTCTTTGCTTTGCAATGTCTATAACTCCAGAATTAATAACAATTTCATCTAAAACATTACTTTCTTCTAATTGAATAGAACCAAGATTAGTTGTTGTAGAAGAAAAAGAAACTTCTTTTGATTTGTATCCTAAATAAGAAATTACAAGAACACCAACATCTGATTTTGTAGTGATTATAAATTTACCATCAAAATCTGATTCTACTCCGTTTCTTGTTCCTTTTTCAAGAATACTAGCACTTGGCATTGGCTGGTTTGAATTGTCTACAACCGTACCTGTAATTTTAGTTTGTCCTAAAACTGTAGCCGACACAAAAAGTATAGCTACTAATAATAAGTTTTTAAAATTTTTCATTGTTTAAATTTAGTATATTAAATGTCTTACAAAATTCACTAAATTATATATCTTATATGTTAACTAAACGTTAAGGTTTAACAAAATATTAAGAACATTAAACAAATTCAAACAATTAGCAATCATCTGTTTTACAATCTCTTACACGGGAGTGTATTCAGTTTTAACCCATTTAAAATGTTAATTATAAATAAAATTATCTAAATTATTTTTTATTGTTGTTTTAACAACTTCTTGGCCAGTTCTTTTCCTAGCTCTACTCCAAATTGATCATAGCTATAAATATTCCAAATAACACCTTGAGTAAAAATCTTATGTTCGTATAGGGCTACTAATTTCCCTAAAGATTTAGGCGTAAGTTTGTCAAATAATATAGCATTACTAGGCCTGTTTCCTTCAAAAACTTTAAAAGGTAATAAAGAGTTTATTTGATCGGAATTCCCAGAAAACTGAAGCTCTAAGTGTACCTCTTCTTTTGTTTTACCAAAGGCCAAAGCATCCATTTGCCCATAATAATTAGCCATAAGTTTTTTATGATGGTCTGTTAAACCATATAATGACTCTCTATAACCGATAAAATCAGTAGGAATCAATTTTGTTCCTTGGTGCACCAATTGCATAAAAGCATGCTGCATATTTGTACCTGTGCTACCCCAAACTATAGTTCCTGTTTGGTAAGTTATTCTGTCTCCGTTTCTATCTACCCCTTTACCATTACTTTCCATAATGGCTTGTTGTAAATAATCTGGTAATTTTTTTAAATATTCAGAATAAGGTAATACAGCTTCTGTTTCTGCATTGTAAAAATTGTTGTACCAAATACTTAATAAGGCTAGAATAACAGGAATATTTGTCTCTAAATTTTCATTTCTAAAATGAATATCCATTTCTTCTGCACCATCTAATAAGGCTTTGAAATTTTCGAAACCAACAGATAAACTAATTGACAAACCTACTGCAGACCATAAGGAAAAACGACCTCCTACCCAATTCCACATTGTAAAAACATTGGCCTTGTCTATCCCAAAATTATCTACGGCTTCTAAATTGGTAGAAACTGCAACAAAGTGCTTTGGAATATCAAATATGGTTGCCGATTTTAAAAACCAGTTTTTTAAAGTTTCTGCATTGGTAATGGTTTCTTGTGTTGTAAATGTTTTAGATACAATCACAAATAATGTGGTTTCTGGATTTAATTGCTTCATAACTTCAGAAACATGATCTCCATCTACATTAGATACAAAATGTGTATTTAAATGATTTTTATAATACTTTAATGAGGTTACAATCATATCTGGTCCAAGGTCAGATCCCCCAATGCCAATATTTACAATATCTGTAATAGATTTACCTGTGTACCCTTTCCATTTTCCAGAAATCACTTTATTACTAAAACTTCTTATTTTTCGTAATGCAGTTTGTATCTGTGGTTTTATATTTTTACCATCAACCAAAACTGATTCTTCCGAATTACTTCTTAATGCAGTATGCAACACAGCTCTTTGCTCTGTAACATTTATTACTTCTCCGTTAAATTGACTTTCTATAGCTTCTTTTAACCCAACTTCTTTGGCTAAATCTACTAATAAATTTAACGTTTTAGAAGTGATTCGGTTTTTAGAAAAGTCTACAGATAAATCATTTAAACGTAAAGAAAAATCATTTTTTCTAGCTTCGTCTTTGTATAAATCTTGAATTTTAACGTCTTTAATTTCATTAAAATGATCTGTCAATTGCTGCCAAGCAATTGTTTTGGTGGGATTGTTATTTGGTAAAGCCATTTTTTAATTTTGTGCTATGATTTCGGTATTACTTTCAGGTTGTTTTGTATCAGTTACTAAATTATCTAACTGATATTTTAATGGTTTGATGTACTCGAAAAAGGTTGGTTTTACATTCTTTTTCATTGGTTTTGCTGCTGGTAATTTTTCTTTTAATGGATCTACCTGTCTTCCATTTTTCCAAAAACGATAACATACATGAGGCCCCCCAGTATTACCGGTCATCCCTACATAACCAATTACATCTCCTTGCTTAACATATTGTCCTTTTTTTACAGCCTGCCTTCTCATATGCAGGTATTGAGTAGAATACGTATTATTATGTTTAATTTTTACATATTTACCATTACCTCCTCTTCTTGTAGATGCTGTTACTGTTCCGCTTGCTGTAGCAATTATTGGAGTCCCTACTTTTGCTGCAAAGTCAGTTCCTTTGTGAGGCTTAACTCTGTTTCCGTAAAAAGGTATTCTTCTTCTTAAATTGTATCTAGAAGATATTCTATACTGAAATTTTATCGGTGCTTTTAAAAACTGACTTCGTAACATTTTTGCATTCTCATCATAATACTCATGAATGTTTAACGTAGAATCTGCTAAAAAACGAAACGCATATAAATCTTTCCCTTTGTGATTAAAAACTGCAGATTTTACTAAGCCATAACCAGCAGAAATAGTGTCGTCTATAAACTTCTCTTCGTAAACAAGTTTAAAATAATCGCCTTTTTGAAGCCTTAAAAAATCTAAAGTCCAAGCATAAATATCTGCAACTTTATAGGTTAAATTTGGTCTTAAACCCAAACTATCCATAGAAAAGGTAAAATTACTATTCACCACACCTGTGGCTACTTTTTCTACAACTGTAATTGGTTTTTTATAAGCTTTTGCAGTAATAATTGAATCTTTAAAATCTAAAATTGTTGCATTAATTTTATCGTGTTTGTATATAAAAACTTGAGCTTTTTCTGTAGAATCTTTACTCGCTAAAATTGTATAGGGTTTTCCTGCTCTTACCCTTCTAACATCAAAAGTTTCTTTAACAGTTGCTGCAATCTTATTGATTTTTGGATAAAAAACATGGTGTCTATCTAAGATTATTCCAAAACTTTCGCCACTTCTTATGGTATCGTGTATTACTTTATAATGGTCTAAATTGTAGCCAAAGCGAATTTCTGGTTTATAGACAGCAATAGCTTTATTAGCGTTAGTAGTAACTTCTTCTTTACAAGATGAAAAAAAGGGTACTAAAAGGATTAATAAGACTATATTCTTCAAGAAGTGATTGATTTTTATATCAACATCAAAAATACAAATAAAAATGATTTATTTTAATTCTATACCTAGAACTTATGAAAACGATTTCTGTAAAAGAATTATAATTTAAATAGGGTAGCCAAACCTTGATACGCCTCTAATTCTGCCCTTAAAGAGCCAACAACTAAAGATGCTTTTACTCTAATTGGTATTTTATTGCTATCGTCTGTGATCCATAAAGTAACACTTTCTTCTGCTTTAAAAACTCTACCTGATTGAACAAAAGGTCTAAAAACAAGTGTTTTTATTTTTCCGAACTTTGTTTCTACAACTTCTTTCCCTAAATAGCGTAGCTTGAAAGGATACACCTGTGCATCTATAAACATGTCTAATTTTAGATCTTCTCCTTTTTGTAAATTACTAACGTCTTTATTTCTAAGGTAATAAAAAGAGGACAAAATATCTTGAACATTCATAAAAGGAACTGTAGTGTCATTTTGCGCTAAAAAATCTTGGATGTATGCTTTGTTGGAGCTGTAGTTAAACGTTGTTATCCTATGTTTTTTATAGCCTCCTTCATTTATTTTTCTTTTAAATAAGTAGGGCTTGGTTTCTTTTTGATCAAAATAAGATTCGTATAAGTCCTTTACTTCAAAAAACCATTTGATCATTCCTGTGGTCCATCCTTTACCTTTCGCATAAAAAACATTTTTACCATTAAGTTCTTGCTCAGAAACTTCTAATGTAGCAGTACCTGCTCTTAAAAAACCACTGTAACTCATTTTATATTGCAGTAGCTCTCCAGGCACAAATGCAGGTTGTTTTTCTTGCGCTAAAAAAAATACCGTTTTAAAAAGTATAATTCCAAAAAAAATTGTTTTTTTCATAACATTAAACTTATTGAAAAGATATGACAAATACTGTTATACTCTCTTAAAACTATTGTAAAATTAATATTAAAATGTTCCCCAATTCTTAAGCTCTTCTTTAGACCATAAATAAGGATAAAAAACTCTCCTTTGGTATTTAGGATGCATGTATTTACGCCAATTACTGCCTCCAGTCGCCTCTAAATCGGAAGCATTACCACCTATATACTTTGCAGCTGCATTGTAGTGTGCCATTACCCACTTTACATTTACAGTATAATCGTAATTACGCATCGCCTTAATCAATTCTTCATTTTGTTGCGCTTGCATTGGTAATTGTTTAAATTTTAAGGAAAGATTAATATCATTGTAATCTTCCATAAAGTCGATAAATTCTCCTAAATATTTCTTTTCAAAAAGGTGAAGTAGTGTAGACTTTTGACCGGTTGTGTAATTTTTACCTGCTGCTTGCCAATACAAATGATTATATGCATTTTTTAAAGAAGAATTTCTATCTATTGTGTCTCTATACCTTGCGTCTATTAAATTAATGAGCTCTGTAGAGGCAAATTCTATTTTACGATATTGTGCAGATTGAAAACCACTAGCAGGAGTTAATGTATTTCTAAATTTTAAATATTGTGCTCTCTGCATGCCTTCTGTCATTACATCAAAAGAATTACACGACATCTCAAAATACCTGCTAATTCTATCCAAGTGCATGGAAAATTTTTCTGGGGTTACATCATTGATTTTTGCAACTTGATCTATTTCCCACAAAATCATTTTAAACAATAACTCTTTTACTTGATGGTACACGATAAAAACCATTTCGTCTGGCTGGTTGGTTCTTGGAGTTTGCAACCCTAATAAAGCATCTGTCTGAATATAATCCCAATAAGTAATTGGGCTACTATGCAACAAGCCCTCTAACATCGCATCTACAGGCACGCCAAGTTTAGTGTACTTTTCTTCTATTGCTTTTAAAATTTCTTTTCTTTCCATGTATTTGTATGAAGTTTATGGGCAGACCTAAATAAACCATTCAAATATACTAAAAAAGACCTTTCAGGTTTTTTAAAAAACTGAAAAGTCTATAGTTATCTTGCTACGCTATGTGCTAGCCAAAAAAAATCTAAATCTTAAAGAGTCCCTCTTTTTTGTTGCTCTCTTTCTATAGATTCAAACAAAGCTTTAAAGTTTCCTGCACCAAACCCTTTTGCCCCCATTCTTTGAATAATTTCGAAGAATAAGGTGGGTCTGTCTTCTACTGGTTTTGTGAAAATTTGTAATAAATAGCCTTCTTCGTCAGCATCAATCATTATGCCTAAAGCTTTTAATTTTTCGATATCTTCATTTAATTCATGGCTAAATTGCAACAACCTACCTGGCACAGATTTATAATAATCGTCTGGTGGCGTTGATAAAAACTCTACTCCATTAGCACGTAATTGAGAAACTGTTTTTAAAATATCATCTGTTGCTACTGCAATATGCTGTACGCCTGCACCTTCATAAAAATCTAAGTACTCTTCTATTTGAGATCTTTTTTTTCCTTTAGCAGGTTCGTTTATTGGGAATTTAATACGACCATTTCCATTAGACATTACTTTACTCATTAACGCAGAATATTCGGTATGAATTTGCTTGTCATCAAAAGATAAAAAGTTTTCAAAACCCATTACCTCTTCGTACCATTTTACCCAAACATCCATTTGATTCCAACCCACATTACCAACCATATGATCAATATATTTAAGTCCTGCTGTTGGTGGGTTATAGGCTGATTCCCACTTTTGAAATCCCGGTAAAAATGTTCCGTTATAATTTTTACGCTCTACAAATAGATGTACTGTTTCTCCATAGGTATAAATTCCTGATCTTACCACCTCACCAAATTCATCTTTTTCTACGGTGGGCTCCATATAAGATTTTGCCCCCCTAGAAGTTGTTTCTTTATAGGCTTTTCTGGCATCTTCTACCCAAAGTGCTATCACTTTAACTCCATCACCATGTTTTACAATATGGTCGTTAATTGGTGATTTACTATTTAACGGTGTTGTTAGAATTAGTTTTATCTTGTCTTGAGTAAGTACATAGCTTACAGCATCTTTTGCCCCAGTTTCTAAACCGCTGTATGCAAAAGACTGAAACCCAAAAGCTATTTTATAAAAATGAGCTGCTTGTTTTGCATTACCCACATAAAACTCTACATAATCTGTACCTAACAAAGGAAGGAAATCTTGAGCTCCTTCAAATATTTTTTCCAAACCGTAGTTTACTGATTCTATTTTTTTTGACATTTTTTTAGTATTAAAGAGCGCGAAAAGATGTAAGAAAAAAAAATGTCTGCACTTATTTTAAAAGCCCATGGTTCTCTTTTAAAATTCCTAAATCTTTAATTCGTTCTTAGTTCATTCTTGTTTTGTTAAATAATTTCTTTTATAAGTGATGATTAAAGGTCTCTCTAGCTTAATACAGGTGCCAAACGTAATCACCAAAAAAAGTAAAAAAGCTTTATTTGTTCTAAGTATTTAATTCTGCAGTCTTTTATTCAAGCCAAGATTTATAATACTCATTGTCAGCAATTTTCATGGCTTCATCTGTGATTTGTAATGGCTTAAATGTATCCACCATAACTGCTAATTCTTCAGTTGAGGTATGTCCTATACTTCTTTCTGTAGCTCCTGGGTGTGGGCCATGAGGTATGCCTGCAGGGTGTAATGAAATGTGTCCTTGATCGATATCATTTCTACTCATAAAATCACCATCTACATAATATAAAACCTCGTCAGAATCTATATTACTGTGGTTGTAAGGAGCAGGAATAGATTTGGGATGATAATCATACAAACGTGGCACAAAGCTGCAAATTACAAAAGCATTGGTTTCAAAAGTTTGATGAACTGGAGGGGGTTGATGGATTCTACCTGTTATCGGTTCAAAATCATGAATAGAAAATGCATATGGAAAATTATAACCATCGTAGCCGACTACATCAAAAGGATGTGATGCATAAGTCATTTCTATAATTTCACCTTGTTTTTTTACTTTGATTAAGAAATCTCCCAGTTCATTATAGGTTTCTAATTCGTAAGGTCTTCGCAAATCACGTTCACAAAATGGTGCGTGCTCTAATAACTGCCCAAACCAATTTCTATAGCGTTTTGGAGTATACACAGGCGTGTAAGATTCAATGATAAAAAGCCTATTGTTTTCATCATCAAAATCTAGTTTATAAATAACTCCTCTAGGAATAACAAGGTAATCTCCATATTTAAAATCGATATTTCCTAGGTGAGTTCTTAATTTTCCAGAGCCCTTATGAATAAAAATAACTTCGTCTGCATCTGTGTTTTTATAAAAATAGTCTTTTGTAGATTTTTTAGGAGCAGCTATGGTTATGTTGCAATCAGAATTGGTTAATACTATTTTTCTACTGTCTAAATAATCATTTTCTTGTGGTACTTGAAAGCCTTTAAAACGGTAGGATTGTATATTATTTGCCTTGGCAATTTTAGGCTTTACAGAATACTGTTTTCCTATTTTTTTAACCATTGTAGGTCTATGTTCATGATAGCTATTGGTAGACATCCCATCAAAACCGATAGTTCCAAACAATTGCTCATAATACAGAGAGCCGTCTTCTTTTCTAAACTGAGTATGTCTTTTGGGGGGTATTTTTCCTAACTGATGATAAAAAGGCATGTTTTTCTTTTTTAAACCCCTTTGAAAACAGGAGCCGTATTGATACTAATTCTTTTCTAAGGCAAGATTCCTACACAAATAGGAATTACAGAAAAAGATCTTATTCTGGGTTGCGCTTTATTAAGTAGTTTAGGTATTAAAGTAAATCGGTAAACATCTTAATCGATTTCGTGGTTTTAACAAAGATAAGAAAAGTAACCCTGTTTTTTAAATTTAAGTCAAATGCAAGTGTTAAGTCTTTATTAAATTAATTGATTTTTTTTATGACTGCTTTTGGCGCTTCTTTTCTTGTACCATCAAAACCATCTACGCCCCCAACTGTAGTATATTTCATTACATATTTTTTATTTGGAAAAATACGTTTATAAGCACTTTGGCACATCAATGTGGCTTCATGAAAACCACATAGAATAAGCTTTAGCTTACCAGGGTAAGTATTTACATCTCCAATAGCATAAATACCTGGAATATTTGTTTGGTAGTCTAAGGCATTATTTACCTTGATGGCATTTTTTTCGATTTCTAAGCCCCAATTACCAATTGGACCTAGTTTAGGTGATAACCCAAAAAGGGGAATAAAATGATCTGTTTTTATGGTAAAATTTTCTTGGTCTTTTTGTTTTACTTCTACAGTGGTTACTTTAGCATCTCCAGAGATTGCTACAACTTCTGCAGGCGTAAGTAAACGAATTTTACCTGCATCTTTTAATTCTTGCACTTTATCTACAGAATCTAAAGCCCCTCTAAACTCATTTCTTCTATGAATTAAAGTTACCGATGCTGCTACATCTGTTAAAAATATAGCCCAATCTAACGCAGAGTCTCCTCCTCCAGAAATGACTACATTTTTATTCCGATACATTTCTGGATCTCTAATTATATATTCTACTCCTTTATCTTCGAACTCTGTAATATTTGGAATGGGTGGCTTTCTGGGCTCAAAAGAACCTAATCCCCCTGCAATTGCAACTATTGGTGCATGATGTTTTGTACCTTTGTTTGTGTTAACTATAAAAGAACCATCTTCTTGTTTTTCTATAGTTTCTGCTCTTTCTCCAAGGGTAAAACCTGGCTCGAATTGCTTAGACTGCTCTAACAATTTGTCTGTTAAATCTCCTGCTAAAATTTCTGGATAAGCAGGTATATCATAAATTGGTTTTTTAGGATAAATCTCTGAACATTGCCCTCCTGCTTGTGGTAAAGCATCAATTAAGTGACAGCGTAATTTTAATAACCCCGCTTCAAAAACCGTAAATAAACCAGTAGGACCTGCTCCAATAATTAGTATGTCTGTTTTTATCATTTTGATAAAACTATTTAGAATTTGATGAGCGCGTTAAGTATTGAAGTGGCATCCTTTTTTGTTTTTCGCAAAAAAGATATAATGCAAAGCCTGACCTTTTGGTAACGCCCAAATAAAAATTTAATTAAACAACATTAATTACTTGCTCTATTTGTGGAGCATATTTTTTAATCGTTGCTTCTACACCATTTTTTAAGGTCATTTGATTCACAGAACAACCGGTACAAGCACCTTCTAACTGAACCTTTACAATGCTATCTTCTATAGATAATAGTTTAATGTTACCTCCATCACTCATTAAAAAAGGGCGAATTTCGTCTAACGCTTTTTCTACATTACTTTGTGTTTCTTGTGCTGTCATAATCTTATTTTTTAACTGAACTACAGCCACTCATAGTTGTAATTCTTACAACCTCTGTTGGTGGTAAATTTTTATTTCTTTCTAACAATTGTGCAACCATTTGTTTGGTTATTGTCTGAAATGCATTTTCTAAAAGAGTTCCTTCTTGTAAGGCTACAGGACGACCTACATCTCCAGATTCTCTAATACTTTGTACCAATGGCACTTCTCCTAAAAAGGTAGTATCAATATCTTCTGCTAGGTGTTTTGCCCCATCTTTACCAAAGATATAATACTTATGATCTGGCAACTCTTCTGGCGTAAAATAAGCCATATTTTCTATAATTCCCAAAACAGGCACCTTTATGCTATCTTGCTGAAACATAGCTACCCCTTTTTTTGCATCTGCTAATGCTATATTTTGAGGAGTAGAAACCACTACTGCCCCATTAATTGGCAAAGCCTGCACTATAGATAAGTGAACATCTCCTGTTCCTGGAGGCAAATCTATGAGAAGAAAATCTAACTCGCCCCAAGCTGCATCAAAAATAAGTTGGTTTAATGCTTTAGAAGCCATAGGTCCTCTCCAAATTACTGCTTGATCTGGATTCGTAAAAAAACCTAAAGACAATAGTTTAACTCCATAACTTTCTATGGGTTTCATTTTAGAACGTCCGTCTACATTAACAGAAAGTGGTCTTTCTTTTTCTACATCAAACATAATATGTTGTGATGGCCCATAGACATCTGCATCTAAAACCCCAACGCTAAATCCCATTTTTGCTAGAGAAATAGCTGTATTTGCTGTGATTGTAGACTTCCCTACACCTCCTTTACCAGAGGCAACTGCAATAATATTTTTTATAGTTGGAATTTCTTTACCTCTAATTAAATTTGGATCTTTCTTCTCTGCGGGTTTTTCTACTTTTAAATTAATTTTTACCTCAATATTTTTAGAAATAGTTGTTTTAATTGCCTTGGTAATCTCTGCCTCTATCTTTTTTTTAGCTTGTAATGTTGGGTTACTAATTGTAACATCTACATTTACCTCATCTCCAAAAATAACCACATTAGTCACATTATTATTTTCAATTAAGCTTTTCCCTTCTCCAAGGGCTGTAATTGTCTCTAATGCTGTATAGATATCTTGCTTTTTAAAACTCATAGTATAACTAGATTATTTTTATTTAATCTTGATTACAAAGATACGTCTTAACAATAAGATAATAAAGTGAATAAATTGTGAAAATTTATAGGAAGATAAGTCAATCTTATTTTAATTCCTTTGTTGGATTCCAAAAGACCGTTTCTAAATTTTGAATTTGATTGTTTACAATCACTACCCCTTCGTTCTCTAGAAGCTGCTGCATAAGATTGGTGCCTTCAAAATGATGTTTTCCGGTTAATAGTCCTTGCTTATTTACAACTCTGTGTGCAGGTACTTCTTCTTTTTGATGATGAGAATTGTTCATTGCCCAACCTACCATTCTTGCAGATCTTGCTGCCCCTAAATATGTTGCAATTGCTCCATAACTTGTTACTCTGCCAAAAGGTATTTTGCGAGCAACATCATATACTTTTTCGAAAAAATTAGCAGAAGCATTCATAGTGCTAAGTTATAAAATAACCCAAAATAAAGTAAACAACTAAACGCTAATATTTTAGACGAAATTGGATATACGTAATCCATTTGCCTTTTTCTAAATATTGATTTTCGTAAAAAGTTTGAGTTTCAGTAACCTCTTTTGGTGCTCCTTCATTATTATACACATTATGATTTGCATATAAAATTTCATGCCCTGCACCCTGAAGTAACCCTAAGGTGTACCCATGCATAAACTCAGAATCCGTTTTTAAGTTAATAATACCATCTTCTTTTAAAACCGCATCATACTTCTTTAAGAAAGCTGCATTGGTCATTCTATGTTTGGTTCTTTGGTATTTAATTTGTGGATCTGGAAAAGTAATCCAAATTTCAGAAACTTCTTGCTTTGCAAAAATGAAATCGACCAACTCAATTTGAGTTCTAACAAAAGCTACATTCTCTAAATTTTCTTCAAGGGCTGTTTTTGCGCCTCTCCAAAAACGAGCTCCTTTAATATCAATGCCTATATAATTTTTGTTGGGATTTTTACGAGCCAAAGCAATTGTGTACTCGCCTTTACCACATCCTAATTCTACTATAATCGGATTTTTATTGCCAAAAAAAGAATGCCATTTGCCTTTGTAAGAAAAGCTATTGATTGCTTCTTCTCTTGTAGGCTGAATGACATTTTTAAACGTTTCGTTTTCCTGAAAACGTTTCAGTTTATTTTTACTTCCCAAATTGTCAGATTATGCTCTATCTTCTGTTCCTTCGTCTAAAAACTTTTTAGATTGCTTCATCCAATAACCAAATAAAATCAAAAGCACTACTAAAAAGCCCCAATTAACAGCATTTGAAATCCACCACCCAAAATCTGCAGTAGCAACTTCTAATCTTAACCATCGAAAAGGGATGAATAAAATATCTGTAAATAAACTACCAATCCATTTAAAAATATTGCTTGCTATCATAACTTATTTATCTTTACACTGCAAAAATAACAAAAGAATCAATGCTAGCCAATTTTTTAAACAAATCTAAACCCATCAATTTTATTGGGATAACGATTTTATTTTTTTTAGGCTATTTATTTTTTGTTTTTAAAGAGATCTCAAAGCAAACAATCACTATAGAAATTCTTTTATCTTACTGTATTATTATTGTTTTTTTTTTAATACTATTTTTTATTTTCAACTTTATTGTAGTTAAAAATAGCCTAACCTTAGATAATTTATTTGCGTTCTTTTTCTGTACACTCTTCACTTTTGCGATACTACCCAAAATTACAAATAATTCAATTTTAATAATTTTACTTGTACACCTTTTAGCTCTTCGAAAAATATATAGTTTACGATCTCCACAAAGCGTTTTAGAAAAGCTTTTTGATGCAGGTTTTTGGTTAGGGGTTTTGTTTATTTTGCAACCGCAAACACTTATTTTTATTCCGTTAATTTATAGTGCAATTTACCTATATCATCGTATTAATATACATAGCCTTCTGATCCCTTTTATAGGGTGGGTAACTCCTTTAATACTTTATTTTACTTATACTTTATGGCTGGGTCAAATTGAAAGTTTTAGCCATTTGTTTGAACTAAATTTTAACGCAAGCTTTGCGTTTTATTCAACCACTAAATTTATTTTTCTTGTAATTTATTTGGCATGTATTACGGTTTTGTCCTTTGTAATTAAGACTAAAAAAACAATAGGTATTAACAATTCCTTTCGTAAAAAATGGATACTAATAACAGCTCACCTAGTGCTGTCATTATTGTATATTATTTTAATAAGTGATAAAAATGGTGCAGAACTAATGTTTAGTGCTTTTCCTGTTACTGTAATTTTAGCCAACGGAATTGAAATGATTGCTTCTAAAAAAGCAAAAAACACGGTACTGCTTTTTATCTTGATAAGCGCTCTTTGTTTTTTCTTTACGCCTTAAATAAAGGCTCATTTTTTTAGTATGTTACCTTAAAAGCATAAAAATAATCACCAACTTTGCATTGCATATTTTTAATAATGAAAACAAGAACTCTAGCGTTAATAGCGGTTAGTATTGCTACAATAATTTATGGTGTAAATTATACGATAGCTAAAGATGTAATGCCTACTTATGTAAAACCTTATGCTTTTATTTTACTAAGAGTTTCAGGAGCTACTGTAATTTTTTGGTTTTTAGGATTGTTTGTTTCCGCTAAGAAAATTGAAAAGCAAGATTTAAAAAAAATTGCTTTTGCCTCTTTTTTTGGAATTGCTGTAAACATGCTTTCTTTTTTTAAAGGATTAAGTTTAACCACTCCAATTAGTGCTTCTGTAATGATGGTGACTTCTCCTATTATGGTTTTACTCTTTTCTTTTTTATTATTAAAAGGCAAAATTATAAAAAGACAAATCTTAGGAATAGGAATTGGTTTGGTGGGGGCTATTTTATTGATTGTTTATGGAACAACTTCTGTTAAAAATGCTACCAATATTCCTCTTGGAAATTTTCTTGTTTTTATCAATGCAACATCGTATGGATTGTATTTGGTTTTGGTAAAAAACTTAATTTCTAAATACAACCCTTTGGTTTTTATAAAATGGTTATATCTATTTGGACTTTTATATTGTATTCCTTTTGGAATATCAGAAATACAAGAAGTTGTCTGGACCAGTATGCCTACCTCAATTTTTTTAAAAATAGGTTTTGTGATCTTATTTACCACTTGCATTACCTATATATTTAATTTATACGGTTTGTCTAAATTAAAACCAACTACTGTTAGCGTTTTTATCTATTTACAACCAGTTATAGCAACTTTGTATGCTTTAGTGGTTGGCAGCGACACTCTTAGTTTGATTAAAGTATCTGCAACATTAATCATCTTTTTAGGGGTGTATTTGGTAACAAAACAAACCAAAAAATCCAGCAAATAAAAACTTATCTTTGCTTTTTATTTAATCTTTGAATATATGATTCAATCTATGACAGGTTTTGGAAAATCTGTATTACAATTGCCAACCAAGAAAATTACCATTGAAATTAAATCTTTAAATAGTAAAAATTTAGATTTAAACGTTAGAATGCCCTCTTATTACAAAGCAAAAGAGTTAAATGTTAGAAAAAAACTAGCAAGCCTTTTGGTTAGAGGAAAGGTAGACTTTTCTATTTTTGTTGAAATGACTGCAGACGAAACTTCTACAACTGTAAATAAAGGAGTTGTTAAAGACTACATCAATCAGCTAAAAAATGTTGTTGAAACAGGCAGATCCTCTGACGTAGAGCTTTTAAAAATGGCAATTTCTATGCCTGATGCCCTTAAAACAGAGCGCGAAGAATTGGATGAAAAAGAATGGGAGTTAATAGATGCTAACATTGATGAAGCTTTACAAAATATCATACAATATAGAATAGATGAAGCAGCTTCACTAGAAGAGGACTTTAAACAAAGAATTGCTAACATTAAGAAATATTTAGAAGAAGTTAAAGCCTTAGATGTAGATAGAATTGAAAATGTAAAAATCCGTTTGCAAAAAGCAATTGGCGATTTACAAGTAGAAATTGACACGAACAGGTTTGAGCAAGAATTGATTTATTATTTAGAAAAGCTAGATATTAATGAAGAAAAAGTGCGTTTGGAAAATCATTTAAATTACTTTTTAGAAACTTTGGCTACTGCAGATTCTAATGGAAAAAAATTAGGCTTTATTGTACAAGAAATGGGAAGAGAGATTAACACAACTGGTTCTAAAGCTAATTTTGCCCCTATGCAAAAAGCTGTAATACAAATGAAAAACGAATTAGAACAAATTAAAGAGCAAATTTTAAACGTTTTATAAAAACATAGCGTAGGCTACTATTTTTTTAGTTTACCCCTAGAATAAAAGGAATTATGAAAGAAGATTTTGAAGGAAAACTATTTGTATTCTCAGCCCCTTCAGGCTCTGGCAAAACTACTATTGTCCGTCATTTATTGGCAAAAGAAGCATTTAACCTTGCCTTTTCTATTTCTGCAGCCTCTAGAGCTCCAAGAGGTTTTGAAAAACACGGAGAAGACTATTATTTTATTTCTTTAAAAGATTTTAAAAACCATATTAAAGCAGGAGACTTTTTAGAATGGGAAGAAGTATATAGAGATAATTTTTATGGCACTTTAAAAACTGAAGTAGAACGTTTATGGGCACAAAAAAAACACGTAATTTTTGATATTGATGTAGCTGGAGGATTGCGAATAAAAAAGAAATTTCCAGAAAAAACATTGTCTGTTTTTGTAAAACCCCCTAGTATCGATGAATTAAAAATTAGACTGAAGAAAAGAAAAACAGAAAGCGAAGATAAAATTAACATGCGTATTGCAAAAGCCTCCGTTGAATTGGCTACTGCCCCTCAATTTGATAAAATCATTAAAAATTACGATTTAGAAATAGCTTTAAAAGAGGCAGAAGCTTTAATTAGTGATTTTCTTGCAAAATAATCGTAAACAATAAAAGTTTCTTAACAATGAAAGTTGGTTTGTATTTTGGCACATTTAACCCCATTCATATTGGACATTTAATTATTGCTAATGAAATGGTAGAAAATTCTGATTTGGATGAAATATGGATGGTGGTTACGCCACACAATCCGTTTAAAAAAAAGAGTTCACTATTAGAAAATCACCATCGATTTGAGTTGGTCTATAGAGCTACAGAAAGCTATGATAAGATTAAACCTTCGGACATTGAATTTAAATTACCTCAGCCCAATTACACAGTGCATACGCTTGCGAACGCTGTAGAAAGTTATCCTAACAAAGAGTTTTGCCTTATTATGGGAGAAGACAATTTAAAAAGCTTTCATAAATGGAAAAATTACGAAACCATTTTAGCACATCATGCCATTTATGTATACCCTAGAGTATCAGAAGGATCTGTTGCACATCAATTTAAAAATCATCCTAAAATACACTCAATAAAAGCACCTATTATAGAACTTTCTTCTACAATGATTCGAAAAGGGATAAAGGAACAAAAAAACATCAAACCTTTACTTCCTAAAGAAGTTTGGAATTACATTGATGAAATGAATTTTTATAAAAAATAGTTTGCTTATTTTTACCTAAGAAAAGTACCAAAACATTAACGTGAGTAAAAAACCAAAACAAAAAGGAAATTTAAAACAGAGGCTTACTGATAAGTATCGATTGGTCGTTTTAAACGAAAATACATTCGAAGAACGGTTTTCTTTAAAATTATCTCGTTTAAATGTTTTTGTATTGGGAGGGCTTTTGTCTTTTTTACTTATTCTAATTACAACATTTATTATTACGTTTACGCCTGTAAAAGAATACATTCCAGGCTATTCTTCTACATCATTAAAAATAAAAGCGACCAAACTTGCTTTTCAAACAGATTCCTTAAAACGGAAATTAGACGTGTTACATGCCTACACAAAAGCATTACAACCCATACTTAAAGGAGAGATTAAAGGTGATTTTTTAGACACTTTAAAAATTGAATCGCAAAAATTTATCATAAAGGACAGCTTGTTAAATGCTTCTAAAGAAGATTCTATTTTTAGAGAAAAAATAGAAAGTAGAGATCGTTTTCCTATTCTAAATAGTAATAGATCTAATGTAGAAATTGTATTTTTCGCACCTTTAAAAGGTACTATATCTCAGCAATTTGACTCAAAAACCAAACATTTAGCAGTTGATATTACTGCCCCAAAAAATGCGCCAGTAAAAGCAACAGCAGATGGCACAGTCTTGTTTTCTGGTTGGACAACAGAAACAGGCTATGTTATTATTTTAAAGCATCCATACAACTACGTATCCGTATACAAACACAATGGAAATTTACTAAAACAACAAGGCGATTTTGTAAAATCTGGAGAGGTAATAGCAAGTGTAGGTTCTACAGGAGAACTTACTACTGGCCCTCACTTACATTTTGAACTTTGGAGTAATGGCTATGCTGTTAACCCTTTAAATTTGATTGACTTTAACTAATGAGTATAAAATCTTTTTTTGCAATTCCTTTTGCCAAACTTGCCAAAAAGCAAGTACTAAAATGGGCAAACAACCCTCATAAAACCCAACAAAAAGTCTTTAAAGATCTAATTTCAAACGCACAACACACTGCTTTTGGTAAGGATCACGATTTTAAGAATATTAATTCCTATGCTGATTTTAAAAAAAGAGTAAAAGTAACAGACTATGAAGGGTTAAGACCCTATGTGGATAGAATTGTTGCAGGTGAAGCTGATGTGCTTTGGAAAGGAAAACCACTTTACTTTGCAAAAACTTCTGGTACAACTTCAGGTGCAAAATATATTCCTATTACTAAAGAGTCAATGCCTACCCATATTAAAGCCGCAAGAAATGCATTGCTGTTTTATATTGCAGAAAAAAATGATGCAAGCTTTGTAAATGGTAAAATGATTTTTTTACAAGGGAGTCCTGTTTTAGAAGATAAAAACGGAATAAAGCTAGGCAGATTAAGTGGTATTGTTGCGCATTATGTGCCTCAGTATTTATTAAAAAACAGATTACCTAGCTGGGAAACGAACTGTATTGAAGATTGGGACACCAAAGTAAATGCAATTGTGGAAGAGACTATTGATGAAGATATGTCTGTAATTAGTGGTATCCCTTCTTGGGTACAAATGTATTTTGAAAAGCTAATCGAAAAAACAGGTAAATCTATTTCTGAACTCTTTCCAAATTTTAATTTTTTTATTTATGGGGGTGTAAATTTTGAACCTTACAAGAATAAATTTGAAAGTATTATTGGCAAAAAAATAGATTACATAGAGCTTTATCCTGCATCAGAAGGATTTATTGCCTATCAAGATTCACAGAAAACCAAAGGAATGCTCTTGCAATTAGATTCTGGTATTTTTTATGAATTTATTCCTACTTCAGAATTTTTTAATGAAAACCCCTCTAGAATAGCACTTCAAGACGTTCAACTTGGGGTAAATTATGTTATTATTTTAAATACAACTGCAGGTCTTTGGGGGTATAATATTGGAGATACTGTAGAGTTTACATCTACAAAACCATACCGAATTAAAGTAACAGGTAGAATTAAACATTTTATTTCTGCTTTTGGAGAACATGTTATTGGTAAAGAGGTAGAAAAAGCGTTAAACGATGCTATCACTGGAACAGAGATAAACATTAGTGAGTTTACAGTAGCGCCTCAAGTAAACCCAAAAGAAGGGTTGCCTTATCATGAGTGGTTTATAGAATTTGAAAATGAGCCTGGAAATTTAGAGGAGTTTGCCGCTAAAATAGATGCCTCAATGCAGGCACAAAATATCTATTATTTAGACTTAATTGCAGGTAAAATTTTAAAACCTTTGGTAATTAGTAAGGTAAAAAAAGGTGGGTTTCACCAATACATGAAATCTATTGGAAAGTTTGGAGGGCAAAATAAAATTCCGCAACTTTCTGACAACCGAAAAATTGCGAATGTTCTCGAAAAATATATAGCCAAGTAAATAGTTACCAAGAGTTAACCAATCTATTTAGTTATTAGTTACTTTTGTTTTTTAATTAGAAATATACACCCATGAGTACGATTAGAATTACCAAACAATTTAAATTTGAAACCGGCCATGCTTTATATGGTTATGATGGTAAGTGTAAAAATGTTCATGGACATTCTTATAAGCTCTCTGTAACTGTTTCTGGAAAACCAATAACAGATACTACGCATGTAAAATTTGGTATGGTGATCGATTTTGGTGATTTAAAGAAAATAGTAAATGAAGAAATTGTAGATATTTTCGATCATGCAACTGTATTTAATAAAAATACACCTCATGTAGAATTAGCCAAAGAACTTATGGATAGAGATCATCATGTTATTTTGGTAGACTATCAGCCAACTAGTGAGATGATGGTTATTGATTTTGCAGAAAAAATTAAAAACAGGTTGCCAGAAAACATCAAATTGCACTCTATTAAACTGCAAGAAACCGCTTCTAGCTTTGCAGAATGGTTTGCTAGTGAGAATTAACTTTTTATAGTAATCGTAAAGTTTAATTTAATTTCTTTTAATCTTTTGTCAAATTTATTTTTTCTGTAAGAAAACACAAGTTCTTTTGGCACTTTTAAAACCGTAGA
>CALKEB010000062.1 GCA_938084845.1 uncultured Polaribacter sp. | reverse complement strand
ATCATTTCCACGTTTATATTCTAAAACTTTAACATCATTAACCCAATGTTCTACTTTATTGTTTATGGACCTAATGTAGGCTGTGTTCCATTCTCCAATTGGGTTTAATGGTTTTATAGGGTCTGCTTTAATTAAATCGTACAAAGAACAAACAGTTCTACTTCCTTCATGAGATCCTCTTTTTGCATCTTCATGCAAAGCATCATCTAGAATTTGGTATTCTAAACCGATAGAAGAGCCAGGTCCTTTATTTAATTCTGTATCAACGTAATATTTAATTCCGCTATTTGCGCCATCAGTTAATTTAAAATCTACTAATAATTCAAAATTGCCGTATTCTTTTGTGGTTACTATATCTCCACCTGCAGTAGATTCTGCACCACCAGTGTCAGCTACAATTAATTCTCCATTTTCAATTGACCATCCTTTTTCAGGAAATTTATCCAATTTAGAACCTCGCCAACCTTTGGTTGTTTTACCATCCCAAAGCATTTTCCATCCTGATTTTTTTTCTTGATAAGTCAAGTTGTTTTTTGTGATTATTGGTTCAAGTGGAGATTCTTGTGAGTATTTAGGTAAATCTGTGGTTAAAATCTTCGCATTTCTCCATAGTACTTGCTTTCCTAAATTCTTTTTGTTTTTTCCTATAGAATGTACTTGTAACCCAATAAAACCAGAACCAGTTTTATCATCAATTAAATAAGCTGCAGCAACTCCATTTATCCAAGTTTTAAGGGTGTCTCCAATAGCTTCAACTCTGTAGTGATTCCATTCATTTTGTTTAAATGCCTTTTGAGCTTGTGGATTATCTACTAAAGGATTTAACCATTTTCTTCTTTTCTCGTCATAAATGCCTCCACTCCAAGCACGTTTTGAAGGATCTATTTCTATTTGATAACCATGTACCATTCCATCCCTATAGTTAGGAAGCGAATTACTACGAATTTGAATTCCAGAATTCATAGTTGCATCTACTTTATACTCGATTTCAAAAATAAAATCGCTGTATTCTTTATCCGTACACAAAAATGTATTAGGTGTATTAGCAGCAGTCGTGCCAATAATAGTTCCGTTTTCATTTTGGTAGGTAGCATTTCCTCCTTTGATATTGAATCCTTCTAAAGAATTATTTGTAAATAAATCTTCCCAAGGAGTTTTATCTTCATTACAAGAAGATAGGCCAAATCCGATTAAAACTAAAAAAAATAAATTGTGAAATTTCATAAGTTGATTTAAGGTTGTATTAAAAGTTTAAGTCGTATTTTCCAAATCTATTTAATTAATTTTAATAAGATAACCTGTTGTATCCTGATTAAAAAATGGGCTTTTTTTTGAATAATACGCGAATCCACAAAAGAACTTCATTCTAGATATGCTTCACAGAGATTTTTATAATTAATAATCTTGTTTAAATGGAACCAGCATATCATCGGGATTTTACAGGACAGTATATTTAAATTAAAAAAATATATTTACTTCAAATAAGTCTATTGATTATATGGGTTGCTCAATATAGTTATTTTATATACCCGTCTATTTTAAATAAAATGAAGACTAAATTCCTTTCTGTGAATATGAAATTAAATCGTAAGAATTTCTAATGAAATCAAAACTGTTTTTAATATCGTTATTATTTTTTTTAGGCTGCAATGTCAAAAACTTTGATCAATCAGAATCATGTAGGATCAAATGGAATCAAGCAAAATGGATTGGCTATACAAAAGACAATCGATTAGAAAAATGGTCTACAAGAGATTTTGTTAGAAATCAGCCTCCAATGGATATCAATACTTGGCAACCAACAAAAGAAGAACTAAAAGCAGTAAAACGTAAAGCACATCCATCAGTATTACTTAGAAAATCATTTGCGGTAACCAAAGAAATTGCATTTGCAGAAGTTGCAATTTGTGGTTTAGGATTGTATGAATTACATCTTAATGGAAATAAAGTTGGAGACAGAGTACTAGATCCTGCACAAACGTCTTATGATAAACGCGCTTTTTTTGTGCGTCATAATGTTACAAAGCTTTTAAAAGAAAAAAACGGATTAGGAATTATGTTGGGCAATGGTTTTTATGGACAAAATATTGCCTTCTGGCCAGGGCTAAATTATGGAAAACCAAGAGCTATTATGGTGCTCAATATAAACTATAAAGATGGTACAAAAGAACAAATTGTAACCGATAAAAGTTGGAAAGCACATAACAGTCCTATTCTTTTTGATAATATTTTTCATGGAGAAACTTACGATGCCAGAAAAGAAATTCAAAATTGGTCAGCTTCTAGTTATCAAGATACTGCCTGGAATTCTGTAGAATTAATGAAAGCGCCAACCACTAATTTGATAGAGCAGCAATTAGAGCCAATGCGAAAAGTTAGAAAAATTGTACCTGTCGCAATTTTGCCAGCAGAAAAAGGTTGGATTATTGATATGGGAAAAAACATGACAGGTTGGTTGCAAATTAAGGTTCAAGAAAAAGAAGGCACTGAAATAAAAATGCGTTTTTCAGAGCATTTAATGCCCAATAAACAAAATATAGATCCAGCCTCAACAGGCATTCATGTTACTGGAAATACACAAACGGACATTTATATCTGCAAAGGCGATGGCGAAGAAACTTGGGAGCCTCGTTTTACATATCATGGATTTCAATACGTGCAAATAGAAGGTTTAGAAAAGAAACCGACCTTAGACCAATTTACAGGTTGGTTAGTTCATACAGATGTAGAAAGAATAGGAACTTTTAAATGTTCTGATGTACAAATAAATAAATTCTACGAAACTTCTATGTTAACCATAGAAGACAATATCCAAGGTTTGTTAAGTGATTGTCCTCACAGAGAACGTTGTGCGTGGATGGGAGATGCCTACGTAGTTGCAGAAGCAGCAAGTTTTAATTTTGATTTACAACGTCTATGGAACAAAACAGCAGACGATACGCAAACTGTTTTAGGTGTTTCTAAAGCTCATTTTAAAGATTCTTTTCCATATGACAAAAGAGCTCCAGCCAATGTTTCTGTTGGAAAACGTTTGAACTTGCAAGCTAGACCAGACTGGGGGGCAGCAACAGTAATGATTCCTTATTTTTCTTATGTTTATTATGGCGATACAACTATTGTGAAAAAATCTTGGAATATGATGGAAGGTTGGATGGCTTATTTAGATGAGAAAGTGCAAGAAAAAGGCATTATAAATGGCGGTTATGGAGATTGGTGTCCTCCTGGAGGAAACCCAAATATGGATACTCCACCAGCACTAACATCAACAGCATTGTATTATCAATCTTTAATGGCAATGCAAAAAATGTCTATTTTATTAAATAAAGCTGAAGCTGCAGTCGAATATAGAGAAAAAGCGCAGATTGTTAAAGATGCATTTAATGATAGATTTTTTAAGGAAGATTCTAATTCTTATGGCTCTCAAACCGGTAATGCCTTTGCCTTACATACTAATTTAGTTGATGATTTTAAAAAACAATTGGTTGCAGACAACTTATCTAATCTAATAATGAAAGATAAAGAAGGTCATTTTACTACCGGCATTTTTGGTCATCGTGCTTTGTACAGTGTTTTAAACGATTATGGACATAGTGAAGTAACCCAACATTTATGGGAAATTACAGATTACCCAAGTTTAGGATTTGTTACCACAGCACATAATTTAACCACTTGGCCAGAATTGATTGCCAATTGGGATAAATCAAAACGCTATTATCGTAATTCATTCAATCATCCTATGAATAGTGGTTTTGCAGCTAGTTTTCACGAGAGTCTAGGAGGTATAAGACCTGATGAAAATTATCCTGGGTTTAAAAAATTCTACTTACAACCTACTTTTTTAGAAGGTTTAGAATGGTGTGAAGTGTCTTATAAAGCTCCACAAGGAAAAATAGAGAGTAACTGGAAGAGAAAAGAAAATAAGGTCGTTTGGTCGGTTACAATTCCAGAAAATTCAGTTGCAATGGTAAAATTACAAATGTATAATTCAAAAGAAATTAAACTAAATAATAAAAAAGTTAAAAACAATACGTTCCAATTAACTTCGGGTAAATATGTAATAATTGTGAAAGAGTAATTCAACAATATTTTAAAAAATCATATGAAAACTAAAAATCTTTTTTTTGCTTTACTGATAGGTGTTTGCATACAAAATATGTATGCCCAACTATTACCTTATGATTTAAAGTTAGAATATCGAGTTAATCCTGAAGGTGTTGATGTTGAAAAACCTCGTTTTTTTTGGAAACTAAAGTCTGAAGAATCTGGTCAGTTTCAAAAATCCTATCAAATAATAGTTGCTACTTCAAAAGAAAAAATAGAAAAAAATTTAGGAGACGCTTTCCATTCTAAAAAAGTAAAAAGCAGTCAATCTACTCAAATAGAATATCAAGGGATACCATTAAAATCAGCATCTCAATATTATTGGAAAGTAAGAGTTTGGGATAAAAATAATGATGTTTCTGAATGGAGTAAATTGGCAACTTTTTCAACAGGGTTATTAGAAAAAGAAGATTGGAAAGGCGCACAGTGGATTGCTTGGAAAAATCAAGATGAATGGGCAAATGAGTGGTGGCGAAAAAAAGAAGTTGAATCTAAAGCCATCGAGTTTCAATTGCCAAGTTATTTTGGAGCCCATTTAAATATGTTTGAACGCTTTCATTTCTTTGATGATAAAAAACACGATGCAGCACCACTCTTACGTAAAGGCTTTAATGTAAAAAAGAAGGTTAAAAGTGCTAAAGCATATATCAGCGGAATTGGATATTATGAGTTGTATATTAATGGTAAAAAAATAGGGAACTCTGTTTTAGATCCTGGTTGGACCGATTACCGCAAAACAATTTTATATGCCACACACGATATTACAAAAGAGGTAAAAGATGGCGAAAATATGGCTGGTGTAATGTTAGGTCGTGGTTTTTATGGAATGATGGCTTACGATCATTGGGGATTTTATAAAAAAAGTGGTTGGATTGGACAACCCAAATTAATATGTCGTATTAAAGTTGAATATGAAGACGGAACTACAAAAGATATTGTTAGCGATTTAAGTTGGAAAGTTACAGGAGGTCCTGTAGTGTATGATGGACCACATATGGGAGAAATTTATGACGCTACTAAAGAAATTGTGGGTTGGAGTAAAGTTGGTTTAGACGATTCAAGTTGGAATACTGTAAATCCAGCTCCACATCCTGGAGGAGAATTGGTTTCTCAAATGAACGAACCTATTCGTGTTACCAAAACATTTCATCCAATAGCTACAAAAAATTCAAGTAGAGGCCAATGGTTTGATGTAGGTACAAATATGTCTGGTTGGGTACGTTTACGCATCAAAAATGCTAAAAAAGGACAACGTATTACTATTTATTTTGGAGAAAATGAAGATCCTATTACTGTAAGCCAACCAGGAGGACTTCAGCAAATGGCCTATGTTTGTAAAGGTGGTGGTGTGGAGTATGCAGAATGTCGCTTTTCATATAAAGCTTTTCGCTATATCAAAGTAAAAAGTTTTAGAAAACTAAAGTTTAAATTAGAGGATGTAGAAGTAAAATATGTGCATTCTGATGTACCAAGAGTGGGATATTTTGAATCCTCTGACAAAACCATAAATGCAGTACACGACATCTGCAGAAAATCCTTGATTTTTAATTTACATAGTATACCTACAGATTGTCCACATCGTGAAAAAAACGGATGGTTGGGTGATGCAGTTACAGGAATGGAATTTGGTATGGCTAATTACGATTTAGCTGCTTTGATGACTAAATTTACAAGAGATATTTTTGATGGACAAGATGAATTTGGTGGAATTCCTGCAATAGTTCCTGCCAATTATTATGGTCCTGGAAAATCGAGTTTGTGGTCATCTGCTGGAATTCATATTCCTTGGTATATGTATCAATATTATAACGATACTCGTTTGTTTGATTTGTATTGGGATAAAATGCTGCTTTTTATAAAACGCTCTTGGGAGTTCAATAATATTCCCGAAAAAGACGGCATGTTTAAAGAACGCTTTAATGATTGGGTTACGCCTTACGATGCTACGTATAAAGGACAAGGTAAACCTGGAGGAAATGAAGTAATTGCTTCTATGAACTTTTATTTAGTATTAAAACGTATGGCTTATATGGCTGATAAACTAGGAAAAAAGAAAGATAAAAAGCGATTAGAACAACAAGTAGAACGCATTCATAAAGGTATACAAAATTGGGCTTTTGATGAAGAAAAAGTAGAATATGTAGGGTTAAAACCATTTCATGAATTTTTACCTGTTGTAAATATCTTGGCATTAAATTACGGCATTGTACCAGAAAAATATAGAGAACAATTAGAAAAAAAGGTTGTAAATAATATTGTAAAAGAGAAAGACTATCATTTATGGGGAGGTGTATTTACTGTGCATTCTGCTTATGAATACTTACCCAAAAATGGTTATGCAAATATGATGCATAAAGTTGTAGTTAATGAAGAATGGCCATCTTTTGGGTGGATGATAAAAAATGGTGCTACAACATTGCCAGAAGGTTATAAATTCACGGCTTCAAACATTCATCATTTTATGGGTGCTGTAGATAACTTCTTTTACAGGCATATGGTGGGTATTAATGTTGATGAATTCAATCCTGGATTTCAAAGCATTATTTTAAAACCCAACTTTATAAAAGCAATGGATTTTGCGAAAGCAAGTTACAATTCAATTCATGGGGAAATAAAAGCGGAATGGAAAAAAATAGGAAAAAAAGTCTATGAATATAAAATAGAAGTTCCTGTTAATTGCAACGCACAAGTTATTTTGCCTAATGCAAAGTATAATGTTAAATCAGGGAAACACAGTTATCGTATTACATTATAAAATAGGTGTTTAAGTTTATTATTAAAAATATATTATGAAAAATAGTTTCGAAAATAAAAGTGTTTTGTTAAACCTTAAGTGGGTTTGTCTAGTAACCTTGGTTGTTGTTCTAACGAGTTGTCAGTTCAAAAGTACTGATATTATTATTAAAGATATACGTTGCGAGTACCGCACAAATCCTATAGGAATAGACAATACAAGCCCTAGATTAAGCTGGAAGTTGGAAGGAGATGCCAAGGTTAGAGGACAAAAACAAACGGCGTATCAAATAGTAGTAGCAAGTAGCTTAGATAATTTAGAAAGTGATAAAGGTGATGTTTGGAATTCTGGAAAAACAACCTCAAACCAGTCTGTAAATGTAACGTATCAAGGTGGTGAACTAGCTTCTGGAAAACCCTATTTCTGGAAAGTGAAGGTTTGGAATAAAGATGGAAATGCCTCTAATTGGAGTGATTTCGGGAAATTTTCAATGGGATTACTGAAACAATCGGATTGGAAAGGCGATTGGATTTTAAAATCCGATCAAGAAAAAACAGACCATAACTGGTACAGAAAAAATGTAACACTTTCTGACGAGGCATCATCCGCATTTGTGTTTGTAGGCTCATTTGGGTATCACGAATTGTATGTCAATGGAGAGAAAATTACCGAAAATTATATGAATCCTGTATCTTCTTATATGAAAAAAAGAATTCCGTATTTAACCTATGATGTTTCAGACAAACTAAAAAAAGGAGACAATGTAATTGCCATTTGGCATGCTGCTGGTTGGGCAAGATGGAGACGTATTAGAGAGTACAGAAATATCCCTTTTGTGTTTAAAGCACAAGCCGAAATTGTTGCAGGAGGAGAAAATATTACTTTAAAAACAGATGACACTTGGAAAACCAAAAAAAGCCATAGTGCGTATTATGGCGATTGGGATATTTTACGTTTTGGTGGCGAAACGATAGATGATCGTAAACGAGAAGACAATTGGAATACGCCAGAATATGACGATAGTAATTGGATGAATGCAAGTATATACGATCATAAAGTATTAAACGCTAAAATACCAGAAGGCAACAACATTAGTTTTGCCTTAAATAGTAATAAAGATAGAGAAGTACGCGCATTATATAGCCCTATTAGAGCTACTTTAAGTGCGCAAATGGTAGAGCCTCAAGTAAAATTTAAAGAAATAAAAGCGATTGGAGTTGATAAAAATGATGATGGAACCCATAGAATTGATATGGGCGAAAATTATACTGGTTTTTTTGAAATGGATTTGTATAAAGGACAAGAAGGGGATTCGATTTTGTTTGAAATAAGCGATCAATTAGGGCAAACTTCTAGTTGGAATCAAAAAAGCAAATACATTTTTGGGAAATCTGGAAAAGGGAAATTTCAAAATCGATTTAATGTTGCAGGTGGACGTTGGATTACCGTTCATGGATTAAAATATCCACCTAAAAAAGAAGATGCAACAGGTTATGTTGTTACAAATAATCGGAAACAGATTAGTAGTTTTAAATCTTCAAGTGAGCAATTGAATCAGATTTATCAAGTGAACTTAAATACTTATTTAGCCAATACTATGGATGGTATTTTGGTTGATTGTCCTCATCGTGAACGACGAGGTTGGGGAGAAGTTACAGTAGCTGCTATGTATGGAGATGCTTTGCCAAATTTTGAAAGTGGTGCTTATATGGATCAGTATTTACAATATACAAGAGATGCACAATTACCAGATGGAAAAACGCGTGCTGTGATTAATGAAGAAGATCGTCCCTTTTTAATGTGGAAAGCTAATAATCCGCTAACAGTTTGGGAAACCTACAGAATGTTGGGAGATAAAAAAGTACTGAAAGACAATTATAAATCTATGCAAAAATGGATGACTTGGTTGTATAAAAATTCAAACTACGAAACAAAAGGAGCTATAAAAGCGGGTAAACAAGGACTAAGAGAATTCCCAGGATTGGGAGATTGGTGTACACCAAGAGGGAACTTTTGGACAAGTAGTAACTCTCCAGAAGCTATACATTTTAACAACTGTTTGTATGCGTTTATGTTAAAAAATGCAATGCAAATTGCTACAGTTTTAGGGAAAACTGATGACGCAAAAATCTACAAAGATCGTTTGAAAATTCAAAGAGAGGCTACACACAAATTATCGTATAATCTACAAACGGGTAAATATGTAAAAGGGTATCAAGTAGATCAAG
>CALKEB010000061.1 GCA_938084845.1 uncultured Polaribacter sp. | reverse complement strand
TTTTCTCCGTTTTCGGAAATAACAGTATTATTAAATCTGTGAGATAAAATTTTATCTCCTTTTGTGTGTTTATTATTTGTAAAAAATGCATCTAAGGGATCTTTAATGCCATCTCCATGTCTAATCCATCTAGCCCTCCATCCAGTAAGTACTTTTGCTATTTGAATTATATCCTCTTCAGTATAATTGGTATAATCCCCATTTCCAACAGCATCTCCTTTACCTATGGTAAAAAGTTCTAATAACTCTCTTGCATAATTTTCATTTGGCGCTTCATCATTATTTTGATTTCCACTCAAATAAATAAGCATGTTAGGATCAATAGTAATTTGTTTCGTTAGCTCTCTGAAGTTGCCTAAGGCATTTCTTCTTAAGAGATCCATGTAGTAAAATTCTCTATGTGGATTTGTGTTTTCTGAAACAAAATGATTATGCCAAAACAAAGTAAGTTTTTCTCTTATAGAAATACCAGATTCTTGCATTTGAAGAAAAGACCATGCATATAAAGACCTATTTCTAGCTCTAAAAGCACGATTTCTTTCTTTTGAAGTTGGCAAATCTGGATAAAGTGGTGCATTAACCCAAGTTTCTCCATAATTTACATCTGGATCATTAATCTGATTATTAGCTGTTCCATCAAATTCATATTTTAAAGGTGGTTCTGGCATTGACTTCACTTCAAAAATTTTTGAAATGGTCGCTGAAAATCCTAAATTAACAGATTCTTCAACCAAAGATTGGGAAACTCCGAAGGAAGTTCTTTTTAATAAATGTCTAGCTTCTGCAGCTGTCCAATTTCCAGAATATGTATCCAGGTAAGCCATAGTTAAAGATAATAAAATAATAGATATAAAATAATCTTCTATGAATTAAGACTTTAAAACTAAAAAAAGGTTTAATTAGTCCGTTAAAAAGTCTTTCGCTTTTTCTAGAGCTTCAGGTATTCCTGCAGGATTTTTACCTCCAGCAGTTGCAAAGAAAGGTTGGCCACCACCACCACCATGAATTAATTTTCCTAATTCTCTAACAACAGTACCAGCATTAAATTCTCTTTCATTTGCTAATTCTTTAGAAATATAGCAAGTTAATAATGCTTTTTCGTTGCTTGGTGCAGAAGCAAAAAGTAAAAATAAATTTTGATGTTCTTTGCCTAAACTAAACGCTAAGTTCTTAATACCATTAGCATCTAAGTCTACTTTAGTAGCTAAAAACTGAACCCCATTTATTGCTTGTAGTTTATTTTTTATTTCTCCAGAAAGGTTTTGTGCCTTTTCTTTTAATAATTGTTCTACCTGTTTTAGTAAAGCAGTATTTTCTTCTTGGAGTTTTTGAACCGCTTTTACTGGGTTTTTAGAGTTATTTAAAACACTTTTAAGCTCAAATAAAGTGGCATTATTCTCATTGTAATATTCTTTTACAGCATCATTTGTAATGGCTTCTATTCTTCTAATACCAGCAGCAACTGCACTTTCAGATGTAATTTTAAAATGCCAAATATCTCCTGTATTTTTTACATGTGTACCTCCACAAAGCTCAATAGAGCCTCCAAACTTAATCGCTCTAACTGTATCCCCATACTTTTCTCCAAACAATGCCATCGCTCCTTCAGAAATCGCTTTTTCCATTGGAATATTTCTACGTTCCTCTAAAGGAATTTTTCCAGAAATTCGAGCATTCACAAAATCTTCAACTTCTTGAAGTTCTTCTGGTGTTACCTTAGAGAAATGCGAAAAATCAAAACGTAAATATTTAGAGTGAACAGCAGAGCCTTTTTGTGCTACATGAGTTCCTAAAACACTACGTAATGCTTGATGTAACAAATGAGTTGCTGTATGATTACACTCTGTTCTGTAACGTTGCTTTTCATCAACAACAGCTTTGAAGGAAGTAGTTAAATTTTCTGGAAGATTTTTTGTGAAATGAATGATTACATTATTTTCTTTTTTGGTGTCTAAAATATAAATTAGTGCACCATTTTCTCCTTTTAGATAACCTTTATCTCCAACTTGTCCTCCTCCTTCTGGGTAAAATGGAGTTAAATTAAAAACAAGTTGGTACATTTCTCCTTCTTTTTTAGAGGTTACTTTTCTGTACCTAGTAATTTTGACATTGGCTTCTAAAAAATCATAGCCAATAAATTCTTCTTCTTTATCTTCTATTAAAACAGTCCAATCTTCTGTAGCTATTTCACCAGCGGCTCTCGATCTATTTTTTTGTTTTTGTAATTCTTGTTCAAACCCTTTTTCATCTAAAGTAAACCCTTTTTCAGATAAAATTAATGCTGTTAAATCTATAGGGAACCCAAAAGTATCGTACAATTCAAATACTTTGTCTCCAGCAATTTTTTTGCTTTTTGCAGTAGCAATAATACCGTCTAATAAAATTAAGCCTTGGTCTAAAGTTCTTAAAAAAGAAGCTTCTTCTTCTTTAATTACATTTTCGATCAATTGCTTCTGACTTTTTAATTCAGGGAAAGCATCTCCCATTTTAGTGCTTAGAATGGATACCAATCGATATATAAAAGGTTCTTTTTTATCTAAAAATGTAAAGCCATATCGAACGGCACGTCTTAAAATTCTTCTTATTACATAGCCTGCTCCTGTATTACTTGGCAATTGTCCGTCTGCAATTGAAAATGCCACAGCTCTAACATGATCTGAGATTACTCGTGTAGCAATGTCTTGCTTTTCTTCTTTTCCATAAGTTGTATTTGTGATAGCGCCAATTTCTCTAATGATTGGAGAAAATACATCTGTATCATAATTAGATTGTACGTTTTGTAGCACCATGCAAAGACGTTCAAATCCCATACCAGTGTCTATATGTTTGTTTGGCAAATCTTCTAAATCTCCATTGGCCTTTCTATTGTATTGCATAAAAACCAAATTCCATATTTCTACTACCTGAGGATGATCTTCGTTAATTAAACTACGACCATCAACTTTTGCTTTTTCTTCAGCAGAACGAATATCTACATGAATTTCAGAACAGGGGCCACAAGGACCTTGTTCTCCCATCTCCCAAAAGTTATCTTTTTTATTTCCTTTTAAAATTCGATCTTCTGCAATAAACGCTTTCCAAATAGAATAGGCTTCAGTATCCATCTCTAAGTTGTCTGCATCATTAGAGCCTTCAAAAACAGTAACGTATAAAATGTCCTTATCTATTTTGTAAACTTCTGTTAACAGCTCCCAAGCCCAAGCAATTGCTTCTTTTTTAAAATAATCTCCAAAAGACCAATTTCCAAGCATTTCAAATAAAGTATGGTGGTAGGTGTCATAGCCTACTTCCTCCAAATCATTATGTTTACCGGAAACACGAAGGCATTTTTGTGAGTCTGTTAATCTATTCTTTTTTGGAGTTCCATTCCCTAAAAAATATTCTTTAAAAGGTGCCATTCCAGAATTTACAAACAGTAACGTTGGATCGTCTTTGGTAACTATGGGTGCAGAGGGTACTACCAAATGCGATTTTTTTTGAAAAAAGTCTAAAAAAGTAGCGCGAATATCTTGAGATTTCATAAAAAAGAAGTTTCCAACACGTTGGATTATGTTAATATATTTTTAAAATAACAACTTAAAAAAAGCAGTTGTAAAACATTTTGTAAATTTGCCTGTTTTGTAAACGTTTATTTACGGATAGTATTTAAACAAATACAAAAATAGCATAATTCACAACATGGCAAAAGTAAAATATTATTATGACGAGGATACGCTTTCTTACAGAAAAATAGCTGTAAAAAAGAGCGATTATTATCGTAAGATACTCTTTAGCTTTTTTGGAATAGTACTTATCGCTTTTATTGGTTTTATTGGCTTTAGTCAAATTATTACCTCTCCCTCAGAAAGAGCACAGCAAAGAGAGCTAGAAAATTTAAAGTTTCATTTTGAGCTTATTGAAAAAAGATTACAAGAAAGTTCTTCTATTTTATCACAATTGCAAGAAAGAGATAATAATATTTATAGAAGTTACTTTGAGGCTAATCCAATTCCTGAAGAACAACGAAAAGCTGGTTTTGGGGGGGTAAATAGATATAAAAATTTAGAAGGTTTTGAAAACTCTAAGCTTATAAAAAATATTACCAAAGAAGTAGATATTTTATCAAAACAAATGGTTGTGCAATCTAAATCTTTAGATGAAATTGTTGCTTTGGCTAAAGAAAAAGAAGATATGTTGGCTTCTATTCCTGCAATTTTACCCATAAAAAAAGGAGATTTTTATGTAGCATCTGGATATAAAATGAGAATGCACCCTATTTTAAAAATTAATAAATTTCATAAAGGAATGGACTTTACAGCTCCAAAAGGAACGCCTGTATATGCCTCTGGAGATGGTAAAATTTATAGGGCACAAAGAAGTTCTACTTTTGGGAAAGTAATTTATATAGACCACGGTTATGGTTATAAAACCATTTATGCCCATTTAAGTAAAATGGTGGTACGAAGAGGAAATCAAATTAAACGAGGAGATTTAATTGGTTACGTTGGTAGTACAGGACTTTCTGTAGCCCCACATTTACACTATGAAGTTCATAAAAATAACGTAGCTGTAAACCCTATTAATTTTTATTATGGAGATTTAAGCGTTGGGGAATTTGCAGATTTACAAAAAACTTCAGAAGAAAGTCAGTCTTACGACTAATACTCCGTTACTATGTTGATAGATTTACCCGAAAAGCGATATTATAAAATAGGAGAGGTTGCAGCTGCTTTTAAAGTAAATACATCTCTTATTCGGTTTTGGGAAAAAGAATTTGATATCATTTCTCCAAAAAAAAATAAAAAAGGGAACCGACTTTTTACCCAAGAAGATATCCATAACTTTAAACTTATTTTCAATTTAGTAAAAGAAAGAGGGTATACCCTTGATGGTGCCAAAAGCCAACTTAAAAAAAATCCAGAAGGTACTTTTAACAAACACGAGATTATAAGTAGGTTAGTGTCTGTAAAATCTGAATTACTTAAAATTAAAAATTCGCTTTAATTTTTAGTATTCCTAATTTCTTTAAAAGCCTTTTCTAAACCCTTAATAATCTCTTAAAATGTAGTGATTTCAGCATTTTAAAAAGAATTCTATTTAAAGGAGACAATTATATTTCGTAAATTTGTGTACAATACAAATCAATCCAAAAAATTAAGATATATGAAAAAATGGGTACTACCTGTTGCCATCATTACATTACTAGTATTTGCAATCTATAGCTGGGCAAAAGGATTTAACAACAAAGCAGTAGTGTTACAAGAAGATGCAAAAACAACATGGTCTAATGTAGAGAGTGCTTACCAAAGAAGAAACGATTTAATAGGTAATTTGGTAAAAACCGTTCAAGGTGCAGCAGATTTTGAAAAAAGTACCTTAACAGAAGTTATTAATGCAAGAGCAAAAGCAACGTCTACCTCTATTAATGTAGGTGATTTATCTGCAGCAAATATGGCTCAGTTTCAACAAGCGCAGGCTGGCTTAAGTGGTGCTTTGTCAAAATTATTAGTTTCTGTAGAGCGTTATCCAGATTTAAAATCGAATGCTAATTTTTTAGAATTGCAAAGTCAGTTAGAAGGAACCGAAAATAGGATTAATATTGCAAGAGACCGTTTTAATGAAGGGGTAAATAATTACAATAAACATATTAAAATATTTCCGAATTCCGTTTTAGCAGGACTTTTTAATTTTGATGAAATGACAAGGTATAAGTCCAATTCAGGTTCAGAAAATGCACCAGATATTAATTTTGACTTTAACAAAAAAGCTGCGTAAATGTCAAAAAGCACAACATTTTTAAGCAAAACGGATGAGGCAGAAATAGTAGCTGCAATACGTACTGCAGAAAAAAACACCTCTGGAGAAATTAGAGTTCATATTGAAGCAGAAGCAACTAAAAACCCTTATGAAAGAGCTTTAGATGTGTTTTATGAATTAGAAATGAATGCAACCAAAGATAAAAATGGAGTGTTAATTTATGTGGCAGTAACAGATAAAAAATTTGTAATCTGTGGCGATGAAGGGATTAATAATGTAGTTCCAAAAGATTTTTGGAATAGTACCAAAGATGTTATTCAAGCATATTTTAAAAAGAATAATTTTAAGCAAGGCTTAATTGCAGGTATTTTAAAGGCTGGTGAAGAATTAAAGGTTCATTTTCCTTGGCAAATAGATGATGAGAATGAACTTTCTAATGAGATTTCCAAAGGATAATGATGCAGAAAAAAAATAATTTTCAACGATTTAGTCATGGCAAAAAAATAATTTTTGTACTTGCAATACTACTATCACAAGCATTGTTTTCTCAGGGTTTTCAAATACCTGAAAAGCCAAAATCTCAAACTAGTGTTTACGATTATATAGCTTTACTTTCTGCATCACAAAAAACGACTCTAGAAACTAAATTAGTTCGTTATTCAGATACTACATCAACCCAAATTGTTGTTGCTATAATTCCTTCTACAAAAGGAGAAAACATCAATTATTTAGCTGCGAATTGGGGTGAGAAATGGGGTATTGGAGCAGCAGACAAAGACAATGGAGTTTTAATTTTATTAGCTAAAAATGATCGTAAAATTGCCATTCAAGTCGGTAAAGGAATTGAATACTTATTAACCGATTTTCAATCGAAACGAATTATAGAAAGAGTAATACTCCCTGAATTTAAAAAAGGAAATTTCTATAGCGGATTAGACAAGGGCGCTGACTATATCTTTAAAACCCTACAAGGCGAGTTTAAAGGGGCTAGAAAAGATGCCAAAAAGAAAAAGAGTGCCAGTTTATTTTTCATACTTGTTGTTGTTTTGCTATTTATTATTATTTCTAGAGGAAATAAAAACAACAGAGGAGGGGGTAAAAGATTTAGAAGAGGTTCTTTAGCAGATACTATTTTTGATACTATTATTTTAACCAATGCAGGTAGAAGAAGCGGAGGTTTTGGAGGTGGTTTTGGCAGTGGCTCTTCAGGAGGTAGTTTTGGAGGTGGTTTTGGTGGCGGCTTTGGAGGAGGTTCCTTTGGAGGTGGAGGTGCTTCTGGAGGTTGGTAATTTTTAGTATTGAATAGACTCTTTATTCATCATGATTTAGGTTACGTTTTTTAAACATATTAAGATCTTCGACTGTATCAATATCTGTAAAATCTGTTTTAAGATCAGAAGTTACAATTTTTGTTCTATTATTTTCCATAAACTCTTTTGCTCCTTTATCTTTCTGTATTTCTAGTAAATCGTTAAAATAAATTTTTGGGAACAATGCAGGTACTCCATAGCTATTTCCATATTTAGAAGCGATTATTTTTTTGGGTTTTTTTTGATGCAATTGTACCATAGATTTTAAATAATCAATATCAATCGCTGGTTGGTCTGCTAAAAGGATAAAAACACCCTCATAATTTAGTGTTTTTTTTATAAAATAATCTAGCCCAGTTACAATACTTGTACTTAATCCTTGACTGTAATTTTCATTATAAATACAAGTAACTTCTTTATTTATAATACTTTTTTCGATTTGCGTTGCATTTGCACCTAAAACACAATACACATCTTGTTTTTGCAATTGTATTGCTTTTTCTAGAGAAATATTTAAAAGAGTTGTCCCATTAATCTTCTCAAGTTGCTTCATACTTTGCATCCGAGAAGATGTACCTGCTGCTAAAACTAAAATAGCAATATTCATAAGGTTAGTTACTATGTATTTTACCAGTAATATTTCTAAGCGAAAAGGGATCTTTATTTCGTGTTACTGCTAAAATTTCTGCAATAATAGAAATAGCAATCTCTTGTGGTGTTTGTGCGCCAATATGCAAACCTGCAGGCGTATAAATGGTTTCTAAAAATTCTTCTGTGGTTTCAGGAGCAAATTCAAAAAGCTCATTAAATAAACGTTCTCTTCTTTTAGGTGCTCCCAAAATACCTATATAATTCGAATAGTTTTCTTCAGATAATTTTACAAGATATTTTAAATCTTGTATATAACTATGGTTCATTAAAACAATGGCACAATTTCCTTTTATATCCTTAAATTCTATGGTTTCTGGGCTTTCGCCTAACACTTTACTAGCGCCAGGAAAATCGGATGCTTGTTTACTGTCTTTAGAAGATGTAATCACGTCTATTTCCCAACCAAGAGTTGAAGCAATTTTACATAATTGCACAGCATCATGTTCTCCACCAATAATAACCAGTTTAAAAGCAGGTTGTAATAGTTGCGAAAAAATATGAGTTTCCTCATTACTAATGAATTGTTCAGAAAACGAAAATTGGTGTCCATTTTCAAAAGTTATCACAGAGCCAAAAGCACCAAAAGATTCGTCTTCTAATTTATAATTACTTTCAATTTTTAAGGATTCTCTTTTTGAATATGCTTCTAGAAATACCGCTAAACAATCATTTTTAATAAAAATAGGTTCTATTAAAATGTACAAAACACCTTCACAACCTAATCTATACCTACCATCGTAAGTAATTACTTTTGAGATGTTATCTTTAAAAACAGTTGTGGCTCTTTGAATAATTTCTTTTTCTACACAACCACCAGAAACTGCACCCACAGAAGTTAAGTCTTCAGATATTAGCATTCTAACCCCTGGTTTTCTGTATGAAGAGCCCTCTAAATGTACTACAGAAGCCAACACATTTTTCAATCCTTTTTTTTGATTGATTACTGCTTGTTGTATGATTTCTTTAAGTTCGTGAATCAAAATTAAGACAATTTTAGCGGCATTTCAGTGATGCGTTTTCCTGTTAATCTACGTACTGCATTTCCAATTGCAGCTGCAATTGGTCCTAAAGGGGGTTCGCCAACAGGGCCTGGTTTATCTATACCCTGTAGTAAGTGTATGTTTATTTCTTTTGGCGCATGCTTTATCAAAGCCATTTCATAGGGCCCAAAAATGATAGGTTGTAGTTGACCTTCTTCGATATACATTTTTTCGTGCATTGCAGCACTCATTGCCATAATCATGGCTCCTTCGCATTGCGCTTTTACTTGGTCTGGATTTACAGCAATGCCACAATCCATCACACACGTTATCGTATGTACTTTTATTTCATTATTCACTATAGATACCTCCGCTACTTGTGCGCAAGGTGTTCCTGCATCTGTAGAACAAGCAAAACCCATGGCGCTTCCATTGGTAACAACATCTGAATAATTAGATTCCTTTTGTGCCTTTTTTATTACATTTTTTAAACGAATACCTTCCTCATTTTCTTCAATTTGAGCCAATCTAAGCTCAATAGGATTTTTATTTCCTTGTAGTGCTAATTCGTCTACAAAACTTTCTATGGCGAATGTATTGGCGAGTAGACCTAGACTTCGCCACCAACTTGTAGCAAAGGGTAGTGGTGTATGCCATTGAACAGCCCTTCTGTTTTTTATACCACTATAATGAATGCTTCCTCCACGAATGGCTCCTAGATCTGCACCAAGTAATTTGTTTGTGATATTAGGTAATAATACAGAATCTGTTGCTACATTTCCACTTGCAAAGTGATGTTCTAAATTGGCAATTAATCCCTCGCTGTTAAGTTTACCTTTCATAATATGATGTGTTGGTGGTCTAAACATATCATTTTGAAATTCTTCTTGTCTTGTAAAAAAGTATTTTACAGGTTTACCAACCACTTTTGACATTTGAACAGCATGTATTGCATGATACGTATTTAAACGCCTACCAAACCCACCTCCTAAATACGTAGGAATTACATTTACGTTGTCTATATCTACATCTAATGCTTTAGCAATTTGCTTTTGAGTAATCCCAATAACTTGCGTAGATAAAATTACAGTTATTTTACCTTTTTTGTAAGAGGCTACAGCGCCATTAGGTTCTATTTGTGCATGTGCACCAAGTGGACTTTTAAATTCCAATGCTAAAAAAGTATCTTCTTTCGCTAACGCTTCACCTTCTTTTTGCACCAACATTTCGTTACCATTGCCAACAGTAATTAGTGCTCTAATTTCTTCTTCAGACCATATTTTTGGAATATCCCATTCTACCTCTATTTCTTCTTTTGCAGCTAAGGCTTCGTTATAACTTTCGGCAATAACACCCAACCAATTGTCAATTTGAACAATTTTTACGACGCCTGGCATTTGTGAGGCCTCCGTATAGTTGGCATATTTAAAACGTGCTCCAATATGTCCTGGTTTTACTACAACTGCATGCAACATATCTTCCATTTCTGCATCCATACCAAAGATGGGTTCTCCATAGACTTTAGCATTTAAATCGATTCTAGGTAATGGTTTCCCTATGAATGTATAGTCTTTAAATGGTTTTAATGCTGGAGTAGTTGGTATTTCCCAATCTGTTACATTGGCAGCTACTTCTGCATACGTAAGAGATTTATTTTTATAAGAAACAATACCATTCTTTGTGGCAATATCTTTTACAGCGACATTCCATTTTTTTGCGGCTTCTAGCTTCACCATTTCTCTAGTTGTAGCTGCCAATTCACGAAGTATTGTCCACATAGAGGCTATAGACAAACTTCCACCAGTTCCTAAGTTATCTACAACGCCGCTTGCAGTAGCAGCAGCTATGACTTCCATCTGATTTATGTTTACGTCTAATTCATCTGCAGCAATTTGAGCAAACCCTGTAAAGGCACCTTGCCCCATTTCAACTTTTGGTGAATGCAATACTATGGTATTTTGCTTGGTAATTTCGAACCATAAGTTTGCCTCTGTACCCGAACCTAAATAAGGTGCAACAAAAGAATCTGTAAAATCTATAATTTCTCTTCGAATAGGATTCCTAAAAATACCTGTACCTACTGCTAAAACTCCAAGTGTTCCTAACCCTCCTCTGATTAAAAATTTTCTTCTTGATAATTTCTTACGCATCTTTTATTGTTTGGTTTCTCTTGTTAATTCTGCAGCTCTGTGTATGGCTTTTCGCATTCTATAATAGGTGCCACATCTACAAATATTAATAATAGTATTGTCTATATCTTCATCTGTTGGATTGTCATTTTCTTTTAATAACGCAGCTGTTACCATCATAAAACCAGGCTGACAATAGCCACATTGTGGAACCACTTCTTCTGTCCAAGCTTGTTGTACAGGATGTGGATTTTCTATATCTCCTAATCCTTCAACTGTAGTTATGTTTTTTCCTTCTGCAAATTTTACAGCATAAGAACAAGATCGAATTGCAACCCCATCTACATGTAAAGTACATGCGCCACATGCAGCTTTTCCGCATCCAAATTTTGTGCCTTTTAAGTTTAATACGTCTCTTACTACCCACAAAAGAGGTGTGTATTCGTCTTTAATGGCTACTGTAACTTCTTTGTTATTTATTTTAAATGATAAATTCATTACGTTCTGGTTTATAAGTACCTTATCAATAAAGGTCAAGGTAATGTAGCTAAAGTTACTGTAAATTATTTAAAAGACATAATTGTTTAGGGTAAAGCAAACAGTTCTTTTCTAAAAGTTGCTGACATTACTGTTCATTTTAAAATTATGAACTACATGATAACATGGAACAACCTACTTTATCTCTTGCCCATTCTGGTCTTTTTGCAAACCATTTTTCATAATCTGGTTGTTCTGAGTAGGGTTTTTTTAATAACTGATATAACTCATTAATTAAGCCATAATCTCCGTCATTTGCAGTATCAATTGCCAATTGTGCCATATAATTTCGTAATACATATTTCGGATTTACGGCATCCATTTTCTCTTTTCTTTCTTCTGAAGAAATTCTTTCTATGGCTAATCGATCTTCATATTTTTTGAACCAGCTATTCCATCTTCTTTTTACATCATCAGAAATACTTTCTAAATCATAAAATGCATCTTCAATAATTTTTAAACCTTCTTTAAGGTTGTAAAAGTTACTTAAATTTCTGAAGAAAATCGTCATGTCTGTTTCCACGAGTTGTAAATTATCTTCCAATTCTTGAATCAATTTTAAATCATCTTCATCAACAACAAACAGCCCTAGTTTACTTTTCATCATTTGTAAAGAGTTCCTCTCAAAATCTGTCTTGTATTGATTTAAAATAGCTTCTAAAGGAGAAGCATCTTCAATTAAGGGATACAGTGCATTAGCAAGTTGATACAAATTCCACAAACCAATATTGGGCTGATTTCCATATCTATAGCGTTTATTTTGTTGGTCTGTTGTATTTGGTGTCCAGCCAAAATCAAAACCTTCTAGCCAGCCATATGGTCCATAGTCTATGGTTAACCCTAAGATAGACATGTTGTCTGTATTCATTACGCCATGAACAAAACCTACTCTTTGCCAATCGATAATCATACGTAACGTTCGGTTTGCAATCTCGCTAAAAAATTGAATGTAAGTTTCTTTAGAAGAATTCCCTAAATGAGAGAAATGATGTTTTATGGTGTAATCTGTTAGAGTTTTAAGATTCTTAATGTCATTTCTTGAGGCAAATATTTCGAAATTTCCAAAGCGTAAAAATGATGGTGCTATTCTAGAAACAATTGCTCCTTTCTCATAAGCAGGATTTCCATCATACATCACATCTCTTAAAACATCATCTCCAGACAAAGCCAAAGACAAAGATCTGGTTGTTGGTACTCCTAAATGATACATGGCTTCTGCGCATAAATATTCTCTAATAGACGAACGTAAAACGGCTAAACCGTCTGCAGTTCTAGAATAAGGAGTTCCACCAGCACCTTTTAATTGAACTTTCCAATTTTTGTTTTGATGGGCCACTTCAAATAAATTAATAGCTCTACCATCCCCGAGTTGACCTGCCCAATTCCCAAACTGATGCCCTCCATAGCACATGGCATAAGGTTTTGTATTTGGATACACATCATTACCTGTAAATACATTTTTAAATAAAGTAGTTTTGGTATCTTCTTCTGTAACGCCCAATTCATCAGCCATGTTTTGCGAAACGTGAATCATTTCTGGCTGTTTTGTTTTTTTTGGAGTTACAAAAGAATAGACAGCCTCTGAAACTTGTCTTCTAGTATTTTCTAGTATTCCATCTGCAGGCAATTCATTTAAAAAAGTATGTTCTAGGTTTAATTTCATGCTAGTTTATCTGCGTGTAATTCTCTAAGCTTGGCTAATTTTGGGTCTATGACATAAGTGCAATACCCATACCCTTGGTTGTTTTTATAAAAATCTTGATGTTCTTGCTCTGCTTCATAAAATATTTGCAAAGGACTAAGTTCTGTTACTATTTTATCATTAAAATAAACTTGTAATTGCTTTAAAACTTCCTCCGCAATTTTTTGCTGATTTTCATCATGGTAAAAAATAACAGATCTGTATTGCGTACCTCTATCAGCACCTTGTCTGTTTAATGTTGTAGGGTCATGTGTAGTCATAAAAATGACTAAAATATCTTGAAACGAAATTACATTGGCGTCGTAAGTAATTTGAATTACTTCTGCATGACCAGTTAAGCCAGAACAAATTTCTCTGTAAGTAGGTTTGCCTGGTGCTGTACCACCTGCATAACCAGATACTACTTTTTCTACCCCTTTAACTTCCATAAAAACGGCTTCTGTGCACCAAAAACATCCACCACCAAGGGTGGCCATTCTAAGATCTTTACTCATTGTTTTTTTCTAATTTCATAGATTCAGAATTGATGCAATAACGCAAACCACTTGGTTCTGGTCCATCAGGAAAAATATGCCCCAAATGTGCATCGCAAGTATTGCACAACACTTCTACTCTAACCATTCCAAATGTGGTGTCTTTTACATACTGAATTGCATTTTCTTGAATAGGCTGTGTAAAACTAGGCCAACCTGAACTCGATTCGTATTTTATGGTAGAATCAAAAAGAGGGGTATTGCAACATATGCAATTGTATTGACCTTTATCATAAGTAGAACATAATTCGCCTGTGTGAGGTCTTTCTGTCCCTTTTAAGCGTGTTATTCTAAATTGTTCTGCAGTTAAAATTTCTTTCCAATAAGACTCAGGTTTTTCAACTCTTTTCTCTGGAGTTGGGTTTCCTTTGGTCGCAAAATGTATAATATCTTTCCAAGTAAGCATATAAATTAGTTTCCTTTAAAATGTTTTTTAAAAATAGTCGTTTAAACACTTAAAAAATTACAATTGTAAAGGGATTTAAGCATAGAATTAACTTCTATAAATTTACGATAAAATGAAGAGGTTAAAAAGCAAAATAATCTTTAATTGTAAAGAATTTTATAGGGGTGTAATCCTCAAAAAAACACATTTTGGTTAAATGGTTTTGAAGAGGTGTTAAAAATTCCAAGCGAAATGAAATTTATTTTTGTCTAAAATAAATGGTTATGGGCACACCAGAAAAATTGTAAATCTCACGTAATTTATTTTCTACAAAACGTCTGTAAGGATCTCTAACATACTGAGGTAAATTACAGAAAAATGCAAATTGAGGGGTTTGTGTTGGTAATTGCATACAGTATTTGATCTTAACAAACTTCCCTTTAATTGCTGGTGGTGGGTAGTTTTTAACCACCTCTAACATTACATCATTAAACTTACTTGTTGGTATTCTGTTTTTTCTGTTTTCAAAAATTTCTACAGCAGTTTCAATGGCTTTAAACAAACGCTGTTTGGTTAATGCAGAAATAAACACAATGGGCACATCTGTAAAAGGAGCAATTTGTTCTTTAACCTTAGCTTCGTAATCACGCATGGTATTGGTTTCTTTTTCTACCAAATCCCATTTATTGATTAAAATAACGACCCCTTTTCTATTTTTTTCAGCCAGCCAAAATATATTTTGATCTTGACCTTCAAAACCACGAGTAGCATCTATAACTAATATAATAACGTCAGAATATTCAATAGACCTTACCGCTCGCATTACAGAGTAGAATTCTAAATCCTCTTTTACTCTAGATTTTTTACGAATTCCAGCAGTATCTACCAAGTTAAAATCAAAACCAAATCTATTGTATTTGGTATCTATAGAGTCTCTGGTAGTTCCAGCTATATTGGTTACAATATTTCTGTCTTCGCCAATTAAGGCATTAATAAATGAGGATTTTCCTGCATTTGGTCTACCAACTACTGCAAATCTCGGTAATTCTTTTTTGTCTAAATCTACTTCTTCTGGAGCAGGAATTTTTTCTGCTATTGCATCTAGTAATTCACCTGTACCACTTCCGTTTATAGACGAAATTGTATGGTAGTCTCCTAAGCCTAGATTGTAAAATTCAACGGCATCTGCATCACGCATTGCGTTATCAACTTTATTAACTGCAGTAAAAATTGGTTTTTTAACCTTTCTTAAAAGCTTTGCAACCTCAGCATCCATAGGTGTAATACCATCTTCAACATCTACCACAAAAACAATTAAATCTGCTTCGTCAATTGCTAATTTAACTTGTTTTCTAATTTCTTCTTCAAAAATATCATCAGAACCTATGGCATAACCTCCTGTATCAATTACCGAAAATTCTTTTCCATTCCAGTCCGATTTTCCATAATGCCTGTCTCTAGTAACTCCGCTTACTGAATCTACAATAGCTTCTCTTCTTTGAACCAACCTGTTAAATAATGTTGATTTTCCAACATTTGGTCTCCCTACAATGGCTATAATACTATTCATTTTACTTTTAAAATTTTTTGCAAAGGTACAATTAAACAAAAGACTTTTAAGCCTCTTTTTAATGCCAAACAATTACAAGGTTTTACACAACGCTAAGCAGAAGTAATGCGTAGTAGATAAAAAAATAGGGTGTATTTTGCCTTAAAAACGCTTCTTTATTGCTGATAGCCAAATCGTTTTAGTTGATTTTTATCACTTCTCCAGTTTTTATTCACTTTAACATAGAGTTCTATAAATACTTTCTTTTGAAAAAAACGTTCTAAATCTTTTCGGGCTTCTGCACCAACACGTTTAATGGCTGTTCCTTTATGCCCAATAATAATTCCTTTTTGCGTTTCGCGTTCTACCATAATTATAGATCTAATTTTAACAATGTTGTCTTCTTCTATAAAACTTTCGGTTTCTACTTCAACTGAATACGGAATCTCTTTTTTATAGTGGGTTAAAATTTTTTCCCTAATTTTTTCATTCACAAAAAAGCGTTCATTTTTATCGGTAAGTTGGTCTTTAGGATAAAAGGGAGGGCTTTCTGGTAACAGTTCTATAATTTTATAAAAAACAGCCTCTACATTAAATTTTTCTAGAGCAGAAATTACGTAAACAAATGAGTTAGGGACTTTATTTCGCCAATAAGCTATTTTTTCATCTACTTCTTCTTTATTTGATTTGTCAATTTTATTTAACAGAAGTATTACAGGAATTTTACTGTTTATAATTTTATTAAAAAAGGCTTCACTTTTTAAAGCGGTTTCGCCAACTTCTACCATGTAAATAAGTACATCTGCATCTTCGAAAGCAGATTTTACAAAATCCATCATAGAGGCTTGTAATTCATAAGCAGGGTTTATAATTCCTGGAGTATCAGAAAATATAATTTGGTATTCTTCATGACTTACTATTCCTAAAATACGATGCCTTGTGGTTTGCGCTTTAGGCGTTATAATTGATAGTTTTTCGCCAACTAACGCATTCATCAAGGTAGATTTCCCTACGTTAGGATTTCCAATAATATTTACAAAACCCGCTTTATGTATCATAATACAAAGGTAATTAGTTTTAGGCACCCATTTTATTTTTAGGGATTAAAAAATAATTAAAATAAAGTTTGGTTCATACTTACTTTGTGTAGTATGTTTATAGTCAAAATCGCGGGATAGAGCAGTAGGTAGCTCGTCGGGCTCATAACACTCCTTACCACCTAAATTCACATATTCTTATCGGTTCATTTTCAAGTATTTACAAATATATAATTTTTTTTGTGTTATACGTGCTAGACTCTTGTGTTAGATAAAATACGACTATCTAAAGACTTTAATCTTCATTAGTTTCTCTTCTTCTACGTTTAATAAAAGTGGATTGATGTAGTGGTTTAAATTTTTGATGAAATTAAAAATTTAACTTCACCTTTTCATTATCTTGTTCATAGGAAATAGAAAAAATAAATGTTTCTAAATTGGCTTCTAAATTGGCACTAGAATCTTTAAATTTCCATAAAATACTTAATTTATTATTTGCAACATTATTGATTTTTATTTGTCCTAAAAATGCTTTTAAAGTGTT
>CALKEB010000060.1 GCA_938084845.1 uncultured Polaribacter sp. | reverse complement strand
TTTAAGACATTTTTAATTTCATTTATTTCACCTTCAATAATAGAAATTTCATTTTTAATTATCTTTTTTTGAGTAAAAGGATTCCTAATTATATATAAACCTATAGCAATTATACTTGCAGGTATAAAAGCAATAAAGCCTTTATTAAGAATATATTTCCACAAATAATATCCCATTGCAACAACAATAAGACCAAAAACCGGGTTCAATATTAAGCTTGAATCAAACTTCTTTTTCATAATAATCTGATCTTCAAGATTTATATGAAGTTCTTCTAATTGTTCTTTTAAGCTATTGTTAAACTCAATTCTTACACATGTTCCATTAAAATCAGGTTTTCTTTTTGTAGCTCCACAAATACTTCCCTTTTTTAAGTTAAATGTTTGATGATCGCATAAATCACAATGTCTTTTCATTTTCATCAGTTAAAAATACTAAAACCTCTAAAAAGGTCGTCTTTTTTCTTAGCTCTAATTTCTCTTCTCTCTAATAAAAACTATCTTTGCGCCATTAAAATTTAGAAAAAATGGAATCTAATGTTCGTGTTCGTTTTGCCCCAAGCCCTACAGGACCTTTACATATTGGAGGTGTAAGAACCGCTTTGTATAACTACCTTTTTGCCAAAAAAAATAACGGAACTTTTGTTTTAAGAATTGAAGATACAGATCAAACGCGTTATGTTGCCAATGCAGAACAATATATTATTGATGCCTTAAATTGGTGTAATATTCCTTATGATGAAGGCATCAATAAAAACGAAAAACTTGGGCCTTACAGACAATCTGAACGTAAACATTTGTATAAGAAATATGCAGATATTCTTCTCGAAAAAGGTTGGGCTTATTATGCTTTTGATACTTCAGAACAATTAGACGCACACAGAAAAGAACATGAAGAAGAAGGTAAAACCTTTATTTACAATTGGCACAATCGTGAAAAAGGGCGTTTGGTAAATTCTTTGGTTTTGTCTGATGAAGTTGTACAAGAAAAAATAAATTCTGGAGAGAATTACGTAATCCGTTTTAAAAGTCCACAAGATGAAACGTTGAAAATGGTTGACGAGATTCGTGGAAAAATAACTATTGATACTAATACATTAGACGATAAAATTTTATTTAAAAGTGATGGAATGCCAACCTATCATTTGGCTAATATCGTAGATGATCATTTAATGGAAATAAGCCATGTGATACGGGGTGAAGAATGGCTGCCCTCTATGGCTTTACACGTGCTTCTGTACAGAGCTTTTGATTGGCAAGCTCCAAAATTTGCACATTTACCATTAATTTTAAAACCAGTAGGTAAGGGTAAATTAAGTAAAAGAGATGGTGATAAACTAGGTTTTCCTGTTTTTCCATTAGCTTATACTAATGAAAAAACAAATGAAGTTTCACGTGGTTATAAAGAAGATGGTTATTTTTCTGAAACTGTGGTAAATATGCTAGCTTTCTTAGGTTGGAACCCTGGAACTGAAAAAGAGTTATTTTCTTTAGAAGAATTAATACAAGAATTCGATTTAAAGAGAGTAAGTAAATCTGGAGCTAAATTTAATCCTGATAAAACAAAGTGGTTTCAACAACAGTACATGCAACAAAAAGATAATACTGAGCTTACTACTCTATATACAGCTATATTAGCTAAAAAAGGTATTACTAAAGATGTAAATTATGTACAAAAAGTAGTTGCTGTTATTAAGGAAAGAGCTGTGTTTGTATCCGATTTTTGGGAATTATCTCATTTTTTCTTTCAAACACCTACAGAGTATGATGCTAAAGCAAGCAAGAAAAACTGGAAAGAAGGCACCTCTGAATTAATGCGTGAATTAAATTCTATAATTGATGATATTGAAGGTTTTTCTTCTGAAAACACAGAAAAAATTATTAAAGAATGGATTTCTAGCAAGGAAATTGGTTTTGGTAAAGTAATGCAACCTTTACGTTTAAGTTTAGTTGGTAAGTTGGCAGGACCCCATTTATTTGATATTATTGCAATGATTGGCAAAGAAGAAACGATACATAGAATAGAAAACGCAATCGAAAAATTATCACAATGAAAAAATATCTTTTAATAGTTACGTTATTAACAAACTTTTTAGCTCAAAGTCAGCTAAACAGAGGTGGAATGAGAAATGGTCGTCAAAGACAAATGGTTCAGAATCCAAGAAAGGCACCTGAACCTAATTTTCAGGTTGAAAAATACTTAGGGATTGTCATTTATGATATTAAAAAAGCAGCAAAAAAAATAAATGTAAAAACCTCTTCTACTAAAGGGGTACAATTCTCTAAATTAATAACAAATTACAACAAAGAAATTAAAGAAATTAGAAGAATCAATAGTTTTACATTAAGAAGCACTAAAGAGATGATGGAAAACTTTCAAAAGAAAGCAAGAGAAACAAGAGATTTTTCTAATCGAACTAAAGTTCAGAAAAAAATGGTAGAAAGTCTTACGCCTATTTCTGAAGCTTTAAAAGTAAAAGACCGAAAATTTGATGCTGCTATCAAAAATATTTTATCAGAGAAAGAGTATAAAAAATGGGTAAAATATAATCGAAAGATGTATAAAGTATTTCCTAAGGAAGATTCTAAAGAAGAATAAATAAGAAAACTGAATATAAATTATTCAGTTTTTTTTTGCTTCCATTTAAAAATGTAACAATTTAAAAATAATAGCGTCCTGTGATTGCTATTAAAAATAGTATATTTACTTGAATGATTATTAACCACTTAATTTAAAAACCATGAATCCTATATTTAGTATTGTAATTGCTTTTTTATTACTAATTTTATTTGCTTCTTTCTTTTTAGTGAAGCAACAAACCGCTGCAATAATAGAGCGTTTTGGAAGGTTTCATTCTATTAGACAATCTGGTTTACAATTAAAAATTCCTTTAGTAGATAAGGTAGCAGGAAGAGTAAGTTTAAAAATTCAGCAATTAGATGTAATTATTGAAACTAAAACGTTAGATGATGTATTTGTGAAACTAAAAGTTTCTGTACAATACATGGTTATTAGAGAAAAAGTTTATGATGCTTTTTATAAGTTAGATTATCCTCATGATCAAATTACATCGTTTGTATTTGATGTTGTAAGAGCAGAAGTTCCAAAAATGAAATTAGATGACGTTTTTGTTAAAAAAGACGATATTGCAATAGCTGTAAAAAGAGAATTAAAAGAATACATGTCTGATTATGGTTTTGATATTATTAAAACTTTAGTGACAGATATAGACCCTGATGCACAAGTAAAAGCAGCAATGAATAGAATTAATGCAGCAGATAGAGAAAAAACTGCAGCGCAATTTGAAGGAGACGCACAACGTATTTTAATTGTAGAACGCGCAAAAGCAGAAGCAGAGAGTAAACGTTTACAAGGGCAAGGAATTGCGGATCAAAGAAGAGAAATTGCACGTGGTTTAGAAGAGTCTGTAGAGGTATTAAATAAAGTGGGTATTAACAGTCAAGAAGCTTCAGCTTTAATTGTTGTAACACAACACTATGATACTTTACAATCTATAGGACAAGAAACAAATAGTAATCTAATTTTATTACCAAACTCACCACAAGCAGGAAGTCAAATGTTAAATGATATGGTTGCAAGTTTTACAGCGAGCAATCAAATTGGTGAAGCCATGAAAAATGCAAAACCAAAGAAATTAAATAAGTAATAAAAATTAAAAAACTCAATAGAAAATCCATTGAGCTTTTTAATTTTATTCGAAAGAATTAGTTATTTTCTTCTAATTTTTCCTCTTTATCGTCTTTAGAAGCTTTTTTAAACTCCTTAATACCTCCTCCTAAACCTTTCATTAATTCAGGAATTTTTTTACCTCCAAAAAGTAATAAAACAACAACTACAATTAAAATTATTGAGTATCCTCCTGGAATTGCTAAAAAAGTAAATAAGCTCATGATTTTATTAAATTTATACTACAAAGATACAAAAAGGATTTTATTAATCTCTTTTTTGAATAATACCTCCTACTACTTTTTTATCTTTTAAAACCTCTGGATTTCCTTTGTAAAAAATAGAACCTCCAAAGCTAACTTTAGCTTTTAAGGTTTCTCCTGCAGAAATTTCTGCTTTTGCACCAGTACCTGATTTTACAACAGTATTCGCAGAAACTTGTAAATCATAACCATTATAAATTCCGTATAAATCTACATTAACATCTTGGTTTTTTGTGGTACCTTTTAATTTTATAATTCCACCAGATGAGGCTCTAACTTCTAAATGTTTACATTCTAAAACTAAATTAATTAAAGCTCTCTCTTGAGCATTAACTTCTAAAGTCTCTTGCGATAATTTTTTTCCGGTAATCGTTGCGCCTTCGTTAGCATCAATTACTGCTATTTCGTTATTATAATATAATTTTACTAAGACTTCTCCATCTGCACTATTATTAGACGGATTTATAGAAAAAGGTAACGCTATTTTTAATGTGTTATTTATATTTTTTACTGTAACCTTTTCTGATTTTTTCCCTGTAATCTCTAGTTTTGATTCAGAAGAATTTATTAATTCTAATTCAATACCATTGTATACTTTTAATATAGAATAATCACCAAGGTTTTTTGAAATAGTAGCTTGTGAAAATATAGGTAACGTAATAGATATGAAGATTAAAATAATGTAATTTTTCATTTTTATTTTTTTATAGCAATATATAAATTATAAACATTCTATTATAATAAATTATTGTACAATACTTTTAAAATATTATATAATTAGCTAATTTTCTATTAAGTTAAAATCTAAATGTTTGCGTTCTAAATCTGTCTTTTTCACTTGTACTTTAACGTCATCTCCTAACTGATACATATGTTTTGTAGACTGCCCAACGATAGCATATTGTTCTTCATCAAAAATATAATAATCACTTTTTATATCTCTAATTCTAACCATTCCTTCACATTTATTTTTAGTAATCTCAACATATATACCCCATTCAGTAACACCTGTAATTACACCCTCAAAAACTTCATCTTTATGATCTTGCATGTATTTTACTTGCATATACTTAATAGAAGACCTTTCTGCTTTAGAAGCTAATTCTTCTCTTTTAGAAGAATGTTTACATCGTTCTTCATAAAGATCAGATTTAGGACTTTCTCCACCATCTAAATAATGTTGTAATAATCTATGTGTCATTACATCTGGATAACGTCTAATAGGTGATGTAAAATGACTGTAATAATTGAAAGCCAAACCATAATGACCAATATTATGTGTAGTATACACTGCTTTAGACATAGATCTTATAGCTAAAGTCTCAATCATGTTAGATTCTGCTTTTCCTTGCACTTCGTTTAATAACTGATTTAAAGATTCTGATGTGGATTCTTTAGTTTCTGTATTAATCTTATATCCAAATTTACTAATGATATTTTGTAAAGATGCTAATTTTTCCACATCTGGCTCATCATGAACCCTGTAAATAAATGTTTTGTTAGAAGGTCTACCTTGTCTACTACCAATATATTCTGCTACTTTTCTATTAGCTAATAGCATAAACTCTTCAATTAATTTATTAGCATCTTTAGAACTTTTAAAGAAAACACCTACAGGATTTGCTTCTTCATCTAAATTGAATTTAACCTCTACTCTATCAAAAGAAATGGCACCTTGTTTCATTCTTTTTTTACGAAGAATTTTAGCCAATCTATCTAATTGTAAAGTTGCTTCTACAACATCTGCTTTTACTTCATAAGTGTTATTTGTAATAGAAATATTTTCTGGTATTGTAAAAGGTTGTAAATCATCTGATAGTTTACAATTTTCTATAATATATTGTGCTTCTTCATAAGTAAATCGTTGGTCTGAATAAGTAACAGTTCTTCCAAACCATTGTTTTTTAATTTGAGCTTTCTTATTAATTTCGAATACAGCAGAAAAAGTTAATTTCTCTTCATTTGGTCTTAATGAACAAACACCATTACTTAACATTTCAGGTAACATAGGTACAACCCTATCTACTAAATATACAGAGGTTGCTCTATCATAAGCTTCATC
>CALKEB010000059.1 GCA_938084845.1 uncultured Polaribacter sp. | reverse complement strand
GCTTTTCTAAATCTGTTGCTTTAGAATTAGGTTCAAGGAATGTAAGAAGTAATGTAATTGCACCTGGCTTTATAGAGACTGAAATGACCGATAAATTAGATGAAGCAACTGTACAAAGTTGGAGAGATAGTATTCCATTAAAAAGAGGAGGTAAGCCACAAGATATTGCAAACGCGTGTGTTTTCCTTGCTTCAGAGATGAGTTCTTATATTACTGGACAAACATTATCTGTAGGTGGTGGAATGTTAACATAGTTTATCGTTTCCTTTTAACATATAAATGATAAAATCATAATTATTGTCGTAATAATAGAGTAGAAACTAAGTCTATTTGTACATTTAGGGTATAAATAAGATCTACTATGAAAACAAAAAGATTATCATCAGAACAAAAACTAGTTTTAGAGGCTTTGCAGAAAGAACATCTAACAAGTAGTCAACTATTAAAGAAAATAAAAAGTATTTCTTTAATTTTAGTTTTATACAGTATTCTAGACGATTTAAAAAACAAGGGTATTTTAGGAAGTTATATGAAGCAAGATCTTAAATACCATTACATATCGATGAATCTATAACATGTATTATTAAAAAAATAAAAACCTGTGAATTTTAATGTTGCAGGTTTTTTTTTTGAAGTGATATGCATATCTTTCACTTAAATTATAATTTTGACAATAGAATCTTATATACTTATAGCCATTGGCTTTATAATAAGTGGAGTACTTTCTTATTTCCACTATTTCTATTCAGTAAAACGCCCCCATAAAATAGATCGTTTTCTTTTTGTTTTACGCTTTTTAAGTTTTTTTTTACTGTGTATTATTATCAGCAATCCTACTGTAGATCGAACAAAATTTAGTGATGAACAACCAATACTCTCTGTTCTTATCGATAACTCTTCTTCAGTAGCATATGCAAAAGAGAAGACAACCGTTCAAGATATCTTAGCATCACTTGACAATAACAAAGCATTAAATCAAAAATTTTCTATTCAAAAATATAATTTTGGCACCCAATTAAAAAGTTTAGAAAATAATACTTTTAATGAAGTAAATACCAATATTTCTAAAGCTGTTGAACAAATAAACGCCCTTCATAAAAATAAGATTGCTCCTGTACTTTTAATTACAGACGGCAATCAAACTATTGGAAAAGATTATGAATATATAAAATCAAGATTACCAATTTACCCAATAGTTATTAGCGACACAACACACTATGAAGATGTAAGCATTTCTAAGATAAATGTTAATAAATATAGTTTTTTAAACAACTCTTTCCCTGTAGAAATTATTTTAAATTATGAAGGGTTAACTTCTGTAATACTTCCTATTACCATCCAAAATAAAGGTAAAACAATATTTAAAAAAATGGTTTCTTTCTCTAAGAAAAAAAAATCATTTATTCTTAATACTAAGCTGCTAGCAAAGGAGGTTGGGATTCATAACTATAAAGTTACCATAGGAAAACTAAAAAATGAGAAAAACGTTTCTAACAACAATAAAAGTTTTCGACTAGAGGTTATTAATGAGCAACAAAAAATAGCATTACTAACCAGTATCACACATCCAGATATTGGTGTTCTTAAAAAAGCGATTGAAAGCAATCAAAAAAGAACATTAAAAATTATAAATAGTAGTGAACCACAAATAAACTTAGCAGATTTTCAGTTGGTGATTTTATACCAACCAACTCTTAAATTTTCTTCAATATTAGAGGAAATTTCTACTAAAAAAATTAATTTTTTAATGATTAGTGGGTCTCAAACTGATTGGAGTATTATTAATCAAAAACAACTCGGTATTCAGAAAAATGTAATTTCAGAGATTGAATATTATGCGCCTATCTTTAATCCTAACTTTCTTCCTTTTACTCAAAAAGAGCTAAATTTTAGTAATTTTTCGCCATTACAAGATAAATTTGGTGAAGTTGTTATAAATGGCAATCCCAATATGCTTCTATATCAACAAATTAATAATATCTCAACAAAACAACCTTTACTAGCATTTACAGCTATAAATGGTCATAAAAAAGGGTTTTTATTAGGAGAGGGGTTATGGAAATGGAGAGCAGCAAGTTTTTTACAAACAGCTTCTTTTAATGACTTTGATCAGTTTATGAGTGCTATTTTTCAATATTTAGCAAATCAACAACAACGTGAAAGATTGTCAGTTGCTATTAAAGACAGCTATGCATTAAACTCTTCTGTGGTTGTTAATGCTTTTTTTACAGATGAAAATTATTTATTTGATAATAGAGCAGATTTAGAAATTACGCTTACAAATAATAAAACAAAACAGGTAATAAGTGTTCCTTTTACCCTAAAAAATAATACTTATGAATTAATTTTAGAAAATTTAGAGGCTGGTAATTATAGTTATGAAATAAAAGAAATCAATCAGAATATTAAAAAATCTGGAAATTTTGAAATAACTAAATTTGAAATTGAACAACAATTTACAAGTGCTAACCATAAAAAACTAAAAAAACTAGCTTTTTCATCCAAAGGAAAGCTTTTTTACAAAGATCAAATAACTGATTTAAGTGAGTTTCTATTAAAAAATGAATCTTATTACACCATTCAAAAAGAAATAAAAATAAAAGACAAATTGATTAATTGGAAATCTTTAGTATATATAATTTTAGCATTATTAAGTATCGAATGGTTAATCCGAAAATATCACGGAAAAATATAACTTTATAACAATTGGCTTTGAGCGTTATATATCGTAAATTTGATAAAATTTAAAAAATATATAAAATGGCGAATAATCAAATGGAATTTAATTTTCCAAAAGGAGGTGTTTTTATCATCTTGATTTTAATAGGGGTTTTTATTCTTTTTTCTAAATCAACAGTTACAATAGGACCTGGAGAAGGTGGTGTAATATTTGAAACGTTAGGAAATGGTATTAATACTGAAAAAACCTATGGGGAGGGGTTTCATATTGTTGCTCCTTGGAATAGAATGATTATAAGAAAAGTGCGTCAACAATCTATTTCTGATGAAATGAATGTACTTTCTGTAAATGGTTTAGAAGTAAAAGTAAATGGAACAATTTGGTATGAACCAGAATTCCAAAATCTAGGATCTTTAATAAAAACAAAAGGAGAAGATTATGAAAGAGAATTATTAGATCCTGCAGTTAATGCTGCAGCAAGAAGTGTTGTAGGGCGTTATACCCCAGAGCAATTGTATTCTAGTAAGAGAGATGTTATAGAGCAAGAAATTTTAGATGAAGTACGATTGGTTTTAAAAGGACAGTTTTTAACCGTAAAAAGAGTTTTGGTAGAAGATGTAAAATTACCAACAACCATTAGAACTGCAATTGAAACAAAACTTAAGCAAGAGCAAGAATCATTAGAATATGAGTTCCGATTAGCAAAAGCTAAGAAAGAAGCAGAAAGACAAAAAATTGATGCAGAAGGTAAAGCTGTAGCAAATAAAATTTTAAGTGCTTCTTTAACAAATAAAATATTACAAGAAAAAGGTATAGATGCAACGTTAGAGTTGTCTAAATCTCCAAACAGTAAAGTTATTGTTATTGGCTCTGGTAAAGACGGTTTACCAATAATACTTGGAAACCAGTAAAACCAATCTAAAATAGAACATCGAAAATCCAGCAAATTTGCTGGATTTTTTTTGTCTAATTATTTTTTAAATTCCTCAAAAGTACCATCGGTATAAAACACAACAATTCTTTTCATTGTTTTCGCATTAGGTAGATTTAAGTCTCTAGAAAGTGGAGTAGTAGCATCCGCTGCATGATTGGGATACCTCCCTTTTCCATTTAACAGCCATTGAAGCTCTACGTCATTAAAAACAGAAGTAACCTTCAGTACAAAATCTAAACTTGGTTTATTTCTACCAGATAACAAGTGTGAAATACTAGAACGTTGTACACCTACTTTATCTGCAAATGAAGATGCAGAAAGTTTATGGTATTCCATTATTTTTTGAATTCGATTTGTAAACTCTATGTTGTTTAGCATTGTAAATCATTAATTTTAAACAAATGTAATTTAAAATGAAAGATTATACAATTGTATAAATAAATCATTTTAAATTTCACCCAAATTATTAAATTAAAAATTTAACTGAGTGGTATTAAATTATTGATTTTAAGTAAAATAATTTTTTATAACAACGAATTATAGCTAAAAATTATGAATCAAATTTTTCAACAATAAAACTATTTACAAATGTAATTTTAAACAGCGTTTTTGTAATTTACATTTGTAAAATAACAGTTGTGTGCTTATTTTCAAAATTGTAATTTTGTAATTCTAAAAAAATAAGATTGGAAGCTTTAGAAGTCAGTACTATTAAACAACTCTATCAAAATCAAAAAGAGGAAACCCTATTTGGAAAATGGATTACGCTTAATGACATACTTCCCTTATTTAAAAAGCACGAAAAGAAATTTACAATTCGTACTATTGGAACTTCTGAACAGCATAGAGCAATTTACTCGTTTACCATTGGAAATGGTCCTAAAAAAATACTACTCTGGTCTCAAATGCATGGAAATGAAAGTACGGGCACAAGAGCCATATTTGATCTTTTCAATTGCTTTACAAACAGTAATGAAGCCATTATTCAAACAATAATCAAAGAATGTACACTTGTTTTTGTTCCTATATTAAACCCAGATGGTGCTGAACTTTACACTAGGGTAAATGCGAATGGAATTGATTTAAACAGAGATGCAGTAGATAGAGTTGCTAAAGAAAGTAAACTCTTAAGACATCTTCTAGAAGAATTTAATCCCTCTTTTTGCTTTAATCTGCATGACCAAAGAACAATATTTAATGTAGAAGGTACCCGAAATACAGCAACAATATCTTTTCTAGCGCCTTCAGAAGAGCCTACAAGAGCAATTACAACAGGACGAATAGCAACCATGAATGTTATTGTAAGCATGAATGCATTATTACAAAAAATGATTCCAAATTTTGTTGGCAGGTATACAGATGAGTTTTACCCAACTGCAACAGGAGACAATTTTCAAAAGCTTGGCTACAATACCATTTTAATTGAATCTGGGCATTACCAAAAAGATTACCATAGAGAAAAAACAAGAGCCTATACATTTTATAGTATTTTACAAGGTCTTTATCATATCTCAATTACATCTACTTTTAAAACCTATAAAGATTATTTTTTAATCCCTAATAACGATCAACTTTTCTTAGACGTTATTCATAGGTTTACAGATAAAGAGGATATTGGGTATCAATATGTAGACGAAATTATTAAGCAACAATTGGTATCAAAATTGGTTAAAATAGACGATTTGGACGTTTCTGGAAAGGTTGGACATCACGAAATCGTTTTCGAAATCAAAAAGTAATTAAATATTTCTCACTTTTTATTGACTTATATTAAATTAAATTTATATTTTTGCTAAATAAATTGAATAAAACATAAAAAATGAAAAAGTTTATCTTAGACGAAATAGACCATCAAATTTTAGATATTCTAATTGAAAATGCAAGAACACCATTCACTGATATTGCAAAACAATTATTAGTTTCTGCAGGAACCATTCATGTTCGTGTAAAAAAGATGGAAGATGAAGGTATTATACAAGGCTCTACACTAACCTTAAATTATGAAAAAATGGGGTATTCATTTATAGCTCATGTTGGTGTATACTTAGAGAAAACCTCTATGACTCAAAATGTGATTGAAAAACTTAGAGCAATACCAAATGTAACTGTAGCTTATGTAACTGCAGGTAAATATAATATTTTCTGTAAAGTAAGAGCTAAAGGAACAAATGATGCTAAAGACATCATTTATAAAATAGATGATGTTCCTGGGGTAAACAGAACTGAAACAATGATTGCATTAGAGGAGAGCATTAATGATAAAAAAAGAATGATGCATGCAATATTTGCTGAATTGTAATCTATAAAAATAATTAGCACTATAAACCTTATCAATTTGATAAGGTTTTTTTATGCAATACTAATTCCTTTCTTTATGTTTGTGTTATATATTAATAGTAATTTGCTATGAAAATTGATTATAATTCAAATAAAAAGCTAAATAATTCCACTTTATTAAATTTATACCAATTATTATTAAGACCGCGTTTGGTAGAAGAAAAAATGTTAATTCTATTAAGGCAAGGTAAAATTTCTAAGTGGTTTTCAGGGATTGGTCAAGAAGCGATTGCAGTTGGAGTAACTGCTGCTTTAGATAAAGACGAATATATTTTACCTATGCATAGAAATCTTGGTGTCTTTACAACAAGAGGAATTCCATTGTATCGTTTATTTTCTCAATGGCAAGGAAAAATGAATGGATTTACAAAAGGGAGAGATCGAAGTTTTCATTTTGGGTCACAAGCGCATCATATTATTGGAATGATTTCTCATTTAGGACCACAATTGGGAGTTGCAGACGGTATAGCTTTAGGTAATCTATTAAAGAAAAACAATAAAGTATGTGCTGTTTTTTCAGGGGAAGGAGGAACCAGCGAAGGAGATTTTCACGAAGCTTTAAATATTGCCTCTGTATGGAATTTGCCTGTATTATTTTGTGTTGAAAATAATGGGTACGGACTATCTACACCAACTAATGAACAGTATAACTGCAAACATATTGCAGATAAAGGGATTGGTTATGGAATGGAAAGCCATATTATAGCGGGTAATAATATTATTGAAGTATATACTAAAGTTACTGAAATTGCTAAAAGTGTTCGTAAAAACCCAAGACCAGTTTTAATTGAATTTAAAACATTTAGAATGCGTGGCCATGAAGAAGCAAGTGGAACAAAATATGTACCAAATCATCTATTAAAATTCTGGAAATCAAAAGATCCCATAAAGAATTTCGAAAAATTTCTAATAGAAAAAAATATTTTAGAAGAAAAATACAAAGAGCAACTGCATGCAGAAATACAATTAGAGATTAATACGCATTTAGAACTTGCTTTTTCAGAAGAAAAGATAAAACCTGTTTTAGAAAATGAGATCAATGATGTTTTTAAAAACTATGAAGTTAAAAATAGTAAGGCCTCAGAAACTAAAGAAAATATCCGATTTGTTGATGCTATTTCTAAGGCTTTAATGGACGGAATGGAAAAACACGATCATCTTGTAATTATGGGACAAGATATCGCCTCGTATGGTGGAGTGTTTAAAATTACAGAAGGTTTTTTAGATCGCTTTGGAAAAGATAGAGTAAGAAATACACCTATTTGTGAATCCGCTATCGTTTCAACGGCTTATGGTTTGGTCGTAAATGGAATGAAGGCTATTGTTGAAATGCAATTTTCAGATTTTGTATCATCTGGTTTTAATCCTATTGTTAATTTACTTGCAAAGTCTCATTATCGATGGTCTCAACATGCAGATGTAGTTATTAGGATGCCATGTGGAGCAGGAGTAGGGGCTGGCCCATTTCATTCACAGACCAATGAAGCTTGGTTTACAAAAGTGCCAGGTTTAAAAGTAATTTATCCTGCTTTTCCAGAAGATGCAAAAGGACTTCTAACAAGTGCAATAGAAGATCCAAATCCTATCTTATTTTTTGAACACAAAGCGCTATACAGGTCTGTTTATCAAGATGTTCCTGTAAATAGTTATACCATAGAAATTGGAAAAGCAAGATTGCTAAATTCAGGTAATGATATGACAATTATTGCTTATGGTGCAGCCGTTCATTGGGTTTTAGAAACTTTAAAAGATCACTCAGAAATTAAAGCAGATGTTATCGATTTAAGAACATTACACCCTTTAGATACAGCAACTATTTATGCTTCAGTCCAAAAAACAGCCAAAGTAATTGTAGTTCAAGAAGATTCTCTGTTTGGAGGTATTGCAAGTGATATTGTTGCTCTAATTACTGACAATTGTTTTCACTATTTAGATGCTCCAGTAAAAAGAGTTGGAAGTTTAGATACACCTATACCTTTTCAAAAAGACTTGGAAAATCAATATTTAGCTAAGTCAAAATTAACAGATGTTATTTTAGAGATCTATAATTATTAGTTAAATTTATAGCATATAAAACAAGAAACATAAATGAACAACAAACAAATTATTTTTAAAAAACGTCCTTCTGGGTATCCTGATCAGAGTACTTGGGAATTACAATCTAATACATTACCTCAATTGAGTGAAGGAGAAATTTTAATTCAACAACATTATGTTTCACTAGATCCTGCCATGCGTGGTTGGATGAACGATACAAAATCATACATATCTCCCATAGAAATTGATGCTGTTATGCGAGCTGGTTCTATAGGTATTGTAATTAAAAATAATGGTAACCCAAAATTTGATATTGGAGATATCGTTACAAGTTGGGGAGGAGTCCAGCAATATGTCATTACAGATGGAGAAGGGTGGTACAAAGTAGATACTGATATTAAAAATATGCCAGTGCATGTTGGTTTATTTGGAATGCCTGGAATGACTGCTTATTTCGGGATTTTAGAAGTTGGAAAAATAAAAGAAGGAGATATTGTCTTAATTTCTGGAGCTGCAGGAGCAGTTGGAAGTACAGTAGGTCAAATTGCAAAAATTAAAGGATGTAAGGTTATTGGTATAGCAGGAACAAAAGAAAAATGCGATTACCTAATTAATGAGTTAGGTTTTGACGATGTTATAAATTACAAAACCGAAAACATCTATACAGCTTTAAAAAAGAAGTGTCCTACTGGCGTAGATGTCTTTTTTGATAATGTTGGCGGTAAAATTTTAGATGCTGCATTAAGTAAATTAAGAATGCATGCAAGAGTTGTTGTTTGTGGAGCGATATCTCAGTACAATAACAAAACAAAAATAAATGGCCCTAGCAATTATTTATCTTTATTGGTAACTAGATCTACAATGCAGGGTATGGTTGTTATGGATTATTCCAAAAAATTTGGAGAAGCAGGAAAACAAATGGGAGCTTGGCGTAAAGAAGGGAAGTTAAAATCAAAAGAAGATATTTACGAAGGCATAGAAAACTTTCAAGAAACCTATGACAGGCTATTTTCAGGAAACAAACACGGAAAATTAATTCTAAAAGTAATTGACTAGGAATGGAGCAAGAGCATTTTTTTCAATGTCCGTATTGTTGGGAAGAAATTTCTATGATTTTAGACAGTAGTGTACGCCAACAAACATATATAGAAGATTGTGAGGTATGTTGTAATCCAATAGAAATATCGCCAACATTTGAGGCTAGTGATTTAATTGGATTTCAAGCAGCATCAATAGAACAGTAATTTCTATTTATTGTAACGGATTTTTCCATGAAAATTTTTCAAAAAGCAAATTCCAATCTTTTGGAAAAGGGGCAATTAATATCATTTCATCTAAAGTAAAAGGATGAATAAACTCTAGTTTCCCTGCATGAAGAAATAAGTTTTGGAAACCAAAATTATCTTTAAACATGATGTCATGATTTTTGTCTCCATATTTTGAATCTCCAATAAGCGGATGGCTAATTTTATTTGTGTGTATTCTTAGTTGATGCATTCTACCCGTTTTTGGATACATCTCTACCAAACTGTACCTGCTTGTATCATAGGGTTTTACAGGTATATCTAAAGTAATATTTTCTAAAGTTTTTAAATCAGTCCATGCTTCTTTATGAATTTTTGCGTCTCTACCTTTTACAGGAGTCGTAATTGTTTGGTTTAGAGCTGAAAAACCACGAACCACGCCATAATAGCGTTTTTTGATTTTTTTTTCTGTAAATAGATCTTGGAATTTAGAAACAAATTCTTTTTGTTTTGCCAATAAAATGATTCCTGATGTTTTTCTATCCAATCGATGAATTGGATACACTTTTAAACCTGTATGCAATAAAACCTGTTCGAGTAATGATGACTCATCAGAAACATTTCTAGAATGATATGCATGGTGTACCAACATATTATTAGGTTTAGAAACACCAAGAATATATTCATCTTCGTAAATAATCATACTTTTTATCAATTCTAATTAGATTTCAAATATAAAGGCATTTTCTTTAGTAATGTTTTAACTCAATCTCTTTTTTAATAGGAATTAGATTTAATTTTTCTATTTTACATAATATAAATTATAATACAAATGTTCATTTATGTTGTTTATATCAAAGTATCTCATTTGTAAGCTATAATGATATTATGTAAAATATCCCAGTAGCATACGTTTTCATCACAATAATTGGAACTTGGGTCATTAAACAAGAATCGGTACGCTTCGCAGCGTTAAATCATTTGTAACTATAATTTGACGTTATGTTAAATTGCCTCTTGCCAAAAAGGCTCGATTGTTTTATTAAAAATAATTATGCTAACGAAGTAATTTTTTTAAACACAATTTTCCAACACTTACCAACGCACAAAAGCTAATTATTAGAATTCTTCAAAATTTGTAATATCAATTAAAATTGTGCTATAATTTTTTTCCAATAACATTCTCGTCAATTTGCCATAAGAGCATAAATTTTAAAAAAATAAAATTCTATGCACTTGTTCTATTAGGAACTATTATTAAAGTTTCTTTTGTCTAGTACTTTTAACGTTATGTAAAATAGAAATTAAACATTCTAACTTTTAAATTTTTCATTATTTTCTTTTTTTTCTTTTTTTTCTTGATGAAAAAAGAAACAAAAAAATCAAGACACACATATAATTTTGGAAACAATTACGGTTCGTTTCCCTATATTTTAGGATAGATTCGGACTTATTAAGATTATTTTCAGATATATATTATAATTGATAAACTTAATAATCTGATCGCTAGTTCCCTAAAATATTACGCTCCTCTCTCCTATTGTTTTGCCAAAATTATATTAGATCTTAGTAGATGTCATAGTTTTATTTAAACATTTTTTTCCACATAAAAAATAAATAAATAACAGCACCAAGAAGAAATGAATCCACAAAATAAGCTCTAGTTAACTCAAAGACTTCTAAATATGTGAAAATTGTAATTACGGAGCTTAATACCCAACTGATTAAAGCTGGAAGTTCCCATTTATTTATTTCATCTAGATTATATTTCTGCTTTTTAATCCAAAAGAAATGAATGAAGTAGATTGAAGAAATTGAAGGTGCTAGTATTCCTAAGAATTCAAGAAAGCCAAAAAGATAAGTAGCAAATCCTAATAAGGCTAATATAGTACCAAATATACTTGAAGCAATAACAACCTTTTTAAAAGTCCATTTTTTGTTGATTGTCGTAAATGTTAAACTTGCGGAATATAAATTGGAAGCATTGGTACTCCAAGTAGCTATAAACAGTAATATAAAAGCAGGAATTACCAAATTATACTGTTCCATTATTTTAATAATATCCACTTCACCCGTTTGAATGGATGGTACTGCACTAAGAAAATATGCCAAAGGTGTACCAATGGTTAGGCCAAGTACAGCTAATAAACTTTGTTTGTCTGTTTTTATAAATCTAGAAAAATCTGCCATTAACACTGGGAATAAAATGGCTGCACCAACTAAAATAGACGTTGCACTAAAAAGTGTCATATCATTTTCTTTAGGCACATAATCAAAAAGTACAGATATACTTTCTAAATCTTTAATTGATAGGTAAAATACGTAACCCAAAAAAGCTGTTAAAACAGGAATAGCGATATTGGCAACTTTTTCAATACTACGTACACCATATACTGTTGTATAGGTTATAAAAATACTGGTTACAATAATGATAACTTCTGTTGAAACAGAAAAGTTGAAAGCGTTTTCTGTAGTATCGAACATTGCTATTGCTAAAAGCTCTAATGCTACAGCAAACCAACCTACTAAAGTTACACCAAAGATAAAATTCACAATTTTAGCACCATATTCTCCAAAACTAAAATGCAGAATCATGTACGTTGATAATCGAGAACGATTACCAATTAAAGTGGTTGCCATACACATTAAGGTTAACACTAAAGTAGAAATACCAAATGCTATTAGTGCTTTTTTAAAACCTAAATTTAATGCTATTTCTGAACCTAAAAACAGTGTAGAAACCGACAATCCTGTACTTGCAATAATTAATGCTACAACCCAACCAGACACAAAGTCTTTTGATTGTACCTTTGTTGTTGCGTATTGATTCTGTTCTTTAGACATCTATTTTATTTAATAAGCTTTTCTGCTAATGGTTTTAAATCTTCGTGACAAACTACTCCATTATTTGTAATTTGTTTATGGTCAAAATAAATACTTGTATTTTTTACAACACCATCAAAATGTGATACTGCTTCTTGTCCAAAAGGTGGCATATCCATTACACTTGTATGCCCAAAACCAAAATCAACACCTCCCCAAATTCTTTCGTCTTCAACAAGTTCGTAAGTTAAGTCTCTAACTTTAGGGTTTAAACCAAGCATATTATGCGAAATTTTGTACATATTTTCATCATTAAAAGAGGTTAAATATGATTTGAATTTTTCTGCTGCTTTTCCTCCACTAACTTCTGTAATTTTACCATTTTTCATGATAAATTTTATTGGAGTGTTATTATCAGTATGTTGTAAATGGTCAAATATAATAACACCATTCATACTATCTAACTTTGGCACAATATTAACAAAGCCTGGTGCAGTTCCGAATTTTGGTTTCGAAAAATCGCCATCATCATAATCAAAAGTATAATTTAAATCAATATTATAGGACACATCTGTACCATTTTTACTTGTAATACGTACTTTTTTTGAAGTCATAGCCATATCTTTGACCTTGCTTAGTAAGTTTTTAAGTGTACCTATTTCATATCCTGTAAAAACTCTGTGTAAAGATTCTATAGAACTATCTGCTATAATTAGGTAGCGTAGCTTTTTATTGTCTTTCATAGCAGTTTCCCAAATATCGGAATACAGTAAAACCACTGAATTTGCTTCAATCCAAACATCTGCTTTGCAAAGCGCTGCAGTTAAAGCCTCTACAGGCCAATCTTTCATTCCTGCTTGACTATCTTTTTCTGCCTTTGAAATCCACATTAGCAATGGAATTCCACCAACGTCTTGTGTTGCTTTTGCCAAAGCTTCAACAATTTCTCGTTTTGAGCCTAAATCTATTGTAATGGCAACAGTTTCTCCTTTTTTAACCTGAAACATTCTTTTTATAAGAGTTTCCGAAAACTCCGAAGTCAATATTTGCTGTGCTTTTGTCATAAACTTTATGTGTTAAAAAAAGGGAACTTATTAGTGTTCCCTTTTTTAAAAAAAATCAATTAATTCAAAAATAATGTTCTTAATAATTAAAACTTCAATGTTATAGCTGTTCCAATAGATAGAGGTCTTCCTCTCCAAGCTACATCATCTGGACTACCAACAAATTCTCCTGGTGAAAATTCTTGATAATACTGCTTATCTGTTAAATTTTTACCCCAAATATCAAATTTCCAATTTTTATAAGCAAACCCTATTCTAGCATCTAATAAAGAATAAGAAGCTGTAGTGTGTTTATCTAAATTACTTTCATGATAATGTGTTTTCCCTGTTGTGTCAAGATTTAAAAAAGCATTAAATTTCACATTATTAGTAAGGTTAAACGAAGATTCTAAACCAATTGCAAAAGTACTTGCAGGTACAAAAGGTGTTTTTTTTCCGTTATAACTTGAATTATTAGTTGTAGTACCATTCGCACCACCAGCTGAACCGCCTTCTACAATTTCAGCATTAGATAATCCGAAGTTTGCAAAAACATCTAAATAATTAGTTAACCTTGCACGAGATTCAAATTCAAAACCAAAAACTTTAGTTTCATCATAATTATAAACTCCTGCAATAAATGTAGTAAGATCTAAAATGTATTGTTGTTGATTCGTTAACCTTGAACTAAAAATTGATCCATTAAAAATTAAACGGTCATTCCAAGACGTTGTTTTAAAACCTAATTCATAATTATCTGATGTTTCATCATCAAACTCTCTATTAAAAAGATCTGTTAAATCTGCATTATATCCTCCATTTCTATATCCTCTACCATAATTTGCATAGAATAATACTTTATCTGATACTTTATATGATAATGAAACTTTAGGTTGAAATTCATTATTATCTCTTTCAGAATTAGTAACAAATAAAGCATCATCTTGAGTAAATTTATCAATGTCATATCTAAAACCAGCAGAAAAAGTTAATTTATCCGTTAATTTATAATCTGCAAAACCAAATAAAGCAATGGTTTTTGTTTCATTTATATAATTTGCAGTATCATATAGATCTGGTGCACCACCAAAATCAATTCCAGTTGTTCCGTTTTGATAAACATCTTTTTTAATACTTTGATAAAAACCACCTAAACTCCAATCGAATTTTGTATCTTTATTAGTATTATTTAATCTTAATTCTTGGTTAAAAGTTTTTGTTTGTATCTCTTCACCTTGCGTTAATCCATCTAAACTAATAAAATCTAAATCACCTAGTGTTGAGCGTTCTACATTATTAAAAGAGGTAATACTCTGTAGTTTAACTCCCTTAAAATTATAATCCATTTTAAAGTTTCCATAATTATTTTTCATATCTGATTTTCCAAGAACATCAGCATCAATAACATTATTTCCATCTGATGGGTTTGGGTCTAAAACACCTCCAGGAAAACCTCCAGTAGTACCAGTTGGATTTACCGAATAATAAGTTGCACCACCTTCAATATTAAAATGTTGAAAGGTTGCTGAAACTGTAAATTTATCTGATATTCTTGCTTTAATTTGACCTCTAATATTAACATCTTCAGAAAAATCAACTTTTTTATTTAGAAAGTCATTGGTTAATAAACCATCAAAACTTTTGTATTGCGCAGAAAAACGATAAAAGACTTTATCTTTTGAAATTGCACCAGAAGATACAAATTGAGTTTGTAAATTACCTCCGTTTCCAAAACCAAACTTAATGCGATTAGACATTTTATTTGTTGGTTCTTTTGTATAAATATTTACTGCACCACCTATTGCATTTTTACCATACAATGCACCTTGAGGTCCTTTAACAACTTCAACCAAAGCCAAATCGTATAATTCTTGACTTAATAAACTTGGATCTGGAATGGTAACACCATCAATTACAAAAGCCATTGGAGCATCTCCACCTCTAACTTGTGGAATACCTCTAACCGTTATAAAATTTAAACCTACAGCCTGTGCAGAGTTAAATTTTAAGTTTGGAACCAAAGTAGCAAAAGAACTAATATCTGTTATACCAGCGTTTTCTATGCCTTCTGAATTTAATGCAGTAACCGATTCTGGTGTAGATTGAATAGATTCTACACGTTTCCTAGACTTACCTATTACTCCAGTAAATCCACGGACTACAACTTCATCAAGAAATTCCGCTGATTCTTTTAATGTAATATTAATTCGAGTTTTACCAATTACACTTACTTCTTTTTTTTCAAATCCTATAAAAGAGACTTCTAAAGTAGCAGTATCTGAAGATACTGTAATTTCATAATTTCCATTAAAATCTGAAATTACTCCATTTGTAGTACCTTTTTCAATGATATTAACTCCAGGAATTGTCTCTCCCTTTTCATCTGTTACAATACCACTTATAGTAGTTTGTGCGAAGATGAAAGAACTGGTTAGAAGAAAAATGATTAAGATTGATTTTTTCATGATCTTTCGTTTAGTTTATTATTTCAAAATAAATTTACATTCAAAAATATTAATTCTTATTAATTTTAATTATTAAAAATATTTTTAATAATTTTATATAAATTTTAGGAATTTATGAATCACAGATCTGGATCAATTAAACTAACAGCCGAATATTTTAAAATTGTTTTAGTACAAGTTCAAAATAAGTTTTTAAGCAAGCATAAAATAAAAAAGCTTCCAAAAACATTTCAGTTCTATGGTTATGGTAGTTTTGATGAAAGCAAACCTAATTTAAAAGCAGATTTTGAAAGTATAGGAACACAGTTTATTAACGGTAAATACCTTTATGATAAATCTAGAGATATTGAAAAAGGAAAGTTTTTTGTTAAATTAAATGAGTATTATAAATCGATACTCTTACTTTATATTGGATATGAGAGTTTTAATGATTTTTTTAAAGAGCATAATATTTCTGATCAAGAAAATAAAAATCAACGTGCTCTAATTCAGGAAGATAATCAAGATGCCACCTATTATTATATCAACTATTATTTTGGAGAGGGTGAAATTATATTAAAAGGACAAACCATAATCACTCATAACTGGAAAAAAATTCAACATATATTTCTTTATCCATTAGACGATGGTACTTATGGAAAACATTATAGTCAAGGAACAGTTGTAAAACAAGGCGATACCATTTATATTAAAACAAAAACGCTTTCTAGTGGACGTTATATTGATGGCGCAAGTGAAATTTATTATGTAGGTCATCAGGCATCTCCATCTTTAAAATATTTAGTAGGAACTTATTGTAATTTTGATGAATACAGTAATCCTGTAGCTGGACGTGCTATTCTTGAAAAATGTGACAATAAGGAAGATATGGAAGAAAAAACTAAAGACAACATTATTCCACCATACATAGCACAAGAAATAAGGAATAAAAGAATTGTAAATAAGAACTCAACACCAAAGCATTATTTAGAGCTATCCGAAAAAAGCCCATTTTCTTCAATCTATGGTAAAATACCTGGTACTTATGAACTGAAATTCCAGTTAAATAAGAATTTAAGCGAATCTCTTAAATTTAAGATTTTATCAAACAATTACAAGATTATAACATTAACCGATAATGTGTATATAGAAAATGATAGAATAGAGCTCATTAATAAAGGTTCTGTTATAAATTTAAGATTTAATTTATCTGGTATTATAGCAATAGAGCGCCTAAATATTTATTTTAAAACCTATTACTTAAAGCATGTAAATGCTACGCAATCTGGTGTTTTTTGTGGTATTGATAATGAGAATAGGCTTGTAAACGGAACACTTACAGTTAATTATAGTACAAACTAGATAATAATCCCATTCCATACACATTTCACTACTCTCCTATCGTCATTTCGTAAAAAGCGTATTCCATTACATTTTTTTAAGAAGATTTTAGAAAGAAAAAAATAAAGAAGATTGTTGTTTTATAAAGCTTTTTACCAAAGCAAAGTAACATAATGCAGAACATTATAGTTCATATGAATAATAATTTTTGTATTTCCGTTTTTAAGGATATTAAAACATAATTGTAGATATAAAAGCTTTAAGTCTATATCGTAAACAATTATATAAAAAGAAATTACGGCTAATTAATTTGTAAGATTTGTAATCCATAATTCTAAAATGTATAAAAATAACTAAGAAGTTAACCTTAATTTAATATTTAGAAATATTATCAGTATGTATTACATCGTAATATTGCAATTAAACATTTTATAAAAACTGGCTTTTCATAAGATTTAATATTTATTGACTAGTATTTAATTAATTCTATTGAAAGTACTATACACTATAATCACATGAAAAAATTAGATTTTTTAAATAAAAACTTGACACTATGGATTTTCATAGCGATGGCCATAGGTATTTGTTTGGGGTATTTTATCCCTTCTTTTCCTTCGATCATCAATAATTTTAATAAAGGAACCACCAATATTCCGATTGCCATTGGCTTAATTTTAATGATGTATCCACCCTTAGCTAAGGTGAATTATAGTTTGTTACCTAAAGTGTTTAAAAACACCAAAATACTGTCTATTTCACTGCTTTTAAATTGGGTAATTGGCCCTATTTTAATGTTTTCTCTTGCATTACTATTCTTAAGAGACTATCCAGAATATATGGTTGGTTTAATACTAATTGGTTTAGCTAGATGTATTGCTATGGTCTTAGTTTGGAATGATTTAGCAGAAGGTAGTTCAGAGTATGGTGCTGGCTTAGTAGCACTTAACAGTATTTTTCAAGTATTTGCTTATAGTTTTTATGCTTATATATTCATTACTGTACTTCCTCCCTATTTTGGTTTTCAAGGTGCAATTGTACCAATCTCAATAGCAACTATTGCAGAAAGTGTAGCAATCTATTTAGGCATACCATTTGTTTTAGGTATTGTAAGTAGAGCTATTTTAATTCAACTAAAAGGCTATGATTGGTATACGCATAAATTTATTCCAACAATATCACCATTAACTTTAATTGCTTTATTATTTACCATTATTGTAATGTTTTCTTTAAAGGGAGAGTTAATTGTTCAAATCCCTATGGATGTTGTAATTATAGCAATTCCTTTGCTTATTTACTTTAGTTTAATGTTTATCATTGGATTTTTTTTTACAAAAGCTTCTGGTGCCTCTTATGACAAAACTGCCTCTGTAGCCTTTACAGCTGCAGGAAACAACTTTGAATTGGCTATTGCTGTAGCGATTGCTGTATTTGGATTGAATTCAGGTCAAGCTTTTGCAGGAGTTATTGGCCCCTTAGTTGAAGTACCTGCATTGATTTTATTGGTAAAAGTATCTTTTTGGTTTCGAAAAAAATATTTTAAAAACATTCAAGATTAGATTTTTTAGAAAAAAAAAGGATGATTGTTTCAACAATCATCCTTTTAGACTTTAAATAAAGTACTAATTACTCTTTAATTAACTTTATTGTAGTTTGTCCTTTATCAGTTTTAATTTTTGCCAAATATATACCTGAACTTAAATTAGACGAATGTATTGTAGTTTTAGTATTGATAGTAGTTGGTACAAATACTTTTTTACCTAATAAATTAAAAACTTCAATTGCTTCTACTTGTGCATTACCAGTATGAATTGTCCAATTAGATTTAGTTGGGTTTGGGTACGCATTTACAAAAACTTGCTGAATTGTTTCTGTACTTAATGTTGCATTCGGTTCTATGATAACACTTCCTAAGGCAGATTCATCATCTGGATTTGCATTTAAGCCTATAATTTCAAAACCATACTGAATAATTAAACCTGTAGCTAATTCATCAGCTGTTGCTGACACAGAAAAATCACCACTTGCTGGTAAGTCCATAATTTTCTCACCATTAAATACATCACTATACCCATTGCTTGGATCTAATGCTTTAATAAAAAACTTTGCTGTATAGTCAGAACTTAATGTGTTTGCATTTATTGTTCCTTGAAACGTTAAGTCTTTTCCGTTAAATGTTGCTCCAGGCTCTACAAAACTAGTGGCTTGCATCATTTTAGCTCCTAAAGGACCAGCAGTAACTCCACCATCTGATGAATTTGTCCAATAAGCTCTTGCAGCATTATCTTGTGTTAAAGCAGCAGAATATGTACTAAAGTTAGGCTGCAAAACAATATTACCTGAATTAAATGAAGATTTCAGTTTATCAAATTCCCAAAAATCTGCAAAACCATCATTTGCACCACTTGGATTTGTAACAGACATATACCCTTTCCATTCCTTTGTTTCATCTACTGTAACAAGGTTAGATGTATCACTACCAGTATTGTCATCTGGTTGTGCATTAAAAGTTAAGTTATCAAAGTAAACAATATTATCTTGGCTTCTCGCTAAGAAATCTGGTATAATAACTAATTTATTATACGTAACTCCTATTACTTCTTTAAAGTCAAAAGTTAATTCTTCCCAATCTCCATTAGTAACAGAATTGGCAACTTTAATTTCTTTCGCAGCACCACCTGCTCCTTCAAATTTTATACCAACATCCGTTGCTACATCTTTTCTAACCATTATTTTAACAATACTATTTGTATCATCAAAAGTAAAAGAACCAATGTCATCACTTATTACTAGTGCCCATGGATTTCCTGCAGCTTTTGCTGTAAATTTGGCAACTTTAGCAGAAGTATTTGCTCCGTCTGTTTTTGGGTTATCTACAATTTCTAGTGCTGGGTTAGAATCATTTTGATCTACAGTCCAACTAAAATTAGCCCCAAAACCATCATCTTCAAAATCAATAGGCTCTAAATTATAATTTACAGTGTCTTCAGGTTGTGCACTAAAACTTAAGTTATCGAAATAAACAATGTTATCTTGGCTTCTTGCTAGGAAATCTGGAATAATAACTAATTTATTATATGTAACTCCAATTTCTGTTTTAAAGTCAAAAGTTAATTCTTCCCAATCTCCATTAATAACTGAATTGGCAACTTTAACTTCTTTTGCAACACCACCTGCTCCTTCAAATTTAACACCTACATCTGTTGCGATATCTTTTCTTACCATTAGTTTAACGATGCTATTATTCTCGTCAAATGTAAAAGAACCAATATCTTCACTTATTACTAAAGCCCAAGGGTTTCCAGCAGCTTTTGCTGTAAATTTGGCAACTTTAGCAGAAGTGTTTGCTCCGTTTGTTTTTGGATTATCTACAATTTCTAATGCAGGATTAGAATCATTTTGATCTACAGTCCATGTCCAGCTGTCCCCTATTCCACCAGATTCAAAATCTACTGGACCATTTTGCGAATTAAGATAACCCGCCGTAATTAATAAAATTAAAAATGTAATTTTTTTCATAATGAAATATTTAGAATTAAGAATCTCTAATATATTAGTTTATATTTTATGAAATCTATAAAATTTATATACAAAAAATATACAAGTTGTAAACATTTTCGATTTTACTAACACATCTTATATATAGCAAGTGTTTTCTTTTACTTTTAAAAAATTTAAAAAGAATTAATATTTTAATAATGATGTAGTAATGTTGTGTTTATGTTAGTTATTTTTAATTAAAATAACTAACAGAAAACAAACAACTTAGGAAATGTTTATAGTAAATTGTATAAACAAAGCAATAAACAGTAAAAAAAAGCTGTATTCTTAATTTAAAAAATACAGCTTAAAACAAAAAATTATGCAGCGTAATGATACTTAGCATCTTGCTTTCTATAACTTTTTACGATACCTTTCTGATTAAGTTCATCTAAAATATTATACAAAAATAAAATCATAGAAACGTTTTCTACTTTATTTAAAATTTGATAACTAGTTAGGTGTTCGTTTTGCACTACGCTTAGTACAGACTGCTCTTGTACAGTTAAATTTGTGTGTAACATAAGGGGTTATTTTAGGGTTATACATAAATATAGATAAAATAAAATTACAAAAACAAAAAATATTTTCTATTTTCTTTTTCTTGATGTTATAAAATAAACTCCTGTAAGTAGAATTATAGAGGCAATTATTGACTGGTTAGACAATTGTTCATTTAAAAAATACCACCCCATGCATAAAGCGATAACAGGGTTTACATAAGCTGAAGTAGCTACTTTTTCTGGACTTACTTTTTTTAATAAAAAGTTAAACGCAGTAAATGCAATAATTCCTCCAAAAACAATTAATAATATCATAGAAACCTTTACCTCTATTGACCAAATTAACGGTGAAGACCAAGGCTCTCCAAATCCTAAACTCATAAGAGAAAGAACAATACCCGCAAAAATCATTTGAACTCCTGTAGTTACCATATAGCTTTTTGGAAGTTTCGCTTTCGAAACAAAAACACTACCATAACTCCAGCTTAATACGCAAGATAGCATCATAAAAATACCTAGTAAAGTATCTTTGGATGTGATTAATTCTTTTTGACTCACTAACAAATACATCCCAAACATCCCTAAGCAAACACCAATAATCGATTTTTTTTGAAAAGGCTTTCTATCCATGAATCGCAATATAAAAAGAACAAATAAAGGTTGGGTAGATGCAATTAAAGCTCCAAAGCCACTGTCTACAAATTTTAACGCCCATACAAAAACACCATTCCCGTATATTAAAAAGAAAAAGGACGCTATAAGTGAATTTAATAATTGTTTTTTAGAAATCTTTACCTCCTGTTTTAAAATTAGAGATAATCCCATCATGATTACTCCTGCAACAAAAAAACGAATGGATGCTAAAAAAAATGGCGGTAATGCAGTTACTGCAATCTTATTAAAAAGATAGGTAGATCCCCAAATAATGTATATGGCTATAAAAGAGAGAATTATTAAAAGTGTATTCTTTTTCAGCTGTTTTAGATTTAAAAATGTATGGTTCTTTTTTTGAGTTTGAGAAGTAGCGTTACTTTTGTCTCTTTATTAATTCTGCTTCAATATCTTTTAACGTAAAACCTTTTGCTTGCAATAACATTAAGTAATGAAAAAGTAGGTCTGCAGATTCATATAAAAATAATTCATCATTGCTATCCATGGCTTCAATAACCGTTTCAACAGCCTCCTCTCCTACTTTCTGAGCAATTTTATTGATTCCTTTTTCAAACAAACTAGCCACATAAGATTTTTTAGTGTCTTTGTTGGCAACTCTCTCGCTAATTACATTCTCTAAGGTTGATAAAAATCCGAAATTAGACGTATTTTCTTCATTCCAACAGGTATCAGAACCTTTATGACAAGTAGGTCCATTCGGATTTACTTGAATTAATAGTGTATCGTTATCACAATCTAACTTTATAGCAACCAAATGCAATACGTTACCACTTTCTTCTCCTTTTGTCCATAATCTATTTTTTGTTCTGCTAAAAAAAGTAATTTGCTTTGTTTCTTTTGTTTTAGCAAAGGCTTCTTTGTTCATATACCCTAACATTAACACATTTTTTGTTGTGGCATCTTGTATAATTGCTGGCACTAAACCATCATTATTTTTATTAAAATCTATTGTCATCGGTCTTTAAATTGATAATTATAATCGAATAGGAATATTATTATTTTTTAACGCTTGCTTTAAGTCTGGAATGGGAATTTCGCCAAAGTGAAATACACTTGCAGCCAATGCAGCATCCGATTTTCCTTCTACAAACGTGTCTATAAAATGCTGTACAGATCCTGCACCACCAGAAGCGATAATTGGTATGTTTACTTCAGTTGCTAATTTTCCCAATGCTTTGTTTGCAAAACCTGCTTTGGTACCATCATGATTCATGGAGGTAAACAAAATTTCTCCTGCTCCACGTTGTTCAACTTCTTTAGCCCAATCAAAAAGATTAATAGCTGTAGGAATTGTACCTCCAGCCAAATGAACCAACCACTCCCCATCAACTTGTTTTGCATCTATGGCAACCACCACACATTGGCTACCAAATTTTTCTGATAATTCATTTATTAATTCTGGCCTTTTTACTGCAGATGAATTTATAGAAACCTTGTCTGCACCACATTTTAGCAATGCATTTACATGCGCTACAGAAGAAATTCCACCACCTACTGTAAACGGAATATTAACTTGTTGTGCTACTTTTAAAACCATGTCTAAAGTAGTGCCCCTATTTTCTAAAGTAGCAGCAATGTCTAAAAACACTAGTTCATCTGCACCTAAATCTGCATATTGTTTTGCCAATACTATTGGATCTCCTGCATCAATTAAATTCACGAAATTAACCCCTTTTACAGTACGTCCGTTTTTAATATCTAAACAAGGAATAATTCTTTTTGTTAACATTATTATGGCTTTTTACTTTTAACGTTTAGCAAATTGCTAAACGCAAATAGCTTACGATTATTGATTTAATATAAATTGTTCCAATTGTTTTAAACTAATTTTATTTTCATAGATGGCTTTACCAATAATTACGCCTTCACAACCATTCTCTGCTAATCTTGGAATTTCTTCATACGTAGAAATACCTCCAGAAGCAATAAGTTGTAACGAGTTTACAGAAGACAAAATCGCTGAATAAACCTCAAAACTCGGACCTTGTAACATTCCGTCTTTAGAAATATCTGTACAAATCACATACTGAATTCCTTTTTTCTGATAATCAGTAATAAACGAAATCAATTCTAAACTACTTTCTTCTTGCCAACCATTGGTTGCAATTTTTCCTCCTGAAGTATCTGGATAAAAGTCTGCACCCAATATTATTTTTTCTGCACCATATTTAGATATCCAACTTTCAAAAATAGTAGGGTTTTTAACAGCAATACTACCGCCTGTAATTTGGTTTGCACCAGAATTAAAGGCAATCTCTACATCTTTATCAGATTTTAACCCCCCACCAAAATCTATTTTTAAATTGGTTTTTGTCGCTATTTGTTCTAATACGTTATAGTTAATAATCTCACTAGCCTTTGCTCCATCTAAATCGACCACATGTAAATACTCTATACCAGAATCTTCAAATTCTTTGGCAACCTCAATTGGATTCTCATTATATATTTTTTTAGTATTGTAATCGCCTTTTGTTAAACGAACACATTTACCATCTATAATATCTATTGCTGGAATTATTCTCATTTTATAATTCTAAGAAGTTCTTTAATATTTGTTCACCTGCTTTTGATGATTTCTCTGGGTGAAATTGAACCCCATAAAAATTATCTCTTTGTAATGCAGATGCATACTCTATTTCATAATCTGTTGTGGCTATAGCTTCCTTGCAATTTTCAGCATAAAAACTGTGCACCAAATACATGAATTCTCTTTCTTTTATACCTTTGAATAAATCAGATTTTAAATTATAAATATCATTCCAACCCATTTGTGGTACTTTTACACGTTTTGAGAATTTTTTAATGGCTACATCAAAAATCCCTAATCCTTTGGTATTGCCTTCTTCAGAGGAATTACACATTAACTGCATACCTAAGCAAATTCCTAAAACAGGTTGCGTTAAAGTAGGTATTATTATATCTAAACCACTTTCCTTTAGCATTTGCATAGCTGAACTTGCTTCTCCTACTCCAGGAAAAATAATTTTATCTGCTGTTGTAATTTCAGGAATATTATTTGATAAAACAGCGTCTACACCTAACCTTTTAAAAGCAAATTGAATGCTTTTAATGTTACCTGCACCATAATCTATAATTACTAGTCTCATAATTAAGTTTTTAGCTTTTAACCATTAGCTAATGGCTAATGGATTTTTATAACATTCCTTTTGTAGAGGGTAAAAACATTTTAGTAGCATCTCTTTTCACAGCCATTTTCATAGCTTTAGCAAAAGCTTTAAAAATACCTTCTATTTTATGATGTTCATTTACACCTTCTGCTTTGATATTTAAATTGCATTTTGCTCCATCTGTAAATGATTTAAACAAATGATAAAACATTTCTGTGGGCATATCTCCAATCATTTCTCGTTTAAATTCAGCATCCCATTCCAACCAGTTTCTACCTCCAAAATCTACAGCAACTTGTGCTAAACAATCGTCCATAGGCAAACAAAAACCATATCTTTCAATGCCCAATTTATTGCCTAGCGCTTTGTTAAACAACTCCCCAAAAGCAATCATGGTATCTTCTATGGTGTGATGTTCATCTACTTCTAAATCGCCATCAACCTTTATGGTTAAATCCATATTTCCATGCCTACCAATTTGATCTAACATATGATCGAAAAATTTTAAACCAGTATCAATATCATTTTTACCTGAACCGTCTAAATTTAGTTCGATATAAATTTTAGTTTCATTGGTATTTCTGGTGATTTCTGCAACACGATCTTGCAATTTTAAAAATTCATAGATTTTTGCCCAATCTGTGCTTGTTAAAACAATTGCATCTATAATTTCTTTCTTCGAGCTTTCAATTTCATCTGCCCCTAAATCTGGATTCTCTGATAAATAAATACCTTTTGCCCCTAAATTCTTGGCCAGTTCCATATCTGTAATTCGATCTCCTAAAACAAAAGAATGTTCTAAATCATACTCTTCAGAAAAATAGTTGGTTAACAAACCTGTTCTAGGTTTGCGAGTTTCTGCATTTTCGTGAGGAAAAGTTTTATCAATGCAAACTTCAGAAAACACAACACCCTCTTTCTCAAATGCTGAGATAATTTTATTCTGAGCAGGCCAAAATGTATCTTCAGGAAATGAAGCTGTTCCTAGACCATCTTGATTGGTCACCATTACCAATTCAAAATCTAACTCGCTAGCAATTTTAGCCATATATTGAAATACTTTTGGGTAAAATTCTAGTTTTTCTAAACTGTCTAATTGATAATCTACAGGTGGTTCTACTACTAAAGTTCCATCTCTATCTATAAAAAGTACTTTTTTCATGATTAACTTGTTAATCAAACCCTAAACTTGATTTTAGGGTCTATAAATTATATTTCTAACGTTTTTAAATTTGGATTAAATTTTCTTATTAAATCCCACTTCCAATCTCTTCTCCATTTTTTTAATTGTTTTTCTCTTTTTTTAGCTTCCTTTTTCGTTGAATAAATTTGAAAATAAACTAAATCAAATGCATTATACTTTTTAGTAAATAATGCTCCATTACCATTTTTATGCTGAGAAATTCTTCTGTTTAAATTATCTGTATATCCAATGTATAATACTGTTCTGTTTTTGTTTGATAAAATATAACAATAATATTGCTCAATACTTAAATTCATTACCTCCTGAATCAAGTTCAGGATTTCGAAATTGATAAAAGTGCTTTTATCAATTTCTCATTTTCTTCCTCAGTTCCAACTGTAAATCTTAAACAATTTTCGCACAAAGGTTGGGTAGTTCTATTTCTAACTACAATGCCCAAATCTATTAATTGATTGTATCTTTTTGTAGCATCATCTAACTTAACCAACACAAAATTACAATCTGAAGGATAAATTTTATCTACAAAATTTATAGGCTCTAAAGACTGTATTAATTTTTCTCTTTCAATTTTAATTGCTTTAATTTCTGCAGCTACTTCATCCTTATTATTTAAACGTTCGTAAGCTCTTTGTTGCGTAAGTTCATTAACGTTATAAGGTGGTTTTATTGAATTTAAAACAGCAATGATTTCTTTAGATGCATAACAAACTCCTAAGCGAATACCTGCCAAACCATAAGCTTTAGAAAGTGTTTGGGTAATGATTAAGTTTGGAAATTCTTCTAATCGTTGTAACCAACTTTGTTGATCTGAAAAATCGATATAGGCTTCATCTATAACCACTATACCCTTAAACTTTGTGAGTAATTCTTCTACATTTTCTTTGGTAAAGCTATTTCCTGAAGGATTGTTGGGCGAACATAAAAACAGAATTTTACTGTTTTTAGTAGCAGCCTCTATAATTTGTTGAATCTTAGGCTGAAAATCTGATGACAATAACACTTCTGTATTTGTAATAGCGTTGATATTTGCCAATACACTATACATCCCATACGTTGGTGGTAATGTGATGATGTTATCTTGATTTGGTTCACAAAAGGCTCTGAAAATTAGGTCTAAAACTTCATCACTCCCATTGCCTAATAAAATATTTTCTTTACCAACATTTTTTATAGTTGATAAAACTTCTTTGACATCATTTTGCTGAGGATCTGGATACCGATTTACCCCATTTTCGAAAGGATTTTCATTAGCATCTAAGAAAATCATACTTTCTGATGTAGCATCTTTATACTCATCTCTAGCTGATGAATAAGGTTTGATATTTTTAATATTCTCTCTAACTAAATCTAAAACATTCATTATTGCAAATCTTTTAAACGAAGTGTAACCGCATTTTTGTGTGCATCTAACCCTTCTGCTGCAGCCATAATTTCTATAGCATTACCGATATTTAAAATTCCTTCTTTAGATATTTCTTGAAACGTAATACTTTTCATAAAACTATCTAAGTTAACCCCCGAATACGCTTTAGAAAATCCGTTTGTTGGTAAGGTATGGTTGGTTCCTGAAGCATAATCTCCAGCGCTTTCTGGGGTATAATTGCCAATAAAAACAGAACCTGCATTTGCAATATTATCAATGTAATATGTATTGTCTTTGGTACAAACTATAAAGTGTTCTGGTCCATAATCATTTATTAAATCTAAAGCGATTTCATCACTGGCAACTAAAATAGACTTTGAGTTTGCAATCGCTTTTTTAGCAATATCTTTTCGAGACAACTGTTCAATTTGGGAATGTAGCTCAACTTCAACACGCTCTATGAGTTGTTTTGATGTAGACACTAATATCACTTGAGAATCTACCCCATGTTCTGCCTGACTTAATAAATCTGATGCTACAAAACTTGCTTTTGCTGCATCATCTGCAACCACTAACAGTTCGCTTGGGCCTGCAGGCATATCTATGGCTACACCAAATTTTGTGGCCAATTGTTTTGCCACAGTTACATATTGATTTCCTGGTCCAAAAATTTTATATACTTGTGGAATATTTTCAGTTCCAAATGTGAACCCAGCAATAGCTTGTATACCTCCAACTTTAATTATTTTTGTTACCCCACATAAATTAGCGGTATATAATATAGCCGGATTTATTTCACCTTCTGAATTTGGAGGTGAGCACAATACAATTTCTTTGCAACCGGCAATTTGAGCAGGGATTGCCAACATTAATACTGTCGAAAAAAGAGGTGCAGTACCTCCTGGAATGTATAAACCTACCTTTTGAATCGGCCTTTTTTCTTGCCAACATTGTACACCATTCGTAGTTTCTACAACAACCTTACTTGTTTTATGTGCCTCATGAAACTTACTAATATTACTATAAGCAGTATGAATAGCAGATTTTAAACTTTCAGAAACATTATTTGCTGCATTTTCTATTTCTTCTTTAGAAACTAAATTAGAGGCTAACTGAACTTTATCAAACTGTTGGGTGTATGTATTTACGGCTTTATCACCTGTTTGTTGTACTTCATTAAAAATTTTAGAAACGGTAGCTTCAATAGCAGCCACAGTTTTTGTTGGTCTTTCTAAGATTTTAGACCAAGTCTCTTTTTTAGGATTTAAAATAACTTTCATGATTAACTTGTTAATCACCCTGAACTAAATTCAGGGCCTTTTTATCTTTCTTTATTTAATTTTAAAAGCTGAAACTAGCTCAGCTTACTTTAATTTTCTTTGAAAATTAAAGTACCATTTTTTCTATTGGGCATACCAGAATACCTTCTGCTCCGTTCGTTTTTAACTCATCTATAATCTCCCAAAAATCATTCTTGCTAATAACAGTGTGCACTGAACTCCAACCTTCTTCTGCTAATGGCAACACAGTTGGGCTTCTCATACCTGGTAATACCTCTAAAATTTTATCTAGCTTGTTATTAGGTGCATTTAAAAGCACATACCTAGCGTTTCTTGCTTTTAAAACAGACTGAATTCGAAACTGTATTTTTTCTAAAATTTGTTTTCTTTCTTGATCAATTTGTGGGGAAACTGCTAAAACTGCTTCCGATTTTAAAAGTACTTCTATTTCCTTTAAACCATTTTTAAATAGTGTACTTCCACTAGAAACAATATCGCAAATACCATCTGCAAGGCCAATATTGGGTGCAATCTCTACAGAACCATTAATGATGTGTAATTGGGCATCTATATCTTGTGCATTCAAAAAATGTTTAACTGTTTCTGGGTAAGATGTTGCAATTCTTTTGCCGTTTAAATCTTTTAGAGAATTTGCTTTAGAATCTTTTGGTACTGCAATAGAAACTTTACATTTAGAAAACCCCAATCGTTCTACAAATTCTAAGTCGCTGCCTTTTTCTATTAAAACATTTTCTCCAATAATGGCTGCATCTACTACTCCATCTCTTAAATACTGTGGAATGTCTCCATTTCTTAGATAAAATACTTCTAAAGGAAAATCTCTAGCAGCTGCTTTTAACTGGTCTTTTCCATTATCAATAGCTATTCCGATGTCTTTTAAGATTCTCATAGAATCTTCATTTAATCTACCTGATTTTTGTACTGCAATTCTTAAGTTACTCATTTTTTAATTTTATTTGGCTCGAGCAAATTTGGTTTTTAAATTGAAAAAACCTGTTTGATTTGCTCAAACAGGTTTATAAATATCTTGATTTTATTCAATACATTTCTAAATCGCTTGAGAGCAATTGTAAAAATGACGATGATGATTTTGAATAAATTTCATTTACTTTGTTAATTATACAAATATTCAAATTTTATTTC
>CALKEB010000058.1 GCA_938084845.1 uncultured Polaribacter sp. | reverse complement strand
AAAAAAAGATTGATAAAAAGAAAATTGGAAAATATATCAAAAGGAAAAATTAGAGCAGATTACAGAATGCGTTTTCCGAACTTAAAGAAGAAAAAATAAAGTCGATTCTAGACAAAAAAATATTTATATGGAATTTAGTAAAATTATTTCAATAGCTGGTAAACCTGGCTTATTTCAAGTAATATCTCAATCTAAAAATGCAATTATTGTTCAAGGTATAAACGATACTAAAAGAGTTGCAATTAACGCTACTCAAAATGTTAGTTTATTAGAAAATATTGCAATTTACACTTATGAGGAAGACTTACCTTTATTAAGTGTCTTTAAGGCAATTTTTGAAAAAACAAACGGAGAGAAAGCAATTTCACACAAAGAGAGTGGTGCTAAATTAACGGAATTTTTCTCAGGAGTTTTGCCGAATTATGATGATGAAAGAGTGTATACATCTAACATAAAAAAAGTAATCCAGTGGTTTAATATTTTAGTAGATGCTGGTATGGATTTTTCTGCAGTGCAAGAAGAAGCTAGTGCCGAAGAAGCAGAGTAGTAAAAAAATAGCCCTCTAAAAAAGTATTAAGATAACCTTTATACAATGAATTCTAGAAAAGAACAGCTTGCTGCATTTGACCGTCTATTGGATATCATGGACGATTTGCGGGAAAAATGTCCTTGGGATAAAAAACAAACTTTAGAGAGCCTTAGACACTTAACCATAGAAGAAACTTATGAATTAGCAGATGCAATCCTTGACAATGATTTAGAAGAAATCAAGAAAGAATTGGGTGATGTTTTATTACATATTGTTTTTTATTCAAAAATTGGAAGTGAGCAGAAAGCTTTTGATATCGCAGATGTTGCCAATTCTATTTCAAACAAATTAATAGACAGACATCCACATATTTATGGTGACGTTAAAGTAAATAATGAAGATGATGTAAAACGAAATTGGGAACAATTAAAACTAAAAGAAGGTAAAAATTCTGTTTTAGAAGGAGTTCCCAAAAGTTTACCAGCAGTTGTTAAAGCAAATCGGATACAAGATAAAGTTGCTGGTGTTGGTTTTGATTGGGAAAAACCAGAACAAGTTTGGCAGAAAGTACAAGAAGAACTCTTTGAACTAAATGAAGAAATTAAAGCTGGCAACACAGAAAACATAGAAAAAGAATTTGGAGATGTTCTATTTTCTATGATTAACTATGCACGTTTCATAAATGTGAATCCTGAAAATGCTTTAGAAAAAACCAATAAAAAATTTATAAATAGATTTCAATATTTGGAGGCTGCTGCTAAAAAAGAAGGTAAAAATTTATCTGACATGTCTTTAACAGAAATGGATGTTTATTGGGAAAAATCAAAAGTTTTTTTTAAATAAAATGTAGTTACTTACTTTTAAAGCCATGTTTAAACATAAAAACAAGATGCTAATTATATGTATATTTTTAGTTATACTTGCTTTATTTTATATAGAATTGGCAGTTGGTATTTTTGGAACTTCTTTTGCTGGTTCTTAAGAATAATTATTTTTAAGTAACTTTAGATTTCTATTTTAAATTTTTATATTATGGTAAAGCTACGCTTACTTTCCGTACTTATTATCTCTAATCTTGTTTTAACTTCTTGCGTTGTTTCTAATAAAAAAGAAAATACTTTTGTAGAAAAAAAATTCAATGAAAAAGATTTTGAAAAGATAGAAGCTGCAATTTTAGATTATGTAGAGGCATTGTATTTGGTAGATTCTACTAGAATTAACAAGAGTGTAGATAAATCTTTGCGGAAAATTGGTTATTACTTCCATCCAGATAAAAAAAATTACATCGATAATTTAGAAATGACGCATCAGCAATTGGTAAGATTGGCTGCGAGATGGAACTCAGATTTTGACCAGGCAGATGAAAATTCACCTAAAGAAATTGAAATTTTTGATATTAATTCTAAGACTGCATCTGCAAAATTGACTGCAGTTTGGGGTATTGATTTATTTCACCTAGCAAAAGTTAATAATCAATGGAAAATTGTTAACGTTATTTGGCAAAGTCAGCCAACGTTTAAAGAATAAGATGCTATTCTTGCTCTAAACCATACTCCCCAGAAAGTGACTTTATAGCACGTTTACTGGGAATTAATTTTGAGAAAAATACTATACAATCCATCGTAAAATTATTTTGAGAATAGTTGAAGAAACGTTTTTGAGAACGCTTAGATCTATGGCAGAATACAATAAATGATAAAAGGTTAAAAATTAAAAAGCCTCCAAATTGGAGGCTTTTAAAACTAAATTAATTTTTTAGCGTTTTTTACTTTTTGCTTTGTAAGCGCAATGTCTAATACCTGTTTCATTTCGGTAACATAATGAAAAGTTAGCCCTTTTAAATAGCTTTCTTTTATTTCTAAAATATCTTTTCTATTGTCTTCACATAGAATAATTTCTTTAATATTTGCTCTTTTAGCAGCGAGAATTTTTTCTTTAATTCCGCCAACAGGTAATACTTTTCCACGTAAGGTAATTTCGCCAGTCATGGCTAGTTTGTTCTTAACTTTTCTTTGTGTATAAGTAGAAACTAAAGAGGTTAACAATGTTATTCCTGCACTAGGACCATCTTTAGGTGTAGCCCCTTCAGGAACGTGTATGTGCACGTTGTATTTTTCTAGTAGTTCTGGTTCTATACCAAAGTCTTCTGCATTAGACTTTATGTATTGTAATGCTATGGTTGCAGATTCTTTCATAACAGTACCCAAATTCCCTGTAATTGAAAGGGTTCCTTTTCCTTTTGATAGAATAGACTCTATAAATAGAATGTCTCCTCCAACAGAGGTCCATGCTAAGCCAGTAACTACACCTGCTACATCATTATTTTCGTATTTACCTTTATTTCTTGGGGTTCCTAAAATCTCTTCAATTTTATCTGAAGAAAGATTGATCTCATAGGACTCTTCTAAAGCTATCGATTTTGCTGCAAAACGCACCACTTTAGCAACTTGTTTTTCTAAACCTCTTACACCAGATTCACGTGTATACCCTTCAACGATTTGTTCTATTTGTTTTTTTCCTAATTTTAGGTGGTTGGTGGTTAGACCGTGTTCTTTTAATTGTTTTGGTAATAAATGTCTCTTGGCTATTTCTACTTTTTCTTCTATGGTATACCCTGTAACATTTACAATCTCCATTCGATCTCTTAATGCCCAAGGAATTTGTCCTAAATTATTTGCTGTTGCTATAAAAAGTACTTTAGACAAATCATAACCAACTTCTAAATAATTATCATAAAAAGTAGTGTTTTGTTCAGGGTCTAAAACCTCTAACATTGCAGAAGAAGGATCTCCTTGATGACTTTGACCTAATTTATCGATCTCATCCAGTACAAAAACGGGGTTGGATGTTTCTGCCTTTTTTAAATTTTGAATCAACCTTCCTGGCATAGCACCAATATAAGTTTTTCTATGCCCTCTAATTTCAGCTTCGTCTCTTAAACCACCAAGTGACATTCTTACATACTTTCTTCCTAAAGCTTCTGCAACAGATTTTCCTAGAGAAGTTTTACCAACTCCTGGAGGACCGTACAGACAAATAATCGGAGATTTCATATCGTTCCTTAACTTTAAAACCGCTAAATACTCTATAATTCTCTCTTTTACTTTTTCTAAACCAAAGTGATCTCTATCTAATACTTTAGTTGCATGCTTTAAATCAAACTTATCCTCAGAAAAAATACCCCAAGGTAGTTCTAACATAAGTTCTAAATAACTTCTTTGAACACCATACTCAGCAGCTTGAGGATTCATACGTTTTAATCGAGCTAGCTCTTTATCAAACGTTTTTGCAACATCTTTGTTCCATTTTTTAGTTTTGGCTTGCTTACGCATCTCTTCTAATTCTTGATCATTAGAAACCCCACCAAGCTCTTCTTGTATGGTTTTTAGTTGCTGATTTAAATAATATTCACGTTGTTGTTGGTCTAAATCCTCTCGTGTTTTAGACTGAATATCATTTCGTAATTGTAATTTTTGTAATTCTCTATTTAGATTTTTAAGGGTAAGTAAAGCACGTTCTTTTAAGTTATCTTTTTCTAAAATAACTTGTTTTTGCATAACACTTAAGTCCATATTTGAGGCAATAAAATTGACTAAAAAGGAATTAGACTGAATGTTTTTTATTGCAAAGGAAGCTTCACTAGGCAGCATTGGATTTTCTTTAATAACCTCTAATGCTTGCTCTTTTATGGAATCTATTATTACATCAAATTCTTTTTTGTCTTCAACCTCTCTATCTTCTACAGCCTCTTTTACAGAGGCTTTTAAATATGGTTCTGACTGCACTAACTCATTAATTTCAAAACGTTTTTTACCTTGAATGATTACAGTAGTATTACCATCAGGCATTTTTAGAACTCTTAAAATTTGAGCAACAGTTCCTGTTGTGTGAATGTCTTTTAAAGTTGGTATTTCTTCGTCTTCGTTTCTTTGAGCAACAACACCAATAATTTTATTCCCTTTATTGGCATCTTTTATCAACCGAATAGATTTATCCCTACCAGCTGTTATTGGAATTACGACTCCTGGAAATAAAACTGTATTTCTTAAGGGTAAAATTGGTAAAACTTTAGGAACAGTTTCTTTATTTATAATTTCTTCATCTTCAGGTGTCATTAAGGGAATCAATTCTGAATCTTCACTCATCATTTCCTGAAAAGACAAACTGTCTAATTTTATTATTTTAGATTTACTCATATGCTTTATATATGTCATTCTGACATTGACACTCATTACAGATACAACTCAGAACAATGATTTTATTAAAAATACACTGAAAATCAATTATTTACGAATAAATAAAAAAACTTCTATTATTTTATTGACAATTGTTATGCCAAATAAGATTCGTTGTTGTCTAAATACTATGAATTTATCTTAAAAAAACGATCGCATTTCTAAAAAAAATTCATTAAAGTATAATTTTTAGAAATAAAAAAGCAGTTATTTTTAAGGCTGCTTTTACATATAAACTTTAATTAATAATTTCGATATTGTTTTGTTTCTTCAAAAACATGCTCTAAAATTCTTTGCTCTATAGCATCAAACGTTAAATTTCTTCGTTTCATAACTACATCTGCAACTTCAAAAACTTTGTTGGTTTTATATTCTGTAAATCCTGATGCTCCACCCCAACTAAAACTTGGAACAAAATTTCTAGGAAAACCACTTCCAAAAATATTAGAAGAAACTCCAATTACTGAACCTGTATTAAACATTGTATTGATACCACATTTAGAATGATCTCCCATCATTAAACCACAAAATTGTAATCCTGTGTTGACAAATCTTTTGGTTTCATAGTCCCATAATTTTACTTCTGCATAATTATTTTTTAGATTAGAGTTATTGGTATCTGCACCTAAATTACACCACTCGCCTATTACAGAATTTCCTAAAAAACCGTCATGACCTTTATTAGAATAGCCCATAAGAACAGAATTATTTACCTCTCCACCTACTTTACAATAAGGGCCCAATGTAGTTGCCCCGTAAATCTTCGTAGATAATTTTAAAACCGAATTTTCACACATGGCTAAGGGTCCTCTAACTACGCAACCTTCCATAATTTCTGCATTTTTACCAATATAGATGGGTCCATTAGTCGCATTTAGCGTGGCAAAAGTTAATTTAGCGCCTTCTTCTATAAAAATATTTTCTTTATGAATACACTGAACTCCTTCTGGAATTGGTAGCGAAGTTCTGTTTTTTGTCAATAAAGCAAAATCTTCTTCTATGGCAATATGGTTTAATGAAAAGATATCCCAAGTATTTTTAATCTGTAAAATATCTTCATTAAATTCAATCTGCTTGTAATTATCAAAATCAACTTCCTCTTGTTGATCTGTCGTATAAAAGGCAATAACCTCTTCACCTTTGAATATTGCTTCATTTTTAGAAAGACGTTGTATACTTTTTACCAAAGAGGCATTTGGACAAAAAGAGGCATTTATTAAAATATTCTCTAAGAGCTCTACCATAGGATATTTTTCCTCTAGGTATTCTTCTGTTATTGTAGTGGTCGTTAATCCCAAATATTTCTCCCACTTTTCTCTTATGGTTAATATTCCAACCCTTAAATCTGCAACTGGTTTTGTATAGGTAAATGGAAGTAAAGCGTTTCTAACACTACCATCAAATAAGATATAGTTCATTTTTTTTTTGGTTTTAACACTACAAATTTACTTTAATTAAAGCACATAAAAAACCGATTGTAAGATTACAATCGGTTCATTTTTTAAATTAAGATTTTTACTGCTTTATAAATTTTTGAGTACCTATCTTATTATCAGCAATTACTTTAAGAATATAAATACCTGTTGCTAAGCCTCTAATATTAATCGTTTTAGAATTTGTATCTAAATTCTGAGTGTACGCTAATTTTCCTATTTGATCATAGAATTCAACCGTTACTTTTTCTGCTATTTCTGGCAAATCGATATTTAAAATATCGTTTACTGGATTTGGATACATGGCAAAATCTATTTTTTGTGATTCTGAAATACTTAATGAAGAAAATGATTCGTTAGCTAAAACGATTTGATCTCCAGAAGTATTATTTTGACCATTTGCAGCATTTACGGCAGTATAAAATGTAACGCTTCCTAAATCAGTTGAAGGCGACCTCCAAGTAAATGTCCAATCTCCAGAGGTAGAGGTTGACGAGTGTGTAACTGCTTTATCATTATTTACTGTTCTAGAGCCAGAGCCGCTGGTAAACGTACCAATTTTATCATCAGAGGTATTCTCTGCTGTCAATTGAAAACCGTGAGTGTTTGAGGTAGATGTTGTATTTATTGTAATTGTATAATCTGTATTTAGTAGATAACCAGAATCAGGAATATCTGTTGTTATTGCAACAGAAGCACTAAAGTTACCTCCATTATGACAAGAAGCACAAGATATATTACCATCTCCAGGAGACCCTGATCTAGAAGCACTAACTCCCCCTGAATTAGACATTAATAAAAAAGCAGCAAGAGGTATTGCTAATAAAGTAAACTTAAATAGGTAGTTTTTATTCATAATATAAAATTTTGAGGTTAATGTATAAATTTACTAATAAATTAAGTAATTACATGACATTTATGAAAATAAAAAAAGCTTAAGGGATTCCCATAAGCTCTTTGAAATTTATATTTTAATAATTTAGAAATCTTGATTTACATCCCAAGCTTCTATAGTTTCTTTTAATGTTTTAATAAACATACCTCCTAGCGCACCATTTACCACTCTATGATCGTAAGAATGAGATACAAACATTTTTTGCCTTATTCCTATAAAATCTCCTTCTGGAGTTTCTATTACTGCAGGTACTTTTCTGATAGCTCCTAAGGCTAAAATAGCAACTTGTGGTTGATTAATAATTGGCGTACCCATTACAGAACCAAAACTACCAACGTTTGTAACAGTATACGTACCTCCTTGAATTTCGTCTGGTTTTAAGGTGTTATTTCTAGCTCTAATTGCCAAATCATTTACAGATTTTGTCATACCCACTAAATTTAACTGATCCGCATTTTTTATTACTGGTACAATTAAATTTCCATCTGGTAATGCTGCAGCCATTCCAAGATTTATATTTTTCTTTTTAATTATTGTATCGCCATTAACAGCAATATTAATTAAAGGATATTTTTTTATAGTTGATGCAACAGCGTGCATTAATATAGGCGTGAATGTTAATTTTTCTCCTTCTCTTTTTAAATAAGCATCTTTAACTTTATTTCTCCAATTAACAATATTGGTAACATCAATTTCTATAAAAGATTGAACATGTGCAGAAGTCTGAACAGAGTCTACCATATGTTTGGAAATCAATTTTCCCATTCTAGACATCTCAATAATTTCATCTTCTCCATTTAGTGAAATTGGAGCTGCTTTTGGTTCTAGCTTCTGGCTTGGTGTTTTTATTGGATTTAAAGAAGGGCTTTCTTGTTTTTTAGTTGTATTAGCTCTCTTATCTAAATAAGATAGTATGTCATCTTTGGTTACTCTATTGTCTTTACCTGTTCCAACAATACCCTCTAACTCTTGCATAGAAATACCTTCAGTTTGCGCAATACTTCGCACTAATGGAGAGTAGAATTTTCCGGAATCTGAAGTTTTTGCAATCGGTGTATTTACTATTTCTGAAGCCTTTTCTATTGTTTTTTCTACTGCTGCAAGCTCTTCTGGCTGTACATCTTCTTTTTTAATGGTAGGTGAAGAGGTAGTATTGGCACTAGCATTGTTATTTGCTTCTCTTCCTTCTGTTTCTATTACTGCAATAGTTTCACCCACTGCAACAACCTCATCTTTTTCAAATAAAATTTCGACTAAAGTTCCTTCAACTTCAGAGGGTACCTCAGAATCTACTTTATCTGTAGCAATCTCAACAACAGCCTCATCCAATTCAATAGAATCTCCTACTTCTTTTAACCAAGAGGTGATGGTTGCTTCTGCAACACTTTCTCCCATTTTTGGTAATTTTAACTCAAACTTTGCCATTACTGTTTATTTTTTTGAAATGCAAAAATACAAAAAAAGGAACAGAAAATCACAGAAAATTAGTTAGAAAACTAAATAAGAAAATTAAATTATTTTGCAGTATTAACAAAATATAACCTTATTGTTAAATAAAATACACTTAACATAAGTTTATATAGGATTTAATTACGAAAAACGCAAAAAAACTATACCCATTCTTTTGGGTTTTTTAATACTTCTAATAATTTTTCTTCTGGAGAATTTTTTTCTGGAAGATGATTGTATTTCCATTGCACCACAGGAGGTAAACTCATTAAAATACTTTCTATTCTTCCGTTTGTTTTTAGACCAAATAGGGTGCCTCTATCATGTACTAGATTAAATTCTACATACCTACCTCTTCTAACTTCCTGCCAATCTTTATGCGCTTGAGTAAAGGCTAAATTCTTCCTTTTCTCTACTATAGGAACATAACTATTTAAAAAACTATTGCCTATTTCTGTTACAAAATTATATCTGTCTTCAATGGAGAAATCTTTATTTTCTTTTAAATAATCAAAGAACAAACCACCTATACCTCTCGCCTCATTTCTATGGGTGTTCCAAAAATAGCCATCACATGTTTTTTTAAATTCAGTATAAAATGCTGAATGGTGTTTATCACATGCGTTTTTACACACGCTATGAAAGTGTATAGCATCTTCATCAAATAAATAATAAGGCGTTAAATCTTGCCCTCCTCCAAACCACTGTGTTACTATATTTCCTTTAGCATCATACATTTCAAAATAACGCCAATTTGCGTGAACTGTGGGAACAAACGGATTTTTTGGATGAAGGACTAAACTTAAACCACAGGCAAAAAAATTTCCTTCTTTGACTTTAAATTGATTTCTTAAAACTTCTGGTAATTCACCATGTACTGCAGAAATGTTTACACCTCCTTTTTCAAATACGTTTCCGTTTTCGATAACTCTGGTTCTACCTCCACCACCTTCTGCTCTTTTCCAGAGATCTTCTTTAAAAGCAACAGCACCATCTATTTGTTCTAATTCAGAAGTAATTTTATCCTGAAGGTTTTCTATATATTTATAAAATTTATCTTTCATAAACGAAGTTATTTTTTTCATGCAGTAATTGCACTGTTTTCTTAGAAGCTGCTGTGACCGACAGTGGTAACACAATAATTATTCCTACTATTGGTATTAGTAAAAATAGCATAAATACAATTCCATTGCCTATGGCATAACCTTTATTTTTACTTACAAACTGAACACTTTCTTTGTATTTTAGATGGCGTTCTAACGTATAGTCCATATTTCCAAAACCAGCATAATAAGCTTGAACTATAAACAGTAAAATTGTTGAGAAAATATTTACAACAGGTATAAATTTGAGTATTAAAATAGGAACTGTAATAATTAATTCTTTGGTTAGATTTCGAATGTTTATTCGAATTCCTCTTATTAATTGGTCTGTATTTGATGTTTTTCTATGCAAATGAGAAACGTCTCCATAAAAATGTTTTTCAATCTTTTCTGACACTGGACTCATAAATGGGGCAGACAAAGCCATAATAATGTGTTTGTACAGAATTAAACCTATAATTAACACCACTAAACCACCAATAAAATTACTGATAGAAGAAAAAACTTCTTTTCCCCAATCCCAAATCCAAATCTTAGAAATATAAAAGCCTACATCGTCGGATAAAACATAAGCCTCTACTCCAATTAAGATTGCTGTGCAAAAGCTAATCAACATAGGTATGATAAAATATTTCCAAAGTTTTAAATCTGACATCAGTTTAAAAACTCCTGCATATTCTTTAATACCTAGTATGATATTTTTAATCATGTTACTTACTCTGCTTTGTATTCTTTTACGGCATCTACAAATGCCTTTGCATTTTCAACAGGAATATTTGGTAAAATTCCATGCCCTAAATTTACAATGTATTTGTCTTTCCCAAATTCATTAATCATTTGGGATACCATTTTTTTAATTTCTGCTGGTGAAGAAAACAATCTAGATGGATCAAAATTACCTTGTAATGTAATTTGACCTCCAGACAAATAACGTGCATTTCTTGCAGAGCAGGTCCAATCTACCCCTAAAGCTGAAGCTCCTGATTTAGCCATATCACTTAAAGCAAACCAACACCCTTTACCAAAGGCAATTACAGGTGCATCCTCTTTTAAGGCATCAATAATTTGTTGCATGTATTGCCAAGAAAATTCTTGATAATCTACAGGAGATAACATCCCTCCCCATGAATCAAACACTTGAACTGCATTTACGCCTGCTTTTACTTTTTCTTTTAAATACGCAATAGTAGTATCTGTAATTTTTTGTAGCAAAGTATGCGCAACAATCGGATTTGTAAAACACAATTCTTTTGCTTTATCGAAGTTTTTAGAACCTTGGCCTTGTACACAGTAACATAAAATTGTCCAAGGTGAACCTGCAAAACCAATTAACGGAATTTCATCATTCAGTTTTTCTTTCGTTGCTTTAATCGCATCCATTACGTAACCTAAAGAATCTTGAATGTCAGGAATAATTACTGAATCTAAATCTTTTTGTGAACGTATTGGATTTGGTAAATAAGGACCAAAATTAGGCTTCATTTCCACTTCGATATTCATAGCTTGAGGAATTACCAAAATATCTGAGAATAAAATAGCGGCATCCATTCCATACCTTCTGATGGGTTGCACTGTTATTTCTGAAGCTAATTCTGGAGTTTGGCATCTTGTAAAGAAATCGTATTTCTTTTTAATTTCCATAAACTCTGGCAAATACCTACCTGCTTGTCTCATCATCCAAACTGGAGGTCTTTCTACAGTTTCACCTTTTAACGCTCTTAAAAATAAATCGTTTTTAATCATACTTACATTTTTGAAACTGCTAACATTGCCTTGTCAGTAGCATTTGCTATTATTTTAATATCCTTATTTGAGATGGCTGAATTTAAAAACCAAGCTTCAAATTGACTTGGAGGTAAAAAAACACCGTTTTTTATCATTTCCCAAAAGAACACTGCAAACTTTTGGGTGTCTGAAGTTTGAGCTTCTTTAAAATTAGTGACTTTACTTTTTGTAAAGAAAGGATTCATCATTGAACCAAACCTGTTTACAACAAGATCTACAGAATACTTTTTAGCAGCATTTAATAAAATAGCTTCTAAAGCAGCTCCAATTTTGTCAAATTTCTCATAAGGATTTTGCCTCTTCAATTCAGTTAATGTCGATATTCCACCAGCCATCGCTATTGGATTTCCAGACAAAGTACCTGCTTGATACATGCCTCCTAAAGGAGCTACATTTTCCATTATTTCGTTTCTTGCACCATAAGCACCCACAGGAAAACCACCACCAATTACTTTACCTAAACACGTAATGTCTGCAATAACTCCTAATTTTTCTTGAGCGCCTCCAAAAGTAGATCTGAAACCTGTCATTACTTCATCTGCAATTAAAACAGCTCCATTTTTATTTACCAATTCTTTTAGGTCTTTTAAGAAGTCATTTTGCGGTATTACAACTCCCATATTACCACCAATAGGCTCTATGATTACACCTGCAATATTATCATCATTTTCAAAGTGCTTTTTTACACTTTCTAAATTATTATATTCTGCAATTAACGTGTTTTTTACAGCTCCTTCAGGCACACCTTTTGAGCCTGGTAAGCTTAATGTGGCCAAACCAGAACCGGCAGCTACCAATAACGCGTCTTGATGACCATGATAACAACCAGAAAATTTGATGATTTTATCTTTACCTGTATACGCCCTTGCTAAACGAATTCCACTTAAAACAGCTTCTGTACCCGAATTTACAAAACGTACTTTATCCATTTCTGGAAAAGCGTCGCAGACTATTTTTGCCAATTCAATTTCAGCTTCAGTAGAAGCTCCAAAAGAATAGCCATTTTTTAAAGCTTTTCTGGCGGCTTTTTCTACGGCTTTATGTCTGTGACCTAAAATCATCGGACCGTAAGAAACTACTAAATCTACATATTCGTTTCCATCAACATCTACAATCTTACTTCCTTTTGCTTTTTTTATAAATAAAGGATTACCTCCTACCGAAGAAAATGCTCTTACGGGAGAATTTACAGCTCCTACAAGGTGTTTTAACCCTTTTTGATATAATTTTTCTGATGTACTAAATTTCATTTTTAAGCTTTTAACTTTTTAATAATAGTCTTGCTGCTTCTTTTGCAAAATAGGTGATGATAATATCTGCACCAGCTCTTTTCATGGATAGCAAACTTTCTAACATTACTTTATCACCATCAATCCAACCTTTTTCTGCTGCTGCTTTAACCATTGCATATTCTCCACTTACATTATAACAGGCAATAGGTCTATCAAAATTATTTTTTAAATCTCTAATAACATCTAAATAAGATAAGGCTGGCTTTACCATTAGAATGTCAGCACCCTCTTGGTCATCAAAAGTAGCTTCTCTAAGACCTTCATCCCTATTGGAAGGATCCATTTGATACGTTTTTCGGTCTCCAAAAGTTGGTGCAGAATCTGCAGCATCTCTAAAAGGACCATAGAATGCGGAAGCATATTTTACGGAATACGCCATGATTGGCAAGTTTACATACCCAGAATTATCTAAAGATTGTCGAATCATATCTATAGTACCATCCATCATTCCAGAAGGCGCAACCATATCTACACCCGCTTTTGCATGCGATAGTACTTGCTTGGCTATATTTACCAAAGTAGCATCATTATCCACATCGTTATCATGAATAACTCCACAATGTCCGTGAGAAGTATATTCACAAAAGCAAACATCTGTAATTACATATAAATTTGGGTAATTGGTTTTAATAAAGCGAATTGCTTGTTGCATAATTCCGTTATCATTCCAAGTCTCTGTACCTTCTTCATCTTTTTTTGACGGAATTCCGAACAATAAAACAGCAGGAATATTTAAGGCTACAACCTCGTCTAACTCTTTAGAAATTTTATCTAAAGAAAAACGTTTTATTCCTGGCATAGAAACGATTTCTGTTTCTATATTTTCACCTTCTTCTACAAATAAAGGATATACAAAATCATCTACAGATAACTTTGTTTCTTTAACCAACCTTCTAATACCCTCTTTTTTTCTTAACCTTCTTGTTCTAAACATTTTCTTAGTTTAATGTAAAATGAGTGTTTACCAATTCTAAAACGGAATCTACACTTGGTAAATTAGCTACTTTAACATTTTTAAAATGTTTTCTTGCTTCTTTTGCAGTAGTTTCACCTATGCAAAATGCAACCTTATCCGTATTATTTTTTATCAAGTAACTTTCTATGCCTGATGGACTGTAAAATAAAACACCTGTAACTGAATCATCTAACTTAGCTGGACTTAACATAGTTTTATATGCTTCAACTTCTTTTACAACAATATCATGAGATTGTAAATAAGCAGGCATGATGTCTAAACGAACATCACTACAGAAATAGGTTACCTTCTTGTTTTCTAAATTTGTAGCCAAATATTCTGCTAATGCTTTAGCGTTTTTAGCAGCTTTAACAACTTTGCCAATCCTGTTCTCTATTAATTTCTTAGTCCGTCTTCCAACACAATAAATATTCTTAAATTTTAGTTCATCTTTGGTAAATGAATTTAATAATGCTTCAACACCATTTTGACTTGTAATGACAACATTTTCGATTTGATCATTCATTACTTTAGGCGGAATTCTATTAAAACGTATTTTAATAAAATCGCTATCAATTATACCAATTGCAGGAGATAATGTTTTTTTTTGCAATTCAGATAATTTCTTGGTAGAATACACAGAAGCGATTTTTTGACTCACCTCTTCATCTTCTGCCATGAGATCTTTACCCCCTCTATTGATCACATAATCTGCACAATCTTTAGCCAAAAATTTATGACTTCCTAATTTTGCAGTTTTAGTTACTGTAATTTTCTTAGAACCATCTCTCTTTAATAGAATCCCTTTAAAATTTATTTCTTGTGTTTTTTCATCAACATAAGCCAAGGCACCAATTGGTGCTGTACAGCCTCCTTCTAATAACCTTAAAAATTCTCGCTCTATACCAACACAGACTCTAGTCTCATAATGATTTAATTGTTCACAAGCATCAATTACAAACTGATCTTTTTCTAAACAAGCAACCATAATTGCGCCTTGTGCAGGTGCAGGAATCATCCAGGTTAATGGTATGGCTCCTTTTTCGCGTAATCCTAATCTTTCTAGCCCTGCAGCAGCAAAAATGGCTCCGTTCCAAGTTTCGCTATTTTCTAGTTTTTCTAAACGCGTATTTACATTACCTCTTAAATCTTCTACTTTATGCGTTGGATATCGATTTAGCCACATTGCTTTTCGACGTAAACTTCCTGTTGCTATAATCCCTCCTGGCTGACCAAAAAATTCTTCGGTATCTTTTAAGACTAGTAAGTCTGAATAGTTAGCTCTCTTTAAAACAGCTCCTTGCATAATACCTTGTGGTAAACTAGTAGGAACGTCTTTTAAAGAATGAACTGCAATGTCTATTTGCTCGTTTAATAAAGAGATATCTAAATTCTTTGTAAAAATTCCAGTAATTCCTAATTCGTATAAAGGTTTATCTAAAATAAGATCTCCTGTAGATTTTATAGGAACTATTTCGGTTGTATACCCTAAATCTTCTAATTGTTTGCGCACTTTGTGAGCTTGCCAAAGAGCCAATTGACTTTCGCGAGTTCCTATTCTAATTGTTCTTTGCATGAAGTAGTTTTATTAAGATTGAAAAACCTTATGAATAACTTCCAAACTTTGCGAAACAGAAGTTTCTTCATCTTTTAAATGTTTCACAAACTGTGTCGTTATTTTTTGTATGAATCGTGAGGTTAGTTGTTCTGCTTGATTTTCATCAAAATCAGTAATTTTTTTTCTATGAAAATTTATTTCATCATTTTTAATCGTTTCCAATGATTTTTTTAATGCAGTAATCGCAGGTGTAAACCTTCTATTATTAAGCCAATCATTAAATTCTAATTTATGTTTCTCTATAATTGCCTCTGCCTTCGGTATTTCTTTTTTACGCGCAACTAAAGTTTCGTCTGTAATTTTAGAAAGTTCATCAACATTTACTAATGAAACACCATTATAATTAGTTACTTCTCTTGCCACATTTTCGGGCATAGATAAATCTAAAATTAATAGTTCTTTGTCTGCTGAAATGTTTTCTTTTGTAATCGTAGGCTTATTTGCACCTGTAGAAACAATTAGAACGTCTGCCTTTTCAATTTCTTGATTCAATTCAGCTAAAACTGATTTTCTAATTGTGCGATGTGCTTTTACAAATTCAACTGCTTTTTCTTCAGTTCTATTGATTAAGCAAACCGATTTATTTTGCGTGTATTCGGCTAAATTTTCACAAGTATGCTTGCCCATTTTACCCAAACCAAACACTAAAATATTTTTTGAATTATAATCTGGTAAATTCTTAATAATATATTGAACGGCTGCATAAGAGACAGAAGTAGTTCCAGAACTTAAGCGAGTATCATTTTTTACTTTTTTACTTGCTTGCAATACACTATTAACTAATCTTTCTAAATAGGCATTGGTCGTCTGGTGAGATTTCGCCAATTTAAAAGCCTGTCTCAACTGACCAACAATTTCATAATCTCCAAGAATTTGACTCTCCAAACCCGTACCAATTCTAAATAAGTAATGAATAGCCTCTTGATTCTTATACACATTTGAAATCGACGCAAACTCTTCTACACTTCCTTCTGAAAAATGACAAAGAAGCTGTATTAATTGATAAGGATGTTCTGCAAAACCACAAATCTCTGTTCTATTACAAGTAGACAAAACAAAAACCGCTTCGAAGTGTTTTTCTTTTGCCATCTCTAATAATGCAGTTTGATTCCCTTTAGACAAAGAAAATTTACCTCGGGTGTTTGCATCAGCTTTTTTATAGCTGACTCCAATATTATAAAAATGTGTTTTTACAGTATCTAACATAAACGCTAAAAGTTGCACAAAAATAAAAAGAGTTCTTAAAAAAAAACATCGCTAAAAGTACTTTAAATAACGTTAGATGTTTTTTCATAAAAATTAAGCATAAAAAATCTCAAAATTCCTTATTTTTGTAATGTATTTTGGGTTTTATAGGTTTTTTATATAGAACCGTTCTAAATAAAGGAAGATTGAATTAAATTCTAGTTTATGTTTAAAAATGTCGGTAAAAGTACTTTAGACGAAATTAACTTAGAAAAAGGTTTTTATGTACTTCATTTTCAGAATGAAAGCGATGCTATTGAAAGTTTTGAAAGAGAAATAGACAGTACATTTATTCAAATACACTTTTGCTTAAGAGGTAAATCAAAATTTTTATTTAACAACAGTTCTTATTCTTTTGATGTATTAGATAACAGGTCTATTCTTTTATACAATCCTCAAAGAACCCTTCCCATAAATTTAGAGATACAACCAAAAACAACACTAATTTCACTTTTAATTTCTATTGAGAAATTTCATTCACTTTTCTCTAAAGAATCTGAATACATCCCTTTTTTAAGTAGTGAAAATAGTAACAAAAAGTATTACGATGATGCAGAAATAAAACCCACTGTTTCTATTGTACTCCAACAAATTATAAATTCTAATATCAATAGCGCTATTAGAGCACTCTATGTAAAAGGTAAAGTTTACGAATTGTTAAGCTTACATTTTCAAAAAGACGAAAACACAGAAGGTGAATATTGTCCATTTCTTGTAGACGAACAGAATGTTTTAAAAATAAGAGAAGCTAAAGAAATAATTATTGCTAGAATGGCAGAACCACCAAGCTTACAAGAATTAGCAAACGAAATAGGACTGAATATAAAAAAACTTAAAGAGGGCTTTAAGCAAATTTATGGAGATACCGTTTACAGTTTTTTATTTGATTATAAGATGGAACATTCTAGACGTCTGTTAGAAAGCAACCAATACAATGTAAATGAAGTTGGTTCTCAAGTTGGGTACAGTTCTGCTAGTCATTTTATCGCTGCTTTTAAAAAGAAATTTGGGACAACACCTAAAAAATATGTGATGAGTTTAAATCAATAGCTATCTGTAAAGTGAAACAATTAACCCACAATGACATAAAAAACAAACAACAAAAGTTTCCTGTAACTATTGTTTGTGATGCAATTCGAACTCCAGAAAATATTGGAATGTGTTTTCGGATTTCAGAAAGTTTTGGTGTACAAAAAATTTATTTTCATGAAAATTCCCCCTCAATAGAAAATAGAAAAGTAATAAATACTGCTAGAAACACAATCAATCAAATCGAGCATGAAACATATACTGACTTCAATAAAGTAATACAACAATTAAAATTAGAGGGAAATACAATTATAGGCATAGAAATTACTGATAAAAGTATCGATATTCAAGATTTTAAATTTAATAGTTATGAAAAAATCGTACTACTTTTGGGAAGTGAAAGAAGCGGAATTAACAATATCGACTTAACAGATACATCAATAGCAATCCCCATGTATGGAAGAAATTCGTCTATTAATGTAATTCATAGCTTGGCCATAACCTTATACGAGGTTACCAATCAACTAAAAGCAAAAAACAACACGAGTAATTGACATATAAATAATACCTTCTAAGATTAAAATTAGAACAAAATCAAAAAAAAACTAAACTAGATTCAGCAAAAATGAAAGGAGTTTTATTAGTAAATTTAGGATCACCAGCAAGCACATCAACCAAAGATGTTAGAAACTATTTGGAAGAGTTTTTGATGGACGAGAGAGTTATAGATGCCCCAAAATGGTTGAGAACAATTTTAGTAAAGGGCATTATTCTAAATACAAGGCCAAAAAAATCTGCAAAAGCATACAAGAAAATTTGGTGGGACGAAGGATCACCTTTAATTGTGTTATCGGAAAGACTACTGGATAAAGTTCAGCAAAAAACTGAACTCCCTGTAGCTTTAGCCATGCGTTATGGTAGCCCATCTATAAAAATGGGGCTTCAAGAATTACATGACAAAGGTGTTACAGATGTTTTAATTGTTCCTTTATATCCACAGCACGCAATGGCGACTACAGATACAATTTTGGTTTTAGCAGAAGAATTACGACAAGAATTTTTTCCACAAATAAAATTTAATCATATCCCTGCTTTTTACCATAAAAAAGATTACATAAAAGTTTTGGGAGATAGCATTAAAAACCACTTAGAAGGCAAAGAGTGGGATAAGATTTTATTCTCTTATCATGGAATTCCAGAGAGACATGTCAGAAAATCGGATGTTACAAAAAACCACTGTAAACCAAACGATAGTGTGAATTTTGAATGCTGTAAAACAAACTCTGCAGCCCATGAGTACTGTTACAAACACCAATGTTACGAAACCACAAAACAAGTCGTAGAATATTTAGATTTGCAACCACATCAATATTTTGTTTCTTTTCAATCTAGATTAGCAGGAGACCCATGGTTACAACCTTACACAGACAAAATGTTAGAAAAATATCCCGAAGAAGGAGTTAAAAAACTAGCAGTAGTAACTCCCGCATTTGTATCGGATTGTTTAGAAACACTCGAAGAAATTGCTATGGAAGGTAAAGAAGAATTTTTGAAAGCGGGTGGCGATGCCTTTTATGCAATTCCGTGTATTAATGATAGCGACGATTGGGTAGATGTATTGGTAAATTGGATTGAGGCTTAAATTTAAAATTAAAAGCCATTTCTTATATTGCAGGTAACTTAAATCATATTTAAAATTGATTTAATGACTTTAAGCATCAAAAACGTAAATATATTTAACCCATGGATTTCCTTTATATAAAAGCATTACATATTATTTTTGTAGTAACCTGGTTTGCAGGTTTATTCTATATTGTTAGGCTATTCATCTATCAAACAGAAGCCGAAACAAAACTAGAGCCCGCTAAAAGTATTTTACAAACACAGTACAAATTAATGAGTAAAAGACTTTGGTATATTATCACATGGCCTTCTGCTATATTAGCAAGTATATTTGCATTTTGGATGCTGTTTCTAAACCCTTATTACTTATCAGAGCCTTGGATGCATGTAAAACTATCATTTGTTTTTAGTCTTTATTTTTACCATGGCTTTTGTCAAAAAATTTATACTAAACTTCAAAACAATATTGTAAAATATTCTGCATTTAAATTACGTATTTTTAATGAACTGGCTACAATAATTTTATTTGCTGTTGTTTTTTTGGTGACATTAAAAAGTGCAATTAATTGGATATGGGGCGTTGTAGGTATTCTTCTTTTTGGCATACTCCTCATGTTAAGTATTAGACTTTATAAAAAAATTAAAGAAAAAAAATCTTGGGATAACGATATTTCTAAGGAATAGTTTTTAGTTTTTCCTAAATACTACAAAAAATAAAAAAACCCTAAAAACGTGTTGTTTGTAGGGCTTTTCTTGATTTTGAATCAATAAGTGCGAAGAAAGAGGGAAATGAACCTCTTCCGTAAAGCCTTTATTTATAGTCGTTTCAGCCCTTTAACATTCTGAGGTAACCGAATAGGTCACCATAAAATTCATTTGTAAAGGTAATTATTTATTTTTTCATTGATAAAAAATCGAAGTTATAAACAAAAAAAAACAGTAAAAACTTCTCTTATTATATATGGAAAAAACTAGTAGTTTTTTTTGAATCCTGAGTTTTTATAATGGTTTAATACTTTATTGGTTGTAAGAATAGGCTATTACACCCCTCCCATTCATATGCTAACTAAACAAAACATGCTTAAATGTTTATTGTATAAGTAACTGTATATTAATATCTAAGAAGTCTTATTCTAGTG
>CALKEB010000057.1 GCA_938084845.1 uncultured Polaribacter sp. | reverse complement strand
AAAGAAAACGGAATGGGATTGGTAGCTCTTAGAAATACGAATCATTGGATGCGAGCTGGTTATTATGGCTGGATGATGGCAAAACAGAACTGTATTGGTATTCTTTTTACAAATACAGAACCTAATATGCCAGCATGGGGAGGCAAAGAAGCTAGGCTTGGCAACAACCCTTTGGTAATTTCTATATCTAGAAAAAAAGGGCACATTGTACTTGATATGGCCATGACCCAATTTTCTTTTGGAAAAATGAATGAATACAAGTTGCATAAGAAATCTTTACCCTTTGATGGAGGATGGGATAGCAATGGTGATCTCACAAAAAAACCAGAGGAAATTTTGACCACCAAAAGTGGACTTCCTATAGGCTATTGGAAAGGGTCTGCACTGTCTATGGTTTTAGATATACTTGCTACGCTACTTTCGGCTGGTAAGTCAACTTATCAACTTGGATTAGAGCCACACGAGCATGGGGTATCTCAAGTTTATTTATGCATTGATCCTAGTACTTATAATGATCTTGATCTTCAAGAAAAACTTACTGAAGAAATCATTGCTTACACTAAAGATATTACACCTACAGAGCCTAATGGAAAGACTTATTATCCTGGTGAGCGATCACTTATAAACAAAATTAAAAACCAAAAAGAAGGAATGAAAGTAAGTGAAGAAGTCTGGGCAAAAATAATCGAGTTAATCAACAAATAAAATATTATGAATACTAACAGAAGAGACGTACTTCGTAAACTAGCAATTGCTCCAGCTCTTTTTGTAGCGCCAACAATTTTAACTGAAGCTACCCAAGATTCAGTTACACCAATTGCTCAACGAATTCAGTACAGCGTTAATGCCTATTCTTTTAATGACGAATTTCGAAGTGGCAAGATGAATTTATTTGATATGATGGAATTTGCTGCAGATATTGGCCTAAATGCTGTTGACTTAACCGCTTATTATTTTTCCTCTTACCCACGCCTTCCAAAAAAACCTGAAATTTTCGCTTTAAAAAAAAGAGCCTTAGAACTTGGACTGAATATCTCATGGACTGGTGTGAGAAACAATTTTGTAAACGCAAATGTAGAATCTAGAAAAGCTGATCGAGAAATGATTAAAAATTGGTTAGATATTTCATCCAGAATTGGATCTTCTATTTTACGAATTTTCACGGGTAGAAACATTCCTGATGGATTCTCTAAAGCACAAGTAAAAGAGTGGCTAATTGAAGAATACAAAATTTGTGCAAATTATGGTAAACAAAGAGGTGTTATTGTTGCTCTCCAAAACCATAATGAGTTCTTATTCACAGCAGATGAAGTAATAGAAATATTGAAGAAAGTAGACTCGAAATGGTTCGGACTTATTTTAGATATTTCAGGCTTACGTACTACAAATGATCCTTATGCTGAAGCTGAAAAACTTGCTCCTTTTGCTAATTATTGGTTTATTAAAGAACACGTATATCATAATCAAATAAAAAAACGAACTGACATGTTAAAAATGGCTTCATTAATAAAGCGCCACAACTTTCGCGGTTACGTCTCGTTTGAAAGTCTTTCAGATGGAGATCCAAAAGAAATTATTAAAGACATGGTTTATGATTTTAAGAGGGAATTTAACAAAGGTTAGAATAGCTTAAATAGAATTACCAATACCCACCAAAATAACGGATAAAATAATCACAACAATTCCTGATGTTATGGTCCATTTTGTTTTTTTTGTAACACCTTGCCATTCTTTGCGATAAATTCCCCAAAGATTGGCCGTTAAAATAATCGTAGACATGTGTAAAATCCAAGAACTTGCTCCATTTCCTAATTTACTTTCCCCCATTCCATAAAAGAAAAATTGTAAAAACCATATAGTACCTGCTAGCCCTGAAAACAGCAAATTTTTACGAATAGGTGTACTTTTATTTGTAAAATCTTTATACGATTTATTTTTGATACTCAATAAGGTAGTCCAAACTAAATTCGTAGCTAAACCTCCCCAAAGAATCACTACAAAAGCAACATTATTAGCAAATAAATGATCATATCCTGCTGCAACAGCTGCATCTGCTAATGGCTTTCCTGCTTCTATTCCAAAGCTAAAAAAAGAACTTAAAATCCCAGATAAGATTGCAACAATTAATCCTTTTACCAAATTGAATTCTGAAACACTCTTTTTCTTTTCTTCTTCTGATAATTCCTTTTCTTTTAGCATTCCAGCTTTCCCTGAAAGGACAATCCCTAAAAGACAGACTAAAACTCCGAGTAAAACAACTTGTCCTCCTGCAGAAGATAACATCTCAGTAAATGAAGTTTTACCATCTTGAGGATTAAAGTTATAATAAATAGAAGGTACAACAGCACCAAAAGCAGCACAAAATCCGAGTACAACTGAATTTCCTAAAGACATTCCTAAATAACGCACTCCTAAACCATAAGACAAACCTCCTATACCCCAAAGTAACCCCATTAAAAAGGTAAATCCTAAAATAGTATTGGAGCTTGATGCAATAATTTCTACAAAACCTGGTACTGTTAAATAAGCTGCAATCGGCGGGACAATTAACCAAGACATGACTCCACCAACCATCCAATAAGTTTCCCAAGACCAACCTTTTACTTTGTTGTATGGCATGTAAAAACTACCTGCTGCAACACCTCCTAATGAATGAAATAAAACTCCTAAAATTGCTTGCATAATTTTGTTATTAGTTTTTGGTTGATAATTCTTAACAAATACGAACTACTCGTAAATTTAAAATATTTCCTAATTTGTCTATTTTATTGGCAATATGTCCAACTCCAATAGCACAATGATGAGATGGGCCTTGTTTAGACCATTCGTTCATAAATGCTCTAGCTCCTATTGAAAAACGGTAACGACTATTGGTATTTCCAATTTGTAAAATTGGCCCTTCTACAGATTCGCCTTCTGCAACTAATAAAAACACATCATCTTTACCTTCTACAACAGACAATAAGGTTACAGGACCGTGTTTTACCGTCATTTGAATAGACAAACCTTTACCTGGTTTTCCGTGATAAACAGGTAAAGGCACCAATTGAACATTGCCTTCTGCGATTGCAAAATGTGCAGGTCCATCGTGACCCAACATCACAATATCATCGTTAAAATCCATAGCATAAAATTCAGAAAACGAACCTCCAACACCAAAAGCATCCATAATTTTCATGGCTTGGGCATTCTTTACTTCATATTCTCCTGCAACAGGTACATTTTTTCCTGTTAGTAAAGTATTTCCTGCAATTACTGATGTCACAATATTTTCGTATTCATTGGCATTTTCTCCTTCATAATAATAGGCTAAAGAACCTAAATCGTGATTTCCTACCAATTTATCTAAAGCTATAGATGTTTTTGCTGCGCGAATAATTTCAGCTTCTTCACAAGCGTTAACAACCTCAAATACGTTATTAAATTCTAATATTTTTTCTTCTATTTCTGATGCTGTAACAGCATCTCTATATTTTTTTACTTCACACATTTCAACAATTTCTATGTGAGTACCAAAAGCAGAAGATTGTTTGGTTAAATCAGAATATACATCCAACATTCCTGCATAATAATGCCCTAAAACTCCCAATCGATTATTTTGCATTATGGATGCAACTTTGGCAGCATCAATCCAATCTTGAATATCATCCCAAACAACTTGTTCTCCTAAATAGCCTGTAACAAATTCATAATCAATTCCTGCACGATTAAATACATTCGCAAATTCTGGAACTGAACAAGCTTGACAATGCGCCAACCATTCTCCTGTCATTTTACCACGATCTCCTAAAGCATTAAAACGCTCATAATCTATAGCTGCAACTGGTTGTATATTTAATATAATTATTGGGCATTTTACCTTTTGTACTACAGGTAATACTGTTGATGACAAGGCATACGTTGAGATGTATAAAAACAAGATATCTACATCTTCTTTTTTTAGCACCTCCGCTTTTTCCCTTGCAACCAGAGGAGAATCTATCAAACCAACATTGACAACTTCTGCTCCAAACTCTACCATTTTGGTGGCAATATGTTGTTGGTAGCCTTCCAAACGTTCTAGCAGTCCTTCAAATTGTGGCCAATAGGTATCTAAACCAATACCAAATAATCCTACTTTTATCATTATTTTATTTATTTTCTAAACTTCTATATACAATTCATTTATTTTTTTTAAACGATTGGTATCTATTTCTAGTCCAAAACCTGGTGCTGGTTTAAAGGAATAATATCCATTAGATTCCTTTTTTGTAGCTGCGCTTTGCAAACATTCTAAATAGATTTTAGAATCTTCTTTTTTCTCAATCGCTTCTACCCAAGTGGCTCCAAAGCCTATTGCTATTTGTTGCCACGCAGAACAAGCTGGACCAACCAAACTATCGTCTCCTATCATTACTTTTGCACCTATGCTTTTTACTTTTTGCGCTAATTTTACTGTGTGGGTTAAACTTCCCATCGTAGATGGGTGCAAGTTGTAAATGCGTCCCATTCCTTTTTGCATGGTATTGATGCCTTTCCAGGCAGGACGCATAGGCGCATCTGGAATTAAAGTTAAATCACCCACCATTTCTTGCAACTGAATCCATTGCTTTGTTTTTAAATGTGCAGGGTCTTCAATAGCATTTAGTCCATTAGCTTTAAAACGATCTAGAATGGCTTTTAATTCATCTAAAGATTGCCACTTTTTATAGCCTTTATTGACATCTGAAATCACCACTGCTTCATCGCCCAAAACATCTCTGATAGTTTTTAGTAACTTCATATCTACGTTTTCATCACCATACATTTTAAATTTCATATGATGACCAAGGTTTTGTTCAATACTTTTTTCGGCTTCTGCTTTAACTTTTTTCTCGTCTTTATCTAGTATGCAATACAATCCTGGAACTGGATTTGTACCTGTTAAACCTAGTAGTTCAACAGCAGATTTGTTTTGCAATCGGCCTGATACATCTAAAAGCGCCATATCTAAAGATTCTAGCATTTTTAAAGAGCGTTTTGAACCTAACACTTGTTCTGACGCCAATAATTTTTGAGCTTCACCTAAAGTTAATCCTTTAAACTGCTTTAAATAATCAACCCAAGCTGTTGGTTTAAAATCTGGATTGTTTTTTGAAGCTGGTGTTTCTGTCCACCCATAAAAATCTCCAGCTGAAATTTTAATAAATAAATGCTGACGGTTATGCCAAGTTCCCCAAGAAAAATAACGAGGTATGTTAATATCATATCGAAATATTTCAATTTTTGTAATTTTTTCATTTAAATATTCGTTTCCATTTTTTCCTGCACAAGCAGAAAACAATGGATATGTTGCACCTACAATACCCAATGCTGACATATTTTTTATAAAATTGCGTCTATTTGTTTTCATATTATTTTTTTACCAAGGATCGTTCATAGAAGTTAGTAATTCTGCCAACTCCGTTTTCATTTTATTATCTAAAGCAGGATCTTCTCCCCAAATATTTTTCATTTGATAAGGGTCTTCTGCATCATGATATAAATAATGGAATTTTTCGCCACTTTCGTGTTTTACTAAAGCATACGTGAAGTCTTTGGTTCTAAAACCTCGAGCATCGCCTTTAGAAGCAAAACTTTTTCCCCCGAAATACAATTGCTTTTCTGGACGATTTACAGGTTCATCAAAAAATAAATCGGCATAATTTTCACCTTCAACCACATCTGGTATTTTAGTTTCCAATCCCATTAACCCTAATAGTGTTGGCATATAATCGGGAACACTTAATAAAATATCTTCGGTTTTTGGTTTTACCTTTTTTGGATAATGCACAATCAAAGGAATTTTATACGCTTCTTTAAACCATACATTTTTATGCATTAAGCCTTGGCTGCCTAACATTTCTCCGTGATCTGCAGAAAATACTATAATAGTGTTTTCATATAATCCTGCTTCTTTTAGTTTTGAAATGACACGTCCAATTTGATCGTCTACCCCATTAACAGACGCAAAATAATCGGTAGCTTGGTCTAATCTTTTTTCTACTCCGTGATCTCCTCTTTTTAATTCATAATTGTCATTAAATTGCACATTTGGTCGGTTTAGCACATCTTTAAAATCCATACCCTCATAACGTTTTCGATAACGTTCTGGCACTTGTTTAAAAGGTGTATGTGGTGGGTTTATAGACCAAAATAGGGCAAAAGGCTCATCGTCTGTTCGTTGCTTTTCATTATTTTTAAGGTAATCGATGATAACATCAGCTTCGTGTTCTGCAGACCATTTTTTGATGTATGTTTTTTCATCTTCTTTAGCATTGGTTGTCCAATAATAAGGTACATTATGTCTATTGTGAGTTCCGTAAGCGTACCAAAATGAAAAGCCGTGTCTTTGATCTGGTGGGCACCACGTATCCCAAACACGTTTCACCTCTGGAGGTGTAGGTTCTGGTCCATCTAAATGCCATTTACCAACATATCCTGCACTGTATCCATTATCAACCAAAACATCAGATATACAAATCTCATCTTTCTTTAAATAATTTCCTAAGGCTGTTCTCTGAGAATTGCAATTTTCTACAACTCCTGTCGATAAAGAATAACGACCTGTCATTAACATTGCTCTATATGGACTGCATAAAGGATTGTTTGAAACAGCTTCACTAAAAAACACCCCTTCTTTTGCCAATTGGTCTAAATTGGGTGTATGTACTGGGTCTTCTTTTAGAAATCCTAACGAAGCTTGACGATACTGGTCTGCAAAAATGAATAGTAGATTAGGTTTGGTTTTTACTATTGCTTTTTTTTGTTCGGTTTTACAGGAAAAAACACTGCATAAAATCAATCCAAAAACAATTAGTTTTACCGACACATTCATTTTTACATTTAGTTTATTCATCCTAATCTTATTCTATATTCTTAATAAAATTTCGTTTATTACGTTTTTATAATTTCAACATAAATTAATGACTTCAATTACTCATTTATTTTCTAATTCGTATCTTTTAATTGATAAAGATTTTTTATTTGCCTCTATAATAATGTTGAAAATATAATTTTATAATTGTCTATCTTATTTATTGTTTATAATGGTTTCAATAATAACTGGTCCCAATAATCCTGAAGGTTGGAGTTTTGATTTCGATTTGATATCGTCTGTCACCAACCAAGTATATTTTTCTTCTTCTGGTCTTTGTTTGTCTTTAATTAATTGATTTCTCCAAAGATTAACGACTTCAATTTCTAATTTATTTTCTCCTTTCTTAATCGCCTTTGATATGTTTAAACGATAAGGGGCTATCCAAACACCTCCAACATCTTTTCCATTCAATTTTACTTTCGCCATTACAGAAATCTTTCCTAAGTTGATATAAACCTCTTGGTTTTCTGGAAGTTTATCCACGTTAAAAGTTGTGGTATAATTTGCGGAGCCTGAGTAATATTTTATTTGTTCATTTTCTGAAGTTGACCAATCTTCTAAACTATTAAAAATAACTGGTTCTTTTGGACCAATTTCTTTATTTGAAAAATCTACAGTAAATGGCGCTTTTAAGTTAATTATTTTTTCAAAACTTGGAAAGTTTTTAGAATTCATTGGTTTTGTAAGTGATTCATTTTCTTTAGTAAAAACAACAAACCAACTCTGAGCAGCTTCCATTTTTAAAGGTACTTTTAATCCTGTTTCAGTTACTTCAAAATCTGGTAAAGCTCTAATTTCTCCGGAAACTGCATCCCACAATTGTGGTTTTACATTTTTATCTACTCTAAACACTGGAGATAATTCGATTTTCTTATTACTTTGATTGGTAATAAAGTAGATATCCATTTCTGGAGTATTTCTGTGCGTCCATAACACAGGTTCAGCATCAGGAACTTCAAAATCTTTTGATAGGTTAAGTGTTTCAAAAAGTTGTGATAATTCGTAACCATCAAATAGTTTTCCTTCTCCGTATTTTTTAGTCATTTTACCACTTTCGTAATTTCCATCCCACATTTTATTGGCGATGGTTTTCACGATGTCATCACTTGCAGGATAATTTTCTAAACTTGGTGATTTTTCTGGTTTTGGCCCTAAAATAATTCCACCTTGTTGTACTAATTCCTCTATCTTTTTTAGCAATTCAGGTCGCATTGTTTTAAACGGTGGCAATACCATTACTTTGTAAGACATACCATCTGGTAATACAAATCGTCCATCTTTTACAGATAACCGACTTAAAATTACTTCGGCATTGATATAATCATACGAATAGCCTTTTGGAATTTCTGGAACTCTACCTCCTGTCATTATAGGTGCATCTTCTCCAATAAAATAACAGACATCTGCTACATATTTACCTTGCTGAAGCAAATGCTGACAACGACGTAAATAATTAAAATAGGAATCTGCTTTACTAAACCACGTATTATGACGATTGAATTCTGTTCCAAACCAAGCGTTCATTCCTGGTTTTCGATTATCATCTGGTTGTTGAATATACAAGTGCAGCACAAAATGATTGACCCCTTCTGTTAATGCCCAATCTCCTCTTTTTTTCAACATTGCTGGATGCCTCAAATACGTTTTTCTGGCAGATGTAAACGCTTCTGCAGAAATTATAGGTTTGCCATAGGTATGTGCTGTTGATGATGATGCTTTACATTCTATATTACCCAAAGTACCTTCGTTCCAAAATTCGCCAGCAATTAAATCAGATTGCCCACCATACATCATAAATTCGCTTGGAAAGCCCCAATGACCGTAGTTTTCTAACCAAGTTTTTAAATTGTGTTTATTACTTGCTTTTTTTAATGCGCCTACATATTCATAAGCAACATCATCAGCAATAGAACGTCTTAAATCCCAAAGAAAACGCTCAGATTCTTCAACACTTCCCACAATTCTACCCGATAAAACTGGCAAATATTTTATGGGATTGTAACCATATTTTTCTTGGAATTTTACTTCGTAATGATCCGTCCAGTTTTGAGAACCCATTTCGTAACTATCTGCAATGACGTATTTAAACGCAGATTTACTTTCTTCTGGAATTCGTTTTAACAATTCGCCTACAAAATTATCAAAGTGATATTGCACCAATTCGCCATTCATTTTATCAATTTCATAACCCACACCTTGTGGTGCAGCAGGTGCATTTTTAGTTCCTGTAGGTGACATTCCTAATCGTAAAATGGTCCAAGTTCCTTTTGGGGCGTTCCATTTTAGGTTTCCATTTTCATAAATCTTATCGCTTATATTGATGACTTCCTCAGGATGTACACTCCCCATTTTAGTTGTAAGTTCGTCTTGTTTATTAAATGCATAGGTATCCCAGTTTGGTGCTGGTGTTGGATGCATTTTCCCCAACTGTTTTTCGATATATTTATCCAACACAGGTGCTTCTGAAATAGTAATTTCGGCAAAACCATAGATCTTTTTACGTGAGATAAATTTTGTGAATTTCAACTTAAATAGTTCTGCTTTAGTATCAGGCAAAGTTGTCGCGAAAGCACCTTTTAAAATAGGCCCTACATTAGGTCTCATTTTAGAACGATCGAAAGCGAATTTTTTAAGGACTTGCTCTTTTCCATCAACCATTGCAGAGACTTCTACTTGACATTTAAATTCTTGACTTGGCACTATTGAAATTGAACGCGCCGTAATTTCTTCTTCTAAATCAAACGTAATTTCTAAAGCTTTTTTGGGTTGAATTTTGAAATGTACATCAGAATCAACATTACCATCAATTAACCCTTTTGTATCAAAATCATTCCAATTTGCAGTTACTTTTGTTGGGATAAATTGTGTACTTTTCTGTTCAATTTCAGAAGTTTTAAAAGCTAAGGTATGCGTGTCTTGAAAATTTTCTTTTGGCTTTTTTAGTTGAATGTTTAGTAGTTTTCCTCCTTTTACCTTGGTTTCACTGAATGTTAAATAACGCATTGCTTTTTCAGAATCTACCCAAGGACCACCACTTTGACTCCAACCTGGGCAATTAAAAACACCAATATCTACGCCTATTCTTTTTCCTTCAACCACAGCGTGTACCATATGAGACCACCATTCTTCGCTCAACATTGGTACTTTTCCATCTTTTTTAGCAGGATTGATATTGCCAATTAATGCACCACCAATTCCTGCTTTTTTCATCGCCTCTAAATCTTTGGTAATGCCTTCTTTCGAAATATCATCATTAATCCAATACCAATAACACCATAAATTATTATCGTCTGTTGGATTTTCAAACCCAGATTGAACTAAATCATGGTTTTGAGCCTTATTACATCCTAAAACAAATAGGAACAAACAAATAAGTGTTAGTAGTTTTTTCATAATTATGTTATAAAATTATTTGTATGAAGCATCTATTTTCCAAGCACCAGATTGCGCCTTGAATTTTAAAAACTCTTCATTTTCACTGTCAAAAATAAATCCAGTTACAGACTTCTTAGTTTTGCCTTTTTTCCAAACCAATTTTCCATTTGCAAACACTTCTGTTATTAATTTATCTGTCTTAGGAATCCCAATTATTGCTGTGGTATTCTCTGGTGATAGTAATTCTAATTGATATGCGTTATGTTTTACTTCTAAATCAATGGTAATGTTTCCTTTTACTGTTGGAATCACTTTTTTCAATTGCTTAAAATGTACCAGATTTGGCAATATTTGATATTCGCTCCACCCTACTTTAGTTGGTGCAACTCCAGCTATGTATTTTGATAAAATTTTATTGGAACCATTCCAAGCGTGATTGTAACTACCACCTCTAGGAAACATTTCGTATAAGGTTGACATCGATTTTTTATCTACTTGACTTTGGTACTGGTCTTTCATTCTTGCTAAAGATGCTTTATGTCTGCCTGCCATACACATTGCTTCTTCTGCAAGCCACTCAAAATGTGGACTTGAAAAACGATTTGGAATTAAAACATTATCTACAATTTGGTTATAAAACTTTGGATTTGCAATACCTGAAACAATTGCAATGGCATTGGCTCTATCGTCTTTTAATTTTTCTGCACTGCTACTGTAAAATCCGTTCTTCCAGTATACTTTTTCAAATGCAGGTTTCATCTTCTTCATTCGTTCTTTATACCATTTGGCGTGCGAGTCTTCTCCTAAAACTTCTGCCATTTCTTTAGCTTTGTTTAAGGCTAAATAGTAAAAAGCTGCTTGAATTGGTTCTTTATCTGCTGTGTTCTTAACTCCCCAATCTACCCAGTCCCAAGCATCTGGACTTTGGCGTATTCTGTATTTTGGCAAGCCATTTTCTTGCATTGGAAACAACGCTAAATACTCATAAACAAATGGATACACCTTTTGCAACGTTTCTTTGTCTCCTGTATTTAAATAATATGGCCAAATACCCTGCGCAATAAATTGTAAACTTTGTGCCACCAATTCGCGAACTCTTAGTGGCCCTAATGCACCAATTACGCCATCTTGACTAAAAGACATCGTTTGTAATATTGCCTTTTTAAGTAGTTGACGTCCAGCATTATCCATAGAGTAGAATAGATAACCTGTTTGATCTGCAACATCTCCAATCCACAACGCACGTTCTCTATCTGGGCAATCCATAAAATTATCACGAGCACATACAAATAAGGTGTTGTTACCCATCCACCATAAGCGATTGTAAAACGGATCTTCTACTTCAAATATACCAACCATTTCCCCTACACTCATCCATCTGTACTTTAACGCTTTTACTTTAACACCTTTGGGAATGGTATAGCGTATTTCATTACCATTCATCCAAGAAAAACTTTCAAATTTTTGAGTTCCTGATTTTGTAATATAAGTTGCCGTAATTTTGTTTAGGCGGTTATCTGTGGTTACAAAAATGGTATCACCTGCTTTGGCTTCAACTTCTAAATAAGGTGTAATTTGTTTATTAAAAGGAAGTCTACATTTAATAACTTGCCCTTTACTTATAAATGGAAATTGCAAATCGTTATGATTTGTATAGTTATTTAAACCGTGGTTGATTAATTGAGGTACAATATTAGGTTCTAAATTGTACCAAGGGGCAACACCTGCTTTTCCTTTTTCTGTGGCTTTTTGCCAATTGCTATCATCAAAATTAGACGTATACCAAGCATTTTCAGACCAATCATTCATAGCCTTTTGAGCATCAAATTTTACCGAATATTGCACCAATGATTTACTAGCAGGAGCAATGGTATTGTCATATCCTGGATGCTGTTTTGCCTTCCAACTTCCATCAGAAACTAATCGTTGTTTGCCTATTTGAGTAGAAAAAAGTAAACCTCCTTTTCCGCTATCAATGTGTGTGCCTTTGTGCGTTTCTCTTCCCCAATACCAAACCAATATTGCTATGGTATTTTCTCCTTTTTTTAGATAAGGCTGAATATTTACAGTTTCGTACCACGAATTGGTTGGTGTTATTTTTTCTTTTCTATTCCACTCCCCTGCTTGACTTGGCCCTCTTGATAATCCTCCTTCGAAAATCACCATTTCATCGTTTATCCATAACCAAAATTTACTATCTACAGCAATATGCGCTTCAACTATTTCTGGAAGTTCTTCTACAGTAATCGTTTTTCTAAAACTCATCCAAGTATTGGAAGGCCCCTCTTCTTGTTGCCAAATCCATTGGGCGTTTTGCCAATTTGTTGGCGTTGTTGCAAAAGTTACTGACGTTGTGAAAAGAAACGCAAGGAAAAAAACGATTCCTCTTTTATTAGTGTTTACGTTCATTATTTTGGATAATTATTATTTTTTGATATTGAAAATTTTAAACTCTTTTATTGACGGAGCTTGTTTTGCATCAACAATAAACAACCTACATTTTGTAGATGTAATGGTTTTAAATTGATGCTTTTTATTTGCCCCACAACTCCTTCCTTTTGCAATATCTTTCCAAGCCTCATTTTCCCAATATTGTAGTGTATAAGAAGAGATATTCTCCTCAAATTCATCTACAACAATTTCATTAAACGTTTGTGGTTTCACCCATTCTACTTCCAAATATTGATTTTTGGTTTCTGTTGCCAACCAACGGGTTTCCTCATCTTCATCATTTACCCTAAAGGCTTCAAAAACTGGTAATTTTTCTGTTTGAATAAACATTGATGAGGCATTCATTCTGCCTAATTTTGCTAGATTTTTAATTTCCTCTAAAGGTGCTGGGAATTGTGTTTTTGGTAACTCATCCACCTTAAAATTGTAAACTCCAGATGTTATATTATAGATGATATAATTACCAACAGCTTTACTTTTTTCTGTTCCTACAAAAGTGACTCCTTCAGCATTTTCAGCTAAAACACCACTTTCTTGAATACCATCTTTACTAATTGCTGGCAGATATACTTTAGCGGTTGTATTTACAGGAACTTCAATATGAAATGTTGCGCCTTCCCCTTCTTTTTTCCAGTTGACTACCACATTTCCGTACATCGATTCATATTCGGTATTTGCAAAGGTTAAATCGCCAACTGGTGCTGGTTTGATCATCATATGTTGCATACCTAGTTTTTCTGGATTTGGTCGAATTCCGCCAAAACCTTTGATAAAATAGCCTCCAATTCCTGTATAACAGGTATGGATTTGGCTGTTCCCAATGGCAGACCAACGTTCTGGCCAAACTGTTTTACCTTGCTCTAAAAAGTATCCATAACTTGGGTGATGTTTGTCTCTCAACAACTCATAAATTAAATCCATACGCTCTCCAGATTCTGTAAAATAACGCGTGTATAATGCTTGTCCAGAACTTCCTGTATCATAATATGGAAATTTATACAATATATTATCCACCAAAACATCTTCTACTTTTTCTTTTTCAGAGTCTGGTGTTACACCAGATACTAAGGCAAAGGCTTGATCTACTTGATATCCTTTTACATATTTACCCGTTTCTGGATTGTAAGACAGTTTATGGGTTGCTTCCTGCTGAATTTTTAGTCTGTCTTTGTAGATTTTAGCATCTTCAGTTTTGTTTAACTCCTCTGCAATGTGCATCGCATTTTCTAACATAAAAGCGTACAAACAATTGTTAAAATGTGCTGCATCTGGAGAATTACTACTGGTCCAAAAATTACCACGTGGCGTACACCAATCTCCCAAACCTGGCATTTCTCTTTTTCCTTGTTCTCCAATTATTAAAGCGCCACCCGTATTAGAATTAGAATGCTCATACAACCAAGTCATCCATTTTTGCATAGACTGGTAATTGTCTTCCAATACTTTTTTATCGCCTAACATTTTGTAGGTTTCCCAAACGGTTAATGGACTATTGGCTTTCCACATTAAAAACGGACGGTCTTCTTCATTTAAAACCGCTCTTGTTTGTCCATCAGGATATTGTGCATCTCTTGTGTATTGTAAATACTGATCCATATACGCGCCACTTTCAAAGTTTGGCAAGGCATCTCCATACATAGCAGCTACTGTAACTTCGCCCCAACCACGACGTTCACGATGTGGACAATCTACCAAAAGTCCGTCCATAGTATTGGCTAAATAGGTGTTTAAGTTGATTTGATAAATTTGATTGAGTTGCTCGTTTGACGATTCAAACTTGCTAATCTGCTTTCGGTTATTGGTTACTAAATATCCTTTTGCGTCTTCAATTTTGGGTTCATAATTTAAACCATAGACTGTAACCCATCTACCTCCAGCAACGTTAAAACGGTTTTTAAATTTTCCTTTTCCAGATTTCCCAAAAATGTATTTACTTTTTTGATTCCAACTGGAAGTTTGTCCTAATTGATCGGTTATTTCAAACAAAATAGAATCGCCTTCTTGTCCTTTATATAAATCCATTTCAAAAAAACCAGTGTAGTTTTCTCCCAAATCAATTCGATAAGAACCGTCTTTATTTTTATCAATAGCAATGGTTTTTAATTCTTTAAATTTTACTTGAGGCTCTACAATTTGCGCACTTAACTCTACTTTTATAGGACTATACAATGCGCGTACTTCTCTATTTTTTCTACTATTTAAGGCAAAATACATATTATTTCCATCAGGAATTTTAGCATTTAGTTCTTTGTAATTATACACACTTGCATTCATCCAATTGCTATCATCATAATCTGCTGTATTCCAATTGTCTTCTCGTTTTCTATCGTCAATCGTTTCTCCTCCAAAACGCAGGATATCCCAATCTCCATAATATTCTG
>CALKEB010000056.1 GCA_938084845.1 uncultured Polaribacter sp. | reverse complement strand
GCATTTGTTGCATGATGCGTTTCATCAAAAGAAACTGTTGCTGCACCTTTATCTAATTCTAATATTTTACTGTGAACTTTCGCGAATTTTAAACCCTTCTTTTCTACAATTACATGGCCATCATCATTATGATGAAATTCTGAAGACATAAACGTTACCAAACCTTCACTTGTCCATAAAATAATTGGTAAAGGAAAACCTAAATGATGTCTTTCACCATCATCTCCAGTATAAGAGTATAATGAAAAATCGTGAGAATCTTTAATATGGTGCAAGATATAGGCTTCTACTTCCTCTTTAGTATTTACACGTCCACCATCATTTTGATTGTCGTGTTTTTTGTCTGAACCAGAAGCAAAAATTGTAGCTGAAAAAAGAGCTATTAATGCTATTGTAAGAAATTTGATTGATTTTTGTGCAACCTTCATGGTAAAAATACGCTTTCTAAATTCGGCGCAAAAATACGTAATAATTCAAAACTACAAACGGTTTTAAGATATTTTTTTTTATTCTTTTCGCTTTAAGATCTTGCTAACAAAAAAAGCTTCTGTTAATAAAAATATGATTAAAGGTATTAGAAGCGATATTCTTGCAGAAAATGTCAAACTATCATTGATGATTGTTGAGCTATAAAAGAGTAAGGAAAATAATACTAATTTTAAAAGTATTGTTCCTAGATATATAAATCCAAGCTGATCTATAATCTTATTAACATTTGAGAATAGTAACAAATTCATACAAACTAGAAGAGAAAAACCAGTGTGAAAGAGATATACCTTTTGTAATGAAAAAGGCAGTATTATTTTTTGTTTTTCTATAAAACTTTGATGCAAAAAATGACTAAAAAAATAAAGCGAAAAAAAAACTAGAGTATAAAGAAATATGTTTTTAATCATTTATTTTCTGAGCTTGTTTAATCAACGAATACATGGCTAAAAAAATCGCCAATAATGTTATGGATTGTTCCAAGTAAGTAGTTTGGAATTTAGCATCTAACCACTTTCCAAGTAAATAACCTAAATAAATAGTAGCTCCCATCTGTAAGCCTGCTCCAGATAATTGCAACGCTTTATGCAATGGCTTTTTCGCTTTTTTATGCGGTTGTTTTTGAAAGTTGTTTTTTGTCATTCGATAATTTTATTTCTTTAACCGAAGATTTCATACTACACGAAGCATTAAATGTTGCCCCTGGCTCTACAGATAATCTACCAACAATTACATCTCCAGAAATGTCTGCTGTTGCTTTAAGTGACAGTGTTTCATCCACTTTTAAATCTCCTGAAAACCTTCCTTCTACATCTGCATTTGTTGCAGAAACAACCCCTTTTACATTTCCTGAAGCGCCGATAATGACGCGTCCATCTGTTTTTAAATTTCCTTCTAGTTCGCCATCGATTCTAAAATCTCCTTTCGATAAAATTTCTCCTATAATTTTGGTGTTTTTTGCAATTAGGTTTCGTTCCATGAGTTCTGAATTGGTGTTTTTATGCGTTTCTTTTCGCAACATACTAACTATTTTTTTAATTGTTCTAAAATTGCCTTTGCTTTATCTGCTTCTTCTGTTCCAGAATAATTGATAAAAACATAATCTAAAGCCTCTATGTAATTATTTTTATCACGATACTTTCCAATCGCAAATGCTTTTAAAAGTTCGAACTTTGGCAATAACACAGCATTAGAAATAGTAGGTAAAAAAGTATCTATTTGTGCAATAACGTCTTTGAATAGATCTTCTTTATACATGTAATAAAGCATCTTGTATTTTTGTTCTACTTCCGTTACTTTTATCTTATCTTCAAAGACCGTATCTGGCGCTACAATGATTTGTGCAAATTTAGTATCTGCGTATTGTGTTAGTATTACGTTTTTACACACTGCTGCTTTAGAAGTATTGCCCAAACTTTGATAAAGTTGATACAAGTGCCAATTTATGGGTAAAATAAGTGCTTCGTCTGTATTAATCTCTTTAAGCCTTTCTAATCTTTGCTTTGCTAGCGATGGGTTTTTAAACTGTTCTTTATAAATTAAACCCAACTCATACAAAGCTTCATTTCTAGAAATGGCTAAACTGTCTATAACTTTTTTATCTGTTGGAATTTTACTTAAATATGTTTCTAAATCATATTTACTATTTACTTTTTTTGCAACAGCACTATCTGTAGCTTTAGTACTGTTTATTGCACTTTTAGACCACCTCCAATTGTCTGCTAACTTTCTAGTTCCCCAAATTTTTAAAAATTCTGTTTTTCCAAAACTTAACGATTGGTTATTGTAAAAATACCATTCTCCTTTTTTTGCAGAGGCTAGAGAAGTTGTAGTGTTCCCAAATGCCATTTGATTCAAACGAAGTTGAGCAGCTTGTTCGTCTTCTTTTTTTATTTTTTCGATATAGTTTTGAAAAAACTTGGTTTGCGCATCTTTAGAGAGGTTTACTATTTTTAAAATACTATCATTGGCGGTCAGAGTGTTTTCGAATTGAATTAAGGAAGCTAAGTTTTTATACTTCCGCTTTATTCTTCTAATTCTTAAATGAAGCGTGTCTTTAGAAAACTGTAATACGCTATCATAATAAGCACTAGCATTTTGGTATTCTGAAGCTTTAAATGCTAAATTTCCTAAATTTTCATAGGTAAATGTTTTTTGCTTAGCCCCAGCGTTTTTAGCTCTTAAAGATTGATAATAATGCTGTTTTGCCATCTGAATACTATCTTTTTGCTCATGAAGAACCCCTAACTGGTAATGAAGCTGATCTAGATAAGGTGCATTTAATTTATCTTTAATGAGGTGTTGTAATTTTTTTTCAACGAGGGTTGCTACAGAATCGTTTGTTGTGTTTTTTGCTAATGCAATCTGTGCATGTATCTTATATTTATATGGCGCTTTTTTAAAGTTGGCTAATTTTTTGAAGGCGAATGTTGCAGAATCTTTTTTGTTTTCTGAACTGTATAATTGTCCTAGAACAAATAGGTTTCTGGCCGCTTGTGCTTTATTTTCTAAAGTTCTTGTTGCCAATAAAAGGTGTTTTTTAGCTTTTTGTACACTATCACTCTTTAGGTAAGCCATGGCTAAAGCTGTATGCCCTTGCTCTTTAATTTTATTAGGAAACTCTGCTTCTAAAGTATCTTTTACAACTAACAAAAGCTTCATAGACTCTATTGCAGTCTCTTCATTGTCTAATCTAATATTTGTTTTGGCCCTCCATATTTTTGTTTCAGCAATTAAATCTGCATTAGGGTAGTTGGCAATTACATAATTAAAGGCTTCTACAGCAGGAATAAAGCGTTGTTGATAGTAGCGAGATTTTCCTAAAAGTAAATAAGCATTGTCTATTTGCTTATTCCTTTCCATCCCTTCAATATTCATACCATGCCTTTGTATGGCTTTCACTGCTTTTTCTTCTGCTCTCTCAAAAGTTGTGGTGGGTTTTTTTTCTGAATCTGAAGCAGAAAATCCACTGCCAGGATTGTTTTTAAATGTAGGTGCTACTATTTTATCTTCTTCAAAAGCAATAGGTTCTATCGGGATTTGTAAAAACCAATCGTCTTTATAACTATTGTCAATTTCTTGCACCCCTTTTTCAAAAGCGGTATACCCATTAAAAAGAATGTTATATTGAGAGGTAAGGGCATGATAATTTCTACTAATAATAGTATCTTTTTTTGTGCTACAAGAAATCATTGTAAAACACGCCCACAAGAAAAAAACGCTAATTCTAATTTTCAAAATCAGTTAATCTATTAATTCTTTACAAATTTATTTGTTTTATTTACAACTAAGTTTTAGCGAAAATAGTATAAATACTGCACGTAAAAATACTAATAAATTAAAGATTATAATTTTATACTGCAAAATAGCTTTCTAATTCTTGAAGGGTTTCTTTAGATGTAATTATATCTTTTACAACATTTCCTTTATCTAAGACCACAATACGTTCGCAAACTTCGGTAACATGTGTTAAATCATGACTAGATATAAGAACGGTAACTTCTCTATTTTCTGTCAATTCTTTAATAATTTTCTTTAACCGTATTTGTGTAGTAGGGTCTAAGTTTGCAAAAGGTTCATCTAAAATCACTACTTGGGGATTGCCCATCATTGCAGCTACAATTCCTGCTTTTTTCTGATTCCCTTTACTTAGGTCTCTTAAATACTTTTTCTTACCAATAATTTCATCGTTAAAAAATTCATCGAACTTTGCTAAAAAAGTGGTAACCTCTGTTTTTTCCATGCCTCTTAAATCGGCAATAAAATCAAAGTATTCTTCTGCAGTTAGATAGCCAATTAAGAAAGATTCATCTATAAAAGAACCTGTAAACTGTTTCCAATCTTCACTACTATTCACCTGAATATCATGGTTTATAATTGCTCCGGTTGTAGGTCTTATTAGATCTAACAAAATATTAAATAAGGTTGTTTTACCTGCACCGTTATTACCCACTAAACCAAAACTTTGCCCTGTAGGGATTTCTATGGAAGGTACATTTAAGACTTCTGTTGTTCCGTATTTTTTTGAAATTGTATCTATTGTAATCATCTGTAGTCGTTTGTTTAGAATTATGCTTCTTTTCCAAAAGCGTTAATCATAATGTACTTGTCTTTTATATATTTCTTTTCTATAAACTTCATTAAATAACTTTTTAAAACTAGCCCTAAAACTCCTATTGAAGCTACAGCAATGAAACCGGAAACTCCTCCAACAAATTTGTTAAAAATCCAAAAGACCAACATCGGAAAGAGCATTAAAGGAATAATTATAATAAATTGTGTTGCACTTGTTCCTTGTGTGTTTCCAAAACCACTTTTATTTAAATCAATTCTTTTTCGATTAAAAGAACCTGCATACAATAAGAAAAGTGAATTGAACCCTACATTAAAAATAGCTCCTGCAGTTATCATTAAAAAAATATCTATACCAAAATATAAATAAGGAAAACTAAGAAGGTATAATAATGTAGTCATTACAACCATTAAAATCCATTTAGACTCTAAAAATTTTCGGTACTTAAATCCTTGACTCATCAGCATTTTAAAATGAGCACTGTCCCAGGCAGGAATAAATTGGCCGTAATTTAAAGCAAAACCACCCGTTACAAACAAAGAGGCAAACATTAACATTGGTGGCATGTTTTTATAGGTTTCTTGTGTAAAAAAGATTAACCCATAAAACAAAAAGAGGAAAGACATTAGAAATACTGTTTTTGTTCTTTTATTTCTCCAAATTAAACGCATATCGTTTTTTATAAAAGGAGCAACATCGCCCAGCTTGTCTACAAAAGATAAATCTGCAGATTTTGCCTCAATTACTTTTTGCGATACAGCTTGATCTAAATATACTTGATTTAGTAATTGTTTGTAGGTTAAATTGTACAATAACACCAAAATTAGAAGCCCAAAAATGGCGTAAGTTGGCGCTGAATATATGGCATTAAATAGTTGACCCCCAAATGCTGTTACATTATAAATATTAAACGTCTGAGCTGCAATTAAACTTAAAAGAATCACCGAGATTACAGTGAAGGCTTTGGTGTTTTTATTGATTAAAAAATTAAGAAAATTAGCAGATTGTATTAAAGTAATTATTAGAAATAACCAACCTAAAACTCCTGTGGTATTATATCCTTTATTTATTAAAACAACAGCAAACGGAATGTAAAAAAATAATCCAAAAATATTGAAGGCAGAAAAAGATGATTTTGCTAATACATAATGGACTAGTTTACTTTTTTTTATAGGCAAAATCAGTAATGGTTTTATATTCATTACTGGTAATTTTTGCATTAAATACCTGATGATTAAATCTGCAAGAATTGCATATACTAAATAACTGTTTACCAACTCTAACGGGTCTGACTCTGGAAACATTTTCTTTAAAATAAAATAACCCCCTATACCTAATGCCAAAAAAGCGACTATAAAATATAAGGCAAAAAAGGCCATTAATATCTTTACAGCAACTCCTTTTTGCCAATGAGAGGATCTAAAAAATTGTTTCCACTCTAATTTTAAAAAATGTGAAATCATAAGTTTTGGTAATTTAGTCTGAGTATAAGTAGTTGATTAGCAGTTTTTGTTACACGTTTTTTACCAATTTATATTCAGGATACGTTTCTTGCAGCAATTCTTCTGCTTTTTGTGGTAATACATAATTGGCAACATAAAAGAAAATAATTAAAAGGGTAACTATTGCAGCTATTAATAATAACCAATACATATTTAGACCAGAAAAATCGAATTTAGTTAGGTTCATAAAATTAAATAGATGGAGAAATGTAAAGCCTGTAAAACTATTTTTAGTAGTACCAATCATCGCCTCTAAAAGAAAAATCTTCTCATCCGTTTTTTCTTTAGCCTTGTGTTTTTTTCTGATTCTATAGGCTGCAACCATTTCAAAAACAGCTAATATTAACAAAACACTTACTATGGCAATTTCAGCAAACGGAATTTGCACAATACAAAAAACACTTAAGAAGATGAGTAAAGTTGTAATGAGTTTTGGTAAGGTAAACCACTCTTTTACAAAACGCAGTAGAATTTTCCAATAACGTTTGTTCATCTGTTTTTGTTTAGCTTCTATAACATCCATAAAACCAAAAATGCCAAATTTTTTGAATGATTTATCTCTGGCTTCTTCAAAAGATATTTTAGGGTTTTCTTCCCAAATACCTTCTATATCATTAGCTAAATGATCTACCAGTTCTGTTTGCACATCATAATGATAGACAAAGTGCTGCCTTGTAAATTGGTATAAATTAGTTATTTGAATTTCTGTGAGTTTCATCAAAAAATAAAATTAAGTAATCTGGTATTCTGGATAATTTTGTATTAGCAACTCTTTTGCTTTTTTAGGAATAACAACTAAAGTAATATAAGAAATAATTAAAAACCCTGTAATTAAGAGTGCTGTATATACTCTTTTAAAGTCGCCCATTGCAAAAAATTCTTCAGCATTAGAAATTCGAAAAAAAATAAATAAATATAACTGCTGTATTTCCATAACCTTGAATGCTTAAAACATGTTCAAATAACCATTTTTTCTGTGTTTGCTTTTGATTTTGCTTTAATTTACGACTATTGTTAAAAAGCATAAAAAATTGAGCAACAATAACTAGTAAAAATACTCCAATATAAATTTCATAACCAAAAGTAAATTTTTGTAGTTGATAAAAACCAAACAGCAGTAGTAATGTTAAAATAATTTTAGGCAAACTCAGCCATTCTTTAGCAAATTTTAAAACTAGCTTAAAATACTTTTTTGCCATTTGAGCTTCTTTACTTTCTACAACATTCATAAAGCCAAAAACACCAAATTTTTTGAATGATTTATCTCGAGCATCATTAAATGATAAACCAGGCTGCTGCTCCCAGATTTGTTCTATATCATTTGCTAAATGATCTACAAGTTCTACTTGCACATCATAATATTCTACATAGTGCTGTCTTGTAAATTGATATAAAGATTCTATTTGACTTTCTGTGAGTTTCATAGCCATAAATTTTACTCCAAACTAAATTTGGGGTTCACCAAATGCTGCATCGTTTTTAAAAACTCTTGCATTTCTTCTAGCTTGTTGGCGGTTTCTTTTGTGCCATTTTCAGTTAGTTTGTAATACTTACGTAATCTATTCCCAACTTTAGCTACTTCTACATTTAATAAACCATCTGCTTCTAATTTATGCAAAGCAGGGTATAAAGCACCTTCGGTAATTTTTAGCTCACCCTTGGTCAATTCCTTCACTTTTTGGGTGATTTCATAACCATACATTTTATCGTTAGTGGCCAACAATTTTAAAATAATGGTTTGCAAAGAACCTTTGTATAATTTTTGATTTCCCATAATTCAATTATTTAACTCCATAATTATTTCAAATATATGCATAATAAACTTAGGTATTTATTTTTAGAACTAAAAAAAACCTGAAAGTTTACTGCTTTCAGGTTTCTGTTAATTTGTTTTCTGGTTATTTCTCCACTTTTAAAACTTCGCTAATTACACGCTCTAAATCTGCTTTTGGCAAAGCGCCATTAGCCATTTGTGGTTCTCCTTCTGTTGGACAAAATAGCATAGATGGGATGCTTCTAATTCCAAATGCAGCAGAAAGCTCTTGCTCTGCTTCTGTATCTATTTTATAAATATCGATTTTATCTCCATATCCTTCTGAAAGCTCTTCTAAAATTGGGGCTAACATTTTACATGGGCCACACCAATCTGCATAGAAATCAATTAGTGCAGGTTTTTTACCTTCAAACTTCCACTCTTTGTTTTCTTTAAAATTAAATACTTTCTCTAAAAAGGCTTCTTTGGTTAAATTTTCTGTCATTTTTTTTGTCTTTCGTTCAAATTTAGTCGAAGCATATTTAAATTTCTTACAAAATACTATAATTTAAAATTTAAGTGTTAATTTGCTGTAACATTTTTAAAATTAGACTACTAATAATAAATTAATCAAAAATCGAAATAATGAAAAGCGTTCAAAAACTAGTATGTACAATTGCGATAGCTACTGTTGCTTTTGTTTCTTGTAAAAAAGATGACAAAGTAGATAAAGTTGCGGGTATTGTTTTAGAAAATATGGATACTTCTGTAAAACCTACAGATGATTTCTTTAGACACGTAAACGGAACTTGGTTAGACAACACCAAAATTCCTGATGACCAAACTTCTTGGGGTGGCTTTAATCAACTTCGTAAAAAAACAGATGCAGATGTTTTAGAAATTTTAAATGTTGCAATAGAAGAAAGAGATTTTCCTAAAATTAAAGATGCACAAGGAAATGAAATAGACTCAGATCAAGAAAAAGCAGTAAACTATTATGAAACGATAATGGATACTGTTGCCAGGAACAAACAAGGTAAAGCACCTGTTATGCCTTATTTATCTAAAATTGATGAGATTGTTACTAAAGATGATGTAGAAACATATTTAACAAACATGGCTCCTTATGGTGGAGGTGGCTTTTATGGTTTTGGTGTTTTTAATGATTTAAAAAACAGTAGTCAATATGCAGGTTATATGAGTGGTGGTTCTTTAGGATTAACCAGAGATTATTATGTAGATGCTAAAGTGAAAGATAAATTAGAAAAATACGAAGTTTTTGTAGCCAAAATGTTACAAGAATTTGGTGACGATGAAGCTACTGCAAAGCAAAATGCGGCTACCATTGTAGCTTTCGAAAAAAGCTTGGCAGAACCAATGATGACCAAAGAAGAGAGCAGAGATATTAGAAAATTATACAACCCAATGTCTGTAAAAGAACTTCAAAAATTAGCTCCTGCTATAGATTGGCAAGCGCATTTAGAAGGTATTGGAGTTGGAGATATAGAAACGGTTATTGTAACAGACTTAGGCTACTTTAAAGCCATGAGTACTATTTTCGAAAACAGATCTGTAGAAGATATTAAATTAGTATTACGTTGGAACACAATTAACAGTGCGTTAAGTTCGCTTTCTACAGGTTTAGAAACTGCAAACTGGGAGTTTTATAGCAAAGAAATGCAGGGTGCAAAAAAACAACGTCCAAGAGATGAGCGTGCATTAAATAATTTAAATGGCGCAATTGGTGAGGCTTTAGGAAAATTATATGTAGAAAAAATGTTTCCGCCAGAAGCTAAGAAAAAAGCAGAGGAAATGATTGACAATGTAATGCTTGGTTTCGAAAAAAGAATTGCACAGTTACCTTGGATGAGTGAAATTACCAAAGAAAAAGCGCTAGAGAAACTGCATAAATTAACAGTTAAAATAGCGTATCCAGATGTTTGGAAAGATTATTCAGAACTACAAGTAAAAGGGTTAGAAAATGGAGGATCTTACTTTGAAAACGTTATTAACGTTACCAAATGGAACTATAATCAAAACATGAATAAATTAGGTAAAGAAGTAGATAGAACAGAATGGGGTATGTCTCCACAAACTGTTAATGCATACTTTAATCCGGTAAATAACGAAATTGTATTTCCTGCTGCCATTTTACAACCTCCTTTTTATGATTATAGAGCAGATGAAGCTGTAAATTATGGTGGAATTGGCGCTGTTATTGGTCATGAAATTTCACATAGTTTTGATGATTCTGGCGCACGTTTTGATGGCGATGGAAACCTAAAAAATTGGTGGACAGATGAAGATTCTGAAGAATTTAAAAAAGCAGGTAAAAAACTGATAGACCAGTACAGCAATATTATTGCAATAGACAGCATGCATTTAAATGGCGAATTTACGCTTGGTGAAAATATTGGAGATTTAGGAGGTGTACAAGCAGCTTACGAAGGTTTACAAATATTCTTTGCCAAAAATGGAAAACCAGCAAAAATTGATGGATACACTCCAGAACAGCGTTTTTTCCTTTCTTGGGGTACCATTTGGAGAACTAAAATGAGAGACGATGCATTAAAAAATAGAATCATGACAGACACGCATGCGCCTGGAATGTATAGAGCGTATATGCCGCTAAAAAATGTAGATGCTTTTTATGCTGCTTTTGATGTAAAAGAGGGTGATAATATGTATTTAAAACCAGAAGACAGAGTTCGTATTTGGTAAAAAATACCTTTAATAACAACCTATAAAAAACACCTAAGTACTCTTAGGTGTTTTTTATTTTTACTGATTTTTTAGCTTGATTGTAAACCCACCCTATGCCCCCAAAAAGCATAATAAAAAATAATTAAATAGCAAGGCAATAAAATCCAATAACCAAATGATGCTGCATCAGCCGTGGCTAAAACTTCGTTGATTCCATTTGAAATAAATTCTTGTTTTTTATAATCTACCAAAGCACCATATATAGGAGGTATAATTGCCCCTCCAGAAATGGCCATTATTAGTAATGCTGAAGCTGTTTTTGTAAACTTCCCCAAGCCCGTTAATGCTAATGGCCATATTGCAGGCCATACTAATGCGTTTGCTATTCCTAAAGCAGCTAACAATAGTACTGAGGTAAAACCCGTTGTAAACACAATACAAAACGATAGTAAAATACCCAAAATAGCACTCGCTTTTAATGCAAAGGTTTGGCTAATGTATTTCGGAATTAAAACAACACCTAAAGCATAAGTTGCCACCATTGCCATTAAGGTAAATAGCGTAAAAAACTTAGCCTTTTCTACAGGTATGTCTAAAGAAATTCCATAAGCAATAATGGTATCACCTGCCACAACTTCTACACCTACGTAAACAAATAAAGCCAATACGCCTAGCCATAAATGAGGAAATTGAAATATACTCGTCTTTATTTTTTCATCTGATGAAGAGGCTGTTAGTGGTTCTGCTTCTACATCAGGTAATGGTGCTTTTCTAATAAAAACCCCCAATGTAAAAAGAACAATAGCCATTACAATATAAGGGGTAACTACACTATTGGCCATTGTGTCTAATAAACTTGCTTTTTCTGCTGCCTCTACAGTAACTAATTTGTTTTTTAGATCATCTATTCCAGATAAAAGTATAGCTCCAAAAATCACAGAACCTAAAGCCCCAGCTACTTTATTGGCAATACCCATAATTGCAATTCGCTTTGCAGCACTTTCTATAGGGCCTAAAATAGTAATGTATGGATTAGACGCTGTTTGCAACAAGGTCATGCCTGCTCCTTGAATAAAAATTGCGAACAAGAATACCCAATAGGTTCTAGCATTTGCTGCAGGTATAAAAACCAATGCACCAATAGCCATAACAATTAAACCTAAAGACATCCCTTTTTTATACCCTATGCTGTTAATGATAGAAGACGCAGGTAAAGCCATTACTACAAACGAAATATAAGAAGCAGAGGCCACCAGATAAGATTCTGCATCTGTAAGTTCATTTATCGTTTTCATAAATGGAATAAGTGCTCCGTTTATCCAAGTAACAAATCCAAAGATAAAAAATAGACCAGCAATAATGATAATAGGAACTAACGTCTTGTTTTTAGGTGGTATTGCGCTCATTTTATAAGAATTTGATTTGGGTAAATATATGGGATTTTGTTTGATTTTAGCCTCAAAAAAACCTCATCTATTTGAAAGCAAATGCATTGAGGTTTTAATGGGTAAGCAACTATATATGCACGTTTAACCTATTTAAGAGGTACAACTTCACGGAACGAAAAGGGAGTGGATAACCCCTATGTTTTAATTGTTCTTTTTATAATTATCATAAAGATATAATGGCAAGGCTAATGAAAAACCAACAATGAATAAAGAGGCCAAGTACTTTATAAACTGATTTTTTTTAATTGCTTTTACTCTTAATCTGTAAATAAGAAAAATAAGAAAAGAGGTGGCAGCAATCGTTAAATCTGCATTTAAAATATTCATCGCATAATTCTGGTTAATTTGTTCAAAAAATAGTGACGTAGACCATTGCCAATTGTTTGTTTCAATAAATTTAAAAATGTAATAGTACGGATAAACTATTCCTGCTATGCATAATAAGGCAAATACTTTTTTCATAAAATAAATTATAGTGTAATAAGTTTATATATTTTGTGAAATTAAAGATAAGCAATATTTAATTCTGATGAATCGCCACTTTTGTATAAGACTAATTTTAAGAACTTT
>CALKEB010000055.1 GCA_938084845.1 uncultured Polaribacter sp. | reverse complement strand
TCTCAAAATTTAGGAACAATAGAATTAACAACAGGTATTCAAATTTCGGGTGTTTTTGATAAAGTAATTCAGTTTAAAAATAATAAAGTTGCCTACTTTCAAACCAAAGGACTAACAGCTTTAGCCAACAGAGATAAAGAACTTATTGGTCATGGAATTAGCATACAAAAAGAGGGTTTTGGTAGCCCTGTTGGAAAATTAAAAGGAATCAATTTAGCGATAGAAAACATGAGTCCAAGAGATTTAAAGGCCTATGGAATTTATGAAGGTAAGTTTATGACTTTAGAGTTTGAAAGTGGAGTTATAGTAAAAGGAAGAGCAGTAACAGGTACTAGAGATTTAAGAGGCAAAATTTTAATTATTACTTTTGATGAGTGCACTGTTACCTATAAAGATCAAATTTTGTTTCAACCTAATTGGGGGCTATATGATATGGTTGTTGGGTCTTCTATTACTTCTGCTTATGCAGGCCCTGCAGATGTAAACTCTTTTAATGAAATAAGTAAAGTTTCTACAACAAAAACACATAAAATAATATATTCTGAATCAGAGAAAAGATTATATGCGCTTTATGCTGAGGTCAGAAAAATGAGGGAAGATCAATTGGTTTCTGAACTTAAAATTAATGAAATTTATAAACACCTAAATGTATATTACCCAGAAGATTGGTTGCTTCAGTTAGAGCTTTACGAATTGGCGATTAACCATAATTTTAACATTAAAAAAGATATTTTAAAAACTCTAGATTCCTTAAAAAGTAACAAAGGTTACACTAAGCTTATAGAAAATGGCTTAAATTTGCTCACAGATAAAAGAAATTAAAGTGGGTTTATTTGATATTTTTAAAAGAAAAAACATGAGTGTAGAAATTAAAGATTATTTAGCTAAAGAGGCTGTTATTTTAGATGTTAGAACAAAAACAGAATGGGATGAGGGACATATTGCTTCTGCAAAACATATTGTTTTAAATTTAATTCCTACAGAATTAGAACAAATCAAGTCATGGAACAAACCAATAATTGCAGTATGTAGAAGTGGAGGTAGAAGCGGACAAGCTACTCAGTTTTTACAACAACATGGGTTAGATGTAATTAATGGTGGTCCCTGGCAAAATGTAGCTCAATTTACAGAAAAGTCTTAGTTTTTCTCTAAAGCAAGTTTGTCTACAATTAGAACTTAACAAACGGAAGTTTCTTTTTTACTTCTTCTTTTTTTAGCGCTATGTTTTTTAAAAATGTTTGATGTGCCTCACTCTTTGGGTAAAAAGGTTTGTGTGAAGTAGCTTTTTGAATTGTGTCGATCTCTTTTAAAATTGGGCATATTTTTTCTGAAACCCAAGTATGCATAAAACGTTCCCAAATATAATTTATAGCGGTAGCGTTAGGGTGAATCATATCTTCTTTATAAAACCTATAGTCTCTAAGCTCATCCATCATTATTTCGAAAGATGGAAAATAGTGCGTATTTTTTTCGGCTTTTATAATGGTATGTATGGCAGAAATTAAATGACTTTTACTTTGCATATTTTCTACAAAACCATCTTTTAAATGTCTAATGGGAGAGACGGTAAATAAGAAGGTAATTTTTGGGTTTATCTTTTTTATTAATGCAACTATTGTAGCAAGGCTCTCTGTAATTTCTTGAATACTTAATATTTCTTTTTGAAATTTTTTTTGAGGTATTTTGTGACAATTAGCTACAATTCTATTTTTTTCTGTAAAACGATACACCCAAGCTGTACCTAGAGTAATTAATACGTGAGATGTGTTTTTTAAGAAATTGGCGGTACTTGTGATTTTAGAATTTAAATTACTTAAAACTGTATGTTCATCAACATTACTTAAAGAGGAATGTGCATCAAAACTATGATATCTTTCATTTACATAAATCAAATCATCTTTTGCAAATGTTTTTGTATTACTAACGTCAGTAATAAATTGTTCTATAGCTTTTGGGTGGAATAAAATTCCGAATGGATTCTGACAATTTTGAAGTTTAAAATACGCTAATTTATCACCAATATTTTCCGAAAAGCAAGAACCTAACAAAAGAATGTTTGAGTTGTAATCTATTAGATTTCTAGATTGTTTTTTTAAAGGAATAGTGGTTTGAAATTTCATAAATTACTTATTTTAAAAAGTAAATTTAATCGAAATTTAGTACTTCAACAATTTTTTAGTTTTAGAGTATCCTTTCGTTTGATAGTGAATAAAATAATTGCCTTTTGGTAGGGTTTTTAAATCAATTTTAACTGTATGATTGAAGTCGTTAAAAATGGTGTTAGCAATTACTTTTACCACAGCTCCAATTGCATTGTATAAGGTAATTTTTGTGTTAGCATTGCTGCCTGTAAAATTAAAAATCACAAAGTCTGTAGTAGGGTTAGGATACACATTAAAAATAGACTCCCTATTAATATTAGTATCTGATGTTAAACTAGCATTACAATTTACTTTAAAAATTGGAAGAGATTCAAAATCATTAAAAAGTACTGTTGTCGCTTCTTGTTTTGTTGCACCTAGCCAGTCTGTTAATATGGTGCTGTACACATTTCTAAAATCGAATTGCATTTGAACCCCTTCTTGGTCGTCTACTTGTGTGTCAATTTCTGGAGCATCCCCTAAAATTTGACTTTTTGCACAGTTCCCAAATAAAAATAATGGTGCTGCAGTACCATGATCTGTTCCCAAACCTCCGTTAGAACGTATGCGTCTTCCAAATTCAGAATAGGTCATTCCTAACACTTTTTGATCGATATTTAAAAGTTCTAAATCATCTTGAAAAGCTGCCATAGATTCAGATAGTTCTTGCAGTAAACTTGCATGTCGGCCTGTTTTTTTATCGCTTTCTACCACTTGATTGTCATGAGTATCAAAACCGCCAATTTGGACAACATAAACTTTTGTTTTTAAACCCCCAGAAATTAGTTTTGCAACGTTTTTTAATTTTTCAGATAAATCTGATGTAGTATATTTATTGGATAAATTTTTTCCTAAATTTGATGCATTTTTTATAGAAGTGGCATATGCATTGGTCTGTTTTATGGTATCATTTACAAAGTTTAGCGCATCACCATAACAATTGTTAGGAATATTACCGGTATTTGAAACCAAGGCAGTTCCTGGGTTCTCAGGATCTTCTAAGGCCATTGAAAAATTACTACTTAATCCTTGGCAAGTTTCAGAAACTACTTTGCCAATGGTAATTGCAAAAGGATCTGGGTTTTCTTCATTAGGATAATTTTCTGGAAAAGCACTGTGATTGACATCAAAGAATCGACCAATCCAACCTGATGAAATATAAGAATTAGCATCAGAAGCAGAATTCCAAATATCAGTTGATCGAAAGTGAGAGCGATTTTGATTTGGATAACCTACATTTTGAATAATTCCCAATTTTTCTTGTTCCCAAATTTCTTTGATTCCGTTCATTGAAGAATGAAAACGAGTAGCACCATTAACACTTAAAAGTTCAGATTCAGGAATGATAATATTTGATCGAACACTTTGTAAATTATCATATTGATTCAGATTAAAAATGGTATTTAATCCGTCATTTCCACCTTGTAATTGAATTAAAACTAAAATATTTTCATTTTCGTTTAAAAATTGAAGTTCTTTCGGCTTTTCATTGGCATAAATAGGAAAACCACTAAGCGCAATTGGTAAAGAAGCAGAGGCTATTGAGCTCAATTTTATAAAATCTCTACGATTTAATTTTTTTTGAGATTTCTTCATAATTACATTATTTGGAATTCAGACATTTGTACCATTACCGCTATTAAACTTCGTAATTTTTTATCCACGGAAATTGCTAATGCTGTGTTTGTTGGATGCGCTAAATAATCAGAGTATTCTACTGTCCATTCGAAATCTGGTAAACCAGGAATTAAAATATCTTTTAAACTGGTAACTTGCTCTGGTGTTATTTTGTAGTTAAATAATTGATTGGCTAACTCTGTAATTAAAATATTTGGATCAGTAGCATTTGCAATGTCAGCTGTAATTTTCAACACAGGAACTAGTGGAGGTACAGTATACTTTCTCTCATCAATAATTAAATCTCCTCCTGTAACAAGTATTCTACAATAATCCAATCGTTTTGGTAGTAAGTTACTATTTACCCAACTTTTATAATATAATGGTGCTTGATAATATGCTTTCCAACCAGCAACATCTGGATGATGAAAAATGGATTGATTTAAATCAGTCGCAGCTAAGTAAAGTACGTAAGCAAAATCATATTGTTCTTTTATAGATGATGTTGGTGCAGAAACCTGTAAAGATTTTGTTACAGAAAACATCAAATCTAAAGGGTTTTTTACCATACAAAAAGTACTCTCAAAAAAATGTTCTGAAGATAATAATACTTTTAAGGCAGGTGCTATTTCATAATCATTATCTCTAAGAACTTTAGATAAGGGCGCAATAATATTATCTTCAACCTCTGAACTAATTTCTGAATTTACAAACCATTTATAAAGTTGTCGAGTGATAAAATTTGAGCATTCTTCTTGCTCAAAAATAGTATCAATTAAATCTTTATATTCGTTTTCTCCGTTTTCGGAAATAACAGTATTATTAAATCTGTGAGATAAAATTTTATCTCCTTTTGTGTGTTTATTATTTGTAAAAAATGCATCTAAGGGATCTTTAATGCCATCTCCATGTCTAATCCATCTAGCCCTCCAT
>CALKEB010000054.1 GCA_938084845.1 uncultured Polaribacter sp. | reverse complement strand
CTTATTAACATTATATAGTATTATACTTTTTCTTTTTAAAAATTTTAAAAAACAATGATGTTTATAATAGTATGTGAATAGCTATAATAAAATTTTAGTTTTAAATTTTATAATATCAGTTATTAAAAACTATTGACATTTTATAAGTAACCCAACTTCTTAAAAATCAATTAAAAAATACACTTATTAACAAAACTTATAAATAGTAGTTCACATACTTTTACTCATAATTAATAGAAGGATTAATGTAAATTAATTGTAAAATTTATGTTGATAAACTTTTATTAAAAATCAATAATAAAAGTTGCGTATGTGGTTTACATCCTTGTATTGTAATAATATTTAAATACACAAAAAAAACTTTTAAGTTTTTAATGATAAGTTCTTAACATTTACTTAAAATATATAAAAGCTTTAAAAATAAGTAGTTATTAAAAATTGATAAATTTTTAAAATTTATAACTGTTAATAACCATTAAATTATATATTTTTACACCTTTTAAACGCAATAAAATCAATTTATTATGACAATTGCCATAGGTAATGATCACGCAGGAACTGAATATAAGTTCGAAATTATAAAACATTTAAAAGAAAAAGGATATTCTATTCTAAATTTTGGAACGGATACTAATAATTCTATGGATTATCCTGATGCTATCCATCCAACAGCAGATGCAATTGAGTCTGGTAAAGCAGAATTAGGTATTATTTTATGTGGTTCTGGTAATGGTGCACAAATAACAGCTAATAAACATCAAGGTATTAGAGCTGCTTTGTGTTGGAATAATGAGTTGGTTGCTTTAACAAGACAACATAATAATGCTAATATTTTAACTATTCCTGCTCGTTTTGTGTCCTTACAACAAGCTCTTGGTTTTGTAGATGTATTTTTAAATACCGAATTTGAAGGTGGACGTCATGCAAATAGAGTAAACAAAATTTCTTGTGCTGGTTAATGATTACTTTAGTAAAAAGTTTTTCAGAACTTAATACTACAGACTTGTATAGTATTCTTCAATTACGATCTGAAGTTTTTGTGGTAGAACAAGATTGTGTGTATCAAGATATTGATTTTAAAGATCAAAAGGCGTTGCATGTTTTGGGTTATAAGAATGATGTTTTAATTGCATACACACGTATTTTTAAACCTGAAGATTATTTTAATAACTCAAGTATTGGTAGAGTCTTAGTTAAAGAAACTGAAAGAAAATTTAACTACGGTCATCAAATTATGAAAGCTTCTTTAAAAGCTATTAAAGAGTATTATAAAGTAGATAAAATCACTATTTCAGCACAAAAGTATTTAAAGAAGTTTTACGAATCGCATGGTTTTTATCAAGTAAATGATGAATATTTAGAAGATGGTATACCACATATTAGAATGGATAGAGATTAAAGTAGTTGATTTACTTCTTGAACTTCACCATTTTTTAAATCATCAATAGTAATTGTACCAATCCTAATACGTACTAAACGTAAAGTTGGGTAACCAACAGCAGCTGTCATTTTTCGAACTTGCCTAAACTTGCCTTCTCTTATAATTACAGAAATCCAACTTGTGGGCCCATGTCTGTCGTCTCTAATTTTCTTACTTCTTAAAGGAAATTCAGGATTGTTAATAATAGATGATTTTCCTAGTTTTGTTATGTATTTTTTTCCTTCAAAACCAATTTCTACTCCTTTTTTAAGTTGTTCTATAGCTTCTTGAGTTATTAAACCATCTACCTGAACATAATACTCTTTTTCGTATTTACTGCTCCTAATTTCTTGAGATACTTTACCATCTGTTGTTAATAAAAGTAAACCTTCAGACGCAAAATCTAAACGTCCAATAGCCATTGTTCCTTCAGGAAAATCATATAATTCTCCCAACATCTTTTTCTTTCGCTTAGTTTGATTGGTTATAAATTGAGATAAATAACCATAAGGTTTATGAAGTATAAAATGACGATGTTCTTTCATGAACTTAAATAACTTTTACTGTCACAGAAAATTCATTTTTACCTTTAGAAAGACACATGTTGTCTTCAAAGAATTTTTGATTTATATAAGAGGTATATTGTGTAATTAGTTCTATACATAACATGTTATCAACCTGTGTCTATAACATAAAATTATCAAAACTTGTAGTTGTGATTTCTAAATCATTTCTATCTATATTTTTAAGCACAATTTTATCTGTATTTAAAACAGGAAATGCATTATGCCCAGCTTCGTAAATATTTTCTAATGTAATATTTTTATCATTAGCAATTAAAATTTCTTTACCAGTGTCAGACAACATAAATGCAGGGTGATAACCCAACATATAAGGCATACCTTCTAATGAGTTAATAATAAAATTTATTTCTAGTATACCTTCTTTTAATGTAAAGTGTTTTTCGAAGGTAAAATCAAAAGGCCAATTTAAAAGCGGTTCTGTAGATTTTTCCGGAAACTTTGCATTGTTAATTTTAGTATTAGTAGCGTAACTTTTTATAAATTTTACACAAGCATTATCTTCATAAAATAATTCATATTCTAATTCACGAAGTAAACCATGCTGATCTTGTATGGCCTCACCTTTTTGGGTATGAATTTTAAAATTATTCATAGAGGTAGGCCCAATTACAGGAAACATTTCATCATCAGATTTTCGCCAACCTTTATTTCCTTTTTGGTGTACATATTCATCACCTTTAAAAATAAAACTAATTAATTCGCCATTTTCTATACTTACTTTACTGTTGCTATTTTCTAAAATAATTATTTATTTCATCTTAACTAATTTTTAGTAAAAATAACATAAAATGAGAAGACTTTTTTAGGAGAATGAGAAGACTTTTTTGTAACTTGTGGACATTATTTAATAAATTAATAGTACCAATATTTATGGCAGCAGATAAAGAAAAAGTAGCGAAACTAAAAGCATTACAGTTAACTTTAGATAAGTTAGATAAAACATATGGTAAGGGCTCTGTAATGAAATTAGGAGATGTAGTAACAGAAGATGTAGATGCTATTTCATCAGGGTCTTTAGGGTTAGACTTAGCATTAGGAGTTGGGGGCTACCCAAGAGGAAGGGTTATTGAAATTTATGGACCAGAATCTTCTGGAAAAACAACACTAACCATACATGCAATTGCAGAAGCACAGAAAGCTGGAGGTATAGCTGCGTTTATTGACGCAGAGCACGCTTTTGATAAGTTTTATGCAGAGAATTTAGGAGTGGATATAGATAACTTAATAATCTCTCAACCAGACCACGGAGAGCAAGCGTTAGAAATAGCAGATAATTTAATTAGATCTGGAGCAATAGATATTGTTGTAATTGATTCTGTAGCAGCACTTACACCAAAGTCTGAAATTGAAGGTGAAATGGGTGATTCTAAAATGGGTCTTCATGCACGTTTAATGTCTCAAGCACTTCGTAAATTAACAGGAACTATATCTAAAACAAACTGTACAGTTATTTTCATCAACCAATTAAGAGAAAAAATAGGTGTTATGTTTGGAAACCCAGAAACAACAACAGGTGGTAATGCTTTAAAATTCTATGCTTCTGTACGTTTAGATATTAGAAGAAGAACTCAAATTAAAGATGGAGACAAGGTAATTGGTAACAGTACAAAAGTTAAAGTGGTAAAAAATAAAGTAGCTCCACCTTTTCAAATTGCTGAATTTGATATTATGTATGGACAAGGTATTTCTAAGGTTGGAGAAATATTAGACATTGGAGTTGAATTAGGTATTGTAAAGAAAAGTGGATCTTGGTTTAGTTATGGAGAAACAAAACTAGGTCAAGGAAGAGACGCTGTTAAAGGATTAATTAAAGATAATCCAGAATTAATGGAAGAGTTAGAAACTAAAATAAAAGAAGTTATTGAAAATCAAGAATAAGTTTATTTAAAAGTTCTAAATATTATTTAAAACTGCTGTAGAAGTAATCAATCTATAGCAGTTTTTTTATAAAGATGATATCAGTTTCAAAAAATATAACACTAAAACCAATTACTGAGCAAGATGTATCAGTTTTGTATCAGTTAATGTGCAAAATATATCCTGCAGCTTATAGCTTTCTTTGGGCAGATAAAGGCAATTGGTATATTCATAAGCAATACTCTAAAAGCAACATATTAAAAGAGCTTAAACAACTAAATACTGACTACTATTTTGTTTTAGTAGACGATGAAATTGTAGGTAATTTTAGAATTGTTTGGGATGAAAACCTAAGTAACCTTCAAATAGAAAATCAAGTAAAATTACATCGACTGTATTTAGATGAAAAAGTACAAGGAAAAGGCGTAGGAAAATTGTTAATGTTATGGTTAGAAAAACAAGCTATCGCTAAAAAGTACAATGCAATTTGGCTAGATGCTATGGATCACAAACAACAAGCCTTTCAATTTTATAAAAAGCTAGGATATCAATACCATTCCCATATTTTTTTACCCTTTGATTTGATGTTCGATGAGGTTAAAAAAATGAGTCAGCTTTATAAAAAGCTTTAATTTATTTTTATACTCCTGTGCTACCAAAACCTCCTAAACCACGTTCAGTATCATCTAAAACATTAACCTCTTGCCAGTTTACGCGTTCGTGTTTAGCAATAATTAATTGAGCTATTCTTTCACCATCATTTATCACAAAATCTTCATTAGATAAATTCACTAAAATAACCCCAATTTCACCTCTATAATCTGCATCTACTGTACCTGGAGAATTTAAAACAGTAATACCCTTTTTTGCAGCTAAACCACTTCTAGGTCTTACTTGAGCTTCAAAACCTATAGGTAAAGCAATGAATAAACCAGTTTTAAATATTGCTCTTTCTAATGGTTTTAACGTGATTGCTGCATCTATGTTTGCTCTTAAATCCATACCAGCAGCTCCTGCAGTTTCATAATTTGGTGTTACGTGTTTTGACTTGTTAATAATCTGTACGTTCATTATCATTCTTTTAATTAGAAACAAATATAATAAATCAACCAAGTTTTCATCAAAAGATAATAGTTTTCTTATTTTTGAACATTAAATAGATAAGTATGGAAAACAAACAGAAAACTGCTGTTATTGGTGGAGGAAGTTGGGCTACTGCAATTGTTAAAATGCTAACCGAAAACAATAATCTTATTGGGTGGTATATGAGAAATTCAGAATCAATATCCCATATAAAAGAGAATAATCATAATCCAAAATATTTAGCCTCAGCAGAGTTAGATGCAACATATTTAGACTTATCTGACGATATAAATTATACTATTAAAAACTATGATATTCTAATTTTTGCAATTCCTTCTGCTTTTTTAACCAGCGAGTTAAACAAACTTAAGCTGTCTTTAGAAGGTAAAATAATATTCTCTGCAATTAAAGGGATTGTTCCAGAAACAGGCCTAATCATAGGAGAGCACTTTAATCAACAATACCAAATACCATTAGAAAATATTGGCGTTATTACAGGGCCTTGTCATGCAGAAGAGGTTGCAATGGAAAGATTATCTTACTTAACAGTTGCTTGTATCGATGAGCAAAAAGCAACATTAATGGGAAAATCTTTAGAGAGTTGGTATATAAAAGTTAAAATATCTGATGATATTATAGGAACAGAATATGCTGCAATGTTAAAAAATATTTACGCTGTTGCAGCTGGTATTGCTCATGGTTTAGGATATGGAGATAATTTTCAATCGGTTTTAATGAGTAATGCAATACGTGAGATGAAGCGTTTTATTAAGAAAAGGCATAAAATGAAACGTAATATTAATAATTCTGCCTATTTAGGAGACTTACTAGTTACAGGTTATTCTGTTTTTAGTAGAAACAGAATGTTTGGCAACATGATTGGAAAAGGCTACACTGTGCGCTCTGCACAGCATGAAATGAGCATGGTTGCAGAAGGTTATTATGCCACAAAAAGTGCGTTTCAGATTAAAGAGGAGAACGCTACGAAAACACCAATAATAGATGCTGTATATAATGTTTTGTATGGCAATAAGAATCCGAAAAAAGAATTTGAAAAGTTAACGAATAAATTGGATTAATTGTTTAATTTTGAACATTGTTTCAATATATTAAACATACTCTATGAAAACCATACAAGAAGTTGTAGAAAGTACTATTAGAAAAACTCCTTTTATTGAAGAAGCTTTACACGAAAAATTAATTAATGTTTCTTCTTTAGCAAGGATTATTTTACCAGAGGTATCTAAAGTATTAAAAAAAGAGGTTAAAGTTGGTGCTGTTATGATGGCTATTAACAGACTTTCTCCTGCTAGTGAATTACGAATTCGTAAAAATATAAAGAAACTTGCATTAGATTTAGGAGATGTAATTGTTCGTTCAGATTTGTGTGACTTTACCTTTAAAAATACGACCTCTTTACTTAAAGAGATTGCAAGAATACTTACAAAGTCTTCTGAGAGTTCTGATTATTTTTTAACGGTATCTCAAGGTATTTTTGAAACAAATATTGTAACCAGTAAAAATTTAAGACCTTTTGTAGAAGAAATATTCGAAAAAGAACTGCTTACTAATAGTATGTTAGATTTAGCTTCGATAACAATTAAGCTTCCAAAAGAAAATCTAGAACAATCGGGTATTTATTATTTTATTTTAAAACAATTGGCTTGGGCAGATATTTCTTTGCAAGAGATTATTTCTACAACAAATGAAATGACTATTGTAGTTAAAGAGGAAGATATAAACCAAACTTTTTCAATCTTAATGGACATGAAACTACATTAATTGATGGCAAAACAAGATCCTTATGCATCCTTAAGAATTAGAGAGTTTACTATTTTTTTACTTGTTAGATTTCTGCTTGTTTTTGGATGGTCTATGCAATTTATTGTAGTAGAATGGCAAGTATACTCCATAACAAAAGATCCCTTATCTTTAGGAATTATAGGTTTAATGGAAATTATACCTGCTTTTTCAATGGCATTATTTGCAGGTCATATTGTAGACCAAAGAGAGAAAAGAAATTTACTCATTTTATGTACAGCAGCATTTTCTTTAATTAGTTTAGGGCTATTTTTTTTAACATCACTAAAAGTAACTGGTAATTGGACCACCAATAGTATCTTATCTTGTATCTATGGATTGGTTTTTTTTGGTGGGTTTTTACGTTCTTTTTTTGGACCTACTATTTTTTCTTTAGTAGCCTTGTTAGTTCCAAAAAAAATCTACCATAATGCAGCAACGTGGAGTTCTAGTACCTGGAAAATAGCTTCTGTTTCAGGGGCATTGTGTGGTGGTTTTTTTATAAGTTGGTTACATGTAGATAATACCTTATTGCTTGTTTTTGTTCTAGTAATTCTCTCTTTATTATTTACTTTTTTAATAAAAAAGAAACCCATTTTGAATAAAAAAATAGGTGAACCTATTACTCAAAGTTTAAAGGCTGGTGTTCAGTTTGTTTTTAAAAATAAAGCTGTTTTAGGGGCACTTACTTTAGATATGATCGCAGTTCTATTTGGGGGTACAGTAGCTATTTTATCTGTATTTGCTCAAGATATACTGAATGTAGGTCCTGAAGGTTTTGGACTTTTAAATGCCTCTATTTCTATAGGTAGTATTGTAACCATGTTATTAACAACATACATACCCATACACAAAAGTACAGGTAAAAAAATGTTGATTTGTGTTTTTATTTTTGGACTAAGCATCATTGCTTTTGGGTTGTCTTCAATTTTTTGGGTAAGTCTTTTAGCCTTGTTTGTAAGCGGTGCAGCAGATGGTATTTCTATGGTTATACGTCAAACTATTTTACAATTAAAAACACCCGATGAAATGAGGGGTAGGGTTTCTTCTGTAAATTCTATGTTTGTGGGTTCTTCTAACGAGCTTGGTGCGTTTGAAAGTGGTTTAGCCGCTAAAATTTTAGGCCCTGTTGCAGCCGTTGTTTTTGGAGGAACTATGACAATAATAACAGTAGCAACAACAACTATTGTTAGCCCTACCATTAGGAACTTAGAGTTAACAAAAGATATAGAGGATTTAGAGGAGCATAAAGAAATGTAAAATAAAAGGCATGCTTCAATATTCTACTTTTATGGGAGAAAGTTAAAATGACCAAAGTTGTTTTTATTTGGAAAATAAGTTTAAGGTAAAACATGTAATTAATACCTTTTCGCCAATAGATTAAATTTGTGCAGGAAAATTTTTATAATTTCTTAATTGAAGTGTCCAATCATAGGTGTTAATTATTATTTTTTTTACTTTTTTAGGGGTAGCTCCATAATCTAATAGTATTTTTTTAATACTTGAACTACCACCGAAATCTGCATTAAACCAAAAAAATAATTTTACGGTGTTAGCAGTGTTAGTTTTTACATTATAGGTGGTGGTGTTCTTTAAGAATGTTTTGGTCATGTACTCTAGTTCTTTATTAAGGTTTTCTTTAGAGTATATTGCAACAGGAGGACAGCTTTTTGCACCACAATTTAGCGCAAAATGAATTCGCCAATCTAAATTTTTAACACGTAATTCCTGCTCCCATTTAGGACGAAACCATTTTCTTAAATACCCTAAACTTATTTTTATTTTTGATTTTCTTAAAATACCGTGTTCAATATCGTCAAAAGATAAGATTTGGCTAGCTATTTTTATCCTAGGCTTTTTAAAAAAGGCTGTTTTATTCTTGTATTCTTCTGGGTTTTGCGAGAGTGCTATTTGAATAAATGCGTTGTAAATATTTATCCAAAAAGTCATTTTTTGGGTATCTGTTTTTAGCTCCTTAACAAGGTCGTTTAAATTGCTTTTTTCTAAGAGGATTAGTTCATTATCGTAATCTTTCTGCGCAATAAGGTTTTTAAGTAATTTTTTGGAAACAGAAATATAACTAACTTTCTCTTGCGAAAACAAAGATAAAGAAACAGAAAAAATAAATAGAAATAGCGTTTTTTTCATGAGATATATCTTAAAATTATGAGAACATTACTTTGATTTTATGATGCTTAAGCCGCTATATGATTATTAATAAAAAATTCATTATGTTTAATACCATTACATTAAGCTTATTATACTATTTCTAAATTAGAAAACTTTTATAAAATTATGTGAATAGGTTTGTTGGTAGACCATCTACACTTGTCTGATTATTTTTTTCCCAGTACTTTTTAATACCTTCTTTTCCTTGTTTACTTGCCCAGTTATTTAACTCATCTCTTTCTCCTTTATAATCGAAATAAGGAACAGACATGCCACAAGACGTTTGTGCACTTTTTATAGTGATATCAAAAATTTGGCGTGTTCCTGGAGTTTTAGGAAAATGCTCTAAAAGCGCATTCCAGTTTTTATCTCTGTCTTTAATTTCTTTGCCACTACCATACAGTCGCAGAATATTTGGAGCACCTTCAAAAGAACAAAACATGATAGTAATTCTTTGGTTTTCTAATAAATGTGCAGCGGTTTCATTTCCGCTTCCAGTAACATTTAACCATAAAACTCTATTGCTGTCTATTACTCTAAAAGAATCCATTCCCTTTGGAGATAAATTAATTCTTCCAGAGGTTGGAGCAGTTGCTACAAAGAATATTTTTTGAGCCTCAATAAATTTTTGCAGTTTTGGTGTAATTTTTTTGTAGAATTTAGACATTTAAATATGTTGTTTAAGTGCAACTAAATTACAACATCTCAAATTATTATTTTATTACCTTTATACAAAATAATATACTTTTATGGAATACGGATTTCTATCAATATTACCCCCTATAGTTGCCATTGTTTTAGCGCTTAGAACCAAACAAGTTTATATTGCTTTATTATTTGGAATCTGGTTTTCTTGGTTTATTATAGCAGGTTGGAATCCTTTAAAAGGCACATTAGCTATGATTGAAGCCATGGTTAATGTTTTTCAATCTCAAGGAAATACAAGAACTATTATTTTTAGTGCTTTGGTAGGTGCGTTATTAATTTTTATTCAATATTCTAGAGGAGTAGAAGGTTTTATAAATATCATCACTAAAAGATTGGTAAAGCTTGAGAATAAAAAATCGGGGTATGCCAAAATCATGGTTCAAATTTTAGCTACGTTAACAGGGGTATTGCTATTTGTAGAAACGAGTATTTCTTCTTTAACTGTGGGTACTTTGTATAGGCCTATTTTTGATAAACTGAAAATACCAAGAGAAAAATTAGCTTACATTGCAGACAGCAGTTCTGCTCCATCATCCATCTTAATTCCCTTTAATGCATGGGGTGCTTTTATAATGGGTTTGTTATTAACACAAGGAATAGACAAGCCGTTTTCTGTAATGATTGCTTCCATTAAATATAATTTTTACCCACTGTTAGCTTTTGGAATTTTGTTTTTTATCATCTTATCAAAAAAAGATTTTGGATTGATGAAAAAAGCCGAAAAAAGAACCAAAGAAACAGGTTTGTTAATGAACGAAGGTTCCAAACCAATGGTTTCTGATGAGGTTACTTCTTTTCCTCCAAAAGAGGGCATACCTGCCAAAGCGTATAATATGATTGTGCCCCTTTTGGTAATGGTTTTTATGATGCCCATTAACCTAATTTATACAGGTTGGGATGCTGTAAAAAACGCAACATCATTTTTAAATCATGCTTCACAAGCTATTGGAGAAGGCTCAGGATCATCTTCTGTTTTATATGCAGTAATTGCTGCAATTTTAGTTGCAATTTCCATGTATACAATTCAAGGAATACTAAAACCAAAAGAAGCAGTGAATTTAACGCTTAAAGGAATTAGTGAGTTAATGCCTTTGGCTTTGTTAATGTTATTAGCGTTTGCAATTGGAGACGCCTGTAAAGTGTTAGATACAGGTAATTATATTGCAAACAGTACAGAAAGTTGGTTGTCTCCGGAATTACTACCCGCAGTTGTTTTTTTAGTAAGCTCTTTTATTGCATTTTCTACAGGGACTTCATGGGGTACTTTTGCAATTATGTTGGCCATCTCAATTCCTATGGCTAACATTCATGGAGCGGATATTACGATTGTAGTTGCTGCAACTTTAGGTGGTGGAATTTTTGGAGACCATTGTTCGCCAATTTCAGATACCTCAATAATATCGTCAATGGCTTCTGCAAGTGACCATATAGATCATGTAAAAACGCAATTGCCTTATGCACTTTTAGGAGGTGTGATAACATTACTGATGTATTTGGTTTTAGGATTTACTATTTAATTCGCTAAAACCCCACGTTTGTTTAGTTCAGGGATCATACGTAACACTCCTTCTTTAATGGTGTTTGATTTAAATAGGAATGTTTTTTCATACAACGTATTGCCCTCAAAAAAAGTAACCTGAAAACGGTTGTTTAATTTGAACAATTCTGGCTGAATCAATTCAATTTTAGCAAATGAGTTTGCAGGGAGCTTTTCTAATTTTTTACGCAATAATGAAGTAGTTTTGGTATTAGAAAAACCCTGTGAAACAATCACAAGCATCTCTAAATCAACGGATTTTTTGTTTATGATATAGACATTCCAGTCGTCAGTTTTGTATAGGTCATTGTATTCATAAATAACCGCAACTTCCACGCCTTCAACTTTTGGTATTTGAATATCTTTTTTCAAAAAATAATTGTATTAGATTACGCTTTTAAACTGTTCTAAAAAACGTTTGTCGTTCTCATAAAACATTCTAATATCTGGAATCTGATACAGTAACATAGCAATACGTTCTATCCCCATTCCAAAAGCGTATCCTGAATATTTATTTGGATCTATATTTGCGTTTTTCAGTACATTAGGGTCTACCATACCACAACCCATAATTTCTAACCAGCCTGTACCTTTTGTAATTCTATAATCTGTTTCCGTTTCTAATCCCCAGTAAATATCAACTTCCGCACTTGGCTCTGTAAATGGAAAGTAAGAAGGTCTTAATCGTATTTTAGATTTCCCAAACATTTCTTTTGTAAAGTAAAGCAATGTTTGTTTTAAATCAGCAAAAGAAACATCAGTATCTATATATAAACCTTCCACTTGATGAAAAATACAGTGTGCTCTTGCAGAAATATCTTCGTTTCTAAATACTCTTCCAGGAGAAATAGTTCTAATAGGTGGCTCGTTATTTTCCATATAACGTACTTGTACAGAAGAGGTGTGTGTACGTAATAAAATATCAGGATCTTGTTCTATAAAGAACGTATCTTGCATGTCTCTTGCAGGATGATATTCAGGTAAATTTAAAGCAGTAAAATTATGCCAATCGTCTTCAATTTCAGGCCCTTCAGAAACGGTAAAGCCAATTCGATTAAAAACCTCAATAATTTGATTTTTCACTAATGAAATTGGATGACGAGAACCTAACTCAATAGGCTCAGAAGGCCTCGTTAAATCGCCATAAATACCCTTTTCTTCAATTGCATTTTCTAGAACACTGTTTAGTGCTTCAACTTTTTCTTCTGCAGCCTTTTTTAAATTATTTAACGCTTGTCCAAACTCTTTACGAGAAGCAGGGTCTACATTTTTAAATTCAGAAAAAAGTTCTTTTAATATTCCTTTACTTCCTAAATATTTAATTCTAAAAGACTCAACTTCTTCTGTATTGGTAGTTTTAAAAGAAGCTACTTCACCAATTAACTGTTTTACTCTATCTAACATTTTATCAAAAATTGATGCAACAAATTTAAACTTTTTAAAAGAGTTTAATATCATAAATAACAATAAAACTACGCCACCTAACGAAATCGATTGAAATTAAGACATTAACATATTGTTAATATATATTTTTTTATTTGCGAATACAGAAATTAACTATCTTTGTTGCGTTAAATTTTTATAAAATTCATAAATAATTATGTCTAATACTATAGAGTTAAAAATAAATGAATTTATGGATATGGTTAAATCTAGAAATAACCATGAGCCAGAATTCTTACAAGCAGTTCAAGAAGTTGCTGAAACAGTAATTCCTTACATTGTAAATCATGATATTTATCATGGAAAAAATATTTTACTTAGAATGGTAGAGCCAGAGAGATTATTATCTTTTAGAGTCTCTTGGGTAGATGATGATGGTGAAATACAGGTAAACAGAGGGTATAGAGTTCAAATGAATTCTGCAATTGGCCCCTATAAAGGAGGATTGCGTTTTCACCCAACAGTAAATGCAAGTGTTTTAAAGTTTTTAGCTTTTGAGCAGGTATTTAAAAACTCTTTAACAACACTACCAATGGGTGGTGGAAAAGGAGGTTCTGATTTTGACCCTAAAGGGAAATCGGATAATGAAATTATGCGTTTTTGTCATGCATTTATGAGTGAATTATTCAGACATATTGGTCCTAACACAGACGTTCCTGCTGGAGATATTGGTGTTGGAGCAAGAGAAATAGGTTTTATGTTTGGTATGTATAAGAAATTAAGAAACGAGTTTACAGGTGTTTTAACAGGTAAAGGACAATCTTGGGGTGGTTCTTTAATTAGACCTGAAGCAACAGGATATGGAACTGTTTACTTTGCAGATAATATGCTAAAATGTAAAGACGACTCTTTTAATGGGAAATCAGTGGTTATTTCTGGTTCTGGGAATGTGGCTCAGTACGCAGCCGAAAAAGCAATTGAATTAGGGGCTACTATTTTAACATTATCTGATTCTAGTGGTTATATTTTTGATGCGCAAGGTATTGATACAGAAAAACTAAAACACGTTATGTATATTAAAAATGAAAAACGTGGTAGAATTAGTGAGTATCTTGATAAATACCCAGAGGCAACGTTTGTAAAAGGAGAAAGACCATGGTCTGTAAAATGTGACATCGCTTTACCTTGTGCCACTCAAAATGAATTGAATGGAGAAGAAGCAAAAACATTAATCAAAAATGGATGTATGTGTGTCTCTGAAGGCGCAAACATGCCATCCACTCCAGAAGCAATTCATGTATTTACTAAGGCGAAAATTTTATTTGCACCTGGTAAAGCGTCTAATGCTGGTGGTGTTGCAACTTCTGGATTAGAAATGTCTCAGAATTCATTAAGAATTTCTTGGTCTAGAGAAGAAGTAGACAAAAGATTAAAAGACATTATGGAAGATATTCATGATTCTTGTGTAGCTTATGGAGAAAATGAAGATGGTTCTATAGATTATGTGAGAGGTGCAAACATTGCAGGTTTTGTAAAAGTTGCAGATGCCATGTTGGCTCAAGGAGTTATCTAAAAAACAAATACATAGTACAATCCTAAAACGCATCAATCATTTTGATGCGTTTTTTGTTTATTTGTAAATGTAAATTTCTAATAAGACCGCATGAGAATCATAAAAAACATTAGCATTAAAGGGAAACACCAAAAACCAGTGGTTACAGATTTGTTTTATAAAGAAACAGATTTATTAAAGAAAGTCGTTGTTTTTTGTCATGGTTACAAGGGGTTTAAAGATTGGGGAGCATGGAACTTAATGGGTAAAGCTTTTGCAAACGCAGGGTTCTTTTTTATCAAATTCAATTTTTCCCATAATGGAGGCACTGCAGAAAATCCAATTGATTTTCCAGATCTTGAAGCTTTTGGAAATAACAATTACACTAAAGAATTAGATGATCTAGAATGTCTATTGGATTGGATTTCTACCAATACTAAATTTAAAAATGAAATAAATTTAGACAACATTTCACTGATGGGTCATAGTAGAGGTGGAGGAATTGTATTACTTAAAGCACACGAAGATAGAAGGGTAAAACAAGTAATTACACTTGCTGCGGTCTCAGATTTTGGTTCAAGAAGTTCCACTACAGGCGATTTAGAAAAATGGAGAAGAGAAGGTGTAAAATATGTAGTAAACGGAAGAACCAAACAACAAATGCCTCATTATTACCAATTTTATGAGAATTTTAAAGACAATGAATCTCGTTTAAACATTAAAAAGGCTGTTCGAAATTTAAGTGTTCCACTATTAATTATTCATGGAGATGATGACTGTGCTATAGAGGTAAAAGAAGCACATCAAATTCATAGCTGGAAACCCAATAGTGATTTAAAACTTATAAAGAATGCCAACCATGTGTTTAACGTTTCTCATCCTTGGCAAAAAGATGAATTTTCTAAAGAATTAGCAGAAGTAACAGCATTAAGTATCGATTTTTTAACATAGAAATTGCATTTTCTAATTGCTAATTTTTACGCTTAAATTCGTAATTTAGAATTATGGAACTGCAGCCTCCTTTTCGTAAAATAATTCATGTAGATATGGATGCATATTATGCCTCTGTTGCAGAATTAGATAACCCAGAATTAAAAGGAAAAGCCATAGCAGTTGGTGGTGGAGGTGATAGAGGTGTGGTTTCTGCAGCAAGTTATGAAGCAAGAAAGTTTGGGGTAAAGTCTGCCATGAGCAATGTGCTTGCAAAGCAAAAATGCCCTCATATAATTTTTGTGAAATCAGATTTTGCAAGATATAAAGAGCTATCTGCTCAAATTAGAGAAATCTTTTTTGAATATACAGATTTGGTAGAGCCTTTGTCTTTAGATGAAGCTTATTTAGATGTTACCCAAAACAAGAAAAATAATCCTTCAGCAAATGAAATTGCTCGAGAAATTCGTCAAAAAATTTTCGAAAAAACTGGCTTAAGAGCATCAGCCGGTATTTCTATTAATAAATTCATAGCAAAAGTAGCCTCAGATATTAATAAGCCAAATGGTCAAAAAACCATTCACCCAGAAGAGGTTATTCAGTTTTTAGAAGAACTCCCTGTAAACAAATTTTACGGAGTAGGTAAAGTAACAGCAGCAAAAATGTACAACTTAGGTATTTTTGTTGGTAATGATCTAAAAAAAAGATCTTTAGAAGCGTTAATTCAGTTGTTTGGAAAATCTGGTGCCCACTATTACAACATTGTAAGGGGCATTCATAAAAGTGAAGTAAAACCCAATAGAATTCGTAAATATGTAGGTGCAGAAAGAACGTTTAGAGAAAATATTTCATCAGAAATTTACATGTTAGAGAAGCTGAATGACATTGCAGATGAGATTGAGAAACGAATGAACAAGAGTAATGCTAAAGGCAAAACCATTACCTTAAAAATTAAATATTCAGATTTTACACAACAAACAAGAAGTAAAACTGTAGGGCATTTTATAAGCAAGAAAAAAGAGTTTTTCCCTATTGTAAAAGAGTTACTATATCAAGAGAAATTAGAGAATTCAGTGCGTCTTTTAGGGTTGTCTTTTAGCAATTTGAACAACAATAGAATAGCACCAATTTGGGTACAATTGCAATTTGATTTTTAATTGACGTTTTGTTGATTCATAATAAATTGCGTTATCATTCTAGAAATCATGAACATAAAAATAGTTAGAACCAATGCAAAGCATAAAGATTTTATCAATTTGATAAAAAAATTAGATGCTTATTTGAAAATTACAGATCAGGAGGAACATGATTTTTACAATCAATTTAATGCTATTGATGTAATTAAACATGTAGTTATTGCTTATTACAAAGAGCAAGCTATAGGTTGTGGTACTATTAAAAGTTTTAATGAAGACGCTTTAGAAGTAAAAAGAATGTATGTGTTACCAGAAGCAAGAGGAAAAGGTTTTGCTCAAAAATTTTGCTTTATTTAGAAAATTGGACCAAAGAACTGGGATATAAAAATTGTATCTTAGAAACAGGAAAAAGACAAGTAGATGCTGTACAGTTTTATCATAAATGCAACTACAAAGTAATACCTAATTATGGGCAATATGCGAATATGGAAAATAGTGTTTGCTTTTCAAAAAGTATTGTAAATGAATTATAGCTATTGGGAGTTAAAAGAGTGGTTTTCTAACATCGATTTTACAATTGTTGGCAGTGGAATTGTAGGCTTAAATTGCGCAATTTCCTTAAAAAGGGAGCACCCAAAAGCTAAAATTCTAGTCTTAGAAAAAGGCACTTTACCTCAAGGAGCAAGCACTAAAAATGCTGGTTTTGCTTGTTTTGGGAGCTTATCTGAATTAATAGACGATTTAAATACTCATACAGATGAAGAGATTTATAATTTGATTTATAAGCGTTGGAAAGGATTACAATTTTTAAGAGAAAATTTAGGCGATAATGCAATTGATTTTCAGCAACAAAAAGGGTATGAACTGTGTCCATCTCAAGAATTTTTCGAAGCGTGTATGGCTCAAAAAAACAAAATAAATAAACTATTAAATCCTATATTTCAAGCCGATGTGTTTACTGCCAGTGAGAATACTTTTGGGTTTCAAAAAATCCATTCAAAGTATATCGTGAATAATTTTGAAGGGCAACTTGATACAGGGAAAATGATGTCTTGCATGCTTTTAAAAGCTCAAAAAATGGGTATTAAAATAGTGAATTCTATTTGTGTTGAAGATTATAAAGAAAATTCAACAAATGTGCATGTAAAAACGGACCGATTAGATTTCTACACAAAAAAATTACTGTTTGCAACCAATGGGTTTTCTCATAAATTAATACAAGAAAATGTACAACCAGCCAGAGCACAAGTACTAATCACAAAGCCTATTCAAAATTTACACATACAAGGTACTTTTCATTTGGATAAAGGGTATTATTATTTTAGAAATATCAATAATAGAATTCTTTTTGGAGGAGGTAGAAATTTAGATTTTAAAACTGAGGAAGCTACAGAATTTGGTGAAACAAAGATTATTCAAAATGAACTTGAGAAAATTTTAAAAGAAACTATTTTACCAAATACAGCTTTTGAAGTAGCACATAGATGGAGCGGAATTATGGGGGTTGGAAAACAAAAAAATGCTATAGTTAAACAAATAGCGAACCATGTTTTTTGCGGAATTCGTTTAGGAGGAATGGGGGTTGCTATTGGTAGTTTAGTAGGTAAAGAATTAGCAGAATTAGTAAAATAGATGGATAAAAACCAAACATATGATACCATTATAATTGGCGGAGGTTTAGCAGGTCTATGCAATGCCATTTATCTTTCAAAATTTGGGAAATCAATTTTGTTGATAGAAAAAAACAGTTTTCCGAACCATAAAGTTTGTGGTGAATACATTTCTAATGAAGTATTGCCTTATTTGTCTTTTTTAGACATCAACCCATTTGATTTTGGTGCAGTTAAAATTAATAACTTTCAACTTTCTACAACCAATAACAAGCTTGTTTCAGCAAAATTACTCTTAGGTGGATTTGGAATTTCACGTTATCAGTTAGATAATATATTATTAGAAAAAGCAAAAGAAAATGGAGTCATTGTGCTACAAGATACTGTTGTAGCAACTCATTTTAATAACGATAAATTTAAGGTTGAAACTAAGAATAATAAAAATTTTTATAGCAAAATTGCCATTGGTGCTTTTGGTAAACGTTCCGTATTAGATGTAAAATTAGAGCGAGATTTTATCAAAAAGAAATCTCCTTATTTAGGGGTTAAAATTCATGTAAAAGGAAATTTTGATTCAAACAAGGTCGCCCTACATAATTTTAAAGGGGGCTATTGTGGGGTTTCTAAAGTAGAAAACGATGTGATTAATCTTTGTTACATCACCAATTTTTCTTCTTTTAAAAAGTATAAAAATATTACTGATTTTCAAGAAAAAGAAGTGTTTAAAAACCAGTTTTTAAAAGATCTTTTTAAGCAGTCAACTCCTGTTTTTGAAGCTCCTTTATCAATTAGTCAAATTTCTTTTGAAACGAAAAATCCAGTAGAGCATCATATGATTATGTGTGGCGATTCCGCAGGAATGATTCATCCATTATGTGGCAATGGAATGAGTATGGCCATCCAGTCTGCACAAATTGCATCTAAACTCATTCTAAATTATTTAGAGGGTCAAATTTTATCTAGAAAACAATTAGAAAACGAGTATATTTCAAGATGGAACAAACAATTTAAATGGCGTTTAAAAGCAGGTCATTTTATTGCAATGTTGTTTAGAAATAATAAAATGGCTAATTTTTTATTACAAGTGGTAAGAAAAATTCCGTTTTTATTACCCATTATTATTAAGCAAACCCATGGAAAACCAATAAAATTGTAATGGATTTTTTTATCAATACAAAACAAAGAACTAACAAAGAAGAATTGATGGACGATTTTTCTATTGGAGGTGATTTACTACGTGATACTTTAGGTAAATTAGAGAATATAAACAGATGGTTAGGAGGCAATAAAGTAACCATTAATGGTTTACAAAAGATATTAGAAAATCATCCAAAAGCGCAAGAACTAACAATTGTAGACATTGGTTGTGGCCATGGAGATATTTTAAGAGATGTTGCAAAATTTGGCAGAAAGCATCACTATACGTTTAGATTAATTGGTATAGATGCAAATCCAACAGCAATAGCATATGCTACTGAATTGTCCACTGCCTACCCAGAACTGACGTTTGAAACTCAAGATATTTTTTCTACTGCATTTCAAGCTAAAAAATTTGATATTGTTTTAGCAACTTTATTTTTACATCATTTTAAAGAAAAAGAGTTAACTTCCTTTTTAGATACAATTTTAAAACAAACAAAAATTGGTATCGTTGTAAATGACTTACACAGACATAAATTGGCGTATTATTTATTTATGTTATTGTCTATTTTCATTAAAAACAAGATGATTATTGAAGATGGCTTAACGTCTGTTTTAAGAGGTTTTAAAAGAAAAGATTTAGTAGAAATGTCTCAAAATATTAATGCAAAGCCCAATATTACTTGGAAATGGGCTTTTCGTTATTTGTGGATTTTAAAAAGATAAATGGCAGTAAAAATAACATCAGTTGCAAAGCAACTTCCAAAATATTATAAAGACACAAAAGATATCATTCCCTTTGTGAAATTGTGGATGCAAGATCAAGATTCTCGTTTTCAACGAAAAGTAATTAAACTTTTTGAGGGAGCAGCCGTTGACAAACGGTATTCTATTATGGATCCAGAAGAGGTGTTTACGGCAACTTCTTTTGAAGAAAAAAATGATATTTACACAAGAGAAGTTGTAAAGCTAGCAGAGCAATCACTAAAAAAATCTTTAGACAAAGCTCATTTAAAAGCAACAGATTTAGATTATATTATTACGGTTAGTTGTACTGGAATAATGATCCCCTCTATGGATGCTTACTTGATTAATTCTTTAGCAATGAAACAAGATATTGTTCGCTTACCTGTTACCGAAATGGGATGTGCAGCTGGAGTTTCTGGGATTATATATGCAAAGAATTTTTTAAAATCCAATCCCAATAAAAGAGCAGCAGTAGTTGCAGTCGAAGCACCAACAGCAACATTTCAATTAGAAGATTACTCTATGACTAATATTGTTAGTGCCGCAATTTTTGGTGATGGTGCTTCTGCAGTGATTTTATCTTCTTATGAAGAAGACGAAGGCCCTACAATTGTAGACGAAGCCATGTATCATTTTTATGATGCCACCCACATGATGGGCTTTAAACTCGTAAATTCTGGTTTACAAATGATTTTAGACAAAGAAGTGCCTCAAAAAATAGCCGCTCATTTCCCTAAAATTATACATCCTTTTTTAGAAAGAAATAACTTAACCATTCAAGACATACATCACTTAATTTTTCATCCTGGAGGAAAAAAAATAGTACAAACTGTAGAAGAATTATTTGGAGTTTTAGGAAAAAATATAAATGATACAAAAGAAGTTTTACGTTTGTATGGTAACATGTCTAGCGCCACTGTTTTATATGTTTTAGAACGATTTATGGACAGAAGCCCAGCAAAAGGAGAACGTGGCATTATGCTAAGTTTTGGCCCAGGATTTTCAGCGCAAAGAATATTGTTAGAATGGTAACAGAATTAAGTTTTGTTATGCAGAACCTGACTCAGCATCTCAAAAAAATAAGGAAATGAGTAAAGAATTTGAACATAAAAACGAATGGGCTTTAGTTCTAGGAGGCTCTTCTGGCTTAGGTTTAGCAACAGCCAAAAAACTAGCAAAACACGGGTTGCATATTTGTGTAGTGCATAGAAGTTCAAGGTCTCAAAAAGAAAAGATTGAACGGCAATTTCAAGAAATTAAAAATCAGAATGTACATTTCTTAGACTTTAACATAGACGCTTTACATCCAGAAAAAAGAGCACATGTTTTAACCACGTTACAAGAAAAAATGGGTAATAAGGGAAAGGTTAAAACTTTGGTGCATTCTATCGCAAAAGGAAATTTAAAACCAATGGTTTCAGAAGAACACCAAACGTTACAAAATGACGATTTTAAAATTACCATAAATGCGATGGCTATTAGTTTGTATGATTGGTTTAAAGTGCTTTTTGATAAAAATTTTTTTGCAGAAGATGCAAGAATCATCAGTTTTACCAGTGAGGGCAATACCAAGCCTTGGCAAAATTATGCTGCTGTTTCTGCGGCTAAAGTAACTTTAGAAGCGATTTCTAGAAACATTGCTCTAGAGTTTGCGAAGTTCGGAATTAGAGCAAATTGTATTCAAGCAGGAGTTACAGATACTGCCTCATTAAATAGAATTCCAAATAGCAATGAAATTAAGGAACATACATTAAAAAGAAATCCGTTTCAAAAGCTAACAACCCCAGAAAATGTAGCAAATGTGGTGTATTTATTGTGTAAGGATGAGGCTTCATGGATAAATGGTGCCACCCTTAAAGTAGATGGAGGAGAAAGTTTAAATTGATATGAGTTCAGAAGAAATACTAACCTTATTGCCTTATCAAAAACCGTTTTTGTTTGTTGATAAATTGACGGAGATCGCAGAAAATGGAGTTGTTGGAACGTATACTTATCAAGAAAATGAATTTTTTTATGAAGGTCATTTTAAAGAAAATCCGATTACTCCAGGTGTAATTCTTACTGAAACTATGGCTCAAATTGGGGTAGTTTGTTTAGGAATTTACTTGTTAAAAGATGAAATTTCGTCAGAAAAAAACCCTAAAATTGCATTGACCTCAAATCAAATTGATTTTTTTTTACCAGTATTACCGAATGAGAGAGTTACTGTAATTTCAGAGAAAGAATATTTTAGATTTGGTAAACTAAAATGTAAAGTCAAAATGGTTAATGCCAAGAATGAATTGATTTGCAGAGGTACTATAGCAGGAATGATACTAGCAAAATAAGATGAATAACAGAGTTGTAATTACAGGTTTAGGAGTTGTAGCACCAAATGGTGTTGGAGTAGACCAATTTACAGAGGCTATTAAAAATGGGAAGTCGGGTATAGAATTTCACCCACACTTAAAAGAAAAAGGCTTTTCTTGTTGTATTGGTGGTATTCCTAAAGTAACTGATGCGCATAAGTTAGAATATTTAACAGCTTTACAACTAAGAGGCTTTAACAGTAGCTCTATTTTATACGGTTGTATGGCTGCAATTGATGCTTGGAAAGATGCTGGATTTTTAGTGAACGAAAACACAAATTTAGATTACGATTCTGGGCTTATTTTTGGAACAGGAACATCCGGAATTGAAAAATTTAGAGAGTCCATTTATAAAATTGATGCGCAACATGTTCGGCGTTTAGGAAGCACGTCTGTGGTACAAACCATGGCCAGTGGAATCTCTGCGTATTTAGGGGGTATTTTAGGTTTTGGCAATCAAGTAACAACAAACTCGTCTGCTTGCACAACAGGAACAGAAGCTTTGTTAATGGGTTTTGAACGCATTAAAACAGGCAAAGCAAAACGAATGCTAGTAGGTAGTTCTAGTGACAGTTCTTTATACTCTTGGGGAGGTTTTGACGCTATGAGAGTAATGACGTACAAACATAACGAAACTCCAGAAAAAGGCTCTAGACCTATGAGTGAAACTGCTTCTGGTTTTGTGCCAGGAAGTGGAGCTGGAGCTTTAGTTTTAGAATCATTAGAAAGTGCTTTAGAAAGAAATGCACCTATTTATGCAGAGGTTATAGGAGGTGCAATAAATTCTGGCGGACAGAGAAATGGGGGTACTTTAACCGCACCAAATCCAACTGCTGTTCAACAATGTATAAAAGATGCACTATCAGATTCTAAAATTTCTGCAAATGATATTGATGCAATAAACGGGCATTTAACAGCTACAAGTAAAGACAGTTTAGAAATAGAAAACTGGACCAAAGCATTGCAAAGAAAAGGGGAAGATTTTCCATACATCAATTCATTAAAATCACAAATTGGGCATTGTTTAGCTGCCTCAGGAGCAATAGAATCTGTAGCAATGGTTTTGCAAATTAAACACCAGTTTATATTTCCAAATATCAATTGTGAAGATGTGCATCCAGAAACATCTGCTTTAATATCTTCAAAAAAAATACCTACAAAACGTATGGATAGAACACTCCATATTGTTGCAAAAGCAAGTTTTGGTTTTGGTGATGTAAATGCTTGTGTTATCTTTAAAAAATATTCTTGATTTTTATAACATGACAAAAGAAGAACTTATTGTAAAGCTAAAAGAAATTGTAAAACCTTACATTCAGGATGAAGCTGCGTTTAACACGCTTTCTGAACATACAGATTTTATAAAAGATTTAAAAATTAATTCAGCCAATCTGGTAGATGTTGTTTTAGATGTAGAAGATGAATTTGATATTGAAATAGACAATGACGCAATGGAAAAAATGTTGTCTGTAAAAGCAGCTGTTGAGATTATTGAATCGAAGTTATCTGCCAAATGATTGGGAACGACATTGTAGATTTACGATTAGCAAAAACACAAAGCAATTGGCAACGAAAAGGGTTTTTAGAAAAGCTATTTTCGGATACTGAAATTAGAGAAATTAGAACATCTAAAAATCCATTTTTATTGGTTTGGTTGTTTTGGAGTATGAAAGAAGCGGCTTATAAATGTTACATAAAAAGTGAAAAGAAGCGTTTTTTTGGGCCTAAAAAATTCAACTGTACCATCCCCTCAAAAAATGAGGGTTTGGTTCATTTTTTAGACGTTAAATTTAAGATACACTTCGATATTACTAAAGAGTACATCCATTCTTTGGGGGTACAAAAAGAGCCAAAAAATCTAACTCAAAAGACATTTTTTATTTCAGATATAGCGCAACAAACTGCAGTAACGAATCAATACCTACTGGGTAATTTTCCTGAAGGAGTTTGTATTAAAAAAGATGAAATAGGCATTCCTTACCTTACTAAATCTAATCAAAAACTTCCATTTTCTATATCCACAGCACATCATGGAAACTTTGGGGGTATTGCTATAATTAGTGTATAATGAATCTTAAAGAACAGCTCTTAGAATCTTGCAAAATGTTTGTAAATAATCGATTACAAACAATACAAGAAATTTTAGCATCAAACCAAAAAGCATTAACCTCTGAAGTTAAAAGTTCTGCAGGAGATAAACACGAAACAGGTAGAGCGATGTTGCAATTGGAAATGGAAAAAGCCAGTCAGCAACTACATGCAGTAAGAGAGATGAACGCTACTTTATTAAAAATCAACACCAACTATACACCACATTTAGCTTGTCTTGGAAGTTTAATTTACACCAATTTAGGTATTTATTTTTTAAGTATTTCAGCGGGTAAAATTACTATTAATGGTACAACTTTTTTTGCTATTTCTATAGCCTCCCCTATTGGAAAAGTAATCTTAGGAAAAAAAGAGAATACCCCTTTTTTATTTAATGGTAAACAAATTGTAATTACTAAGATTGAGTAAAAAAAATTATTTTTTAGCGGTGTTTTCTAGTTCAAAATAAATTTCTTTATTTTTTTCTAATGTATTGGGGTGATTTACAAATAGTTTTTGCCCTTTGTATTTTAACTCGATCAGCCAATAACCCCCTTTAAAATAACTATGTACTACTATAGCCTTTAAGTCAGATTTTTCTGTGATTTTTAGTTGATGAGGATATAATAAGTACTTTTTATCGCGAATAATAACATCATTTACATCATCAAACAATGCAGCTGTATAGTTTGTTTTTGGTGTTTTGTAAATAGAAACAGGACTGTCGTTTTCTAGAACTGTATTATTTTTTAGTATTATTAGTTTATCGGCAAATGAAAGGGCATCGTTTTTATCGTGTGTAGCTACAATACAAGCAATTTTATGTTGTTTTAAATACTGAAAAAGATTTCGTCGGAGTGTATTTTTCTTAAAATTATCTATCTGGCTAAAAGGCTCATCTAATAATAGTAATTCTGGTTCTTTAGCCAAGGCTCTTGCGATAGCTACCCGTTGTTTTTGGCCACCACTTAAGTTTTTTACTTTGGTATTTCTAAATGCAGTCATTTCTATTACCTCTAAAAGTGCTGCTGTTCTTTGTTCACTTTCTTTTGGATAGAAACGAGAAAGAAATTTTTTTATATTTTCTGCGACAGAAATATAAGGCATCAAATCAAAATCTTGAGCCACATATTTAAACTTTTCAAAACCAGGAACTAGGTTAAATTCAGGTCCGAGAACAATTTCATTATTCCAAGTAATGCTTCCTTTATTTAAATCTAATAACCCATAAATGGCTTTTAATAAAGTAGATTTGCCACAACCACTTTCTCCCATTACACAAAGGTGCTCTCCTGGTAGCAAAGAAAATTGAATGTTTTCTAAAACTTTTTTAGGTTTAGAATATGTAAAATAAACAGAATTTACACGAAGCATACAAAGTTATAAGAAGCGATTATACCAACTATCTTCAATAGGGATTTCCCAGAAGTATTTAAAATCATAGTTGTTGTTAATTAGATTGTCAAAAATGATTGATTTTCCTGTTAACGCTTTGTTTTTAAGTAGTTTTTTAAAGTCTTTTAATTCTTTATACTGAACAAATTCACCTTGCTTAAAGCATACGTTCATTTTATCCAAAAGCGATAGGTTATACGTTTCTTGCAATTCTAGTATAAAAGAAACAGAGGCATCTATTGCAGTATTTGTGATTGGTGTTTCTGAATGTTCAACAAAAAAAACAATAAATCTATTGTACAGAAATTGATACGAGGCTCTAAAATTTTCGTCTTCTTTTTGCCAACCCGCTATAAATGATTTTATTGTTTCTTCAAGATTTTCAACTTCGGTTTCATAAAATTTTCTACTGGAAGGATATACCCAAGCTTTAGCGTCTTCAGAAATTTCACTATAATCAATAAACATGAACCTTTTTTGTGCAAAGATACATAAAGAATATCCTTAAAAACACTAATTTTAGGAACCCCCAGTGAGCTTATCCATTATTTTGAATCATTTCTACAAAGTCATTTTGAGTGCTTTGTCCTTTATCTTTATTGTACCAAATCTGTAAATCTTGTTTAAAAGCAGCGTCTAGGATACCATGTTTTGCTTTATAATCTGCTACCATTTTTGCAGCTACTTTTGGTCTTGGCCCCCAGGTGTTTAATACATTTAGATCTTTATCTAAACGAATTAATTTAGGAATTGCTTTTCCTCCATTGGTTAAAAATAAATCCATGAGTGCTAAATTTTCATCTCTTAACACTAGTTTTAGCTCAATATTCTTATTCAAACTTGCCATTTTATCAATTACAGGTAAATTTTGAGCAGCATCACCACACCATCCTTCTGTAAGGACTAACCATGTCTCAGGGGCTACTATTTTAGCAATTTCTACCTGAGTTTTTTCAGAGGTTTTTAAGGTTTTATCCAGACGTTTCATTCTCTTGTCGTTCAAAAGACTGTAGTTTGTTAAATCTTTAGATTGATTGGGCCCTGTAGATTTTCCTTCTGCTAATAATTCTTTTATTAGTGCTTTATAACTGGAGTATGAATACGTATTTTCTAAGCTTTTTGTTATGATTTTTTTCATCAACATTAGTGTAATTTTTCTTTTAGACGTATCGCTTTAAAAAACTTACAGTATTGCTATTTTAAGTTTTTTAAGATGTCTTCAGTCATCGATTGTAGATCAAAATCATGGTGCCATTTCCAATCTTGTCTTGCTTCGGAATCATCTATAGAAGAGGGCCAACTGTCTGCTATTGCTTGTCTAAAATCTGTCTGATAAGAGATTTGAAAATCTGGAATATGTTTTTTAATTTCTTCTGAGATTTCTTTAGGAGTAAAATCTATGGCAGCTAAATTATAAGATGTCCTAATTTTTATATCTTTTGGTTTTGCTTGCATAAGTTGTATGGTTGCATTAACAGCATCGTTCATATACATCATTGGCAATCTGGTATTTTCTGACAAAAAACATTCATATTTTTTATCCTCTAATGCTTTAAAATAAATATCTACAGCATAATCAGTAGTACCTCCTCCAGGTTTTGTCTTCCAAGAAATAATTCCTGGATAACGTAAACTTCGAACATCTACCCCGTATTTTTCGTGATAATAATTACACCAATACTCTCCAGAAACTTTACTAATTCCGTATACCGTAGAAGGTTGCATAATGGTCTGCTGAGGGGTGTTTATTTTTGGGGTTGATGGACCAAAAACAGCAATAGAACTTGGCCAATATACTTGTTGTATGTGATTTTCTTTAGCTAAATCCAAAACCGCTAAAAGAGAGTTCATATTTAAATTCCATGCTTTTTCTGGCATTTTTTCTGCTGTAGCAGATAGCATGGCAGCAAGCAAGTATACTTGAGTAACATTGTACTTTTTAACCGTTTCTAAAATCTTTATTTTGTCTGTTGCATCAATAATTTCAAACGGACCTGAAGGCATCAGTTCCTCACTACCTTCTCTAATATCTGAGGCAATAACATGATTACTTCCATATATTTTACGCAATTTTTGCGTTAATTCTGTACCAATTTGGCCACTAGCACCTAAAACTAAAATTACAGTATTCATTCTATACAATTGAATAATTAACAACAACAAAGGTACTTAATTTTGGTATTCGTAAATAGAATATATTAAATCATTATTTGATTGACGAATCAATAATTAATTTCAATTAATTTAATGATTTACATTTCTTAATTGCTATTTAAATTTGCTTATTTTTACACTCATAATCAATGCTTTTGAAAAATTTTGTTTACATCTTAGTGCTCTTTGTTCTTTTTTCTTGTACCACAACGCAAAAAGAAACACCATCGGTTCAGAAAGAGAAACCGTTAATGAGTGTTCCTAAAAAATACGCATCACCCAAAGAGATTAGACCTATATATAAAAAAGACATCGAGAATTGGAGTCAGTTAAATGCACTTAATGATTTCTTAAAACGCTTTAAAAATGTATCTACTAAAGAGGCTTTAAGCAACGCAGAAGAGCTAGAAGGTTTAGTGGCTACCTTAAAAAAAGAAGAAAAACCTGTTTTGTTTACGATTGCACCTTTTCAAGCGCGGTTAAATATTTTACACAATGAAGCGCTAAGGCTATCTGATATGCGAAATATACCTTCAATTACTGTTACTGAGGTAGCTGAGCAAATAAAAAAAATAATACAATCATTTTCTGCTGTACATAGTAAAATAAATACCATTTTATCTAAAAACAGGTTCGAAGAAGCCATAGAGGTGAATGATGTAGCTATTGGTTTAGATACCAACAAGGTGAATTTTGTTTCTAATTATTCGAAAAAAAATAATTTACAGCGTAAATTAGAAGAGAAAACAAAAGATCTATGAAAAAATTAATTTTTTATAGTGTTGTAATTACAGCTTTGGTAGCATGCAACACAAAAAGGAATAAAGTAACACCTCTTGTAAATTTTGAACAAGACAAAGAAGCTGTACATACTTTTATGGATGCATGGCATTTAGCAGCAACTAATGCCAATTATGAAAACTATTTTTCGAAGCTAGATATCACGTCAATTTTTATTGGGACAGATGCCTCAGAAAACTGGAGTAAAGAAGCGTTTGCACGCTTTAGTAAACCTTATTTTGATAAGGGAAAAGCATGGGATTTTAAAACTTTAGATCGTAATGTATACTTTAGTGAAGATGGTTCTGTAGCTTGGTTTGATGAGTTATTAAGCACTTGGATGGGAACTTGTAGAGGCTCTGGCGTATTAACGAACACTAAAAATGGCTGGATTTTAAAGCACTATGTTTTATCTGTTGCAATACCAAATGAAGCTATTAAAGAGGTAATTACTGTTAAAAGAAAAAAGGATTCTATTTTTCAAAGTTCATTTTACTAGTCTCTTTTAAGACAGCATCTACCGTTTTAAAAATCAACTCATTTTCAAAGCCTTTTCGCATTAAAAAATCGATTAGCTTCCGTTTTTTCTTATAGGCATTTGTTTCAGAAATAACACTACTTCTTTTTTCTGTAATCTTATAAATTGTAGCAACATACTCTTGCTCGTCAATTTCTTTAAGTGCTTTTTTAATATTGTATGCAGAAATTTCTTTGAATTTTAGTTCTCTAATGATGCGTTGTTTTCCCCAGTTTTTAATTCTGAATTTACCTCTTGCAAAGCTTTTTGCAAAACGTTCTTCATTTAAAAAATTATCTTTCATTAGGCTTAGCAAAATCATTTCTCTAGCTTCTGGAATAAGCTCATAATCTCGCATTTTTTGCTCAACCTCTTTATGACATCGGTCTTGATAAACACAAAATTGTTCAATTTTGCGTTTAATTTCAATTACGGTAAAAGATTTCTTTTGAGGTTTATACATGCATCAAAATTACAAAAACCAAAAGGTTTTTATTTTTAATACGCTACAAATATATTTAAAAGGAGATGTAGGTAAAATATTATGCTTAGCCCTGTAAAGGATAAAGGTCTTACAAAAACGATTCTAAAATGTTAGTTTCACTAGATAAAAGATAATATTAGACGCTTGGCTACATTCAAATAAAAAGGCTGAAGTTGATGAACTCCAGCCTTTTTTATGTAAAAATTAGTTGTATGCAATGCTGATTTTTGTATTCAGCACTTTCATTTTCTGTGTTAAGCCAATTTAGCTTTTTCCTTCTTACGAGAACCTTTCTTATTGAGCCACATCTTAAATTGAGTGATTAAAAAGAATAAAATCGGTACAACAATTAAGGTTAAAAAAGTTGCTATAAAAAGCCCATAGATTACTGCCCAAGCTAAGGGCCCCCAGAAAATAACATTATCCCCTCCCATATAAATTTTAGGATCAAATTCACCAAATAAAGAAAAGAAATCGATGTTTAAACCTATTGCTAAAGGTATTAATCCTAATATAGTGGTAATGGCTGTTAATAATACAGGCCTCAACCTTGCTTTACCTGCTTTAATGATAGCCTCTAACAACTCTTTTTTAGGCAAGTAAGCAGTATCTTCTACACCAAGTTTTTCTTTTCGTCTATCAATTAAAAGTTGTGTGTAATCTAAGAGTACCACTCCATTATTTACTACAATTCCGGCTAATGAGATAATTCCCATCATTGTCATCATAATCACAAATGAAGAACCTGTTAAAACAATACCACCAAATACCCCAATAAAGCTTAAAAATATGGCAATCATTATAATTGCTGGCTTGGAAACTGAATTAAATTGAAAAATTAAAATAAAGAAAATTAATGCTAAACCCTTAAAGAACGCACCTCCTAAGAAGGCTTGTTGTTTATTTTGTTCTTCAATTTGCCCTGTATAGTCTATTTTAATAGTAGCAGGTTTGCCTTCGAAATTTTTCATTTCTTCTTTAATCTGGTTTACAACAGCAGCAGCATCTACATAGCCAGGCGCTAATTGAGAATAAACGGTTACCACACGCTTGGTATCTCTATGTTTTATGGCGCTAAACCCAGAACTATTACTTTGTTTCGCAATGGCAGAAACTGGAATTGCTTTTATTTGGCCAGAGGCCATATCTCTAAACGTAATTTTCTGATTGAATAAGGCAGATTTATTATACCTAATATCCTCTTTAAATCGAACATTAATATCATAATCTTCTCCATCTTCTTTATAAATACCCGCTTTTGCACCAAATATTGCATTACGCAATTGTTGGCCAACTTGCCCTGTAGACACCCCTAATTCTCCAGCTTTTTTACGGTCTACAATTACTTTCATAGATGGTTTGTCTTTATTCACATCTATTTTTAATTCATCTATACCAGGAACATTTCTTGTGTTCACGTAGGCACGCATTTTTTCTGCTGTGGCAATTAACTCTTCGTAATCATTACCCTCTAGTTCAATGTTAATTGGTGCTCCAGTTGGTGGGCCATTGGCATCTTTTTCCACAGAAATTAATACTCCAGGGTAAATGCCTGTTAATGCCTCCTGTACTTTTTGACGCAATTCTTCACTATCAAAACCACGTCTGTATTTGTACTGTCGCATTGAGGCAGTAATTTTACCTTTATGTGGCATTTCTGCAGAAGACCCTCCATCGGTTTGCGGATTCCCTGCACCTTCACCAACCTGGGAAACCGAACTTTCTACCATAAAGTTACGATCACCATCCATGTATATATCTTCGTTTAAAACACTATACACACGTTCTTCAATTTCTTTGGTAATTTTATTGGTTTCATAAATATCTGTTCCTTCTGGATATTCGATATAAACAACCACCTGATTTGGTTTGTTATCTGGAAAGAATTCAATTTTAGTTCTTTGCGTACCAACTGACCACCCAAAACCACCAAAAGCAGCAAATAATAACAAGAAGGTACCAATGGTAATCCCAATAGGTTTCCAACTTGTTAAAGCGCCTTTTAGTAATTTTTCATATGTATTTTCTAACCAAACTAAAGTATTTCTTTGAAAATAGTTGGCCGCTTTTCGAAGTATTAAACGATAAACCCAAAGCATGATTGCAGTAAAAACCATTACTGTACCTAAACCTCTATAAGCACCTCCAAAAACAAGAATAATACTACCAATACCACCAACAATTAAAGAGGTTCTTATTATTTTATTTAAGGGCATCTCTTTGTCTTCAGTAGTCATAAATTGAGAGACTAATACCGAGTTAAAGAAAATAGCAACGACTAATGATGAACCTAACACTACAGAAAGTGTAATAGGGAAATAAATCATGAACTGCCCAAATAAACCAGGCCATAAACCTAAAGGAACAAAGGCTGCAACTGTAGTAACTGTAGATATAATGATAGGGTATGCAATTTCTCCAATCCCTTTTTTAGCAGCTTCAACTCTACTCAAGCCTTCTTCATCCATTAAACGATACACGTTTTCTACAACCACAATTCCATTGTCTACCAACATTCCTAGCCCCATAATTAATCCAAAAAGAATCATGGTATTTAAAGTATACCCCATGGCACCAAGAATCATAAGAGACATAAACATAGACATTGGTATTGCAAACCCAACAAACAATGCGTTTTTAAATCCTAAGAAGAACATTAAAACAGTTACCACCAATATAATTCCGAAGATGATGTTGTTTACTAAATCATCTACTTGACCAATGGTTTTATCGGACAAATCATTGGTAACCTTTACTTTTAAATTAGAAGGAAAATAAGATGCTTTGGCTTCTTCTACAAGAACCTTTACTTGCTCAGCAGCAGCTACCATATTTTTACCAGCTCGTTTTTTAACATCTAACATCACCACTTGCTTTCCTTCTTTTCTGGCAAACGTAGTTCTGTCTTTTTCTCTAAATGATACAGTAGCAACATCTTTAAGGTAAATAGAATTCCCTCTTTCAGATTTTATAACAAAATTTTCTAAGTCTGATGGGGCATCAATTTCCCCTAAAATCCTAATGGTTCTTCTTTGTCCGCTTGCAATTAAATTACCTGCAGAAGAGGTTACATTTCCTCTTTGTATGGCAGAGGTTATATCATCAAAACTAACCTTTACAGCCATCATTTTATAGATGTCTACAGCAATTTCTACTTCTTTGTCTTGCACCCCTCTAATATCTGCTTGTTTTACTTCAGATAAATCTTCGATGTCATCTTGTAAATACTCTGCAAATTCTTTTAATTTTTGAAGCGGATAATCTCCTGAAATATTGATATTCAAAAATGGAATTTCTTCAGACATACTTAAATCAAACGCATTAGGATCTACTTTTGCGCCATTAAACGTTGGCCAGTCTTCCGATGCTTTTTCTGTGTCTAATTTGTCTTTTACACGTTGTTTGGCAACCTCTACATTCATATCATCATCAAACTCGACAACAATCATAGAATAGTCTTCTTGAGAAGTTGACGTAATTTCTACTACCCCACTTAACCCTTTTAATTGATCTTCTAAAGGGTCTGTAATTAGCTTTTCTATATCTTCTGCAGTGTTACCAGGATAGAGTGTACTTATGTAAATTTTTGTTTCCTTGATTTCTGGAAAATCTTCTCTTGGCATGCTAAAGTAAGCAGAGATACCCAGAACAAGAATTAAGAAAATAGCAACATACATTGTGGTTTTATTATTAATAGCCCACGTAGATAGCTTAAATTCTTTATCTGTTTTATTTTGTTGATTTTTATTCATCTTCTATTCAATTAAGATTTAGAAATTTTAATTTCTTGTCCATCTTTAACACTTCTAGCACCAGCTTTTATAAGTTGATCACCTTCAGCAATACCGTCTAAAATTTCAATTACATCACCTTGTGTTTTCCCTGTTTTTACTACGACTTGCTTTGCAGTTCCTATGTTATTACGTATGCCTGTTATTTTGTATACATACTGTTTACCTTCTGCATTTTCTGAAATAATACTTTGTGGTATTAAAATAGCTTCTGTGCTTGTGTAATCGTTTATTTTAAGTTTTGCAGTTAAGTTTGGTTTAATGCTTCTATCTTGATTTGGCACACCAACTTCAACTTTAAAAGTTCTATTTGCAGGATTGATAAAATTACCTGTTTGACGCACTTCTGTATCTAATTTTTTGTCTAAAATCGGAAATTCGATTTTTACAGTTTTACCAGGAACGACACTTTTAATATAGGTTTCTGGTACATCGGCTTCTATAAACATGTTGCTTAGGTTTACAATTCTAAACACTTCAGCCCCTGGGCCAGGTGCAACAACAGTTCCTTCGTCTTTTATTACATCATCAATAACACCAGAAAAAGGAGCTCTAATTGTAGACTTATCAAGTTGTTTTTTTAATTGAGCTAATTGATTTTGTGAAGCCTCAAAATTGGTTTTGGTTTGTAAAAACTGAATTTCTGATCCAATTTTCTGATCCCATAACCTTTTTTGTCTTTCGTAGGTCGTTTTTGCCAATGCCAATGTAGTTTCTAATTGAGCAACTTGTTGCGCCATTCCCCCATCATCTATGTTAGCCAAAACTTGTCCTTTTGTTACACGTTGCCCTTCTTTTACGGCAACGGTTTCTAAAGTACCCGCCATTTCTGGATAGATTAAAACGTTTTGTTTTGTTTTTACATTACCTTGTAATTCTACATAATGTGTAAAAATTTCTTTTTCTATTGTAATTGCAGTAACTAAAGGTACTTTTTTAAGTGTGTCTAGCAGCTCTATTTGCGCATTTAATTTTTTAATATCATTAGAAATTTCTTGCACTTTTTGATCCAATTCAGTTTTTTTAGTCCTGATTTGGTTTATGTTTTTTGTTGCAATTACTTCCACCACAGATTGTTCTTTTTTATTTCCACAAGAGAATAGAACAAGTGTTACAAATACTATTGAATATATTTTTTTCATTTCTTGGTTGGTTTATTTTACAGGTATATTTAATGCGTTTTCTAATGTTGCTTTTTTAGCAATGATGTTTAACATCGATTGCACAAAATTATTTTGTTGGGTATACAGTTGGTTCTGTGCTTGTAGTAAATCGAAACTTGTAGTAATTCCCTCGTTAAACTTTATTTGTTGTTTTTTTTCAATTCTTTCTGCCAGGTTAAGATTTTTCTTTGCGGTTTGGTAATTGTCGATACTTAATTGATAATCACTTTTAGCACTTTCTGCAGCTAAATTTAGTTTTTGCTTGGTTTCTTGTAAACGCATATCTGCCGTTTCTAAATTAATCTTTGCCTGTGCAGTTTTTGCCTTTCTTCCAAAACTACTAAAAATAGGTACGTTTAAACTTACGCCTAACAAAGAGGATTGAAACCAACTTTGAGTACTATTAAAAAAAGAAAAATTATTAGAAAAGCCTTGTGTACCATAATTTATAAATGCACTTAATCTTGGAAGACTTTTACTTTTTTCTAGTTGCACTATTAAGCGTTTTGTTTCTCTATCATTTTCGGCAATTCTGTAATCAATATGATTATTAAGATTAAAATCTTGAACTAATAAATTTAAATTGGTGTTTTTTAACACTAACGATTCTAGGCTGTCTGTTAATGTTAATGTTGTATTAGTTGGGTTTCCTAAAGCTATGTTTAACATTTTATAGGCAATGTCTCTTAAACGAATAGAAGCTCTAATGTTGTTTTCTATTGTCCCTTCTATAATTTCAAATTGCTCTACATCTTCTAGTTCGGTTAATCCGTTTTCATAACCCGCTCTTGCTTCTCTTAAAATTCTACGATTTACCTCTTTATTTCTTTTTAAGATTTCTATTTTTTTCTCTGTAACTAAAATGTTTCCGTAGGCATTTATAACAGCTTCTCTTGTTAGTAAAGCTGTTTTTTCTTCGGCTTGTTCAGAAATTTTTAAAAATGTTTTTGCAGATTGTAAACCCACTAGATAAGAACCATCAAACAATAATTGTGTTAAGGTTACATTTGCGTTTACATTTTGTTTGGTTCCAAATACAAACTCTTCGTCTACACCATCACCATTAATATCTGCTACAGTTATGGGTTGTTTTAAAAAGTTTTGATAGTCTACAGCTGCATCTATTTTTGGCAAACCTATGGTGGTGGTTTCCCAGACAATTTCTTTGGCAACTTTACTATCATTTTTAGCAGCAATAGCGTTGTAACTATTTTCTAAAGCATAATTAATAGCTTCGTCTAAAGAGAGTTGTTGTGATTGTTCTTGTGCTTTTACTACTATTGAAAAAGCAAAAAAAGAAAGGGTTAAAATATATTTCTTCATGTATTATTGATTAATTTTTAATTGATTTTCTAATTGTTTTAACCCTTTAGGAGTACAAATACCTCGTAAATGATATTCTAAATACAAGTTCATTAATGTTACCATAGAGTAGTTCTCTAAAGGAAAGATGTCTTTATCTTTAATACTATTTACACCATTAAAATAAATGCGCGAAATAAATTCATAGTTCAAATTATTTCTATACAGGCCCAGTGCAACTCCATTTTTTAAATTATCGATAACACAACCTTGCATTACTTCAAATTGTTTTTGTTTTAGGGATAAAAATATTTTTGGATAGTATTTTTGCAATTGATATTGAGGGGAAGATTTTTCATCTTTTAAATGTTCCATAACAAATTTTTTTATAAAAAAAAGTTCGTCTATTGGATTCATTTCTAAGGCACAGATTTCATCTATACCACAAGAAATGTCTTTAAAAACCCTATTTGTAACCGATTTTACGAGCTGTGTTTTGTTGCTAAAGTACTTGTATAAGGTTTTTTTAGAAATACCTATAGAATTGGTAATTTCGTCTATAGTTACACTTTTAAACCCAAAGGTTAAAAATAGTTCCAACGATTTTTCTAAAATTTTATCCTCCATAAATTCGGCGCAAAAGTACAACAGGAAACTTTAGAAACAGAAATAGTTTCCAAAGTTTTAATGATTTTTTAACAAAACATTTAATTTCTCCGAATTCTTTACATTATTTTTACATAAAAATTTAAAGATTTGGACATTCAACATTATCAAAAAGAATTTTTATCTTATTTAGCATCTAAACAGTGGGTACAAGAACCAAAAAATTTATATGAGCCTATAGATTATATTCTAAAATTAGGAGGTAAAAGAATACGACCTGTTTTAACGCTTATGGCTGCAGATATTTTTGGATCAGATTATAAAAAAGCACTGCCAGCCGCTTTAGCCATTGAGGTTTTTCATAATTTTACGTTAGTTCACGATGATATTATGGATGCTGCACCGCTAAGAAGAGGAAAAGCTACCGTTCATGAAAAATGGGATATTAATACAGGTATTCTGTCTGGCGATGCAATGCTAATTTTAGCGTATAAATATTTTGAAAATTACACCCCAGAAGTCTTTCAAGAATTGGCCAAACTTTTTAGCAAAACTGCATTAGAGGTTTGTGATGGCCAACAATTAGATGTCGATTTTGAGACGCGTAAAAAAGTAACGATCGATGAATACTTAAACATGATTTGTTTAAAAACCTCGGTTTTGGTGGCAGCAGCATTAAAAATGGGTGCTATTGTTGCCGAAAGTGATGCAAAAAACGCTTCATTAATTTATGATTTTGGTTTAAATTTAGGATTGGCATTTCAATTGCAAGATGATTATTTAGATACGTTTGGAGATCCAGAGACCTTTGGAAAACAAATTGGGGGGGACATCATAGAAAATAAAAAAACATTTTTATACCTAAAGACTTTAGAAATTGCCGATAAAGAAACCAAAAAGAAACTAAAGTACTCTTATAGAAAAAAATTAAAAGACAATAGTTTAAAAATTGAAGAGGTTACCCGAATTTATCAAATGAATGATATTCCGCTTTTAATTGCTAAAGAAATTGAAAAATATACAGAAAAGGCATTTGCTACATTAGAAAAAATGGACATTTCAGAAGCCAATAAAATAAATTTAAAAAACTTTGGCACTTGGTTAATGAAAAGAACGGTATAATTATTCTTTACTTTTATTTGCGAATAATTTAAAATAAATAGTACATTTGCACCCTAAATTACCGGTCCTATAGCTCAGTTGGTTAGAGCACCTGACTCATAATCAGGTGGTCCATGGTTCGAGTCCATGTGGGACCACAGAAACCATCCTATTTCAGGGTGGTTTTTTTGTGAATTATATTAAATGTAAATAACTGATATTGAACAGTTAATTAATTTTTAATTTCCTTTTAATCTTTTATAGTAGTACAAAGAATGGCAGCAATGCTTACTACTTTTCCTTCAATAGTAGCTTCGTATACCCGGCCTATAACTTCAGTCGTACAGTCGGCTTTTCCGTTCGTTGTATCGCAGAATAAAAATTCTATTAATTTATTAT
>CALKEB010000053.1 GCA_938084845.1 uncultured Polaribacter sp. | reverse complement strand
TAATGAGTTTTGCAAATCTCTATCTAATTCTGCAACTTTTTTTCCTTCGGCGACAGTTCTTAAAATAACACCAAAACCTTTCGGCTTAATGCTTTTTGCTAATCTTTTTAAACGTTCTTTTTCTTTTGGGTCTGCTATTTTTTGAGAAACAGAAACTCGGTTAGAGAAAGGAACTAAAACCAAAAATCTACCTGCTATAGACAACTCAGAACTTAATCTAGGTCCCTTTGTAGAAATTGGTTCTTTTACAATCTGTACTAATAGGTTTTGCCCTGTTTTTAGTACTTGATTAATACTACCGTCTTTGTTAATGTCTTCTTCCTTGCGGAAGTTACTTAAAGTGAAATCTTTATACTTACCTGTGCTTACTTTCTTAATGAACGAATTTAATGAGTTTACTTGCGCACCTAAATCATGAGAATGTAAAAACCCATCTTTTGGGTAACCTACATTTACAAAGGCTGCATTTAAACCAGTCAACACTTTTCCTATTTTGGCTAAAAAAATATCGCCAACAGAAAATTTGTTATCACTAGTTTCATTATTTAATTCAATAAGTTTTCCATCTCTTAATAAGGCAAAATCAATATCAGATGAATTACTTCGAATTATTAATTCTGTTTTCATACTGTACTGGTTTTAACACTGTACTTTTTTGTACAGATGGATTAATATTGTCAGGTATTTATAATACCATTTGAGGTTTGTGTAACCTCGATGTCAATGAACTTTTAATTGTTTTTTAAACAATAAATGAAAAAGTAAGCATTTGCTTACTTTTTCTTGTGTCTATTTGCTCTAGCTCTTTTCTTTCTTTTGTGCGTAGAGATTTTAGCTCTCTTTCTTTTTTTACCACTTGGCATAAATTCTAGTGTTTTACAAACCTTAAACGGTTTAGATTAATATTTTATTACTTAACAGCTACTTTATTTTTTACTCCTTCAGTAAAAGTTTTTGCTGGTTTAAAAGCTGGGATATTATGAGCTGGGATCTTAATAGTTGTATTTTTAGAAATATTTCTACCTGTTTTCTCTGCTCTTGTTTTGATAATAAAACTACCAAAACCTCTTAAATAAACATTATCACCACTTTCTAATGCATCTTTAACCTCTGTCATAAATGCTTCAACTGTTGCTAAAACATCTGCTTTTTCGATTCCTGATTTATCTGAAATTTTTGATACGATATCTGCTTTCGTCATGTTTCTATTTTTTCTGTATTCTTAATTATTTTGTTTCAAAAATGCGGATGCAAATATATGATAATTAATCAATTCCGAAAACTTAAAGACTTAAATTTATATGAATTTTAAAATGTAATTTTGTAAATCTATTTTAAAAAGATGAAATTTTCTAACACTTTAATATACTGGTACTTACAAAATAAAAGAGATTTACCTTGGCGTAAAACAAATAACCCTTACTTTATTTGGCTATCAGAAATCATGTTACAACAAACTAGAGTTGCGCAAGGTTTAGATTATTATTTGAATTTTACAACAACTTTTCCTACCGTTTTTGACCTTGCTAAAGCTAAAGAAAGTACCGTTTTAAAAATGTGGCAAGGTCTAGGCTATTACTCTAGAGCAAGAAATCTACATTACTCTGCAAAATTAATTGCAACCGATTTTAATGGTCAGTTTCCCAATACCTATAAAGAAATTATTAAACTTAAAGGCATTGGTGATTATACTGCTTCTGCTATTGCTTCGATTGCATTTAATGAAGCTACTGCAGTTGTAGATGGCAATGTATATAGGGTGCTTTCTAGGTATTTTGGAATTGATACCCCAATTAATTCATCTAAAGGCATTAAAGAGTTTAAAGAATTAGCCCAAGGTTTAATAGATAAGGCTCAACCAGGTACTTTTAATCAAGCAATTATGGATTTTGGTGCCATACAGTGTAAACCTAAAAAGCCTCTGTGTATGTTCTGCCCATTTTCAGAAAGTTGTGTCGCATTACAAAAGAACTTAATAGCTGTTTTACCAGTAAAAGAAAAAAAAGTAACCCTAAAAAAACGATATTTTAATTATTTGGTTGTAAAAACTAAAGATGAAAAAACGGTTCTTTCAGAAAGAAAAGGAAAAGGTATTTGGCAAGGTCTGTATCAATTTCCATTAATTGAAGAAAATCATATGGTTACTCACGAAGAACTTGTTGCATCAGAAAAATTTAAGGAACTTTTTCCAAATGATGTTTTACTATCTTTATTTAATAAAAAAAATATTGTTCATAAACTCTCTCATCAGCACTTATATACTCAGTTTTGGGTAGTTGAAATAGATTCTTTGCCGTTTGCAAATATTTCTTGGAAAAAAATTGAAAAATACCCAGTCCCTGTTTTAATTGCTAATTTTCTTAAAGAATTTAAACCGAATGAATAATTAATTTTTTTAGTACATTTGAGTAAGAATTATATAAGCTATGGCAGGAACAATAAATAAAGTTATATTAATAGGTAACCTAGGTGATGAGGTTAAGATGCACTATTTTGATGATCAGAATTGTGTAGGTCGTTTTCCTATTGCGACTTCAGAAAGTTATACCAACAAACAGACAGGTGAAAAAGTAACCAATACAGATTGGCACAATATTGTTGTAAGAAATGGATTGGCAAAAGTTTGTGAGAAATATTTAACAAAAGGTGATAAGGTATATTTAGAAGGCAAACTAAAAAACAGACAATGGGAACAAGATGGTGTAAAACGCTATGCTACAGAAGTTCAAGTGAATGAAATGACCATGTTATCTACAAAAAGAAACACAGAATCGCCTCAAAACTTGGAACAAGCAAAACCAACTTCTGAACCTGTATCAAAAACTATCTCAGAAGAAGAAAATGACGATTTACCATTTTAACTAAAACAACTTAAAATTGGATTCAGACCCTGAACCTTTACTACTATTATTTTCTTCAATTGACCTTATAAGTATAATAAACACAATTATACTTGTTTTACTTTTTATTAGTTCTGCTCTAATTTCTGGAGCAGAAGTAGCATTTTTTTCATTATCACAAACGGATTTAAATGAATTGTCTAATGAAAGTAAAGAAGCAAATATCATTGTAACTTTACTAGAAAAACCAAGAAAACTACTTGCAACAATTTTAATTACCAATAACTTTATAAATATTTTAATTGTATTGTTATTTGCCTCTTTATCAGAGACATTTTTTGGTAATTTTCAGTACGAAATAGATTTGTATTTCTTCGCTATTTCAATACGTTTTCTTCTGGAGATAGTTCTTGTAACCTTTTTAATTTTATTATTTGGAGAAGTTTTACCTAAAGTTTATGCCTCTAGAAATGCTTTGCGTTTTTCTCAGAAAATGTCGAAATTTATTCGCGTTATTAATGGTGTGCTAACTCCTTTTAGCCTCCCTTTAATTTCGTTAACTAAGTTTATTGAAAAAAAATTAGGTAATAAAAACTCCAATTTTTCTGTAGAAACATTATCTCAGGCATTAGAACTTACTTCTGAAGGCGCAACAACAAAAGATGAACAAAAAATATTAGAAGGAATTGTAAATTTCGGTAATACAGAAACCGTTCAAATTATGAAGCCTAGAATAGATATTTTTGCACTTTCTGACGAAGAAGATTACGAAATTGTATTGCATAAAATTCTAGAAAATGGATATTCTAGAAACCCGGTTTATAAAGAAAATATAGACAATATAATTGGCGTTTTATATGCTAAAGATTTATTGGCTCATTTAAATAAAAAGAATTTTAAATGGCAATCTTTAGTAAGAGAGGCTTTTTTTGTTCCGGAAAATAAAAAATTAGATGATTTATTAGATGATTTTAGAGATCGTAAAAATCATTTGGCTATTGTGGTAGATGAATATGGAGGCACAAGTGGATTGGTAACTCTTGAAGATGTTATTGAAGAAATTGTAGGGGATATAAATGACGAGTTTGATGATGATGATTTACAGTATTCTAAAATTGACGTGAATAATTATATTTTTGAGGGGAAAACTACCATTAAAGACTTTTGCAAGGTTCTAGACGATGAAGATGAAGCAATTTTTGAAGAAGAAAAAGGAGAAAGTGAAACCTTGGCTGGGTTTATTTTAGAAATTTCTGGTAAGTTCCCAAAAAAAGGAGAAAAAATAAACTTTAAGAATTACACGTTTACCATAGAGGCAATAGATAAAAAACGCATAAAACAAATAAAAGCAACAAGGAATGTGTAATCGATTTTTTGTAAATTTAATTATGGCTTTCATACTGGTAATTACAACCTCTTGTAAAGACGAAGTTTTACCAAAACCAAAAGGGTATTTGAGTTTAGAATATCCAAAAAATCAATACAAAGCTTTAGCATTAGAACGTCCTTATTCTTTTGAAATACCTACACAATCTATTACTGTTGATGAAATAAATAATTGGCTAAAAATTAAATATCCAAACTTAAAAGCATCCATAGACATTACCTACAGACCTGTAGAAAATAATTTAACAGAACTGCTAACTGAAGCTGAAAAGTTAGTTTTTAAACATGCAATAAAGGCCGAACAAATTATACCAAGAGATTTTATAAATGAAGCAAATAACGTTTACGGTAGTTTGTATGAAATTACAGGAAATGCAGCATCTCACCTACAATTTCATGCTACAGATAGTACAAAAAACTTTATAAAGGGCGCTTTATATTTTTATGCAAAACCCAATTACGATTCTATTTTACCAGCTGTTGCTTATATAAAAAAAGATATTCTAAAATTGATGGAAAGTTTGGAGTGGAAAAAATGAGTAGTGACTGCAAATTCAAAATAGAGCTAGAAATAAAAAATTATTTATAACTAGAAACTCCACCAGTTAAATTTAGTACTTTTAAATTAGGGTATTTATTTTTTAGTATTTCTGTAGCTTTATAACTATTTAAACCTCGCTGGCAAACCATTACATAGGTTTTACTAACATCTACATTTATTTTTTCAACATCAAATTTATGAATGTCTATAGTTTGATGCACCTTAAAAGGTAATTTTAAATTGTTTAATACTGCTATAATTTTAATGTCTTTATTGCCTATGTTTTCTCTTAATTCTTTCGATGATATTTGCCAATCAGGATTTTGAATTGCACAATCAGCGTCTACATACGTTTGTTCTTTAAAGATTTTGTTGATTTTGTCTTTCGTAAAAACAGAGTTCAACTTCATTTTTAATTGTGTATTTTGTAATGAATTATAGATTAATAATTCATTACGTAATGGTTTTCCAGCTCCTGTGATTAGTTTTAAAACCTCATTAACTTGTGCTGTTGCAATTAAACCGACAATGGCATTTAGTGTTCCTGCTTCTTCACAATTAGGAATATCTGTAGCCATTTCCGGAAACGCGTCTCTTAAATTGGCAGAAAACGTTCCATCTTGTTGCTTCACATTAAACGTAGCTACATAACCATCAAATTTATACAAAGAACCATACACTAAAGGTTTTTGTTTTAGAACACAGGCATCGTTCAACAAATATTTTGTAGGTAAAGAATCTGTGCCATCAACCACAATATCTATGTTTTCTAGCAACTCAAAAATATTGTCTTTAGAAACCGCTTTATTGGTAGATTCTAGTGTTGTAAAAGGTGCTCTTTGTTGTATAAACTCACATAGAACTTTGGCTTTTGGTTTGCCTACATCCTTTAAAGCATAAAAAACTTGCCTATGCAAATTGGTCACATCAATCGTATCAAAATCTACCAAATGAATTTTACCAACACCACTTGAAGCCAAATACACAGCAATTGGGCTACCTAAACCACCACAACCAACCACTAAAACAGATGCATTTTGAAGCTTATCTTGCCCAACTTCACCTATTTCGGATAACGTAATTTGACGTTTAAAAAGTTGATTTTTCGTGGATTTCATTTTTATTTTACTTCTCGATACAATTTTATCAAGAACTCTTTAGTTTATTTATCTCTTCTTTTGCTGCTTTAAATTCTTCTGGAGTGTTTACATTTCTAATAAAATCATCATCAATTTCTACAATTTCTACATCAGAATTAATAAGCATTTTACGAGGACAAGAATAACCTTGAGCTAAATATTGTAATAAAATAGGATAGGCTTTGGGCTCGTAAATGGTAATTAAAGGCTCTACAAATTCCTTGTTTTTACCTTTAATTGCTGTAGCTACTTTAGACGGATTTCTATGTTTTAAAAGCAAATGAATAATTTCTTCGTTCACAAATGGTAAATCTGTAGCCAATACAAACCAAGCAGAATTTGGATCTTTTTGAAACGCAGAACATATACCCCCAAAAGGCCCAAGATTTACAAATTTATCTGAAATCTCATTTTCATTACTACTTTCTTTAACCGAATAAAATGTTTCTAAATTATTGTTTTCTAAGAACGCTTTTGCCCTTTTTCTCTGTGGTTTCCCAAAATAATTGAGCTCAGCTTTATCTGTACCCATTCTTGTACTTTTACCTCCTACTAAAACCAAACCTTTTACAGGTGCAATTTTTTCTTGAACTAAATTGTTAATGTGATTTGAAATGTTGTCAATCTCACTTATCGTATAGCAATGTTTACTTTTAATATTTGGATACTTCTCTACTAAAAGGTCAAAAAACTCGGTTTCTGAATCTAATTTAATGATAAACTGAATATTGTCTAATTGATCTAATCTTTTTAACACAGAAGCCTCTTTGGCTTTGTCTAGAATTAAAATTTGTTTTGCTGCTTGATAATGATTTCCGTTAATAAAGACATAATCAAACTGAGCGAAATCTAAGCGTTGTTGGTATTTATTTATGGCTCCAGTTGTGGTAATTTGTAAATTTCCTTCATGATGAAACACAAATTCAGAAAGTTTATGCGCTACTACATCTTTTGCATGAGAAGCATCAAAATACGCCAATTTATAGTTGTTTAAATTTTGAGATACTTTAGAAACTAAATCTGAAATGATATCACATTTTGCTCCTAAAATAGCAATTTCATTAGGTGCAAAATTATCATTATTTCTTCTTACTAAGTTGGTGTGTTTTTGATGTTTAGCCATTGTTAATATCCGATTTTCCTCCTGTTTTTTCTAACAACTTCACTTCTTTAATTGTCATTTTCTGGCTGATACTTTTGCACATATCATAAATGGTTAAACAGGCGATATTTGCCCCAGTTAAGGCCTCCATCTCTACTCCTGTTTTGCCTGTAATTTTAACTTTACAAATAACTTCTACATGTTCATCATCTGAAATATTTATGTCTATATCTACCCCATTAATTAATAAAGGATGACACATAGGAATTAAATCTGAGGTCTTTTTAACACCCTGAATTCCTGCAATAATAGCCGTTTGAAAAACAGGCCCTTTTTTGGTAATTAATTCGTCATTTGTAAAATGAGCAATTACTTCTTTTCCTAAGAACATGCTTGCCTTTGCAATGGCTGTTCTTTTGGTAATTTTCTTATCAGAAACGTTAACCATCTTCGGTTTATTTTTATGATTTAAATGTGAAAAAGTCATTTAAATAGTTTTTAGTGTTAAGTGTTTAATTATTAGTTAAACTTTGTTGTGAAGTTAGTATTCTAATTAATTCATCTATATCCAAAATTAATGAATTTACATCTAAATTAGTTAATTCACTTTCTTTTAATAATCGTAACCAATATTTAGTTTCTCTTGCTTCTTTTGAAGAAATAGACATTTTTGCTGTAAAATCTTTCTTACTTTGACCTGCAAGAGCTTCTTCTATCTTTGCACCAATGGATGTTCCACTTCTTAAAATTTGATTAGAAATTATAAATTCTTTCTCTAGTTGCAACTTTTTATAAAGTGAGATTATTTTTAATGAAAATTGAAAACTTTTTCTTTGAACTATACTTTCTTTCATATCAATAATCTAACTAAGCATTCAGAATTAAACATTTAAAACTCTAACGATCTATATCTTATTATTGGGTAATTCTCACCTGTTTTAAAAACAATTTTATCATTTGGTAAAAGAATAAAAGCATCTGCATGAACCAAACTTGCTAAATCTCCTGAGCCATTACCTATGATTGGTGTCGCTAATAAGTGACCATATTTATCGCTTAACTTAACTTGTAAAAAATAGTCTAAACCTGGTTTAAAAACCACATCTTTAGTAAGAATAGCGGTTTCTTCTTTGGTTTCTAATCCTACAGATTTGTAATACCAAGGATAAAAATAAGCCAAACAATTTACAAATGTAGAGATTGGGTTTCCAGGAAATCCGAAAATAATACAATCACTCGTTTTACCATAGAAAAAAGGTTTTCCTGGTCTCTGAGCTACTTTATGAAACAATTTTTCTACTCCTAATTCCTCAAAAACGGCTGGTAAATAATCAAACTTACCTTTACTTACTGCTCCACTAAACAACAATACATCATATTCTTGTAAATAGCTTTTTATTTTTGATTTTAAAATTGGTTTATCATCTGTAATATGTGCAGTTTCTGATGAAATTTGAATTCTTTCTAATAATGAAACTAAGGTAAAAACATTGCTTCTGCGAATTTGATGTTCTAAAGGTATTTCTTCTACTCCAACCAATTCATCACCTGTAGAAACAATCATTACTTTTGGTTGCTTTGCCACTGTTACTTTTGATTTACCAACAGTAGCTAAAACTCCTATTTCTGCAGCAGAAATGATTTTATTTTTCTGAATTAAAACAGCACCAGCTTTGCCATCTTTCCCTTTTTGATGAATGTTTTGTTGTTGCTTAATCTCATCTACATTTATTGTAGCATTGCCATCTTTGATACATACATCTTCATAACGTATTACAGTATCTGCATTTTTAGGTAATACTGCACCTGTCATCACTTCAATACAATTCTTAGGATTTTGTAGTGTGATTTGTTCACTACCTGCTGCTTGAATGCCTTCTATTTTAAATGCTCTTTGCCCCTCATTGAATTGATTAAAGTTTATGCAAATTCCATCCATAGAAACTCTATTAAATGGTGGGAAATCTCTATCTGCAAGAATCTCTTCATTTAAAATTCTTCCTACAGATTTTAGAAACGGAACTTCTTCAACTCCAAATTCTTGAGCTGAGTTTATAACTATGTCTTTTGCTTCTTTTACTGAAATCATTAAGAAAGTTTTTGTTGAATTTTCTGTAATTCAATATTTCTATCGTTTACAACAAAATCATATTTTGCTCCTTGTTTTGTGATAATTCTAATTCCATTGTCAATTAATTTAGCGGATTTTCTTTTTCCAACAGAATCGATATCTATATAATTAATATTTGTTTGGCCTTTTTGAAAGTTAAAAGAATGACTTTTAAAAATTAATCGTTGATTCGTTAAAAATATTTTACCTCCTACTGCTTCTAAACCTCTAAATAAGTTAGCAAAAATCTCTTCTTCAACTGTTTCATCATTCAGCAAATCAGGTTTAATATTATCTATTCTTTTTCCAAACATTTTATTCAATAACCAAGGAAAAAGTAAATTGAAGAAAATTCCGAAAAATACCGCCTGAAAAATTATACTTTTTATGTTTTGGGTTTTATCTATAAAATACAATACTAAACCATAAAACAATGCAGTAAAAACCATCTGTATGATTCTTTGTTTCCACGTTAGATCATATTTAAACTCTTTTTTAGTGTAAGATTCTTTAGAGTTTGTATTAAGCTTCATAGTTCATTTTTTTAAGATAGTAAGGTTATTTCCAACCTATGAATAATGTATTATTCCAATCAAAATTACTAAAATCGAAGCAATTATACCTTTTAATGATTTCGTATAATCAAATGTTTTTTTATCAGTTCTTTTTACCCACCAATTGTACTCATACTTTCAGAAACATTTCCTTTTTTACGGTTTGCTTCTGCAATAAAACCATTTTTTGGTTTTTCTTTTACCAAACTTAGAAAAAGTTCTTTTAAATCTTCGTTACTTGCTCCTTTTCTGATAAAATCTCTTAGATTAAAAACACCATCATCGAACAAGCAATTTTTAAAAGTTCCAGTACTTGTAATTCGAATTCGGTTGCAATCGTTACAAATTGTTCTGGTAAATGCAGGAATTATTCCGAAAGTACCTAAGTGATTTTCAATTTTATAATTTCTAGAAGTTGATGATTTTTCTGATTGAATTTCTTGCACCTCAAACTCAGTTTTTATCTCGTTGAGAATTTTTTTAAAGGTCCAATTTTCTTGCATTTCACGTTGCCCTTTTCCATTAAAAGGCATTTCTTCTATAAAACGAACTGAAACATTTTCATCTTTTGTAAGTCTTACAAAACCAACAATTTCATCCGTATTAAAACCAGATTGTACTACTACATTTAGCTTTAAATTTAAGTGGCTTTTTTCTAATAATTCAAACGTTTTATACACTTCAGGAAAAACATCTCGTCTAGTAATTTTTGCAAATTTTTCTCTTTGCAAACTATCTATACTTAAATTGATGTTTTTTACTTTTTTAAGTTTTTCTATCCTTTCTAAATGATGCGAAATCATTGCTCCATTTGTTGTGATATTTATTGCATCCAATAAATCGTTATAAGACAACATTTCTAAAAAACCAACAAAATCTTTACGAACAAAAGGTTCTCCACCTGTTAAACGCACCTTGTTTACACCTAATTCTGTAAGTACACGAATTAAACGATACATTTCTTTAAAAGTAAGCAGTTCTTGTCTTGGTACAATATCTATACCCTGAGCAGGCATACAATATTGGCAACGTAAATTACAACGATCAGTAACCGCTAATCGAACATATTCTATTTGTCTACCAAAATTATCTACCAATTTACTCATTTAGTTGGGTAATTTTTTTGCTATTAAACCATATAAAAATGCACCAATTAAAGCACCAATTAAAATGATTAAAGCTGGCAAAAATTTGAAACCTAAAATTACAAATACAGGAGCTGCACAGGCACCTGAAATTCCCCACCCTAAACCGAATAAGGTTCCACCAAAAATAGTACTTATAACACCTTTCTTTTTAGGTTTAGGCACAATTTTGTTACCATTAATGTCTTTTATTTTTCCACTTTTAAATAACTGCATAATTATAGCCGAAATTACTACAGCTCCACCAATGATTCCATACATATGGAATGATTGAAATTTAAACATTTCGTAAAAACGATACCAAGAAATTGCTTGAGACTTACTTAATACAATTGCAAAAAAGATACCTAATAGTAAAAATTTTATATTTTTCATCTGTTATTTAATTTGTATTAAAATAATATTGGAATTATAAACCATGTAGCTATGATACCCCCTATAAAAAAGCCAATTACAGCTAATAATGATGGTAATTGTAAACTACTTAAACCTGTAATTGCGTGACCAGAAGTACAACCACCTGCATAACGTGTTCCAAAACCAATTAACACTCCAGAAAGTATTAAAATCAGAAATCCTTTTAGAGAGAACACAACATCATCACTAAAAATTTCTGCAGGAAAATAACTTTCGCCAACATTGGCAAAACCTAAATCTGTTAACTCTTGAACAGTATGCAACACTATTAGAAAATAGAAGAGACATTGCTTATGCTATTCAAACACAAACACAAAAAGCAGCCGCTGATGTTATTAGGTATGCTGTAAAAATTAGCGGTTCTA
>CALKEB010000052.1 GCA_938084845.1 uncultured Polaribacter sp. | reverse complement strand
AAATAGACATGGGGAAGAAGTACCTCTATTAGAAGAAAGTATTTCTCCATTTTCTTACCAAGCAGAATCTCAATTGATTTTAGCAATAGTTTTAGCTTTAGTTGGGTTTAGCTTAATTTTACTTTTAGAAAAATTAGCAGTAAAGAAACAATAGATGCAAATTCAACAGACTTTTTTTCAAAAGAGCATTCTTTTTCTAAAAGGTTTGGCTATGGGTGCTGCCAATAAAGTTCCTGGAGTTTCTGGAGGTACAATTTCCTACGTTTTAGGTTTTTATGAGGAATTGATCTATTCTTTCAAAAGAATAGATACAAAAGCCCTTCAGTTACTTTTTTCTAGAAAGTTTAAAGAGTTTTACCAACACATAAACGGCCCATTTTTATTGCTAATTATGGGAGGGAGTGTTTTTAGTTATTTTAGTATTTCCCTAGTTTTAGATTATTTATTAAAATATTACGAATTATACGTTTGGAGTTGTTTTTTTGGAATGATTATAGGTTCAGTTTTTTATATAGCAAAAGATTTTGAAAAATGGACTTACAGTAATTACATTGCTTTATGTGTTGGAATTTCAATTGGAGTAGGAATTAGTTTTTTAACACCAGCGACAGAGAACCATAATTTATGGTTTGTTTTTTTTTGTGGAGTTGTTAGCATATCAGGAATGATACTTCCGGGTTTATCAGGTTCGTTTATTTTGATTTTATTAGGAAATTACGTGTTGTTATTGGTAGACTCTGTAAACGTGTTTTTAGAAGTTTTAACAAATTTATGCAAAGGAAACTTTTCAATTTTATCAAATACAAATAAAATAAAATATGTAAAGCTGTTAACGGTTTTTACAGCAGGCTCAGCTTTTGGGTTAGTGTCTGTTAGTCACGTATTAGGCTATGTTTTACAGAGATTCAAAAAAACTGTAAATGCTCTAATTATAGGTTTTATTATTGGTTCCTTAGGTATTGTTTGGCCTTGGAAAGAAACACTATACTTACAGAAAAATAATAGTTTTATTTTGGACAAAGGAGGTCGTAAAATTGTTAAAAATTACCAACGCTTTATCCCTAATATACATGAATTAGAAACTTGGTTGGCCTTTTTTTTTATAGGTTTAGGAATAGTATTAATATTAGTTATCGATTTTTATGGAAAAAATAAAAAATAAGTTTGGTTTATTAGGAAGAAATATATCTTACTCGTTCTCTAGTGGGTATTTTACAGAGAAGTTTAAAAAATTAAACCTACAAGCACATAAATATGTAAACTTTGATATTCCAGTCATTCAAGATTTCTCATCTATAATCAAAACAAATAAATACTTGAAAGGAATGAATGTAACGATTCCTTACAAGCAAGAAGTGATGCATTATTTAGATGCTTTAGACGAAACTGCAAAAGAGATTGGAGCTGTTAACACCATAAAGTTTTTAAAAAATGGAGGTATAAAAGGTTATAATACGGATGTCTATGGTTTTGAAAACTCTATAAAACCATTTTTAAAATCATACCATACTAAAGCATTAATTTTAGGGACTGGTGGTGCATCAAAAGCTGTAGCATTCTCCTTAAAAAAAAATAAAATCGATTTTAAATTCGTATCTAGAGTTCCTTCTGCAGAACATCAAATTTCATACAATGATTTGTCAGAAGAAATCCTGTCAGAATATAAAGTAATTGTAAACTGTTCTCCAATAGGTACTTACCCAAACATTAACGATGCCCCAAACATACCCTACGAATTTATTACAGAGAAGCACTTGTTATTCGATCTAATTTACAACCCAGAGGAGACGGCCTTTTTAAAAAACGGAAAAAAAAGGGGAGCAACAATTAAAAATGGATATGAGATGTTGGAGTTACAAGCAGAAGAATCTTGGAGAATTTGGAACGATTTTTAATTCCTAACATTTTGGCATTATTTGTAAGTTTCTAAAGATGTTATTATATTTATCGGGATATAATAATAGTATTATATAAGATCTGAAACATCATAGATATGTTAGAAAATAATGAACAAAACGAAAAAGAAAAAGTACCTACAAATGAATTGCAAACAACAGAAGTTCTACACAAGAAAGATATAGGAAATTTAGAGGCAGTTAATGAAATTGAAGCCTCTGTAGCAAAAGATGCAGAAAACGATGCTGAGAAATCTGTAGAACTTCCAAAAGTAGATTACAGTTCATTTACACTAGACCAATTGGTTGGAGCATTAGAAAAGTTACTAAAAAATAATCCTATCCATTCTATAAAAAACGAATTAGAGGCAATTAAAAGTAATTTTAACAAGAAATTTGGAGCTTTATTAGCAGCAAAAAAAGCGGCCTTTTTAGAGGCAGGAGGAAACTCTATAGACTTTCAATTTTCTAGTCCTGTAAAACAACACTACAATAGATTACTGTCAGATTTTAAAAAACAAAGAGACGCCTATTATAAAAACCTAGAACAACAACTTAACGAGAATCTAGAAAAAAGACTAACCATAATCGATCAGTTAAAGCAATTGATAAAAGAAGCCGACACAAAAACTATGTACAAAAGCTTTAAAGAATTGCAAGATAAATGGAAAACAATAGGCCCTGTTCCGAGAACCACCTATAACGATACTTGGAAAATTTATCATCATCACGTAGAGCGTTTCTACGATTTATTACATTTAAGTAACGATTTTAGAGATTTAGATTTCAAGCACAACTTAGAAGAAAAGCTTAAAATAATTACAATAGCAGAACAACTTGCCGAAGCAACAGACGTAAACAAAGCATTTAAAGAATTGCAAAATTTACATAAGGCTTGGAAAGAAGATCTAGGACCTGTTCCAAAAGAACAAAGAGAAGAAGTCTGGCAGCGTTTTAGTACTGCTACTAAAAAAATCCATGATAGAAGACATGACTATTTTAGAGAAATGCGTTCTAAATATGATGAAATCATAGAAAAAAAGTTAACCATAGTTTCAGTAATAGATGCTTATGATACGTCTAAAAACTTAACCCACAAGAATTGGCAAAAGAGTATTAAAGAAATTGAAGTTTTAAGACAGGAATTTTTTGATGCAGGTAAACTCCCCTATGCAAAGAGCGAAGAGCTTTGGCAAAAGTTTAAAGCCGTTACTAAAAAATTTAATTCAGCAAAAAATAAGTTTTACAAGCAAGAAAAAAGTGTTCAACAAGAAAACTTAAAAAAGAAGATAGCAATGATAGAAATTGCAGAATCTTTAAAAGATAGTGAAGATTGGAAAATGGCTACAGAAGCAATGAAACAAGTCCAATCAGATTGGAAAAAAATAGGTCATGTTCCTCGTAAATTTTCTGACGAAATATGGAAACGTTTTAAAGCAGCATGTAACCATTATTTTGATAGGTATCACAACCAACAAAACACAATAAATAAGGAGCAACAAGAAGTTGTAGAAGCAAAGAAAGCTTTTCTAGACGAGTTTAGAAATGAAGAAAAACCTACTAGAGAAACTATTCTAAAAGCTATTGAAAGCTGGAATGCTCTGGGTAGATTACCTAGAAACATGCGCCACTTAGAAGGTAAATTCAATAAAGAAATTGAAAAATTATTGGTTGATATTTCTATAGATAAAAAGGAAGTAGCCATGTTAAAGTTTACTGGAGTTGTAGACGCCTATTTGGCTGATGGTGATACCCAAAAATTAGATTCAGAACAACTTTTTGTTAGAAAAAGGATTGATGAAATTGGTAAAGAAATTCAACAGTTAGAAAATAACTTGGGATTTTTCTCCAACGCAAAAGTAGATAATCCATTAGTTAAAAATGTACACAAACAAATTGATGAATTTAAATCTGAATTAGCTATTTGGAAAACAAAATTAGATTATCTTAAAAAATTAGAGTACTAAACAATAAAGTTCGAAGTAATTATCTTCGAGCTTTATTTTTGTATCATTTTTTCGTCTGTAACCCTAATTTTTCACCCGTTTTAAGCATAAAATCAAAAGATGCTTCATATTCATTTGGTATATTTCCTTCTAAAATAGCCTCTTTAATGGCCTCTTTAATAATACCTATTTCTTTACAGGGCAGTAAATTGAACGTTTTCATAATTTCTTCTCCAGAAATTGGTGGTTGGAAGTTCCTAATTCTATCACGCTCTTCGACCTCTTTTATTTTTTTGCGAACCAATTCAAAGTTATTATGGTAACGTTTGAATTTCTTTGGATTTTTAGTGGTAATGTCTGCTTCACAAAGAGTCATTAAGTTATTAATGTCGTCACCAGCATCAAAAATCAAACGACGAACAGCTGAATCTGTTACTGTTGTAGCCAGAACAATGGGTCTAGAACTCAGTAAAACCATTTTTTGAACAAATTTCATTTTATTGTTTAAAGGCATTTTTAAGCGTTTAAATAATGCATAAACCATTTTAGCACCTATAAATTCATGAGCATGAAAAGTCCATCCTACATTTTTATCAAAACGTTTTGTTGGTGCTTTTCCGATGTCATGTAGCAAAGCAGCCCAACGCAACCAAACATTATCTGTGTATTGCGCAATATTATCTACAACCTCTAAAGTATGATAAAAATTATCTTTATGTTTTTGACCTTCAACTTCTTCAACACCTTTTAAAGCAATTAACTCTGGTAGTATTAAGTTTAAAAGTCCTGTTTTTTCTAATAGTAAAAAACCAATAGAGGGTTTAGGTGTAATCAAAATTTTATGCAGTTCATCTATAATCCTTTCTTTAGTAATAATGTTTAAACGTTTGGCATTTTGAGCAATCGATTTTAAAGAACTTACCTCAATCGTAAAGTTTAATTGCGTAGCAAAACGAATTGCACGTAACATCCGTAAAGGATCATCTGAATAGGTAATATCGGGATTTAATGGAGTCTTTATGGTTCTGCTTTTTAAATGAGCCATTCCATTAAATGGGTCAAGTAAATCTCCAAAATTATCTTTGTGTAAACTTAGAGCCAAAGCATTTATGGTAAAATCCCTTCTGTTTTGATCGTCTTGTAAGGTGCCTTTTGTGACTTGCGGATTTCTGCTGTCTTCAGCATACGATTCTTTTCTAGCACCAACAAATTCAATTTCAATATCCTTGTAACGTAGCATTGCTGTTCCGTAAGTTTTGAAAACTTGAACCTTTGGTTTGTTTGGTAGTAAATTGCTTACAGCTAATGCCAATTCTATACCATTACCAATAGCAACAATATCAATATCTTTTGCGGCCCCTCTTTTTAAAAAGTAATCTCTAACAAAGCCGCCTATAACATAACTTTCAATTCCTTTTAGCGCTGCTGCTTTACTGATAATAGTAAAAATTTCATGAGAAATAGCTTCTCTAAAATTTAGTTTTTCACTGACCACAAGACATGTTTTTGGTTTGCAAATTTACTGTTTATAATGTGTCATTAAAATTAATTGGAAAAATAAAAAGAAGAAGTTGTTTATATACACTTACCAATGTATTGTATAATTGACTAGTGTACTATATCGCATAGTATTAGAAGTGTTGTAGAGACCCTCTAAAAAAAAATGTAAAACATTGTACTAATTTTCTAAGTCATAAATTCTTGTAGTCAAAAGCTTTTGGTCATTACCAAATATTATATTTATCGTATATAACAGGCTAGGAGTAAACAAGTATACAAATAGGGCATATAATAATTTAAAAAAAAGCATTTTTCAGTTAAAATTTAGTCACAAATGTTTGATTTTTGAGGGATTTACAGTAGAAACAGAGGCGTTGATAGAAAAGCTAAAAAATGCAGAAAAAAAAGACAGCACCTAAGTTGTTATTTATAAGAGCATTAAGTGAGGTGTAGAAATAAAAACAAAAAAAGATTGCAAAAAGGCTTGTGGGGGTAAAAATAGGGTGTATATTTGCACCCGCAAAACGGATAAGGCTACAGGATTTATAGTCAATTAGCCCAAGCGCAAAGTTCATTAAAATCGAAAGAAAAACCTAAGAAAAAAACTTTAAAAAACTTTAAAGAAAGATTAGGAAAGAAAATAAAAACTAGTATCTTTGCAGTCCCAATTTTTAGGGGAGAAAAGTTCTAGATTTAGCGAGGAGAAAATAAAGAAAAAAACAAAAATATTTACTTGTTATAAATAAAAAAGTTTATATATTTGCCCCCGCTAAGAAAAAGAGGATAAATTGAAAAGAAATTTTGGAAAGTATCGAGAGTAAAGATGCTGTTAGTTCGACTCTAACATTTCGACAAGTAAGAATCAAGAGGAGTTTAATTACTAAGAAGGTTCGAGAAGTTCATAGACATAATTGAAATTGACAGCGTAAATATTGAATTTATATTCATATTGATTAAAGAGTAGAATAACCGTGCTAAGCGAAAGTTTAGTATAAATTCTTTTGAAACTTATTCATTCATATTATTAAAGATATACAATGAAGAGTTTGATCCTGGCTCAGGATGAACGCTAGCGGCAGGCTTAACACATGCAAGTCGAGGGGTAACATTGGTGCTTGCACCAGATGACGACCGGCGCACGGGTGCGTAACGCGTATAGAACCTACCTTTTACAGAGGGATAGCCTTTAGAAATGAAGATTAATACCTCATGGTATTGAGAACTGGCATCAGTTCTTAATTAAAGATTTATCGGTAAAAGATGGCTATGCGTCCTATTAGCTAGATGGTAAGGTAATGGCTTACCATGGC
>CALKEB010000051.1 GCA_938084845.1 uncultured Polaribacter sp. | reverse complement strand
TCAACTTTATCATAATCTTCTTGATTGGACTTTTTATCTACGAATGTATTTTCTTTGCTGTTACTTACAATGCAAGAAGTAGCTAAAGAAGATATTAAAATTATTGCAAGTAGTATTGTGATTCTGCTTAATCTCATATTGTTTATATTTTCATCCTGTTAAAGATAAAAAAAATACAACAATAAAAAACTGAATATAAGCGAACTAAGAAAAGTGTTTTTTTGAAGCTTCCCAGTAAACATCCATTTCAGTTAAAGACATGTCAGATAGATTTTTGCCGTCTTTTTTAGCAGTTTCTTCTAGGTATTGAAAACGATTAATAAACTTCTTATTCGTTTTCTCTAAAGCATTTTCTGGATTCACATTTATAAAACGAGCATAGTTAATCATAGAGAATAAAACATCTCCAAATTCTTTTTCTATGTTTTCTTTATTACCTGCGTTAATTTCTTCATTAAGTTCAGAAAGCTCTTCTTGTACTTTCTCCCAAACTTGTTCTGGTTTTTCCCAGTCAAAACCAACACCTGCAACTTTATCTTGTATGCGATTTGCTTTAACAACTGCAGGTAGACTTTTAGGAACACCTTCTAAAACAGAACTTTTTCCTTCTTTTAGTTTTAGTTGCTCCCAATTGCGTTTTACATCATTTTCATTTTCAACTTTAACATCACCATAAATATGAGGATGCCTATCAATTAATTTATCAGAAATACTATTGGCAACATCTGCAATATCAAATGCTTTTTTTTCACTTCCAATTTTTGCGTAGAAAACAATATGCAATAAAACGTCTCCCAATTCTTTTTTGATTTCGGGTAAATCATTATCAAGAATGGCATCTGCTAACTCATAGGTTTCTTCTATGGTTAAGTGTCTTAGGCTTTCTAAAGTTTGTTTTTTATCCCAAGGACATTTTTCACGCAAATCATCCATAATATCTAATAGACGATTAAATGCAGCAAGTTGTTCTTTTCGAGAATTCATTTTACAAACTTAATTTAGGCAAGTAAACTTGCTATTTTACTGAAATTTTATTCAGTTTCTTCTATAGTGTTTTCTTCAGTTACTACAGAGAAATCCATACCAGCATCTATTAAGATGTTAAACCACTGAATTACTTTTTTAATGTTAGATGTGTATACTCTTTCATCATCATAATTTGGTAAAACTTCTGCAAAAAAGCTTGTTAATTTGTTGCCACTTTCTTTGTGAGAAATTGCTTTTTCACCATTTGTTTTTTCAGACATTGCTTTAAAAACTTCTAATAAAGGTAAATCTTCTTCATAAGTATAAATGGCAATATTTTCTAATAAACTAACATTTTGAGTAGCATTAATTGCTATTCTTTTGCTGTCATTAATACCTTGAACAATAATAGCATTTTTTGACTGGGAAAGAACTTGATATAAGCCAGGTTTACCAGTTACTGAAATTATTTTACTAAATTCCATATTAATATTTTTATGTGTTTTATTTTTGCTTCTTTAAATTTGGAAAACGCATTCTGTAATCTGCTCTAATTTTTCCTTTAGAAATATTTTCTAATTTTCGTTTAATTAATCTTTTTTTTAGTGAAGACACTTTGTCTGTAAATAGCACCCCTTCAATATGATCGTATTCATGCTGAAAAACTCTAGCAGCTAAACCATCTAGTACTTCTGTTTGCGTAGTAAAGTCTTCGTCTTGATATGCTAATGTAACTTTAGATTTACGTGTTACATCTTCCCTTACATCAGGGATACTTAAACAACCTTCATTAAAAGTCCATTCCTCTCCCTCTTCGTTAAGGATTTTTGGATTAATATAAACTCTAACAAAGTTTTTTAAAGTAGTTTTTTCTTCTTCTTCCAAATTATCGTCCTCTGCAAAAGGTGAAGCATCAATTACAAAAAGACGAATTGCCTTCCCTATTTGCGGGGCAGCTAAACCAACCCCAGAAGCATTGTACATGGTTTCTTTCATGTTAGCAATAAGTTCTTTTAAATTAGGGTAATCTTGGTCTATTTCTTTTCCCATTTTCCTTAAAACAGGATCTCCATAAGCAACAATAGGTAGTATCATATCTTTTGTTTTTCAGTTCGCAAAAATACAATTAAGATTTACTAATTGCGATTATTTAAGGCTAAAATTATTGACTATACAAGTAAGATTGTAAAATGATTGTAGCACTTATTTCATCAATCAAGCCCTTATCTCTTCGTTGTTTTTTCTTTAATCCACCATCTATCATAGTTTGAAAAGCCATTTTTGAAGTAAAACGTTCATCCACACGTTCAATTGGGATGTTTGGAAATGCAGTGGTTAATTTCTTAAGAAATGGTTTGATTAAAACTTCACTTTCGCTGTCTAAATTATTCATTTGTTTCGGTTTGCCAACCAAAAAGAGAGTTACTTTTTCTTTAGAGAGGTAATCTTTAAGAAAATCAAGTAATTCTCCTGTAGCTACAGTAGTTAATCCAGAAGCAATGATTTTTAGCTCGTCGGTGATTGCAATACCTGTTCTTTTTTTACCAAAATCTATGGCTAAAATTCGTCCCAATTGTTTTAAATTTTATACAAAAATACGAAATTAAACAACCAGTTGAAATCTGTTTAAAAAGTGTATATTCGCTCTGAATTTTAGCAATCGATTTATATTTGCAGAAATCAATATATTAAAATGGAAGAAATTAGAAAAATTATAGAGTCAGCTTGGGAGAATCGTAATTTATTAAAAGATCAAAATACGATTAATACCATCAGAAAAGTTGTAGATTTATTGGATGAAGGAACATTAAGAGTTGCAGAACCAACAGCCGATGGTTGGCAAGTAAATGAATGGGTAAAAAAAGCAGTGGTATTGTATTTCCCAATTCAAAAAATGGAAACCTTAGAGGCAGGAATATTTGAATACCATGATAAAATACCTTTAAAACGAAATTATCAAGAAAAAGGAATTCGCGTCGTACCAAATGCTGTTGCTAGGCACGGTGCATATATATCTTCTGGGACTATTTTAATGCCAAGTTATGTAAATATTGGTGCATATGTAGACGAAGGAACAATGGTAGATACATGGGCTACAGTTGGATCTTGTGCTCAAATTGGGAAAAATGTTCATTTATCTGGAGGTGTAGGAATAGGTGGCGTATTAGAGCCGTTACAAGCTGCACCAGTTATTATTGAAGATGGAGCGTTTATTGGTTCTAGATGTATCGTTGTAGAAGGAGTTAGAGTAGAAAAAGAAGCTGTTTTAGGTGCGAATGTTGTACTAACGATGAGTACAAAAATTATAGATGTAACAGGGGATGAGCCTGTTGAAATGAAAGGAATTGTTCCTGCAAGATCTGTGGTAATACCTGGTAGTTATACCAAATCATTTAAAGCAGGCAATTATAACGTCCCTTGTGCGTTAATTATAGGTAAAAGAAAAGAAAGTACCAATAAAAAAACGTCATTAAACGACGCGCTTCGTGAATATGATGTTGCTGTATAGCCAACACTAAATGACGAAAATTTCAGTAATAATACCTACTTTAAATGAAGAATCTCATATAGAAGACGCTATAAAGAATTTAGATTTTGCAGATGAAATACTTATTATAGATTCTTTTAGTACAGATAAAACTATTGAAATTGCTAAAAAATTTAACGTTAAAATCATCAAGCGAGAGTTTGATGATTTTTCTTCTCAAAAAAACTTTGCAATAGATCAAGCAAAACATCCTTGGATCTATATTTTGGATGCAGACGAGAGAGTTACTAAAAAAGTAAAAAAAGAAATTTTAAAAGCAGTAAAAAAACCAAAAGATAAAGTAGGTTTTTATGTGAAAAGAAGTTTTTACTTTGCAGGAAAGCATATTAAATATGGAGGTTGTCAGAGAGATAAAGTAGTTCGTTTATTTTTAAAAGAATACTGTAGATACGAAGGTGTTGTGCATGAAACTATAAAAACAAAGGGTGATTTAGGTTTTTTTAAACATAAAATTGAACATTATTCGTACAAGAGCCTAGATCATTATATTGCTAAGATGAATCAATATGGGGAACTTAGAGCAAAAGAATATTTTAATAATGGAAAGCAGATAAATTATTTTTTCCATATTTCAATAAAGCCTTTAGTTAGATTTTTTATTCATTTTATTGTTAGATTTGGGTTTTTAGATGGTTTTCAAGGGTATTTATTTGCCAGGTGCCAAGCCTATGGAGTTTATGTTAGATACATCAAATTATGGTTACTCAAAAATCAAAATTCAAACTAAAGGTGCCCTTCAAATTTCCATAGCTATTTTTAATAATTGGGAAAGGTGAGCACGAGCAAAAACGAACGCAAAAATTAGAGTTAATTGATATATCAAAATTTTGAGTTCTTGATAATAATTTTAATTGGTAAATAATATGAATTTTTTAAAGAAATTAAAGCAACTATTTTACAATCCACTCCGAAATAAAAAGAAGAAATTTGAAGAATGGGTATATCATCGAATATATATAAAAAAAGGGAAATCAATTCATTATTCAGACTTATCAGAAGGAGCCGTTAAGAATACTAAAAAATTACTTTATGTAGGTAGTGGTAAGTCTGCATTAGAATATAAAAACCACTCATTAGATGGAGTAGATATTTTAGCAGTTAATAATTCTTATAGAGCATTTGATTGTACAATCGATTATTATTTGTGTTCTAATGATTTTCCAAAAAATAGAAGACCTCAAGAAACACAATACAAAAATATACTTAGGAAACCTGATTTTTTTTATGGTGTATTAAGTCATGCTAAATTATTTCAATTATCATTTCGTCCTCAAGTAGGTAAAACAATCTTTCTAGATGGTTTGTATTGGGCTATGGCTAAAGGCTATTCAGAAATTTATCTTCTTGGATTTGATCATGACTACAATCCTGAGCGAGTAAAAAAATGGCAGGGTAAATATATTAATGATCAAGAAAAACTAAAAAAAATGTTTGATGGTATTGAGGGAGATTCTTTTTACGGACAAAATACCCCAGACCCATTAAGACATGGAGAAAACAACCTTAAGTCAATGTTCGAAAATGCAAATAAACATGCTATTGAATACCAATCTACAATATTCAATTTATCTTCTAAAATAAGTAACTTCAATGTGTTTAAACGAGTATCAGAAATAAACTCTAAATAATTTTATTTTTGTGATTACAAGTCTAATTTAGAATTCGATGAACTAAACCTATACTCTTATTTTAAAATCTATAGGTTTAGCTATAATCCATTAAAAGATCTAATCATTGATTTCTTTCTTTAATAAAATTTTACCTTTGCAAAAATTTACGTTTTAAATGAACTTTAAAGAGGCGTTACATTCAGAGATTTTTACGGTTATAAAAAATGCTGCGAATTACTTACAAATTGACAGTTATGTAATTGGAGGTTTTGTCCGTGATTTCTTTTTAGATAGGGGATCTGCTAAAGATATTGATGTTGTTGCTGTAGGTAGTGGAATAGATTTGGCTTTACAAGTCTCTAAATTATTACCAAACAAACCAAAGGTACAAGTTTTTAAAACTTACGGAACGGCTATGTTACGTTATCAAGATATAGAAATTGAGTTTGTCGGTGCTAGAAAAGAATCGTATACCGAAAATAGTAGAAATCCAGCAATAGAATTAGGAACTTTAGAAGATGATCAAGATCGAAGAGATTTTACAATTAATGCGTTAGCTTTAAGTCTTAATGACCAAAATTTTGGTGAGTTGTTAGACCCTTTTAACGGAATACAGGATTTAAAAGATAAACGTATTAGAACTCCATTAAATCCTGATATTACGTATTCTGATGATCCTTTACGAATGATGCGTGCAATTCGTTTTGCCACTCAATTAAACTTTGATATTGAAGCCTCTTCTTTATCAGCGATTTCTAAAAATGCACACCGTTTAAAAATTATAACTAAAGAACGTATTGTTGTAGAGTTGAATAAAATTTTAAATGCAAATGTACCTTCATTAGGTTTCTTACTTTTAGAAAAAACAAAATTATTACCTCAAATTTTACCAGAATTAATAGCTTTAAAAGGAGTAGATGAGGTAGAAGGACAAAAACATAAAGATAATTTTTATCACACCCTAGAAGTCGTAGATAATATTTCTAAATATACCGATGATCTTTGGTTAAGGTGGGCTGCTTTATTGCATGACATTGGAAAAGCACCTACCAAACGCTTTAGTAAAAAAGTAGGTTGGACATTTCATGGTCATGAATTTGTGGGTTCTAAGATGGTGTATAAGATTTTTAAACGTTTAAAAATGCCATTAAATGCAAAGATGAAATTTGTTCAGAAAATGGTATTATTAAGTTCTAGGCCTATAGTATTGGCTTCAAATGTTACAGATTCTGCTGTAAGACGTTTGGTTTTTGATGCAGGCAATGAGATAAATGATTTAATGACCCTTTGTGAAGCAGATATTACCACAAAAAATCCTAGAAAATTTAAAAAATACCATAAGAATTTTGAGTTAGTAAGAACCAAAATTAAGGAAGTAGAGGAAAGGGACAGAATACGAAACTTTCAACCTCCTATTACTGGACAAGAAATTATGGAAGCTTTTGATTTAGAACCTTGTAAAGAAATTGGTCAAATAAAAGAAGCTATAAAAGAAGCTATTTTAGAGGGAGAAATTCCTAATGAACACAAACCATCTTATGATTTTATGATTCAAAAAGGATTGACATTAGGGCTAAAATTAGCTTAAAGACTGCATGTTTACTAGTTTAGAGTACTCCCCTTTTTTCTGAAGTAATGCATCATGTTTTCCTTGTTCTACAATCTTACCTTGTTTCATAACCACAATTGTATCTGCTTTTTGAATTGTAGATAATCGGTGAGCTATAACTAATGATGTTCTATTCTGCATCATTTTTTCTAAGGCTACCTGGACTAACTGTTCAGACTCTGTATCCAAAGCAGAAGTAGCTTCGTCTAAAATCATTATTGGAGGGTTTTTTAAAACTGCTCTTGCAATAGACAAACGCTGTTTTTGGCCACCAGAAAGGGTACCCCCACTATCGCCAATATTTGTCTCAAATTGTTCCGGTAAATTTTTAATAAACTCATTTGCATTAGCAATTTCTGAAGCTTCTAGTATGGCTTTGTCAGAGGCATTTTCTGTTCCTAGTTGTATGTTATTTTTTACAGTATCATTAAATAAAATAGATTCTTGTGTTACGATACCCATTAAATCTCTCAACGATTTTTTTGTGATGTTTTTAATATTTTCTCCATCAATTAAAATATCACCAGAATTAACATCATAAAAGCGTGTAATTAAGTTGGCTAATGTAGATTTTCCACTTCCTGATTGCCCTACCAATGCAACAGTTTCTCCCTTGTTTATAGTTAAAGAAAAGTTGTTTAAAATAGTATCTTTCTTATACTTGAAAGAGATATTTTTAAATTCAATCTTTTCTTTAAACTCTTTCTTAACTGTTGCATTAGGAAGCTCTTTTATATGGTTTTCTGTATTTAAAACTTGCATAATGCGTGCTGCAGAAGCTTCTCCTTTTTGAATGTTATAGTACGAGGTAGTAATTAGTTTTATAGGATTTAAAACAGTGTAAAATAACACAATATACCCCATAAATTCATCGGGCTGTAGTGCGCTTGTTTCAGAAAGCACCTCTTTCCCTCCAAACCAAAGAATGGCAATTATGGTTGCAGAACCTAAAAATTCACTCATTGGCGATGCTAAAGTTTGCCTATGAAAAACACTTGTCATTAAATTTCTAAAGGTTTCTGTAGAGTTATTGAATTTTTTCTCGATGATTCGCTCAGAATTAAATCCTTTAATTACTCTTAACCCAGATAATGTTTCTTCTATAAAAGACAAAAATGTTCCTGTTTCTTGTTGTGCTTTTATAGATTTTGCTTTTAGTTTTTTACTAATAGACGAAATTATAAAGCCAGATACTGGCAATAAAATAAATACAAATAAAGTTAATTTCACACTCATAAAGAGCATTATAGAAATTGCAATAACCACTGTTAAAGGTTCTCTTACAATAGTTTCTATAGAGGTTAAAATAGAAACTTCTACTTCTTGAACATCTGCAGTCATTCTAGCAATTATATCTCCTTTTCTTTTTTCTGTAAAATAAGAAATAGGCAATTCTACAATTTTATGATACAACTGGTCTCTTAAATCTTTTACAATTCCAGTTCTTAAAAAGGTAATCACATAGGAAGCTAAATAGCGAAATAAATTTTTAAAAAAAAATAAAGAAAGTGCTAATACACAAATAAATAACAAAGTGTTTATTTGACCACTACTTTCAATTTTTTCTGAAACAAAAAAATAAAAACTGTCCTTTAAAAAGGAACCAATTTTTGTAAACCCTTCATAAGTAGGTTTGGTAATAATTTGCTTATCTGTTCCAAATAAAATCCCTAAAACGGGTATAAATGCTAAAACTGATAGTACATTAAAAATAGCATAGAAAATGTTAAACAGAATATTTAAAAGGGTAAACTTTCTGTAGGTTCTCTCGTATTTAAGAATATCTTTAAAATAACCCATTAACTCAATTTCATCTCTTTTATAATTCTTTGAATTTTAGCATCGAGTGCTAATTCTGTTTCTTGTGCTAGTTCATAACTTTTTAATGGCGAATTTACACTGAAGTAAAATTTTATTTTTGGTTCTGTCCCACTTGGTCTTGCAGCAATCCTTGTTCCTGAAACAGTTTTATAAATCAGCACATTAGATTTAGGAAGGTCTATTTTTTTTACTTCCCCAGTAATTAAATTCTTTTCTGTAGCAGCTTGGTAGTCATAAAAATACTCAATTTTTTCTCCATCTATTTCTGTGATTGGATTGTTACGCATATTGCTAAGCATTGTTTGTATTTCTGCAGCACCATCCATTCCTTTTTTTGTGATAGAAATTAAGTGCTCTTTGTAAAATCCATTATCCAAATAGATGGCAATTAATTCTTTATAGAAAGAGCTGCCATTTTGCTTTGCGTAAGCGGCTACCTCACAAGCTAATAAAGTAGCAGTAACAGCATCTTTATCTCTTACAAAATCGCCAACCATATACCCAAAACTTTCTTCACCTCCACCAATAAAATCTAACTCAGGAAAATCAACTACCATTTTAGCAATCCATTTAAAACCTGTTAAGCCAACTTTTGTTTCTACGTTATAATTAGCAGCCAACTTATTCACTAATTCAGTAGATACTATAGTAGAGCCAATAAATTGTTTTCCATTTAATTTGCCTTCTTCTTTCCATTTTTTTAATAAGAAATTAGTCATCACAACCATTGTTTGGTTCCCGTTTAATAACTTCATATTCCCATTTAAGTCTCTTACTGCTACTCCTAAACGATCACAGTCAGGATCTGTTCCGATAACAATATCTGCTACAATTTTATTGGCTAATTCAGTCGCCATTTGTAGTGCTTCAGGTTCTTCGGGGTTTGGAGATTTTACAGTTGGAAAATCACCATCTGGTTTACGTTGTGCTTCTACGATATGAACATCTGTATATCCAGCTCCTTGTAAAGCATCTGGTATAGATATAATTGATGTTCCATGCAAAGGTGTAAAAACAATTTTTAGCGGGTCTCTATCAATATTGTTAGACAAAGAACCATTTTGTACAGAAGCATTTATAAAAACTTCGTCAATATTTTTACCTACAGCTTCAATTAAATGTTCTTTAGCATTAAAGTTTATTTCCGAAAAATCCAATGCATTTACCTTGCTAATAATTCCACTATCATGAGGAGGTACAATTTGGCCACCATCTGCCCAATATACTTTGTATCCATTGTATTCAGGCGGATTATGAGATGCTGTTAATACAATACCTGCATCACATTTTAAATGACGAACAGCGAAAGATAACTCAGGTGTTGGGCGTAAATCTTCAAAAAGAAATACTTTTATGTTGTTTGCGGATAAAACATCTGCAACTATTTTAGCAAATTTTTTACTGTTATGCCTGCAATCATAAGCAATTACAACGCTAATTTGCTCTTTTGTAACGTTTTCTATTAAATAGTTTGATAGACCTTGTGTGGCTCTACCTAAAGTATATTTATTTATTCTATTTGTTCCAGCGCCCATTACGCCTCTCATTCCTCCAGTTCCAAACTCCATATCTTTATAAAAACAATCTGCCAAATCAGCTTTATTTGTTTCAATTAAATTTTGAATTTCTCTTTGAGTTTCAGAGTCAAAAGTAGGTGTTAACCACTGTTTGGCTTTGTTTATAAAATCTACCATATGTAATAGTTTATACTTTTTAATTTTTTATTTAAACACAACAAATATACAGTTAGAAATTTATTTTTTCTTTTATAGAATAGTGTTTTTCATTGTTTTTTGTTTTGATAATAAGTTCTCCTAGAAAACCAGCTAGAAATAATAAAGTTCCTAGAATCATAGAGGTAAGTGCAATATAAAACCATGGATTGTCTGTAACTAATATTGTTTTAATGCCATTAAAAACGTTGTAAAGTTTATAAGCTCCAATATAAAAGGCTGCAGTTGTTCCAAAAAGAAACATTAATGTTCCTAAGAGTCCAAAAAAATGCATGGGTCTTTTTCCAAATTTAGACAAGAAAGAAATGGTAATTAAATCTAAAAATCCATTTACAAAGCGATCCATTCCAAATTTTGTTTCTCCATATTTTCTAGCTTGATGAAGTACTACTTTCTCACCAATTTTAGTATACCCTTCGTTTTTTGCTAAAACAGGAATATATCTATGCATTTCTCCACTTACTTTAATATTTTTAATAACCTCATTCTTGTATGCTTTTAATCCGCAATTAAAGTCATGAAGTTTTATACCTGAGGTTTTTCTTGCAGCAGCATTAAATAACTTAGAAGGAATATTTTTTGTAATAACGTTGTCATAGCGCTTTTTTTTCCAACCAGAGATAAGGTCAAAATTCTCTTTTACAATTAAATTGTACAATTCAGGTATTTCTTCAGGATTATCTTGCAAATCTGCATCCATAGTAATAATGACTTTACCTTGTGCTAGTTCAAAGCCAGCATCTAATGCTTGACTCTTTCCATAATTTTTCTGAAATCGAATTCCTTTTACAGTATTGTTCTTATTTGATAATTCTTCTATCTTTTGCCATGAAGTATCAGTGCTACCATCATCAATAAAAATAATTTCATATAAATAACGATTGGATTGCATAACTTTTGCAATCCAATCGTGTAATTCTTGTAAAGATTCTTCTTCGTTAAGAAGTGGTATTACTACCGATATTTCCATACGTTTTTATAGAATTATAAATTGTTAGAAACTAGATTAATAAGTTTCTTCTTCGGATTTCTTTTTTACTGCAGCTATAATTGCTGAAACAACAAAACCTACAAATGCCATAAACAATAAACCAATAGCATCTCCAATAATCGTTCCTTGAAATTTACTTTGCATTTCTACCTGAGCCTCGATTTGATCTTCAGTTAAACCTGCATCCATAAGTCCTTTTCTGGTTACTTCTTCTACTTGCGCATAAAATTCTGGTTCTAAAAAAGTAGTGAATAAGTGTTGATAAACGATACTTACTAAAGTTCCTATAATTATAATTCCTACACCTATTTTAACTCCTTGGCCCCAAGTTAAAAACCCACCATTTGCTTTTTGAAATGTTGACATCCCAATAATTGGAAATGCGATAATAGCTGCAGCCATTATTGCAAAATTGATATAACCACCAGTTGGATCTAAATGCATACCTAATGCATAAACAATTAAACTAGATAAAATTAAAACGACACCATAATATAGTCCGTTATTTAAAATAATACTTTTTGTGCTTACTGTATTTTCCATTTTTTGTTGAGTTGATGAATTACAAATATATTAATTTCTAGAAGATGTCTTATTTTTTCGGTGACAAGTTCTTTTAAAACATTTTATTAGTAATCAATGTATTATAAATGTTACATAAATTTTAATATTATTTTAATTGTTAATTTAAAAATACAATGTAAATTTGCAATGGCAAGTTCTACACAACTAGCTCCCTTTGAATCCCCCAGGGTGGGAACACAGCAAGGGTATTAGGTTGTAGCAGTGTGATGTAGGTAGCTTGCCATTTTTTGTTTCTTAAATCCAATTTTTTTTCCATTTAAAGCCTTCTCAACTTTTTAAAATCTTTTACGAAGTTTAATTACCTTTACAATTACAATTTTTAACAAACACAATGGCTAAAGTAGTTTTAGTAACAGGCGCATCCTCAGGGATAGGGAAAGCAATAGCATCTTATTTACATGAAAAAGGATGTATTGTATATGGAACGAGTAGAACCCCTAAAAATACACATCAATTCCCATTTCATTTAATTGCTTTAAATGTTTTAAAGGCAGATACTATAAAAAAAGCAATAGCAACTATTTTAGAAAAAGAAGGAAAATTAGATGTTCTTGTAAATAATGCAGGTATGGGAATTACAGGTCCTGTAGAGGATACTCCTACAGAAGAAATGAAAAAGGTATTTGATACAAATCTATTTGGGGCAATAGAGGTCATCAAAGCGGTTTTACCACAAATGCGTTTGCAGAAATCAGGATTAATTATAAATATAACCTCTATAGCAGGGTATATGGGATTGCCTTTTAGAGGATTATATTCAGCCTCTAAAGGAGCTCTTGAAATAGTTACAGAGGCCATTAGTATGGAGGTAAAAGGTTTTGGCGTTTTTGTAACAAATATAGCTCCAGGAGACTTTGCAACCAATATAGCAGCAGGAAGGTATCATACACCAGTTTTTGAAACTTCTGCTTACAAAAAGAAATATCAAGAAAATTTAAACTTAATGGATGCTCATGTAAATGAGGGTATGGATCCAAAAGTTATGGCTAAAAAAGTTTTTAAAATCATACAGACTAAAAAACCTAAGTTACACTATGTAGTTGGTGATTTTATGCAGCGTTTTTCAATTACTTTAAAAAAGGTTTTACCAGACACCGTTTACGAGAAAATTTTAATGAACCATTACAAACTTTAGTTCACACTTACATGCTCATTAGCATTTGCATTCAAATAAGTGTCTAAAACTTCTACATTACAATTGCTTGTTTTTAAATTAAAACGAATCCAACCATAATACGTTAAATTATTTAGAGCCATACTTATAATGAAATAATCTTCTTTGTTGTTGTTTAAAGTACTACTATAGGTAAGCCTATTATCTGTAAAGTAATTAAAATTTTGATAGGGAACTTCATATTCATAAAAAATATCTAAAGCATTTTTTACTCCACTAGTATAGTGTATTTTATTTTCTGAAGAAAATGGTGGTTCATGGACAATTAAATAGGGTTCTTGATTTTTTATTGGTGATAAAATTTTATTTTTATCGTTTGACGTAGTTTTCAATTTAATAGTGTATTTTTTGAATTTTGGTGTGTTGCCAATATCATCTTCTTGATCATAAGTAAGTTTAAAGTCAGTAATTCCAACTAAATTCATGTCTATTTCTATCGGTAGATTGGCTCCAATACACGCTTCAAAAATGGTGAAATTTGTGAATTCTGCTTGAAAGTCATCTAAAGTAAATTCAACATAAAACTTTCTAGAATATGTGATTTTATTATGAGGATCAGTATACACCAATAAGCCTGAAAGTTTTTTATTATTCACCCATTCTTTAATGTAAAGTTCAGATAAATCCATAGCTGTTACCGCAGAAACATCTAGATCTTCACCATTATAGAATTTATAAGCTCTGTTTTTTGTAAGACAATCTGTAGTTTTATTAAAAATAAATGCTTTAGTTTCAGTTTCACCATCTGCACTTACGTGCCTTGTATAACTAATAGTCACAGAATCATCATTACAAGAACCTTTCCAAGTAATCGGGTTTATGGCGTCTGCAATTACAACATTGTCAGCTTTAGAAATAGAAATATCTGTGGTAAAACATGCTAAGCCATTAGTTGAATTGTTGTCAATAATTTCTGATGTGTTAGAAGTTGAACAAGATATACAGAAACAGATTATGAATAAAAAAGTGAGAATTTTCATAGATTGTATAGCATGTTCTTTCGTGTAAAAGTAATGCTTTTAAAAGGTATTGAAGGAATTGAGTGGGTATTTAATAAAAAAAGGGATTTCTTATTTTAATTAATTTTATTAAAAATTAATTCCAGAATACTCATAAGAAAAGTCATAGTTTTTTATCTTTGAAAAATATAACTTAATTCTCAAAAGCATGAAATTTTTTGTAGATACTGCTAATTTAGAGCAGATTAAAGAAGCACAAGCCCTAGGGGTTTTAGATGGTGTAACCACAAACCCATCATTAATGGCCAAAGAAGGGATTACTGGTCAAGATAATATTATAAATCATTACAAAGCGATTTGTGATTTAGTAGATGGAGATGTTTCTGCTGAAGTAATTTCTACAAATTTTGATGGAATGGTAAGAGAGGGTGAAGCTCTAGCAGCGTTAAACCCTCAAATTGTAGTAAAATTACCTATGATAAAAGATGGGATTAAGGCATGCAAGTACTTTTCTTCAAAAGGAATAAAAACTAATGTAACCTTGGTTTTTTCTGCAGGGCAAGCATTGTTAGCTGCAAAAGCAGGTGCAACTTACGTATCTCCATTTATTGGTAGATTGGATGATATTTCTACTGATGGTTTAAATCTAATTGCAGAAATTAGAACTATTTATGATAATTACGGTTTTGATACAGAAATTTTAGCAGCATCTGTAAGACATACGATGCATGTAATTGATTGTGCTAAAATTGGGGCAGATGTAATGACAGGTCCTTTAAGTGCCATAGAAGGTTTACTAAAACACCCGTTAACTGATATAGGTTTAGCTAAATTTTTAGCTGATTTTAATAAAGGGAATTAATTTCTTTAAGCATACTTATCTTAAAAGTCAGAAACTTAATGCAATTTAGTTTCTGGCTTTTTTTCTGTATTAAATCTTTATCTCTTCGTAACTTTGCACTTAAATTACTAAAGATTTTTATGTATCCAAAAAAAGAACTTGCACAATTGGTTATCGCAGCTTGTCAGCAATTTAATGTTGATACCGTTGTTATTTCTCCAGGTTCTAGAAATGCACCGTTAACTATTGGTTTTTCTAATCATCCAGAGATAGAAACATTAAGTGTGGTTGATGAAAGGTGTGCTGCTTTTTTTGCTTTAGGAATTGCACAGCAAACTCAAAAGCCAGTTGCAGTTTTATGTACCTCAGGTTCTGCATTGTTGAATTATTATCCTGCAATTTCAGAAGCTTTTTACAGCAATATTCCTTTGGTGGTTATTTCTGCAGATCGGCCAAAGCATTTAATTGATATTGGAGACGGACAAACAATTCGACAAGAAAATGTTTTTGAGAATCATATTTTATTTTCTGCGAATTTGATTGAAAATCCTAAGTTTAAAACCAGAAATGCGCAATTAATTGGAGAAGCTTTACAATTGGCAAATTCTAATAAAGGCCCTGTACATATTAATGTTCCCTTTGATGAGCCTTTGTATGAAACAGTAGAATATGTAAAGGATTTTCATTTTCCTCATATCAACACAAGCGCTTTAGATAACGCAAACATCAATTACCCAGAATTAGCTGAAATTTGGAATAATTCAGAAAAAAAGATGTTAGTCGTTGGCGTACACTATCCAGATACCGAGCTACATAAATTAATGGATTTATATTCAGAAGATGACTCTGTAATTTTATTGACAGAAACAACTTCTAATCTCCATCACACAAAAGCCATAAACGCTATAGATCAACTTATTTTTTCTTTAGAAGACGATGCGTTTAAAGATTTACAGCCAGATATTCTTATCACCTTTGGTGGCATGATCGTTTCTAAAAGGATTAAACGTTTTTTAAGAGATTATCAGCCTAAACATCATTGGAATATAGATGAAAAAAAGGCAATGAACACCTTTTTCTGTTTATCTGAATTTATACAAACAAAACCGGTAGATTTTTTTAGCAAGTTTAATCGTATTATTTCTAAAAAAGAGAGTAATTATCAACCAAAATGGTTGGCAATAAGAGAGAAAAGAAGGCAAAGACATGCAGCATATTTAGCAAAAACAAAACATTCAGACTTAAAAGTTTTTGAGCAATTTTTAGCGAATATCCCCAAAAATAGTCAGTTACAATTTAGCAATAGTGCCATTATCAGGTATGGTCAAATGTTTACTATAGATAGTACTTTAGAAGTTTTTTGCAATAGAGGAACAAGTGGTATTGATGGGAGTACATCTACAGCTATCGGAGCTGCATTTGCTAGTAAAAAACAAACCATTTTTATCACTGGTGATTTAAGTTTTTTCTACGATAGCAATGCTTTGTGGAATAAAAATATACCAGTAGATTTTAGAATTATTTTAGTGAATAATTCAGGTGGTGGAATTTTTAAAATTATACCTGGACCAAAAACTACAAATGCTTCAGCATATTTTGAAACGCCACATTGCTTAACAGCAGAATACTTATGTAAAATGCATAATTTTGAATATCATCAAGCATTTTCTACTGCTTCAGTTCAAAAAGAATTAGAAAATTTTTATGAAGTATCAAATCAGCCAAAAATTTTAGAAATTTTTACGCCAAGTATTGAGAATGACACAGTTTTAAAAGAATATTTTAAATATATTAAATAATGGAATTACAAGAGGGAGATAAAGTGCAGTTAGTCATAGAAACTGAAACAGGATTAGGATATACTGTTTTAATAAATGAAGAGTATGATGGTTTGCTTTTTAGAAGCGAAGTTTTTGAGCCATTAGAAGAAAACATGGAGGTTACTGGTTACATAAAAAACATCAGAGAAGATGGTAAAATAGACGTTTCTTTGCGACCTCAAGGGTTTCGAAATGTAATTGATGCAGATGTAGAAAAAGTACTTCAAAAATTAAAAAATAGTAGAGAAGGTTTTTTAATGTTAACAGATAAAAGTTCGCCAGATTCAATACGTTTTCATATGAAAATGAGTAAAAAAGCATTTAAAAAAGCAGTGGGTAATTTATATAGAAATAAATTAATACTCATAAAAGAAGATAGAATAGAGTTGGTTTAATTAATCAACGATTAGAATTTGCGAAAACTATTTATAAACCGCCTAATCTTAGTATGTTTTCATAAAATTTGTCTGCATTAGGATCTGCAGGGTCCATTTTACCATACCCTATTCTGTAATATTTTAATGCCTTTTTAAACATTTTTCCAGATTCATAGTATCTACCAATATAATAATCACCAAGAGGCGAGCTAGGAAAAAGTTTTAGAATCATTTTTCCAAAATCTCTTAATTTATCACCATTTTCTTTTTCAATAATAATATTTTCTATAGTGTAAATGTCTCTTTCTCGAATACCTAAATTTGTACCAAATAAAAAATCAATTTCTAAATATTTATTTTCTAAATAGTAGATGGCATCTTCTGGAGCTAAGTCTTTAATTTCTTTCTCATATTCTTCTTTTGAGATTGCAGAATAAATTTCAAAAATATTGGTTAAAGCTCTTGGTATTGCCTCGCTCATTGCAGAGGTACTGTTAGTGGTTTTTATAAGATCATTAATAGCATTAAAATTTTTTATATTCAAATCACTTAGTTGTTTTTGAACCTGATCAATTTTAAGTTGTTTTTTTGAAGAAAAAATATCGCTGTTATTGGTGTAGAGATAAAAAGTATTATCTTCTTTCTGAAATTTCTGAAGATTATAACCCAGTAATTCTTGTGAAATAAAATCAGAAAAACTTGGATTTATACAAACAAATGAATTTATAAAAGCGGTATTTTCACTTAAAAAATGGCTCACCATATTTGCAGAATATCCTTGACCAACAAGTGTAATAAAAGGAGATGTTCTATATGTGCTCTCCATATAAAAAATAACTTCATCTTTTATAAATTCATAAAAATTATTTGCGGAAGTAGATAACCTTCCCGTATTTCTGTTAAATGAAATGTCTTGATTTCTAGTGTCATTCATAGAAACACCAACAATGATTTGTTCTGGCGCTTGGTCTTTTTTAGCAAAAAGCTTGGCATTACCAACATAAGTATCAAATAGATATTCTTCATCCAAAACCACAGTTAATGGGTAGTTTCTAAGACTATCTTGCTCATAATTTTCTGGGATATAGATTTTTAAACTTCTAGTAGATTCTAAAATATCTGATGCTAATTCTTTATAAATACTATTTTGAGAAAAGCCACAGAAGAAAAAAAGTAAAAATATAAGTGATAGTGATTTCTTAATCATAAGGTAGAATGTTTATTTTTGTAATCGAAGAAGCTTTATCTGTAATACGAACGTACAAAATACAAAAATATGATACAACCTGAATGGAAAGTTGCTAAAGAATATGAGGACATTACTTATAAGAAAAGCAATGGCGTAGCAAGAATTGCATTTAACAGGCCCAATGTTAGAAATGCGTTTAGACCAAAAACTACAAAAGAGTTATATGATGCTTTCTATGATGCAGGAGAAGATACCTCAATCGGAGTAGTTTTACTCTCTGCAGAGGGGCCAAGTACAAAAGATGGTGTGTATTCATTTTGTTCTGGAGGAGATCAAAAAGCAAGAGGTCATCAAGGTTATGTAGGAAATGATGGGTACCACAGATTAAATATTTTAGAGGTACAACGTTTAATACGTTTTATGCCAAAAGCTGTAATTGCTGTTGTTCCTGGTTGGGCAGTAGGTGGTGGTCATAGCTTGCATGTGGTCTGTGATTTAACTTTGGCCTCTAAAGAACACGCCATTTTTAAACAAACAGATGCGGATGTAACCTCTTTTGATGGCGGGTATGGTTCTGCGTATTTGGCAAAAATGGTTGGTCAGAAAAAAGCAAGAGAGATTTTCTTTTTAGGTCGAAATTATTCAGCCCAAGAAGCCTATGAAATGGGAATGGTAAATGCAGTAATTCCACATGATGAACTAGAATCTACTGCCTACAATTGGGCGCAAGAAATTTTAGAGAAAAGTCCTACCTCTATAAAAATGCTAAAATTTGCAATGAATTTAACGGATGATGGTATGGTAGGTCAGCAAGTTTTTGCGGGTGAAGCAACACGTTTGGCGTATATGACAGATGAAGCTAAAGAAGGTAGAGATGCGTTTTTAGAAAAACGTAAACCAAACTTTCCAAAAAAATGGATTCCATAGTTTATTTTTAATTCAACATTATGAAGTCACAAGTAGTAACTTTTTTAATACAGTGTCCAGATCAGAAGGGTTTGGTAGCAAAAATTACCAGTTTCTTTTTTGAAAAAGGATTCAATATTCTAAGTTGTCAACAGTATGTAAATGGGCTTGAAAACACATATTTTATGCGAATTCGCTTACATTCTGGAGGTTCAGACCTATCTAAGTCTTCATTAGAAAAAGATTTTCTAGCTCTTGCAACTCCTTTACAATTTAAATGGTCTGTAGATTATGGAGATGAAGAACAAAACGTAGCGATAATGGTTTCTCATACCAGTCATAATTTATATGATTTATTAGAAAGATCTAAAGAAGGTGGCTTAAACTGTAAGGTAAAATTGGTCATAAGTAATCATAATAAATTAAGATATGTAGCAGACATGTTTGGTATACCTTATTATCATTTGCCAATCACAAAAGAAACAAAATTACAACAAGAAGCTCAAGTAAGAGAATTGTTAGAAGAAAACAGCATCGATTTAATTGTGATGGCAAGGTATATGCAAGTTTTATCTTCTAGTTTTATTAATGATTATAAAGAAAGAATTATAAACATTCACCACTCTTCTTTACCAGCATTTCAAGGAGCAAACCCTTACGAAAGAGCATATCAAAGAGGCGTAAAATTAATAGGAGCAACAGCACATTATGCAACAGAAGATTTAGATAAAGGGCCAATTATAGATCAAGATGTAAAGCAAGTAAACCACGAAAGTACTACCAAAACGTTAAAAAGAATTGGTGCAGATACAGAAAAATTAGTGTTAGCAAGAGCTGTAAAGTATCATTTAAATAATCAAATTATAGTTTCGGGAAATAGAGCAATCGTTTTTCCAGAAACAGGAGAATAATTCAATTATGAAAATAATTTGTATTGGGCGCAATTACGCAAAGCATATTGAAGAATTAGAAAATGAAAAACCAGAACATCCTGTTGTTTTTTTAAAGCCTGATTCAGCTATTTTACCAAGAAAAAACCCTTTTTTTATTCCTCCTTTTTCTAATGATGTTCATTATGAAGTAGAGGTTTTAGTAAAAATAAATAAAGTAGGTAAGTATATAGATGCAAAATTTTCTCATAAATATTATGATGAAATAGGGTTAGGTATAGACTTTACAGCTAGAGATGTGCAAGCAAAATGCAAAGAAAAAGGCTTGCCTTGGGAAAAAGCAAAAGCTTTTGATGGAAGTGCAGTAATTGGCGAGTTTTATCCAAAAGAAGACGTTGAGATTAATAATTTAAATTTTCAATTGTTTAAAAATGATGAAATTGTTCAAGATGGAAATACACAAGCCATGTTGTGGAAAGTAGACGAATTAATTGCTTACGTTTCACAATATTTTACCTTAAAAAAAGGAGATATTATTTTTACGGGTACACCATCTGGTGTTGGTAAAGTGTCAGAAAATGATACATTAAAAGGACTATTAGCAGGTAAAAAAGCATTTGAAATTAGAGTAAAGTAGTTCTATTTTTTAAATCACTATACAAAACAAATAGATTAGTTCAAAAAGGATGAGAGCAGAGATAATTACTATTGGAGATGAAATTTTAATTGGGCAAATCGTTGATACCAATTCGCAATGGATAGGAGAGCAGTTGAATAAAATTGGTGTTTCTGTATATCAAATATCATCAATTCAAGATGATAAAGAACACATTTTAGCAGCGTTAAAAGAAGCTGAGCAAAGGGTAGACATAGTAATCCTTACAGGTGGTTTAGGGCCAACAAAAGATGATATAACTAAGCATACCATAGCTTCTTACTTTAATGATCATTTAGAATTGAATAATGATGTTGTAACACATATAAAAGAGTTATTTCAGAAATATAAAATTCCGTTCGGCGAATCGAATCGTTTACAAGGAATGTTACCAACTAAAGCAAGTGTGTTAAAAAATTTATATGGAACAGCACCTGGAATGTGGTTTTACGAAAACAATACCGTGTTTGTTTCGTTACCTGGTGTACCTAATGAAATGAAAGGTTTAATGAAATATGAAGTACTTCCTAAAATTCAAAAACAATGTAAATTACCTTTTATTCTTCACAAAACAATCATGACTTATGGTCAAGGAGAAAGTGTAGTTGCTGAACGTATTGAAACCTTTGAAAATAATTTACCAACTTTTATAAAATTGGCGTATTTACCAAATTATGGTAGAGTTCGTTTACGCTTAACCGCTAAAGGTGAGGATAAATCTATTTTAGAAAATGCGATAGAAGAACAGATTAAAAAACTATATATTTTAATTCCAGATATAATTAGTGGTTTTGATGAAGGAGGTAGGTTAGAAGATAAAATTGCTGCTTTATTCAAAGAGCGTCATAAAACATTAGCAACAGCAGAAAGTATAACAGGTGGTAAAATAGCGGCAACATTAGTAGCTGTTCCTGGTGCATCTAGTTACTTTAAAGGAAGTATAGTTGCATATTCTTCAACTACCAAAGAGAGTCTTCTTGGAGTTTCTAAAACTACTATAAAAAATTATTCTGTAGTTAGTAAAGAGGTAGCAAAAGAGATGGCGTTAGGTGTTTTACAAAAATTGGAAACAGACTTTGCAATTGCAGTTACAGGTAATGCTGGCCCAACACAAGACAACACAGATAAAACTGTGGGCGTGGTTTATATTGCTGTAGCATCAAGAAAAGGAGTTTTAGTAGAAGAATTTAATTTTGGAAAACCAAGAGGTAGAGTAATAGATAAAACAGTAAACAAAGCACTAGAAATATTAGAGAAAGAAATATTAAAAAATTACTAAATTTGTTTTGTACACAATTAGATTTATTTGTAGATTTGCACCTCGTTTAGAGATAACACTATAAAACTGTCTAAGAAGATGTCTAGAGTTTGTGAATTAACAGGAAAAAAAGCAATGGTTGGAAACAATGTTTCTAAAGCATTAAATAGAACTAAAAGAACATTTGACGCTAATTTAATGACCAAGCGTTTTTATATTCCAGAAGAAGATAAATGGGTCACTTTAAAAGTATCTGCATCTGCTTTAAAAAATATAAATAAGAAAGGAATTTCTGCAGTAATTAAAGAAGCAAGAGCTAACGGTTTTTTAACAAAATAATTTAGTTCTAGCTAATAAAAATATACAGAGATGGCAAAAAAAGGAAACAGAGTTCAAGTAATTTTAGAGTGTACAGAGCACAAAGCATCTGGTCAAGCAGGTACTTCTAGATACATTACAACAAAGAACAAGAAGAACACTCCAGATAGATTAGAGGTTAAGAAATTTAATCCTATCTTAAAGAAAATGACTGTTCACAAAGAAATAAAGTAATTCTAAACAATCTAGAACTCAGAATAGAGCACATAGATTAAAAACATTTTAACATGGCAAAGAAATCAGTAGCATCGTTACAAACAGGATCAAAAAGATTAAGTAAAGCAATAAAAATGGTAAAGTCTCCAAAAACAGAAGCTTACATGTTTGTTGAAGCAATTATGGATCCTTCAGAAGTTGATAAATTTTTAGCAAAAAAATAACCAACAGATATATAGTATAAGAACTACTTTTTAGAAATAATAGGTAGTTTTTTTTATGCCTTATAATTACGTATTTTTATGCACTGTATTGTAATATTTCATTTTTCAAGATGTAAAGTAATGAATTAACACCTACAGCAACAATACCTTAGATATCGCCTTTTTTTAATTGTTGGTATTTAAATTAAAATATAGATATGAGTTTTTTTAAAAAAATATTTTCAAAAGAAAAAAAAGAAACTTTAGATAAAGGTTTAGAAAAAACGAAAGAAAGTTTCTTTGGCAAATTATCTAAAGCAGTTGCAGGAAAGTCTAAAGTAGATGACGATGTTTTAGACAATTTAGAGGAGATTTTGGTAGCTTCTGATGTTGGTGTAAATACCACGTTAAAAGTTATTGATAGAATAGAAACTAGAGTTGCAAAAGACAAGTATGTAGGGACTGATGAGTTAAATGCAATACTTCGTGAAGAAATTGCTGGCTTACTTTCTGAAACGAATCTTGGTAATGAGATCGATTTTACCATTCCTGAAATACCAGCAAATGAAGGCAAAAAAATGCCTTATGTTTTAATGGTAGTTGGGGTAAATGGTGTTGGTAAAACTACAACCATAGGTAAATTGGCAAGTCAATTTAAAAAGAAAGGCTTAAAAGTTGTATTGGGTGCTGCAGATACATTTAGAGCAGCAGCCATAGATCAATTACAGGTTTGGGCAGACAGAACAGGAGTGCCAATTATTCGTCAAGAAATGGGCTCTGATCCAGCATCAGTAGCTTTTGATACACTAACTTCTGCTGTAAAGCAAGACGCAGATGTAGTTATTATTGATACTGCAGGTCGCTTACACAATAAAGTAAATTTAATGAACGAGCTTACAAAGATAAAACGAGTAATGCAGAAGGTAGTTTCGGATGCGCCTCATGATGTTTTGTTGGTTCTAGATGGTTCTACAGGTCAAAATGCATTCGAGCAAGCAAAACAATTTACAAAAGCAACAGAAGTTACAAGTTTAGCTGTTACTAAATTAGATGGTACCGCAAAAGGTGGAGTTGTTATTGGTATATCAGACCAATTTCAGATTCCTGTAAAATATATTGGAGTAGGTGAAGGTATAGACGATTTACAAGTTTTTAATAAAGTAGAATTTGTAGATTCTTTTTTTAAATAGAAACTTCCTTCTTAAAATGATAAAGACACCTTTTATGTTTTTCATAAAAGGTGTTTTTTGTTTCTTATATTTGACTATAAATTTACTATAATGAAAAAATCACTTTTATTTCTATTTGCTTCACTGGTTTTAATTTCTTGCAAGAACCAAAAAAAAGAAACTAAGTTTCAATTTAAAAAGTATGATGAAACTGCTACTTTAGAAGCGCAGCAAAATCATAAAAATGGTCGAATGAAATTTAAACTTTTTCAATCTAAGATCTTAGATATGAATGCTGTTTATAAACCTTTTCAATCTGAATTAAAGAAATTTTCTGAAGAAGAGTACAATAAGTTAAAGCTTTTAATTTTGGAGCAAGACATACCAACGTTACAGCGTCATGTAAAAGAGGGTACTTTATCTTATGAGAAACTTACCCTATTTTATTTATATAGAATTCGAAAGTTTGAAAGTGATGCTACTTTATCTTTAAATTCAATTATAGCTTTGAATCCTAATGTTTTACATGAAGCTAGAGAAAAAGACACAAATAAATCTGACGTCTCAGAATTTTCTATGTACGGAATGCCTATTTTATTAAAAGATAATATTAATACAAAAGAAATGCCAACTACTGCAGGTGCATTGGCTTTACAGAGAAATAACACCCAAAATGATGCTTTTATTGTAGAAAAACTAAAAGAAAATGGTGCTCTTATTTTAGGGAAAGTAAATTTAAGTGAATGGGCTTATTTCTTTTGTTCAGGATGTCCTTTAGGGTATTCAGCCATTGGTGGACAAACCTTAAATCCTTATGGAAGAGCTGAATTTGAAACTGGAGGAAGTTCTTCTGGAAGTGGGGTGACAGTTGCTGCTAATTTTGCTGTAGCTGCTGTAGGCACAGAAACTTCAGGTTCTATTACGTCACCTTCTAGCCAGAATTCTGTGGTAGGTTTAAAACCTACAATAGGTGTTTTAAGTAGAACAGGAATTGTGCCTATTTCTAGCACTTTAGATACGCCTGGGCCTATGACTAAAAATGTAATTGACAATGCTATTTTTCTAAATGCCATGAGAGGTTTTGATCAAAATGATAGCAAATCAAAAGAAATTGATGAAGCGTATGTTCAAAATGGTTTTTCAAATAGCTTTAACGGAAAAAAAATTGGTGTTTTAAAACCATTATTATCAGATTCTATATATGCATTACAAATTAATAAAATGAGAAAAGTAGGAGTAGAGATAGTGGAAATTACGCCACCTCAAATTTCATTTAACGGATTTGTGACTTTATTGAATATTGATATGAAGTATGATTTGCCTAAATATTTATCAGAAAATGCAGATAAATCGTTATTCATTAAAAGCGTAAAAGATGTAATTGAGTTTAATCAAAAAGATTCTTTATTAAGAGCTCCTTATGGGCAGCAACTTTTTGAGGGTATAGAAAGAGATGAAACTACTTTAGCCGAATTAGAAATAATTAAAGCGAACTTAAAAAAAGAAGGTGAAACGTATTTAAAAGCTTTGAAAAGTGAAAACTTAGATGCTATTTTGTCTATTAATAATTATCACTCAGGTATTGCAGCAGTATCATTTCATCCTACTTTAACTGTACCTATGGGTTATAAAACTTCTGGAGAACCAGTAAGTTTAACCTTTGTAGGTAAACCTTTTGAGGAAAGAAATTTATTAGAATTAGGCTATGCTTTTGAACAACTTACAAAAGTTAGAAAAATGCCTAAAAACTATCAATAGAAAGAATATCAATCAGTTAAAAAGCATTATTTTTGCACTCGCTTAAATAAATTTATAATGCGTACAAAAACCATCAAAAAAAATAAAATTAACGTAGTTACTTTAGGTTGTTCTAAAAATGTTTACGACAGTGAAGTTTTAATGGGACAATTAAAAGCCAATGGTAAAAATGTGGTTCATGAAGATGTTAACGATGATGGTAACATTGTGGTTATAAATACTTGTGGATTTATTGGCAAAGCCAAAGAGGAATCTATTGATACTATTTTGCATTATGCACAAAGAAAAGAGGCAGGTGAAATTGATAAGGTTTTTGTTTCTGGATGTTTAAGCGAACGGTATAAACCAGATTTAGAAGCTGAAATTCCGAATGTTGATCAATATTTTGGTACTCATGATTTACCAAATTTATTAAAAGTTTTAGAAGCAGATTATAAGCATGAGTTAATTGGTGAGCGTTTAACAACTACTCCAAAACATTATGCGTACTTAAAAATAGCAGAAGGTTGTGACAGACCTTGTTCTTTTTGCGCAATACCTTTAATGCGTGGTAAACACAGATCTACACCAATTGAAGATTTGGTTACTGAAGCTACAAAATTGGCTGAAAAAGGAATTAAAGAAATTATGCTTATTGCGCAAGATTTAACCTATTATGGTTTAGATATCTATAAAAAACGTGCATTGGCTGAGTTATTAGAAGCGCTTGTAAAAGTAGATGGAATCGAATGGATTAGAATGCATTATGCTTTTCCTACTGGTTTTCCTATGGATGTTTTAGAAGTTATGAAACGTGAACCTAAAGTGTGTAACTATCTGGATATTCCGCTACAACACATCAATACAGAGTTGCTAAAATCGATGAAAAGAGGTACAACTCATGAGAAAACTACCGCTTTAATTCATAAATTTAGAGAAGTTGTTCCAGAAATGGCAATTAGAACTACCCTTATTGTAGGTTATCCAGGTGAAACTGAAGAAATGTTTCAAGAATTAAAGGATTGGGTAGAAGAAATGCGTTTTGAAAGGCTTGGCGCATTTGAGTATTCGCATGAAGAAAATACTGGTGCTTATGTATTGGAAGATGATGTTCCTGCAGCAATAAAGTTTAAAAGAGTAAATGAAATTATGGAAGTTCAATCTCAAATTTCATGGGAGTTGAATCAACAAAAAATAGGTAAAACTTTTAAATGTTTATTTGATAGAAAGGATGGTGAATATTTTTATGGGCGAACAGAATCTGACTCCCCTGATGTAGATAATGACGTTTTAGTGGATGCTAGAGAACATTACATTAAAATAGGCGAATTTATAGATGTAGAGATTTATGAAGCAGGAGATTATGATTTGTATGGAACACCTGTTAAGAAGCAAGAAAAACCAAAACCATTGCACCTAAAAAGAACGAAATAAATAAAAAAACCACTCAAATTAAGAGTGGTTTTTTAGTTATTTTAATTGATCTGAATTTAAGAGAAAAACAGCATTGGCTAAAAATAGCTTTCCATTATCCCAAAAAGACCTAAATAAAGGATTATCTACCATATATACAAAGCTTCCATTCCCTTTTTCATCCACGCCAAACAAGAGTGATTCAGGTACATTTTTTAAGGCTTTTTTACCAGCAAAACCAGAAACATTTGTGGCATTTTCATCAAAATACCCAACATTAACACCAGAATTTAAATAGTTGTAAGTACTACCACTTAATTTTAAAGAAAAATAATCACTGTTGTAACCAAACCCTAAAGGATGAGTAGTGTCTATGGTACTTTTAAAGACTGCTCCAGTAATTAAATTTTCTACATTATTTCTTTCTTGAGCTGCATAAGGCAATAGATTATTGTCTTTTTTATCTTCAAGTTTTTTTCTGGTTAAGCTAAATCCTTTTTTATCAGCAAAACTATTTAATGCACTTCCTATTGCTATTACTGTACCTCCAGATCTTACAAAAGAAGTTAATTTATTTAAAGTAGATTTATTTAAAATACTACTATAATATCCATTAGGAAGTATAATAACGTCGTAATTCGAGAAATCGATTCTTCCAAAGTAATCTGAATCTATAATCGTTAAAGGGTATTTTAACTCCGTTTCGAAAAAGTGCCAAATTTCACCAAAGCTTAAAGAAGATATGCCTTCACCAGAAAGCAAAGCAACTTTTTGTTTATTGATTGGTTTCACAGAATAAGAGCCAAAATCTACTCCAGCATCAGAAAAACCTGTTGAGGTTGATGTAATTTCTCTTTTATGTTTAAAGGCTATTTTTACTAGCTTAACTAAAAAATCAGGGCTTTTATTATCATTTTTTAAAACGATTATTGCTCCTCTTTCAAACGATTTACCATTTGTTGTAAATGGTTTTTCAGAAAAACGAGGTACAATATTATGTTGTAATAAATCGGCTAAAAAAGTAGCGTCATTTAAGCTATTCCATTTAAAAATAAAGGCATAAGCATTTTTATCAATAGTAGCATTAAATATCAGATCATTTTCATTGTAACGAGTAGCGGTAATTTTCGATTTTGATGCAATGGCGTTAAAACCATGAGCATAAGGTAATGACCAAGCTGTGATGTCATAAGTTAAAGAATCTACTAATTTTGCTGAAGGTTCAAAAAGTACATTAACCATTTTTCCTTTTGGTTGATCTGTGTGGATTACCAAATCGTTATTAGAAGCATTAAATTTAGCTTCTTTCTGTGTTGCAAAGTCATACCCTTTTACAGTACCTCCTTTAGCAGTTTCATAACCAATTTCATGCTTATCTAATAGTAATTTTAAACGATTGATTTTATCCTGATTTTCATTTTTAATTAAAAAACTTTTAAACTTTACATTATCATTATTAAAGTATTTTTTAAACTCAATATTTAACTTTTCAGCATTTTTAGATGCTATTTCAACAGTAGATAACCCCGTTGTTTTATGATGAATAGCTCTGTCTTTTAGGGTTAATACTTCACCTTCATCTGTATCAATACCTAAACCAGCTCTTCCATGACCTGCTTGTTCATAAGTCATACCAATTGCTCCCATAAAAGTAGGGTAGGTATCTCCATAACTTGGGTATAGCAAATCAAAACTTTCTTTCGTAAAATATAGCCAGCCTTCTTTGTCAAAATATTTAGCATGATTTTTTCCGATTTGAGTTTGAAAATCGCGCTGCCAATCTGTAATAATTTCATGGAATGGTTCTGCAGCTGGTGCAAAATAATAAGGATTATTAATACCTTGTTCATGAAAATCCACATGAATATGAGGCATCCATTTATTATACATTTTAATTCTTTGCTGACTCTCAACTTGTGTAGCCCACGCCCAATCTCTATTTAAATCAAATAAATAGTGATTTGGTCTTCCTCCAGGCCAAGGTTCGTGGTGTTCTTTGGCATCTTGACCAATATTAAAAGGGGTGCTTTTAACCTGGTTGTACCAATTTACATAACGATCTCTTCCATCTGGGTTTATACAAGGGTCTATAATAACAACAGTGTTTTCTAGCCATTCTTTCTTACTGGTAACTAAATCATAAAGTGTTATCATAGAAGCTTCCGTACTTGAAGCCTCATTTCCATGCACATTATAACTTAGCCAAACAATAGCTTTGTCATTAGTTGTAGCAGTGTTTTTTTTAATTTGAGATAAATTTTCTTTTCTAATCGTCTCTAGATTATTAATGTTTTCTTCAGATGAGATATAGGTAACATACAAGGCTCTATATTCATTAGTTTCACCATATTTTTCTATTTTAACATTTGATAATGTGTTACTTACATATTTAAAATAATCAACAACTTTATGATGTCTTGTAAATCTACTGCCAATTTCATACCCTAAAAATTCTGCTGGAGAATTTACAGATTGTGAAAAAACTGAAATTGATGAGATTAAAAAGGAAAAGAAAAACGCTTTAATTTTCATGAGTTTACATTTGATTTTTCCAAATGTAAGCAATAAAATTTATTAATTACAGTAAGGATTTAGAGATAGCGTTAAAAATATGTTAGAGGATTTTACAATTTTTATCATCGCTTAAAATAGTTGTATTTTTATCGAAAATTTAACCAAACGATATGATTTCTATTTTACATTCTGAGTGTTGTCATAAAAGGAGTTATTAATTATGAAAGTAACTCACATTCCTTTTCAAAAAACTGGCTTCTTTTCAGAAATAATGCACTATTATTTGGAACAAAATGAAAATCTTAGCCCTTTTTATACTAATTTCCCTGATCTAGAAGGATTTAAACTGCAATTATCAGAAAAAGAGAAATCATTTACATCAGAAAATAGAAATATTTTATCAAATGCTTTACTAGATCAATATGTAAACTTTCAGATTTCTGAAGAAACGAAATCGAACATACAATTATTAAAAGAGGAGAATACGTTTACAATCACTACAGGCCATCAATTAAACCTATTTACAGGACCTTTATATTTCTTATATAAAATATTTTCTACCATAAACTTATGTGAGAAGCTATCTAAAGAATTTCCGGATAAAAATTTTGTTCCTATGTATTGGATGGCTACAGAAGACCACGATTTTGAGGAAATTAATTATTTTAATTTTGATGGTAAAAAAGTAGCTTGGAATAAAAAAGAGGGTGGAGCAGTGGGTCGATTTTCTACTGAAGGTTTAAAAGAAGTCTTTGATGTTTTTTCTGAGCATTTAGGGAATTCTAAAAATGCAATCTTCCTAAAAGAGTTATTTGTTAAAGGGTATTTAGAGCAAAATAATTTAGCAGATGCCACTCGATTTATCGCCAATGAAATTTTTAAAACTTATGGCTTAGTTATAATTGATGGGGATGCTCTGCCGCTAAAATCTTTATTTGTACCCTTTGTAAAGCAAGAATTGCAAGATACACCCTCATTTAGGGCAGTTTCTAAATCAATTCACGAATTAGAAAAAAACTATAAAATTCAAGTGAATCCTAGAGAAATAAATCTTTTTTATTTAGGAGAAGGCTTTAGAGAACGAATTGTTTTTGAAGATGATATTTATAAAGTAGTGAATACATCACTTACTTTTACCAAAGAGCAAATAATGGCAGAGGCAGAACAAAATCCTTTAGCATTTTCTCCTAACGTTATTATGAGGCCTTTATACCAAGAAGTAATTTTACCAAATCTTTGCTACATTGGTGGAGGAGGAGAATTGGCTTACTGGTTAGAATTAAAAGATTATTTTAATAAGGTACATGTACCATTTCCAATTTTATTATTACGAAATTCAGTACAAGTTATTTCTAAAAAACAAGCGGAGAAATTAAAAAGATTGAATATTTCCAAAGAAGAAATTTTCTTAAATCAGTATGATTTAATTTCAAAAAAAGTGGTGGCAAGTACAGAAATTGAAACTGATTTTTCTGATAAAATTGAGTATTTAAAAAATCAATTTAAAGATTTAAAAGCGGTTGCTAAAAAAACAGACGTTACTTTTTTAAATGCAGTTAATGCCCAAGAGAGAAAGCAAATTAAAGGGTTAGAAAATCTTGAAAAACGATTGCTTAAAGCAGAAAAACGAAGGCAAAAAGACTTGGTAGATAGAATAACACAATTGCAAAATGAACTATTACCAAACCAATCTTTAGAGGAGCGCCAACGAAACTTCTCTGATTTTTATTTAGCATACGGGTCATCGTTTTTAACCACTTTAAAAGAGGAATTAAATCCTTTACAATTAGAGTTTACAATACTAGAAATTTAATGAAAAATAAAGGGCTTCATCCAAACAATAGATTTAATAAGAGGTATGATTTTGAAGTTTTGGTAAAACAAAATCCAGCTTTGAAAGAATTTGTGATTACTAATACTTACAATTCAACAACTATAGATTTTTCAATTCCACAAGCGGTAAAAGAACTGAATAAAGCCTTGTTGTTTTCTTATGATAACATCTCTATTTGGGATTTTCCAGATGAAAATTTATGTCCTCCAATACCTGGAAGATTGGATTATATTCATCATATCAATGATTTGTTAGGCAATGAAAAGAATATTAAGATTTTAGATATTGGTACAGGGGCAACTTGTATTTATCCTTTATTAGGTGTTGCAGCGTATAATTGGAATTTTGTTGCAACAGATATAGATTTAGATGCTTTAGACACTGCTCAAGATATTATTGATGATAATCATCTTACAAGTAAAATAGAATTACGTCAACAGTTTAAAGAAGAGCACATACTTAAAGATATATTAGAAAATGAGGATTCTTTTTCTGCAACCATGTGTAATCCACCATTCTACAAATCTGCAGAAGAAGCTCAAGGAGCTAATAAACGGAAAAGTAGAAATTTAGGAAATAATGCTGTTCGTAATTTTTCTGGGAACAATAATGAACTTTGGTATGTTGGAGGTGAAAAAGCATTTTTACACACTTATTTATATGAAAGTTCTTTACAACCCAAAAAGAGTAAGTGGTTTACAAGCTTGGTTTCTAAAAAAGAAAATGTAGAGAGTTTAAAAGCATCCTCTAAAAAATTAGGAGTTACAGAATTTAAAACCATACCAATGCAACAAGGTAATAAGGTTACTCGAATTGTGTGCTGGAGGTTTTAATGATAAACAATATCGTTAATTTTATATCTTTTACAAATAAAGTGTAAAATTACATACACTAGCATATGCACAAATAATAAGCATAAAAAGGCATACAAAGGCACTCCAAATATTTGATAAGGCCAATAATAGGTCCAAACCCCTAAATAAATTGTTACAACTTCACCAAAAGCAGGTAATACTAAAGCTAAAATTATAGCCAAAATTATTTTATTTCTTTGTGATTGATCTTCTAAAAGCAGAATTAAATTTCGTTCTAATTTGTATAAAAAATGAAAGGCTAGCATCCATGCAAAGGGAACCCATAAAGGGATGGCTTTTGTAACCTCATGATATTCCCAATACCCATTTGCTACACCCCAAGTCTCGCCTACAATACCTCCAAATCCAGTCAACAGCATCCCAATTAATAATAGCCAGTTTTTATTTTTTTTGGGTACTATAATTTCAATGTAAATATTATGAATAATTTTTAGAATTAAAATACATGCAATTAATTCATCGTATTCTTTTAAAAAACCGATAAAACAACCAGCTAATACCAGTTTAAATACGGCTATTAAAAACGCTTTACTAAATTTTGGGGTATCTAAAATTAACAAATTTCTAAAGTGTCATTTTTGAGTTTACTATTATCTTACCGTTCTTTCTTCGTCTATATAATAGCCTTGTTGTGTTAAATCTCCGTCTACTTCACCACCCATTTTTTCTTTTCTTCTATCTAAGTAAATTTCTTCGTAATCTTGGGTGTAATGGGGAGAGGTTACTACATTTAAATCAAATTTAATCGTGGTAAATACATCTTTTTCAGTATTTGCTTTAATGGTTACAAAAAATTCTACAAAGCCAATATTTTTTGCACTATCATAATCTAATGTAATAAAACCAAAATCATCTTTAGCAATAGAGGTCTCCGGAAAATTGATATCTATACAACCACAAGAGGCTTGCACATCATAAATAATTAAAGGTTCATTTCCTCTGTTATAAAGTTTATAGGCAGCTGTAATTTCTGACCCTCTTAATATTGGATAATAGTGACGTTCAGGATCTATAATTTTCATTTTAGTTTTACGAACACTATAGATGAATAACTTCATCATAAGCATCAGCAACTGCTTCCATAACTGCCTCACTCATTGTAGGATGAGGGTGTATTGTTTTTAACACTTCGTGCCCAGTTGTTTCTAGTTTACGTCCTAAAACTGCTTCTGCAATCATGTCTGTAACTCCAGCACCAATCATATGACATCCTAGCCACTCTCCATACTTTGCATCAAAAATTACTTTAACAAATCCGTCTGGTGTTCCTGCAGCTTTTGCTTTACCAGATGCAGAAAACGGGAATTTACCAATTTTTAAATCATAGCCAGCTTCTTTTGCTTTTGCCTCTGTTAATCCTACAGAAGCTATTTCTGGTGTTGCATAAGTACATCCAGGAACATTTCCATAATCTATTGGCTCTACATGTAAACCTGCTAATTTCTCTACACAAGTAATACCCTCAGCTGAAGCTACATGCGCTAATGCTTGCCCAGGAACAACGTCTCCAATTGCATAGTATCCAGGAATGTTCGTTTGATAAAAATCGTTAACTAAAATTTTATCTCTGTCTACGATAATACCCACTTCTTCTAATCCAATATTTTCAATATTAGATTTTATTCCAACAGCAGATAGTAAAATATCAGCTTTTAGCTTTTCTTCTCCTTTTTTTGTTTTTACAGTAGCAACAACTCCTTTTCCAGAAATGTCTACAGCCTCTACCGAAGAATTAGTCATTACCTTAATTCCAGATTTCTTTATAGAACGTTCAAATTGCTTAGAAATATCAATATCTTCTACAGGAACCAAGTTTGGCATATATTCTACAATCGTTACTTCTGTTCCCATTGTATTATAAAAATGAGCAAACTCCACACCAATAGCTCCAGAGCCTACAACAATCATAGATTTTGGTTGCTTAGGCAGTGTCATAGCTTTTCTGTAGCCGATTACCTTTTCTCCATCTTGAGGCAAGTTAGGTAATTCTCTAGATCTAGCTCCAGTAGCAATAATAATTGCGTCTGCAGCATATTCAGTTTCAGCTCCATCTTCTGCAGTAACCGCTACTTTTTTACCTGGTTTTAGTTTACCAAAACCATTTATAATGTCTATTTTATTCTTTTTCATTAAGAATTGCACACCTTTACTCATTCCATCTGCAACTCCTCTACTTCTTTTTATTACGGCATCAAAATCTTTATCAATTGCTTCAGCTTTTAAACCGTATTCGTCTACATGTTTTAAATAGTCATACACTTGAGCGGACTTTAGTAATGCTTTTGTAGGAATACATCCCCAGTTTAAACAAATACCTCCTAAAGATTCTTTTTCTACTATTGCAACTTTAAAACCTAATTGAGATGCTCTAATTCCTGTTACGTATCCTCCAGGTCCACTTCCAATAATTATAATGTCGTATTTCATTTTATTTTTTTTCTAAGTTGGTATTTATTATTGTTGACAAAATTAAACAATGATTATTAAACTTAAAAGAGTTACTTTTTATTGTTACATTCTTTCTGGTACTTGAATTCCTAATAAAGAAAAAGCTATTTTTATGGTTTGCGCTACTTTATTAGACAATTGTACTCTAAATATTTTTTTATCTTTATTTTCTTCTCCAAGTATAGATACATTTTGATAAAAAGAATTGAATTCTTTTACCAAATCATATGTGTAATTGGCAATAATAGCTGGAGAATAATTTGTGGCTGCTTGCTGAATTGTTTCAGGGAATACTACCAGTTGTTTTAATAATTCTTTTTCTTTTTGATGCAATTCTATAGTTACCATAGAAGAGGAATCAAAATTTGCTTTTCTAATAATAGATTGAATTCTGGCATATGTATACTGAATAAAAGGACCTGTATTTCCTTGAAAATCTACCGAAGATTTTGGATCAAATAAAATTCTTTTTTTAGGATCTACTTTTAAAACAAAATATTTTAATGCACCTAAGCCAATGATTTTATACAATTCTTCTTTTTCACTTTCGGAGTACCCTTCAAGTTTTCCCAGTTCTTCAGAGATCTCTTTAGCAGTAGCTGTCATTTCATCTATTAAGTCATCTGCATCTACTACAGTTCCTTCTCGTGATTTCATCTTTCCAGAAGGTAAGTCAACCATTCCATAACTTAAATGATGTAGCTGTTTTGCCCAATCAAACCCTAGTTTTTTTAGGATTAAAAACAATACTTGAAAATGATAGTCTTGTTCGTTTCCTACAGTATATACCATACCACCTACATCAGTATAATCTTTAACACGTTGTATTGCTGTACCAATATCTTGGGTCATGTAAACGGCTGTTCCATCAGAGCGTAGCACAATTTTTTCATCCAATCCTTCCGCTGTTAAATCACACCAAACAGAGTTGTCTTCTTTTCTATAAAAAACACCTTTTTCTAAACCTTGTGTTACTACATCTTTTCCTAGTAAATAAGTGTCACTTTCATAATAAAGTGTATCAAAATTAACACCCATATTTGAGTAAGTAGCCTCAAAGCCATCATAGACCCATCCATTCATTTCTTTCCAAAGAGCTACAGTAGCAGCATCTCCTGCTTCCCATTTTCGTAACATCTCTTGTGCCTCTAATAGTATAGGTGCTTCTTTTTTTGCGTCTTCTTCATTTTTGCCATCAGCAATTAACCTAGCAATTTCTTTTTTGTATTCTTGATCAAATTTCACATAATAATTACCCACCAGTTTATCTCCTTTTAAACCAGTAGATATTGGGGTTTCTCCATTTCCAAACTTTTGCCATGCCAACATTGACTTGCAAATATGAATTCCCCTATCATTTATAATTTGAGTTTTATACACTTTTTTTCCTGTAGCTTTAATAATTTCAGCCACAGAAAACCCAAGTAAATTGTTTCTAACGTGTCCTAAATGTAAAGGTTTATTGGTATTAGGAGATGAATATTCTACCATAACAGCTTTTTCGTCTGTATGTAAAGTAGCTATTCCAAAATGAGTCTCTTTGTAAATCGATTGAAAGAAATTTAAATAAAATTCATCTGATATTACAAGGTTCAGAAAACCTTTAACTACATTAAAGTCTTTAATTTCTTTAACATTTGCAACTAAATAGCCTCCTAAATCTTCTCCAATTTGTACAGGATTTCCTTTCTTAAATCGAAGCATTGGAAAAACAACTACTGTAACATCACCATCAAATTCTTTACGAGTTGCCTGAAATTCTACAGTTGGTAATTCTGTATCATATAAGGCTAAGAAGCCTTTTTTTACATTGGTATCTATTACATTTTGAATATTCATAAACTCTTAAAAAATTAAGAAGCGAAAATACATAATTTAAGGATATATTTAAAGGGAATTATTGTAATTTTCGCAAATGCAAAAAGAACTGGAACAACTCCCTAAATTAGCACAAGAAGCAGAAAAAGAATCTAAAAAATATTTTGCAAATCTAAAAAAGCGTACGCCAAAAAATCTAGATTATGTGATGCAAGATTTGCATGATAAAGAGTTTGCAAAGACAGATTGTTTGGCATGTGGAAATTGTTGTAAAACCACAAGTCCTATTTTTACAGCTAAGGATATAGAACGTATTTCTAAGCATTTAAAAATGAAAGCTTCAGATTTTATAAATTATTATTTAGAAAGGGATACAGATGATTTTATGGTGTTAAAATCTTCTCCATGTACTTTTTTAGATGAAACTGATAATACGTGTTTTATTTATGAGGTCCGTCCAAAAGCGTGTTCAGAATACCCACATACCAATCGAAGAAAATTTATTCAAATAACAGATTTAACAATTGCAAATACATTTGTTTGCCCTGCAACCTATGCCATAGTAGAAAACTTAAAAAAAGCGATCCCTTACAAATACAACGAGAAAAAAAAGCGGGGATAAGTTATTTGTAAAGGAGGTATTTTTTTCTGATTTTTTTAAATTGTATGAGGTCTTTTTTCCAAGATTTTTGAATAGCTTTGATAGAAATTCCTTGTTCTAATTGTTGTTGTAATTTTGTGTTGCCTGCATGAATGGTAAATGTTTGTCCAAAGAACTTTTCGCTTTTTGGTGTTTTTTCATAAGCATCTATTAACCAATCTAAATGTATTGCCGATGTTTTTTTTGAGTTGGATAGATCTACACCATAACAAAGTGTGTTTTGATGTTTTGGGTATTTTGATCCAAAATTTGCCTTTGGAGTGTAATTGAAGGCTGTCTTGGAAAAAAATGGAGCACCATACCTTTGAAATTGATGCTCAGTGCCTCTCCCTGCATTTATTGTAGTGCCCTCAAAAAAACCTAAACTTGGATATAAATTTATAGCTGTATCATTTGGTAGATTTGGCGAAGGTCTTATTGGTAAATGATATTGAGTCTGGTGCGAATAGTTTTGTAGTTGAATTACGGTTAAATTACATTGTATCCCGTTTTTTAACCACTTTTCTCCGTTAATCATTTGGCCATATTCGCCAATAGTCATTCCGTAAACTACTGGAACAGGATGTTTACCCACAAAACTAGTATGCTCCATTTCTAATGTTGGACCATCTATATAATGACCATTTGGGTTAGGTCTGTCCAAAATAATTACAGGTATTTTTGCTTCAGCACAAGCTTCCATCACATAATGTAATGTAGAAAGATAGGTGTAAAACCGAACACCAATATCTTGTATGTCAAATACAACAACATCAATTTCATTCAATTGCTGTTGAGTAGGTTTTTTATTCTTACCATATAAAGAAATTATTGGCAAATCCGTTTTTTGATCTCTACCATCGTTAATGAGTTCTGCTGCATCTGCTTTTCCTCTAAAACCATGCTCTGGGGCAAATACCTTTGTGATGTTAATCCTTAATGATAAAAGTGAATCTATGAGGTGAGTATTATAATAGTCTGCTTTATTGTTAATGTCTTTTAAAAGAGGTTTTGTATTTTTTTTAAAAATAACGGAGGTTTGATTGGCTACAATTCCAACTTTTTTTTCGTGTAGTAAATTTAAATATTCTAATGTGTTTTCTGCTCCTGTAATAATCCTTTTTGTCTGTGCTTTCTCTTCTGTAGAGCTTCTTTTAGTGTAGGATTGATTTTGTTGGCAAGAAATCAGCTGAAAATTCATCAGCAAAAACAAAAATAAATAGGTACTTTTACAAGGGTTTAAAAGAGTCATTAATTTGAATTACGAGTTATTTATAGCCAAACGCATTATTGTTGGTAAAAAGTATAAAAATAGCATTTCATCGCCAATAATAAAAATTGCAATAACAGCCATTGCACTTGGTATAATTATTATGCTAATTGCTGTTGCTACCGGTTCTGGTTTGCAATACAAAATTAGAGATAAAATGGCCGGTTTTAAAGGGCATATTCAAATAGTGAATTATGATTCGAATCAATCTGATGTTTCTACTGTGCCTATTTTAAAAGAACAACCTTTTTATCCTGAATTTAAGACCGTTAGTGGTGTTAAAAACATACAAATTTTTGCAAATAAAGTAGGAATTTTAAGAACGGAAACTGATTTTGAAGGCATTGTTTTTAAAGGAGTTTCTTCGGATTATGATTGGACCTTTTTTAGTGAATACCTTATTGCAGGAGCATTTCCAAATTTTAATCAACCTAGAACAAAAGAAGTACTACTTTCACAAACCATTGTGAATCGATTGCATTTAAATTTAAACGATACAATAACGGCAACTTTTGTTAAAACAAGGTCTAGTACTTCACCTTCAAATAGAAAATATATTATCAAAGGAATTTATAATTCTGGTTTTGCTCAGTTTGATAAAAATATGATGATTGGTGATATTAGAGAAGTACAAAAATTAAACAAATGGACTCCTGAGCAGGTAGGAGGTTTTGAAGTGCTTTTAAATGATTTTAATACCATTGATCGTAAAGGAGAGGAGATAAATTCACAAATAGGCAGTACATTAAATAGTAGAACAATTAAGGAAACCTATCCAAATGTATTTGATTGGATTTCTCTTTTTGACAATAATGTATGGTTTATAATTGCAATAATGATATTTATTGCAGGTATTAATATGATTACTGCTTTGTTGGTTTTAATTTTGGAACGCGTGCAAATGGTTGGTATTTTAAAAGCCTTAGGCAGTAGTAATACAAGTATTAGAAAAGTTTTTCTTTACAATGCATCTTACTTAATTTTAAAAGGTCTTTTATGGGGTAATATCATCGGTTTGTGTATTATTTTTTGTCAACATTATTTTAAAATGATTACGTTAAATCCAGATACATATTACGTATCAACATTACCAGTTTATATTTCTTTTTGGTCTATTCTTTGGCTTAATTTAGGTACTTTAATCTTATGTTTTTTAATGTTGATAATTCCTTCACTTATCATCACTAAAATAGATCCTTCAAAGTCTATTAAGTTTGCTTAAATCTAAATTAGTTGATTTGTGGTATTTGAAATTGTTCTTTGATTATATCATTTTTGTTTTCAGAAATGTAATCTCTAAAAGCTTTAGCTACATTGGATAAGTTTTTTCTTTTTAGCCAAATTAAATTCCATGTAGTTTCTATAGGTAGGTCTTTACTATTTAAGATTTGTAACTCTCCGTTTTTTAAAGCTTGTTGAATACCAATAATTGGCATAATTGAAATCCCTAAGCCAGCAATTACAGCTTGTTTTACAGCTTCGTTAGAAGTAAGTTCCATTTTCTTTAGAATTTCAATTTTATGTTTAATCAGGTATTTTTCCATAGCTAACCTAGTTGCAGAACCATTTTCTCTAAATAAAAAAACTGATTTATTTAAGTCTTTTAAATTAACCTCTTTGGTATTGTTTTTATAGTCTTTGCCAGCAACAAAAAACATTTGATTGCTCATAAGCTCAATGGTTTCAATCTTTAATTTTTTTGGGATTGTAGAAACCATTGCAAAATCACACTCGTTATTCTCTAACGCTGTTATCACAGACATTTTATTGGTAACCTCCATTGTAACATCTACATTGTTGTTCTTTCTAATGAATCCAGTTAAAAAGTAAGGCATCGCATATTTAGCTGTAGAAACAATAGCTAATTTAAGCTTACCAGCCAATTTACCTTCAAATAAATTAGATTTATAGTTTATAGCCATTACTTCATCTAAAATTTTGGTTACTACTTCTGCTATTTCGTTTCCAAATTCTGTGATATATAATTTTCTACCTACAATCTCAAAAAGAGGTAGCTTAAATTGATCTTGAAAGTTTTTTAATTGAATGGAAACTGCTGGTTGAGACATAAAGAGTTGCTCAGAAGCTTTTGTAACGCTTTTTAATTCTGCTACCTTTTTAAAAATTTCCAGCTGATGTAAAGTGTAGTTCATAAAATATATTTATATATAACATAATAAATATATATAAAAATATATTAAAAATGTGTTGCACCTTTGTAAAAAAATAAACCATGTGTTAAAGAGTATTAAATGTCACCTAGAAAAAAATAAATCTGATAATGATTTTTATTTCAATCAATTAAATACAATTATTGCATTTCTGGGGGTATCGTGTTTTTAGATTTTACACTATCGGCAATTAATTTATAAAGTCTGTTTATTCAAGAATTGATCAATTCTGAAATAATTGGTTTGATAATTCTATTCATTAAAAGTTTAATTTAAATAAAATAAATAAATAACTATGAGCAAATCTGCAGTAACATCAAAAGAAACTGAGCAAAAAAGTATTCAATTAATAGAAGGCACTTTTACTAAAGGAGAAGCGCTTACTATTATTAATGATGTTTTAAATGTAAAAATTAACTTTCATAAAATTCAGAGATTATCTAAAACAGAGGGAAATAGTAATGATAAATGTCTATATGACAATTCTAGAATTACAGAATTAATGACTGATAAAAAAGAAACTAAGGCTTTTTTAAGAGCTCTAGAAAGCAAAGGTCAGAACATTAAAATTTTTAGTACCATCAATATTACTTTAGAAGAGTAAAGTAATTGTAATCAACATATTAGAGTAGGGAAACTGACTTGTAAAAGGCTTTCCTACTTTTTTTATGTCAAATTTTAACCTATGGATTTACATTATTTAATTGATAATTTAACCAACCAGCACTATTATTTTTCTTTTTAGGCCTTGTTGCAGTTAATATTTAAAGTGATTTAAGAATTCCAGAAAACTCGTCTAAATTTATATCATTATACCTTCTTTTAACTATTGGTTTTAAAGGTGGTCAAGAATTGGCTCATAGTGTTATTAATTTAGAGATAATCTATTCAATTCTTCAGTTGCTGCGTTAAGTGGATTTTTTATGGATGAAATTGGTAATAGATTGTTAATGTCTATTTAAGCAGCCAGTGACTCTTACATTGCAGTACCTGTAGCAATGAAATTAGCAGTGCCAAAAGCAAATCCAGGGTTGTATATACCAATGGCATTGGCTATTGCTTTTCCTTTTAATATTACCATAGGTATGCCTTTATACCTTAATACAATAACATATTTTTAAATAAATACGCTACGTATTACTCTAATATTTAAGAACTGATATTTAGACAGCCTCAAAAATTAATTTACCTTTGCATCATAAAAGAAGAAAGATGAATTACGCTGAGAATATATTAGAAACCATAGGAAATACACCACTTGTTAAGTTGAACAAATTAACAGCGGAATTACCTTGTTTGGTGCTTTCAAAATATGAAACTTTTAATCCAGGAAATTCAGTAAAAGATAGAATGGCTTTGCAGATGATTTTAGATGCTGAAGCGGATGGAAGGTTAAAGCCTGGAGGGACTATTATAGAGGGGACATCTGGAAATACAGGCATGGGATTGGCTTTAGCAGCAATAGTTAAAGGATACAAATGTATTTTTGTAATTTCTGATAAGCAGTCTAAAGAAAAAATGGATATTTTAAGGGCAGTAGGAGCAGAGGTAGTTGTTTGTCCTACAGATGTAGAACCTACAGATCCAAGATCTTACTATTCTGTTTCTAAAAGGTTGGGAGAAGACACCCCAAACTCTTGGTATGTAAATCAATACGATAACCCTAGTAACTGTAAAGCACATTTTCAGAGTACAGGCCCTGAAATCTGGGAGCAAACAAATGGGAAGGTTACCCACTTTGTAGTTGGAGTAGGAACAGGAGGTACCATTTCTGGAGTTGGTTCGTATTTAAAAATGAAAGCAAGAGAAACTGGCACTACAGTAAAGGTGTGGGGTGTAGATACCTATGGCTCTGTTTTTAAAAAATATCATGAAACTGGTATTTTTGATGAGAATGAAATTTACCCTTACATTACCGAAGGAATTGGGGAAGACATTTTACCTAAAAATGTAAACTTTGGAGTTATAGATGGGTTTACAAAAGTAACAGATAAAGATGCAGCAATTTATACACAAAAATTAGCCAAAGAAGAAGGTATGTTTTTAGGGAATTCTGCTGGTGCAGCTATAAAGGGAGTGTTACAATTAAAAGAACATTTTACTAAAGATGACGTTGTCGTTGTTTTATTTCATGATCATGGAAGTAGGTACGTTGGAAAAATGTTTAATGATGAATGGATGAAGGAGAATGGTTTTATAGAAGATGAAAGCTAAACTGTAGTTCTTCGCATCACAAATGTTACCATCACTTAAATTAGTAGTAAGTTTTAATTAGTAACAATTAAAACATCAATAGTTTTATTTTAACTTTATTTTCTTTCATTTCGTCTTTTAATTTGTTTACACTCATCGAAAATTTATTTTTTAATCAAAATATAAATCGTTATTGTAATCGGAAAATTGTTTTGAATTGGGGGATTCTTAATAACAATCCTTATCTCGCCTAAACTTTACGTTTAGGCGATTTTTTTAATCGTTAAATAGGCTTAAAATGTCGTTCGTCGACAGTAAAGTGTCGTTCGACGATTATTAAAATTTTAATCTCAATAAAATATTTTCTTTTTATACATATAACTATTACGAATTGGGGGATTTATAATAAGTTATAAGATTGTTTAAATTGATTGAACAGTTTTTTGCTAAAAAACGCATAAAAAAAACCACCTTTTAAGGTGGTTTTTTAGTTCAAATAATTCAAATAATTTACACAATGAAAACAGTTTACTACGTTGCTTCATATTATTAGGATACCAATTTTTGTGCCAAAAGTTAATTTGAATTTTATTTATTGCTTTTTATTTAGCATGTTTATGTGCCTTGTAAGAAGAACGCACTAAAGCTCCACTTTCTACATACATAAAACCCATTTCTAATCCTAGGGTTTCGTACTTTTTAAATTGCTCTGGTGTTATAAATTCTTTTACAGGTAGGTGTTTTTTGGTAGGTTGCAGATATTGACCAATTGTAATAATATCACATCCCACAGCCCTTAAGTCTTTCATGGTCTGTATGACTTCTTCTTCAAGTTCTCCTAACCCTAACATTAAGCCAGTTTTAGTTCGCATTCCATTTTCTTTAAGGTATTTTAAAACCTCTAAACTTCTATCGTATTTAGCTTGAATTCGTACTTCTCTTGTTAGTCTTCTAACAGTTTCCATGTTATGAGAAACTACTTCAGGGGCTACTTCTATGATACGATCGATTTGTTTGGTATTTCCTTGAAAATCTGGAATTAAAGTTTCTAAAGTAGTATTTGGATTTGCTCTTCGTATTGCATCTACAGTTTCTGCCCAAATTATAGAACCTCCATCTTTTAAATCATCTCTATCTACAGAAGTAATTACAGCATGTTTTATTCCCATTATCTTTATGGATCGTGCTACTTTTTCTGGTTCATCCCATTCTACAGTATCTGGTCTTCCTGTTTTTACACCACAAAACCCACAAGAACGAGTACAGATATTTCCAAGTATCATAAAGGTTGCAGTACCTTCTCCCCAACATTCACCCATGTTAGGACAGCTTCCACTTGTGCAAATGGTATTTAATTTGTATTTGTCTACAAGGCCTCTTAGTTCCGTATATTTCTTACCTACAGGCAATTTTACACGAAGCCATTTTGGTTTTTTTGGTCTTTCTGGTAATACTGCTGTTTCTACTGCCATTATCTTTCTTTATTTATGCAAATTTACGAAGAAAAGTTTTAAATATTCATTAAAAACCACAAGTGAAATCCAACAAAAAAACAATTGTTGCTAAACTTATTATTTTAGGTTGGTCTTTTTCTAGGGTGTTTTTTTTATTACTACCCCTTTTTTATAATTTCTGCTAATAATTTTTTTGCACGTAAAAGTTTAACTTTAACGTTGTTTATAGGTTCATTAGTTTGTAGTGCAATTTCTTTATAGCTTAACTCTTGAAAATACCGTAAATTAATTACCAGTTGGTATTTTGGCTTTAGCTGCCTAATGTTTTTTTGTAGTTTGGCTAAATTTTGTTCTCTAATAATATGATCTTCTGGAGTTGGATTTTCATCAGGAACTAGATGTACTTTTTCTTGTTGATCATTGGTAGTTTCTGTTATTATAGATTTTTTCTTTTTTCTTGCTAAATCTATATGTGTATTTTTAGCTATGGTTATAACCCAAGTTTTAAACGTATAATTTTCATTAAAGGTAGCTATTTTATCAAAGGCTTTAGAAAAGGTCTGTATGGCAATATCTTCTGCTTCGTTCTCATTTTTTATTCTTTTTAATAAAAAAAAATAGACCTCTAGCCAATAGAGATTCAATAAAAAACGAAATGCAGCTTGATTCCCTTCTTTGGCTCTTGCAATATGATCATTTAAGTCTAAATCCTCTTCTTTCAATGTTTGGTTTTTGAATATATATTTACAATAAATATACTAATTTGAATCAAGACTAAAGAAATGTCTAAAAAAGAAAGGAAATCAATAGTATTCTTAATTATGTTCAGGTTCTGCACATGAACTAAATTGATCTGGTGTTTTACCACAAAACCCGCAGGCTTCACCATCTTTATTTAACATCGGATTTTGACTTGCACAAGTTCCTGCAAATTCACCATTTTTCTTTGCCCAAATTTTAATAGCAATTCCAGCAACTCCTAGTCCTAAAAGGCCCAATGTAAGTAGTAATAATTTCATAGTACAAAGTTACAAATTATAGTATTAATAGTAAAATGGATTCCTATTAATCTAGTCATTGTCCTTGTTAATACAGTAATAGAATAAGTCCTTTAGAGAGCAGTCTAAGGTTTAAATTATATTTACTTCTATCTCTAGATGAATAGAAAACTGATTCAGAATAGTTTCTTTAATTTTTTGAGCAAGAGCATAAATTTCTTTTCCAGTGGCGTTACCATAATTTACAAGAACCAACGCTTGTTTTTCATGCACGCCATAATTTCCAAAACGTTTGCCTTTAAAACCAGCTGTTTCTATGAGCCATCCTGCTGGCACTTTTATTTCATCCTCAGAAATGATATAACTAGGTATGTTAGGGTATTGGTTTTGAAGTTCTAAAAAGTGAGATTTAGAAATCACAGGATTTTTAAAAAAACTTCCACTATTCCCTATTTTTTTAGGATCTGGTAATTTTGATTTTCGAATTGCAATTACTGCATTAGATACCTCTTTTAAACTTGGGTTGGTAATGTTTTTAGAAGCCAATTCAGTTTCAATAGCACCATAAGAAGTATTTAGGATATGTTTTTGTTTTGTTAATTTAAATGAGACCGAAGTAATCGCGTATTTATTTTTTGCCTCATTCTTAAAGATAGAATTTCGATATCCAAACTTACAGTCTTTATTTGCGAATGTATGTAATTTTGTTGATGCTATTTCTACAGCTTCTACTTTTGTAATCACATTTTTAACTTCCACACCATACGCGCCAATATTCTGAATAGGACAGGTGCCTACATTACCAGGAATTAAAGATAAATTTTCTACACCACCATAATTTTGTTCAACACAAAACAAAACAAAATCATGCCAATTTTCTCCTGAATTCACGGTTAAATAAACAAAATCTTCGTCTTCTTTATCTATAGATATTCCTTTGCAATCTAAATGGACTACAAGTTGCTCTATGTTTTTGGTTAGTAGCATATTACTACCCCCAGAGATTAAAAAAATATTTTTCTCTTTTTTTAAAAGTTCTTGCAAATGATATACAGAGGTAATGCTAACAAAACGTTTTGCAGTTGCATCAATACCAAATGTATTGAAGGCTTTTAATGATATGTTTTCTTGAATATTCAATTATGCTTTGTAGGCTTCTAGTGCGTTCTTAAGAATTGCTACAGATTTAATCAAATCCTCTTTTTTTAAAACATAGGCCATTCTAATTTGATTTTTTCCTTCACCTTTTGTAGAATAAAATCCACTTGCAGGAGCAACCATAATAGTTTCGTTATTGTAATGGTAACTTTCTAGCATCCACCTAGCAAAATCATCTGTATCTGCAACAGGCAATTGAGCTACACAATAAAAAGCACCTTTCGGTTTTGCTACTTTAACACCTTCTATTTTTTCTAATTCAGAGACTAATGTATTTCTTCTAATAACATATTCTGCTTTAACATCATCAAAATAACTTTGAGGCGTATCTAAAGCAGCTTCACTAGCAATTAAAGCATAGGTTGGTGGACTAAGTCTAGCCTGAGCAAATTTTATGGCAGTTGCAATAAACGCTTCGTTTTTAGAAACTACACATCCAATTCGTGCACCACACATACTATATCTTTTAGAAACAGAATCAATAACAATTGCATGTTGTTCTAAGCCTTTAACAGCCAAAACAGAGGTGTGTTGTAAACCATCATAAGCAAATTCTCGATATACCTCGTCTGCAATTAAAAAAAGATCATGCTTTAAAACAATTTCTTTTAGTTTCTCAATTTCTTCTTTTGAGTACATATACCCTGTTGGATTTCCTGGATTACAAATCAATATTGCTTTGGTATTTTTTGTAATTAATTTCTCGAAATCTTCTATTTTTGGTAAGGCAAAATTATCCTCAATTTTAGAAATAACAGGCACAACCTTTACGCCCGAGGCTGTAGAAAAACCATTATAGTTGGCATAAAAAGGTTCAGGAATTATTATTTCATCTCCAGCATCAGTGATACTTCCCATGGTAAAAAATAAAGCTTCAGAACCACCAGTAGTAACAATAATATTGTTTTCTGAAACATTTATTTGATGCTGCTTATAGTAGTTTGCTAATTTAATTCTATAGGTTTCTGAACCCTCAGATCTAGCATAAGAAAGTGTTTCAATGTTGTTGTTTTTAACAGCATCTAAAGCAATCTGTGGGGTTTTTATATCTGGTTGACCGATATTTAAGTGATAAACTTTTGTTCCTCTTTTTTTTGCACTTTCGGCAAATGGCACCAATTTACGTATTGGTGATTCTGGCATTTGATGTCCTTTTGTAGATATTGAAGGCATAATAATTTCTAGCTTAAAGTTCTCTGCAAATTTGCGAAATTAATTTTAAAAGTACTTTAAAATTTTAGAATCTTTAAGACTTCAATTTACTTTAAAAAGAGTGTAATTTTTTAACTTTTTTAATTGGATTCAGAGAGTATGCTTTTCTCTTTTTGTAAAACAACACCAGCAGTCACAATTCCTTTAATTCGGATTGTTTTTCGTGGAGTTTTAGCATTAGAAAAAATACTGATAGATTTAGAAAACCCACCAACTCTATTGGTGTCATAAGACACCTTAATTTCTCCTTTTTTTCCAGGCATTATAGGTTTCTCAGGTTTTTTAGGAACGGTGCAACCACAACTTGATTTAATATTAGTGATGATTAATGGAGCATCACCAGAATTGGTAAACACAAAAGTTCTTTCGCCATTACTTCCTTTTTGAATTTTACCATAGTCAATACTTTCTTTTTCGAATTTAAATTCTTGTCCTTTTGTCTGCATGGAAATAAAAAAAACAATAAAAAATAGCCCAAATGCTCTCATAATAAAATAATTTATACTGTAAAATTAGGATTTATATTTTATTTAAAAAAATCAATGTCTAATTTTCTCTACAAAAAAAGGAATTGTATTTTTGCGAACTATATAGTTAAAAATATACCCAAAGTATGGCAATTCCATCTAAATATGATGCAAGTAAGGTAGAAGATAAGTGGTATGCTTATTGGATAGAAAATAATTATTTTCATTCAACACCAGACGAAAGAGAACCTTATACAATTGTAATACCTCCTCCAAACGTAACAGGAGTTTTACATATGGGGCATATGTTAAACAATACCATACAAGATGTTTTAATTAGACGTGCAAGACTTCTGGGTAAAAATGCTTGTTGGGTTCCAGGTACAGATCACGCATCTATTGCTACTGAAGCAAAAGTTGTTGCAAAACTTAAAGAAAAAGGCATTGCAAAAACAGATTTAACAAGAGCTGCCTTTTTACAGCATGCTTTTGATTGGAAAGACGAGTATGGGGGTATTATTTTAGAGCAATTAAAAAAACTAGGTGCTTCTTGTGACTGGGAAAGAACTGCATTTACCATGGATCCAGAAATGTCTGAATCTGTTATAAAAGTCTTTGTCGATTTGTATAACAAAGGATTAATTTACAGGGGGTATCGAATGGTAAATTGGGATCCTGAAGCCAAAACTACCCTTTCTGATGAAGAAGTGATACATGAAGAAAGACAAGGCAGTCTATATTATTTAACGTATAAAATTGAAGGTTCAGAAGAAAACTTAACCATAGCAACCACTAGACCTGAAACTATTTTTGGGGATACTGCTATTTGTATTAACCCAAATGATGAGCGTTTTACCCATTTAAAAGGTAAAAAGGCCATTGTACCTTTGTGTAACAGAGTGATTCCAATTATAGAAGATGAGTATGTAGATTTAGAGTTTGGTACTGGTTGTTTAAAAGTTACTCCAGCACATGACGAAAATGATAAAAACTTAGGAGACAAACACAACTTAGCGGTTATTGATATTTTTAATGATGATGCTTCTTTAAACTCTTTTGGATTGCATTATGAAGGAAAAGACCGTTTTGTGGTTCGTAAAGCCATTGCAAAAGAACTGGAAGAAAAAGGCGTTTTAGTAAAAACAGAAGTACATACCAATAAAGTAGGAACTTCAGAAAGAACAAAGGCAGTAATTGAACCCAGACTTTCTGACCAGTGGTTTTTAAAAATGTCTGCATTGGCGAAACCTGCCATTAAAGCTGTTTTAGGAGAAGATACAGAGATTAATTTATATCCAAAGAAATTTGAAAACACCTATCGTCATTGGATGGAAAATGTACGTGATTGGAATATTTCTCGACAACTTTGGTGGGGCCAACAAATTCCTGCTTACTTCTATGGAGATGGAAAAAAAGATTTTGTTGTCGCAGAAAATATTGATGATGCTTTAGTTTTAGCTATTGAAAAAACAGGTAATTCAGCGTTAAAAACAACTGATTTAAAACAAGATGAAGATGCCTTAGATACTTGGTTTTCTTCTTGGCTATGGCCAATATCTGTTTTTGATGGAATTCGAAATCCTGATAACAAAGAAATAAATTATTACTACCCAACAAACGATTTAGTAACAGGTCCAGATATTTTATTTTTCTGGGTAGCAAGAATGATTGTTGCTGGGTATGAGTTTAAAGATGAAAAACCTTTTAAAAATGTTTATTTAACAGGTTTGGTAAGAGACAAGCAAAGACGTAAAATGTCTAAATCTTTAGGGAACTCTCCAGATGCTTTAAAGTTAATTGAAACTTATGGAGCTGATGGTGTAAGAGTTGGTTTGTTGTTAAGTTCAGCAGCAGGAAATGACTTAATGTTTGATGAAGATTTATGTCAGCAAGGAAAAGGCTTTGCAAATAAAATATGGAATGCTTTTCGTTTGATTAAAGGGTGGGAGGTAGATGCGTCATTGCTGCAGCCAGAGACCTCTAAGATTGGATTGTCTTGGTATGAAGCAAAATTTCAAAAAAACATTGCAGAAATTGAAAATCATTTTTCTAAATATCGTTTGTCTGATGCTTTAATGGCAATTTATAAATTGATTAATGATGATTTTTCTTCTTGGCTATTAGAAATTGTAAAACCAGCGTATCAACAACCTATAGATCAAATTACCTATGATGCCATCATACAAGTGTTAGAGGATAATTTAAAAATCCTTCATCCATTTATGCCATTCTTAACCGAAGAAATTTGGCAGTATATATCAGAAAGGACTCCAGAAGAAGCCCTAATCATTGCAAAGTATCCAACTTTTACAGCATTTGATAAAGAAATGATTTCTGATTTTGAGTTTGCAACTGAGGTCATATCAGGCATTAGAACAATTCGAAAAGATAAAAATATAGGCTTTAAAGATGCCTTAGAATTGTTTGTTGTAGATACTGCAAATTCTTCAAAACGTTTTGATGGTATTATTCAGAAACTTACCAATACCACTTCTATTACTTATGGAAATGAAAAGGTAGAGGGAGCATCGTTTAGAGTAAAATCTAATGAGTACTTCATACCAATTTCTTCTGATAATATTGATATAGAAGCTGAGCTAGTTAAGTTAAATGCTGAGTTAAAGAGAGCAGAAGGGTTTTTATTCGGAATTCAGAAAAAACTTTCTAACGATCGTTTTGTGGCCAATGCACCAGAAAAAGTAATTGCTTTAGAGCGTAAAAAAGAAGCAGATACAATGGCTAAAATAGATACGATAAAAGCAAGTATAGCTCCTTTAGGATAATTTACTTTAACGCTTCTTTTAAAATTGTAATTGGGTGTTTTGCCATTCTTTTTGTACCATCATAAATTTGGTGTCTACAACTTGTTCCTGATGCGACAATTTCTGTTTTAGAATCACAATTTCTTACTTTTGGGAATAAGGTATCTTCGCCCACTTGCATAGAAATTTTATAATGTTCTTTCTCATACCCAAAAGAACCTGCCATACCACAACATCCTGTGTTCATTATTGTTACCTTATAGTTGCTAGGTAAATTCAAAATTTGAAAACTAGCATGGTTACCAGATAATGCTTTTTGATGGCAGTGACCATGGATTTTTAATTCTTTTTTCTCTTGCGTAAAATGCTGATGATCGATATTGCCGAGTTCAATTTCTTTGGCTAAAAATTCTTCGAAAGTAAAGGTGTTTTTTGCGACTTTTTCAGCTGCTTTTTTATCATTTGCCAAACGGATATATTCATCTCTAAAGGTTAAAATAGCAGAAGGTTCTATACCAACTAACGGCGTTTCTTTAGTTATAATGTCTTTAAAAATATCAATATTTAGATTACAGACTGCTTTTGCCTCTTTTAAAAATCCTTTAGATATGAAACTTCTTCCAGATTCTTCATGATTGATAATTTGTAAGTCATACCCCAATTTTCCAAGAAGTATAAAAGCATCTTTACCAATTTCTACATCATAAAAATTGGTAAACTCATCACAGAATAAATAAACAGTTTTAAGAGGTTTCTTTTTTGAAAACGTTTGTTTCTTATACCATTTTCTTAAAGTTTTACCTGCTAATTTTGGAACCCTTCTTTTTTGTGCAACCCCCATAATTGCTTTTGTTAATGGGGTGTTTAGTACTAAATTTGTTAGCAGAGGAATACTACTACCTAGCTTGTTGTATTTAACGTTATTCGCGAAAAGCTTATTTCTAAAAGAATAGCCATTTTCTTCTTGATACTGATATAGAAATTCAGCTTTCATTGTAGCAACATCAACATTACTAGGGCATTCACTTGCACAAGCTTTACAGCTTAAACAAAGGCTTAACACGTCTTTTAAATCGCTGGAATTAAATTTATTTTCTGCTTCATTATTTGTTAAAACCTCGCGCAACGTGTTAGCTCTGGCTCTTGTGGTATCTTTTTCATCTTTTGTAGCCCTGTAACTTGGGCACATGGTGCCACCAGCTTCTACAGGTTTTCTACAGTCACCAGATCCATTGCATTTTTCGGCCATTCTAAGAATACCTTTACTATCAGAAAAATCCTGAAGTGTTTTTATTTCTGGCTCTTTACGATCTATTTCATAACGTAAATCTTCGTCCATGGCAAAGGCATCTGTAACTTTCCCTTTGTTAAAAATGTTATTGATATCAAATGCTTTTTTAATGCGTCTTAACAATTGATAATTTTGCTCGCCAATCATTAATGGAATAAATTCAGCACGTACAATTCCATCTCCATGTTCTCCAGAAAAAGACCCTTTGTATTTTTTTACAAGTGCTGCTGTTTCTGTGGTAATCTTTCTAAAAAGTACAACATCAGCTTTTTTCTTTAAATTTAAAATAGGTCTTAAATGCAATTCTCCAGCACCTGCATGTGCATAATACACAGCATTTTGCTGGTATTTTGCCATAATTTCAGTAAACTCTTCAATATAGTTAGGTAAATCTTCTAGAGCTACTGCAGTGTCTTCAATACAAGCAACTGCTTTATGATCTCCAACCATGTTACCTAAAGCACCCAAACCTGCTTTTCTTAAGTAATGTACTTTTGTAATATCTTTACCGTATACTTTTGGATGATGGTACCCAAATTTATTTTTTTCTAAATCTTCAATTAACGCACGTGCTAATACTTCTGCTTCAAGCACAGTGTCTGCAGCAACCTCTAACATTAAAACTGCCTCAGGATCTCCTTGCAAGAAAAATCTATTTTTGGCTAAATCTCTATTGTTTTTTGTACAATCTAAAATGGTTTTGTCCATTAATTCACAATTGTACAAATTGTGCTTCATTGCAATTACAGTAGCTTGTAGGCTTTCGTGAATACTTTTAAAATGCGTGCATACCATAATGCTTTCTGCAGGAGGTAGCTTATCTAAAGCTAAAGTAATCTCAGTGGTAAAAGCCAAAGTACCTTCACTACCTGTTAAAAATTTGGCAACATTTATCGTTTTTTTTGTCCCCCCAAATACATCAGATTTTAAGAATTCGTCTACAGCATATCCAGTATTTCTTCTATGAATAGCCGGTTTTGGAAACTCATTATGAATTTCAAGCTGGACTTCTTTTGGTGAAAGTTCTTCAAGAATGGATGCATAGATGTTTCCTTCTAACGATTTTTCTTTGGTTTTTTCAATAAATTTTTCTGAGGAAATTTCTTTAAAAACAGCAGTACTTCCATCACTTAACACCGCTTTAATTTGCAGTACTTTATCTCTGGTAACTCCATATTTTATAGAGGTACTTCCAGAAGAATTATTACCTACCATTCCACCAATCATACATCTATTAGACGTAGAGGTGTTTGGACCAAAAAACAAATCATAAGGTTTTAAGAATTCATTTAAAGAGTCTCTGACAATTCCTGGTTGTAGCGTTATGGTTTTAGCATCCTCATCAAAAGAAATGATACTTGTAAAATACTTAGAAACATCTACTACAATTCCATCTCCTACACATTGCCCAGCTAAAGAGGTTCCAGCAGTTCTAGGAATTAATGTTGTATTGTTTTTTGTAGCAAATTCAATTAGTTTTTTTAAATCACTCTCGTTTTTTGGATAGGCGACTGCTAGCGGTATTTTTCGATATACAGATGCGTCCGTTGCATATAACGTTTTATGTAGCTTATCGTTTAAGAGCTCACCAGAAAGTGATTGTCTTAAATTATCTAAAAGTGAGTTTTGAATCATTTACAATAATTAATGCCTTAGTATACAAATATCTTAATAAAAAAAAAATGGTCTTCTACATTTCCAAAATCATTTTCAATTTTTATCAATTTTAGAGAATTATGCAACTATTTTTCAATTTTCAATAATCTTATTAGAAATAATGTGGAAAAAGATGCAAAAAACTAAAAAATTCATTTGTTATATTTGTTGGAAAATCAAATTTTAGCAGTCAAATGAAAAACCTATTTCTATTCTTTTTATTCATTAGTTTTTATACTACAGCTCAAGATACTAGTTTATCCTATTATTTACCAGCAGAAGACTATAATAGCAACATACCAACTCCCAAAGATATCATTGGTCATGAAGTGGGCGAGTGGCACATTACGCACGATAAATTAGTAATCTACATGAAAGCCCTAGCCGCTTCATCTAACCGAATTTCATTAGAAAATAGAGGTAAAACTTATGAGGGTAGGCCTTTGTTGTTGTTAACAATTACTTCACCAGAAAATCATACTAATATAGAAGAGATTAGAAAAAAACATATCGCTGCAACAAATGACGCTTCTTTAAGTATCGATCATCCAATAGTGGTATATCAAGGGTTTTCAATTCACGGTAACGAACCAAGTGGTTCTAATGCAGCATTAGCAGTCGCGTATTATTTGGCTGCTTCAAAAAGCCAAGCCACAGAAGATTTACTAAAAAATACGGTTATTTTATTCGATCCATCTTTTAATCCTGATGGTTTGCAACGTTTTGCGTATTGGGCAAATACCAATAGAAGTAAAAACATTAATCCAGATCCTAATGATAGAGAATATTCAGAGATTTGGCCAAGAGGTAGAACCAATCATTATCAGTTTGATATGAATAGAGACTGGTTGCCTGTTCAATTACCAGAAAGTAAAGCAAGAATTGCAACATTTCATCAATGGTTGCCAAATATTTTAACAGATCATCATGAAATGGGTAGCAACTCTAGTTTCTTTTTTCAGCCTGGAATTCCGAGTAGAACTAACCCATTAACGCCACAAACGAATCAAGATCTTACCAGAGAAATTGCTACATACCATGCTAAAGCCTTAGATAAAATTGGTTCTATGTACTATTCAGAAGAAAGTTTTGATGACTTTTATTATGGAAAGGGCTCTACTTTTCCAGATATTAATGGTAGTATAGGTATCTTATTTGAGCAAGCAAGCTCTAGAGGTCATGCACAAGAAACTACCAATGGTATTTTAACATTTCCATTTACCATAAGAAACCAAGTAACTGCTGCATTCTCTACATTGGAGGCAGCCCACAAAATGCGTTTAAAAATCTTAAAATATCAACAAAATTTTTACAAAGAAAGTAGAAATACGGGTTCTAAAAGTGCCATTGTTTTTGGTGATGAAAAAGACGCTGCAAAAACATTTCATTTAGCAGAAGTTTTAAAAAGACATCAGATTAAAATTCATGAAGTAAAAAATGATTTTACACAAAATGGGAAAAAATTCAAAAAAGGCTATAGTTATGTAGTACCCATGAATCAGAAAAACCATAGGTTAGTCAAAGCAATGTTTGATGTACGAACTACTTTTAAAGACAGTTTGTTTTATGACGTTTCTGCTTGGACATTTAATCATGCTTTTGGTGTTGATTATGCCGAAAATGTTTCGTTATCAAAAGCCGGAAATGAAATTACAAATCTAGAATTAAAAAAAGGAGCTGTTTCTTTTAAAAGTGATTATGGGTACTTAATGCCTTGGAATGAGTTTTATGCTCCAAAAGCGTTATATGCTATTTTACAGAAAGGGTTAAGAGCAAAAGTTTCCATGAAAAATTTTAAAAATGGTGCGAATTCTTATGAATACGGAACTATTTTTATACCAGTACAAAATCAGAAATTAGAAACTGCAGCGCTATATACTTTTTTAAATAAAGTAGCCAAAGAAAGTTATATTACCATTCACGGAGTTACTACAGGTTTAAATGAGGGCATAGATTTAGGAAGTAATAATTTTAGAGCCATTACAAAACCAAAAGTAGCAATGATGGTTGGTGATGGAGTAGCAGGTAACGACTCTGGTGAAATTTGGCATTTATTTGACCAACGTTTTGATATGCCAATAACTCGTTTAGATACTAGAAATTTTAATAGAATTGATATTACAAAATACACCCATATTATAATACCAAGTAGTGGTTTAGAAAAATCAGCAATTACCAAATTACAAACTTGGGTTAAAAATGGTGGTGTGTTAGTAGGCTATAAAAATACAGCTAGATGGTTGGCAAGTAATAAAATGATCAATATTAAATTTAAGACTGCAAGAAGAGATACTATCACTTCTGTTTCTTTCGAAAATAGGTCCTTACAATCTGGTGCACAAGTAATTGGTGGCACAATTTTTGAAGCAAAATTAGACAGGTCACACCCAATAAATTTTGGTTATAAAGAGAATACTTTAGCATTGTTCAGAAACACTACTTTATTTATGCAAGCAGATAAAAATAGCTACAACAATCCTATTCAATATACCCAAACACCATTGTTAAGTGGCTATATTTCTAAAGAAAATGCAAAAGTAATTCCAAATACTGTTCCTTTTAAGGTAGGTAGATTGGGTAGAGGTAGGGTAATTGTATTTACAGACAATACCAATTTTAGGGCCTTTTGGTTTGGAACAAATAAGCTTCTAATGAATACCATTTTCTTTGGAGATAAAATGTAAGAATTTGTTGTAATAAAAATAAAAAATAAGAAATCACAGCTTTTTTAATGGTTGTGATTTTTTTTAGGTGTATGTTCTAGTGTAACAAATTCATAACTTCTACGTCTAATTAGTTGTATTTAATCCATTACAGATGAGTTTTTTTAGAGTTTTATTTGCTATTATTTTTCCACCATTATCAGTCATAGATAAAGGATGTGGCTCTTTTGTTATTATTTTTTTATTAACGCTATGTGGCTGGATACCTGGAGTAATAGGTGCTTTGGTGATTTTAAATAATCCTAAATACCATTAAGAAACAGTCATTCCATTTTTAATGTTTTTACCCGTTTCTAACACTACTACTTTTTGTTCTTTATTGTAAATACCCAAAACCAAAACTTCACTTTTAAAGTTGGCAATTTGCTTGGGTTTAAAATTTACTACCGCAATTATTTGTTTGTTTAGCAACGCATCTTTAGGATATAAATCGGTGATTTGAGCACTTGATTTTTTAATGCCTAATTGGCCAAAATCTATAGTAAGTTGGTAGGCTGGTTTTTTTGCTTTTGGAAAATCGTGTACCTCAATAATTGTTCCTACTCTAAGATCTACTTTTAAAAAATCATCAAAGCTAATCGTGTCTTTCATGGTATTCTAATTAGTTTCCTTTTTTCCAATTTTTTGAATTATCCAAAGGGGGCCAATTAGTAAAAACTCTAAGTCTTTTAAGAAAGAAGGCTTTGCTCCTTCAACTTTATGCCCGTAAAACTGACCAATCCAAGCAAGTACAAATAAGCCTATCGAAACATATAGTAAGTTGGTGTAATTGCTAATCCAAAAATTCCCAACAATACAAATAAGTATCACAAAAATCATTTCCATAAAATACCAAAAACCTAATTTTAGGTAAAATACAGATACCAAAATCGTAGCAACAATAGCCCAGTTTTCTAGCAAAGGATTGTATAATTTAAAAGTGGATGCTAAAAGGGTAGTAGGGATACACATTAACAATCCAATAACATTAAAAAAAATGATAGGTACACAGATATAGTGTATTTTTTGATTGGTTCCATTTTGATGACTTTGTGCATATTCATCAAAATAAGCTTTTGCAGTTTTCATACTCGTAAATTAAAATTTAAAGGTACTATTTTAAATTTATAGAAAAAGATTTAAAATTTTGGATTTTTAAAGTGCTCTTGTTTTATAAATTATATGAAGCATCTTAAAAAGAATAGACATCGTATTTTAATTTGATGTAGTTTATTGTTTATCAGATAAGTATGTTTAGCTAATAAGGATGAATATAATACTTCTTTTTCTATGGTATCTATTTACATTACTTTTAAAACTTATTTTTGGTAGTTGATTGAAAACATTTAAAAATGGCAAATACATTATTTGATAAAGTTTGGGATGCACATGTTGTTCGTAAGGTAAAAGAGGGGCCAGATGTTTTATTTATAGACCGTCATTTTATTCATGAAGTAACGAGTCCTGTAGCTTTTTTAGGATTAGAAAGTAGAGGAAATGATGTGGTTTATCCAGAAAAAACATTTGCTACAGCAGATCACAACACCCCAACAATCAACCAACATTTACCTGTAGAAGACCCTTTGTCTGCAAATCAGTTGGATGCTTTAGAGAGAAATGCAAAAAAATACGGAATTTCTCATTGGGGGTTAGGAGATAAAAATAATGGAATTGTTCATGTTGTTGGTCCTGAAAATGGAATTACATTACCAGGAGCTACCATTGTGTGTGGAGATTCACATACATCTACACATGGTGCTTTTGGGGCAATTGCATTTGGTATCGGAACTAGCGAGGTAGAAATGGTTTTATCTACACAATGCATTATGCAGCCAAAACCTAAAAGTTTACGCATAAATATTAATGGTAGTTTAGGCGTTGGTGTTACCCCAAAAGATGTTGCCTTGTACATTATTTCTAAATTAACTACGTCTGGAGCAACAGGATATTTTGTAGAATATGCAGGAGATGTGTTTACAAACATGTCTATGGAGGGTAGAATGACGGTGTGTAACCTCTCTATAGAAATGGGAGCTAGAGGAGGAATGATAGCGCCAGATGAAAAAACATATGACTATATAAAAGGACGTGCATTAGCACCAAAAGGAAAAGATTGGGAAAAAGCGATGGAGTATTGGAGTACTTTATTTTCTGAAGCGGACGCTGAGTTTGATTTAGAATTATCTTTTGATGCCGCCGAAATTGAACCAATGATAACCTATGGAACCAACCCAGGAATGGGTATTGGGGTCTCTAAATCTATCCCAAATTCAGATCCTTCAGATAGTGGAGCTACTTCGTATAAAAAATCGTTAGCCTACATGAATTTTGATGAAGGAGAATCTATGTTAGGCAAAGAAATTGATTTTGTTTTCTTAGGGTCTTGTACCAATGGAAGAATTGAGGATTTTAGAGCTTTTTGCAACATTATAAAAGGACGAAAAAAAGCAGCGAATGTTACTGCATGGCTAGTTCCTGGTTCACATAAAGTAGTAGATCAAATTAAAGAAGAAGGGTTAGATAAGATTATAGATAGTGCCGGTTTTGTTTTAAGAGAACCAGGTTGTTCTGCTTGTTTGGCAATGAACGATGATAAAATACCTTCAGGAAAATTATCTGTTTCTACTTCTAATCGAAATTTTGAAGGAAGACAAGGGCCTGGCTCTAGAACATTGTTAGCCTCTCCACTAGTAGCAGCAGCATCTGCAGTCTCTGGTGTTGTAACAGACCCAAGAACATTATTAAATTAAAAGGTAAAGACAAAAAGCATACAACATATGGCTTACGATAAATTTAACGTGTTAACAAGCACAGCATATCCACTACCTATAGAAAACGTAGATACAGATCAAATAATCCCTGCGCGTTTTTTAAAAGCAACAGAGAGAGTCGGTTTTGGAGATAATTTCTTTCGTGACTGGAGGTACAATCAAGATGGTACCCCTAAAACAGAATTCCCATTAAATAAAGAGATTTACGCAGGCTCTAAAATTTTAGTTGGGGGTAAAAATTTTGGATCAGGTTCTTCTAGAGAACATGCAGCTTGGTCTGTGTATGATTTTGGCTTACGTTGTGTAATTTCATCATTTTTTGCAGATATTTTTAGAAATAACTGTTTAAATGTAGGTGTCTTACCAGTTCAGGTAAGTAGTGGTTTTGCAGACCAACTTTTTGATGCCATACTAGCAGATCCAAAGACAGAAATTAAGGTAGACCTACCCAACCAAACAGTTACGTTGGTAGCTACAGGAGCGTCTGAATCTTTTGAAATCAATACGTACAAAAAAGACAATATGTTAAATGGTTTTGATGATATCGATTATTTAAAAAATATTGAAGATGAAATTTCTGCTTTTGCTAAAACAAGACCATTTTAATAGCGCTAAATTATTTTAAATGGCACTTCGAAGTATTGAAATAATGGATACTACCTTAAGAGATGGAGAGCAAACCTCTGGAGTCTCTTTTTCGGTGTCAGAAAAACTAACTATTGCCAAACTATTATTAGAAGAACTTAATGTAGACCGAATAGAGGTAGCTTCTGCAAGAGTTTCTAAAGGAGAGCTAGAAGCGGTCAAAAAAATTACCACTTGGGCAAACCAAGCCAACCGAATTAATCAAATAGAGGTTTTAACTTTTGTAGATGATGGTAAATCGATAGCATGGATGTTAGAATCTGGAGCAAAAGTCCAGAATTTATTGACAAAAGGTTCTTTAAATCACTTAACCCATCAATTAAAAAAAACACCTCAACAACATTTTAAAGAAATAGCTGCTACTATTACTTTAGCTGCTAGCAATGGAATACAAACCAATGTATATTTAGAAGATTGGTCTAATGGAATGCGCAACTCTAAAGAATACGTATTTCAATATTTAGATTTTTTACAAACTCAAGATATAAAAAGACTTTTATTACCAGATACGTTAGGGATATTAACACCCAAAGAAACGACTGATTTTATTTCAGAAGTACATCAAAAATACCCAAACTTGCATATCGATTTTCATGGTCATAATGATTATGATTTAGGCGTAGCCAATGTAATGAACGCCATTAAAGCAGGTGCTCACGGTTTGCATTTAACTGTAAATGGAATGGGAGAACGTGCTGGTAATGCCCCTATTGCAAGTACAATAGCTGTTATAAATGATTTTTTAGACAAAGAGGTTACTGTAAAAGTAAATGAAAAAGCATTATACAAAGTAAGCAAGTTGGTAGAAACATTTTCTGGATTTAGAATACCAGTAAACAAACCTGTTGTGGGTGCCAATGTATTTACCCAAACTGCGGGGATTCATGCAGACGGAGATCATAAAAACAACTTGTATTTTAACGATTTATTACCTGAGCGTTTTGGTAGAAAACGTAAATATGCATTAGGAAAAACATCCGGAAAAGCAAATATTCAAAAGAATTTACAGGAGTTAGGATTAGCATTAAATGATGAAGATCTAAAAAAAGTAACCCAAAGAATTATTGCACTAGGAGATAAAAAAGAAATTGTTTCTAAAGAAGATTTGCCATATATAATTTCTGATGTTCTTGATTCCAATACTATTGAAAAAAAGGTAGTGGTAGAAAATTATGTGTTGGGGCATGCAAGAGGTTTAAAACCTTCTACAACACTACAATTAAGAATAGAAGGTGTTTTGTACGAAGCTCATGCACAAGGAGATGGGCAGTTTGATGCCTTTATGAACGCCTTAAAAAAGCTTTATAAAACACACAGTAAGAAAGAGTTGCCAAAGTTGATTGATTATGCTGTTAGAATTCCTCCTGGAAGTAATTCTGATGCATTATGTGAAACAATCATTACTTGGAGTAGCCAAAATAAAGAATTTGTTACTCATGGTTTAGATTCAGATCAAACAGTATCTGCAATAAAAGCCACAGAGAAAATGTTGAATATTATTTAAAAAAAGCTATTTGCTTTTAGTAATTAGCATTTAGCTAAGAGCCAAAAGTTAAGAGTCAAAAGCCAAAACAGAAAATGAAATTAAATATAGCATTATTAGCAGGAGATGGAATAGGTCCTGAAGTTATAGATCAAGCAGTAAAAGTTTCTGATGCAATTGCAAAGAAGTTTAATCATGAAATTAATTGGAAACCAGCCTTAACAGGTGCAGCAGCCATTGATGCTGTGGGAGAACCTTATCCAGATGCAACGCATGAAATTTGTGTAAGCTCAGATGCTGTATTATTTGGAGCCATTGGGCATCCACGTTTTGATAATGATCCAACTGCAAAAGTAAGACCTGAGCAAGGTTTATTAAAAATGCGTAAAAAGCTTGGTTTATTTGCGAATGTTAGACCAACGTTTACTTTTCCATC
>CALKEB010000050.1 GCA_938084845.1 uncultured Polaribacter sp. | reverse complement strand
GAACACCTGTTCCAAATTCAAAACTCAAAGGATGGAAATCATTTTTGGGTATGTATGCTGGTGAGCATGCAGCTGGAACTGAGTTTATGATTGGTCCGTTGTTTTTAGCAGCAGGAGCAAGCTTAAAAGATTTAATTTTTGGTTTATTGATAGGTAATATTCTTGCAATCCTAACATGGAGATATATAGTTGCACCTATAGCTGTATCTAGTAAATTTACTTTATATTATCAACTAGAAAAAATCGCAGGTAAACATTTAGTTAAAGTTTATAATGTTGTTAATGGAGTCCTTTTCTGTTTTTTAGCTGGAGCAATGATTACGGTTTCAGCAAGTGCTGTTGGGGTCCCTTTTGATATAAGTTTTTCTATCCCTGAAAGTATATTTGGATTAAGTAGTGGGGCTTTTTCTTTAATTGTAATTATTGTTGGCCTAGTTATGACAATAGTTGCAGCTGCAGGTTATAATACGGTTTCCAAATTTGCTAATATAGCTGCACCTTGGATGATTGTTGTCTTTGCAGTTTGTGGAATTTCTGCTCTAACTCAAATGAAAGTTGATTCTTGGGATAGTTTATTATTAGAATGGGATAAAGGAGTTAGTATCGTTCAATCTGTTAATGGTAAAGTAGATTTTGACTTTTGGAAAATTGTAATTTTTTCATGGTTATGTAATGCAGCTATGCATTTTGGAATGTCCGATTTAAGTATTATGCGTTTTGCTAAAGATACTCGCGCTGGTTGGGGGCCTTCTATTGGTATGTTTTTAGGGCATTATATGGCTTGGATTTGCGCATCATTTATGTTAGCTGCACAAATTAAATTAACAGGAGATGTCTCTGCCAACCCAGGTGCGATGGCTTGGAGTGTAGTTGGTTGGACAGGTATTATTTGTGTTATAGTAGCAGGATGGACAACAGCCAACCCAACAATATATAGAGCTGGTCTTGCATTTCAAAGCTTGTTTTCTTCTAAAGCCAAATCATATTTAGGTGTAATTTTAGCTGGTTTAGTAGCTACAGCAGCTGCTATTTTTCCATCGCTTTCTGGCAAACTATTAGATTTTGTAGGCTTGTATGGAGCAATTTTAGGTCCAATGGGAGGAGTAATTTTTGTGAATCATCATTTAGCAAAAAAAATGGGTTTCACGAAAAATTATGCTGAAGTAAAAGAAATTGGTTTTAATGGAGCCGTTTTACTAGCCTGGTTAATTCCTGTAACCTTAGCGATGTATTTTATCTTCGGTCAAGGTTTATTTCCGGCTTATGCAGTTATACCTGCTTGGATAGCTTCTTGTTTGTTATATGTGATGATTATGAAATTTCAAAAATCTTAAATTATGAAAATTCTAAAAATAGTTAGCGTCTTATCAATAAGTGTTTTGATATTGTTAGTAAGTATACTTTTATTCTTAGGAATAATGAATATCTCCACAGTTAAGATTTTAATGTTAGTTGGAACAATCATATGGTTTGTTGTAACTCCTTTCTGGATGAAAGAAGAATAGATTTGTGAAAATAAATAAAATAATACCAAGGTATTATTTGTAACAATTGTTTCTAAACATATTATGTTAAGTAGGATAAAAGATTTTTTTGAAATACTATTGCTAATTTTAATGCTACCTTTTGAGATTTCCAATGGAAAAAAAAGAAGAGTAAAAAGACAAATTAGAAATTATTTTTTGAATTTTTAATTAATTTAATATTATGAATAATAATAAGATATAAATTCTGTGAATTATTATTTAGGGTTAGATATAGGAAGTTCATCTATAAAAGCAGCTTTAGTAGATATAGAAACTGGAGAAAGCATTGGTGTTGTTCAAGAACCAAAAGAAGAAATGACCATGATTGCACAAAAGAATGGTTGGGCAGAACAAGATCCTTTAGATTGGTGGTTTCACATTTGCAATGCAATCAAAAGTTTACAAAAGCTACATAATATCAATAAAACCCAAATAAAGGGCATTGGTATTTCTTACCAAATGCACGGTTTAGTTTTGGTTGATAAGAATGGAAATTCACTGCGTAAAAGTATAATTTGGTGTGATAGTAGAGCTGTGCAAATAGGAAATGAAGCTTTTGCTAAAATCGGAGAAGAAAAATGCTCAAACGAATTGTTAAACTCTCCAGCAAATTTTACAGCTTCAAAATTAAAATGGGTAAAAGAAAATGAACCTGAAATATATAGTCAGATTTATAAATTTATGTTACCTGGAGATTATATAGCTTATAAATTTTCAAATACAATAAATACAACAATACCTGGTTTGTCTGAAGGTATTTTCTGGGATTTTAAAAATGATATAATAGCCAATTTTTTACTAGATTACTATGGTATTGACTCTAATATAATACCAAATATTGTAGATACATTTAGTAACCAAGCTCAGGTAGATAAAAAAGGTGCACGAGAAAGTGGTTTAGAGCCAGGAACACCAATTTTCTACAGAGCAGGAGATCAACCTAACAATGCGTTATCATTAAATGTATTTAATCCAGGAGAAGTAGCTGTAACAGGCGGAACATCTGGAGTTGTATATGCGGTAACAAAGAGTTTATCAACAAAAGAAAGTTCTAGAGTTAACAATTTTGCACACGTAAATTATACAAAAGGAGCAGCAGCACGAATTGGAAAATTACTATGCATTAATGGAGGAGGAATTCAATATCGTTGGTTATTGAATAATCTGTCAGTATCGTCATACGAAGAAATGAATGATTTGGCATCAGAAATAGAAATTGGGTCAAATGGTGTTTGCTTAATTCCTTTTGGAAATGGAGCAGAACGCATGCTTAACAACAAAGAAGTTGGTACTAGAGTTGTGAATCTGGGTTTAAATAATCATCATAAAGGACATTTATGTAGAGCGGCACTCGAGGGTATTGCGTTCTCTTTTATTTATGGAATGGAAATTATGAAAAAAGATGGTATTCAACCCAGTGTAATTAGAGCTGGAAATGATAATCTGTTCCGTTCAGAAATATTTTCAACTACTGTAGCTACATTAGTAGAGCAAGAAATAGAAATCTACAATACAACAGGAGCTATAGGTGCAGCAAGAGCAGCGGGTTTACATAAAGGAGATTTTGAATCTTTTAGCAAGTCCATTATGGATTATGATTATGTGATGTCTTTTAAACCTGCAAATAATAAAAAATTATATCAAGATGCTTATCAAAATTGGAAAAAAGAATTAGAATTAGTTTTAAATAAATAATATTTTGAGCGTTCCCTAAAAAGGTCAGGCTTTACGTTTTAATATCTTTTTGTGTCTCGGAAGAAGAGTTTCCACTGCAATCCCTAACGCAAATGGAAAATCCAAAACAATAAAATCAATCTAAAATAAACAATTACATAATAATATTATGGCAAATAAAGAATATTTTAAAGGAATTAATAAAATTCAATTTGAAGGAAAGGAATCAGACAATCCATTAGCATTTAAATACTACAACCCAGAGCAAGTGGTTGCAGGTAAAAAAATGAAAGATTGGTTTAAATTTTCAATCGCATACTGGCATACATTCTGTGGTCAAGGTTCAGATCCATTTGGTCCAGGAACACAGAATTTTGCTTGGGATCAATCATCAGATGCAATACAAGCAGCACAAGACAAAGCAGATGCAGCTTTCGAATTTATTAACAAAATGGGCTTCGATTATTTCTGTTTTCATGATTACGATTTAATTCAAGAAGGTGCAACTTTTGCTGAATCTGAATCTAGATTAATTACGATTACAGATTACATCAAAGGAAAGCAAGCAGAAAGTGGTGTGAAATTATTATGGGGAACTGCAAATTGTTTCTCTAATCCACGTTATATGAATGGTGCTGCTACGAATCCTGATTTTAATGTGGTGGCAAGAGCAGGTGGTCAAGTTAAATTGGCTTTAGATGCAACGATTAAATTAGGTGGTGAGAATTATGTTTTTTGGGGTGGTAGAGAAGGTTATATGTCTTTGCTAAATACAGATATGGGAAGAGAATTGGATCATATGGCTCAGTTTTTAACAATGGCAAGAGATTATGCAAGAGCACAAGGTTTTAAAGGAACTTTCTTTATAGAGCCAAAACCTATGGAGCCAATGAAACATCAATATGATTTTGATTCTGCTACAGCAATTGGTTTCTTAAAAGAGTATGGTTTAGACAAAGACTTTAAAATAAATATTGAAGTAAATCACGCTACATTAGCGCAACACACTATGCAGCACGAAATGGCTGTTGCTGCCAAAGCAGGTATGTTAGGAAGTATAGATGCAAACAGAGGAGATTATCAAAACGGTTGGGATACAGATCAGTTTCCAAACAATATTCAAGAAACTACAGAAGCAATGTTAGTTTTTCTAAAAGCTGGTGGTTTACAAGGTGGAGGAGTAAATTTTGATGCCAAAATTAGAAGAAATTCTACAGATATGGAAGATGTTTTTCTTGCACATATAGGTGGTGCAGATACATTTGCAAGAGCTTTAATTACTGCTGATAAAATTATGACATCTTCTGCATACAATTCTTTAAGAGAAAAAAGATACAGTACTTTTGATACAAGAAAAGGAAAGGATTTTGAAGCTGGTAAATTAGAATTATCAGACTTGTACAAAATAGCTCAGGAAAATGGAGAGCTATCTTTACAAAGTGGTAAACAAGAATTATTTGAAAATATAATTAATCAATATATTTAGTATATTTCAGACCTGACAGAATTTTTAAAAACTGTCAGGTCTTTTTAATACTATTTAAAAAATCAATCAAAATATGTTAGGAATCATTTCATTTGTAGGTTTTACTTTACTTGTGGCTATTATTGCTTATTTATCAACAAGAAAAACAGATGAAAATACATCTGATGGATATTTTTTAGGAGGCAGAAGTTTAACAGCAACTGTAATTGCTGGTTCATTATTGCTTACAAATTTATCTACTGAACAAATTGTAGGGCTAAATGGAAGTGCTTACGCAGATGGTATTTTGGTAATGGCTTGGGAAACTTTAGCTGCTATTGCTATGGTAATTACTGCAATTTATTTACTACCTAGATATTTAAAAGGTGGTATTTCAACAATTCCAACCTATTTAGAACGTCGTTTTGACACTACAACAAAAGCAATGACTTCTGGCTTATTTTTATCTGGTTATGCAATTGTATTGTTACCAATTGTTCTATATTCTGGTTCTTTAGGAATTAGTGGTATGTTTAATCTGCCTGAATTATTAGGTGTTACTGAATGGCAATCTATTTGGATTTGTGTTATAAGTATTGGTGTTATTGGTTCTATTTATGCTATTTTTGGGGGTTTAAAAGCAGTTGCAGTGTCTGATACAATTAATGCAGTTGGTTTATTAATAGGTGGTCTTTTAATTCCCTATTTTGGATTGATTTCTATCAGTGATGATAGAAGCTTCTTTGGAGGTTTATCAAAATTAACAAGTGAATATCCAGAAAAACTAGAAGCTATTGGTGGTGCAGAATCTTCAATACCTTTTGCAACTATTTTTACTGGTATGATGTTAGTACAATTGTTTTATTGGGGAACTAACCAACAAATTATTCAGCGTGCTCTTGGTGCTAAAAATTTGGCAGAAGGTCAAAAAGGTTTAAGTTTAGCTGCTTTTATTAAAATATTAGGACCAATTATTGTGGTGTTACCAGGAATTATAGCGTATCATAAATGGGGAGGAGAAGTTTTAGCAAATAATGATATTGCTTATCCAAGATTAGTTGCAGAAGTTTTACCAACGTATTTAATTGGTTTCTTTGCAGCAGTAATGTTTGGTGCTATTTTAAGTTCTTTTAATTCAGCTTTAAATAGTTGTGTTACTTTATTTGGTGTAGATATATACAAACAATACATAAATAAAGAAGCAGAAGAGAAAAAAGTGGTTACTGTAGGTAAAACTTTTGGAATCTTTTTAGCAGTATTTTCTATGTTTGTAGCGCCATTTTTATATTATGCTTCAGATGGACTTTTTGGATATTTACAAACTGTAAATGGTGCTTATAGTGTCCCAATTTTAACAGTAATTGTTGTAGGTGTTTTGACAAAGAAGGTACCTGCTCTTTCTGCAAAAGCTGGAATTATTTTCGCTTTTACATTTTATGTAACCTACATCATATTATCAAAAGGCTTCGAAATGGATTTGCCTCATTTCTTACACTTTCAATTTGCGGCATTTGTTTTGACCATAATTTTAATGTTAGTAATTGCAAAAATAAAACCTAGAGATTCAGATTATATACAAGAATACACGAAACAGGTGGATGTAACTCCTTGGAAACATGTAAAGGTTGTTGGTGTTATAATATGTATAGTGGTAGTATCTACCTATTTTATTTTTAGTTAAGTAGTTGTATTTACCAAAAAAGATTAGATCAAAAATAAGGACTTTTAAAATGTAATAGTTTATTCCACAGTTAAAGTTACTTTTTGTAAATCACCCTCTTGTGATGATGCTCCCACTGAAATGGTAAATGTACCAGGTTCTACCACTTTTTTCATTTGTTGATTTAAAATATTTAATTCATCAAAACTTAAGGTAAAAGTTACCGTTTTAGTTTCTCCTGGTTCAAGCGAAATACGTTCAAATCCTTTTAGCATTTTGTTGTAACGTCCAACAGAAGCGTAATCGTCTCTAACATACATTTGTACCACTTCATCTCCTGCTCTTTTTCCTGTATTGGTTACATCTACAGAAACTGTTGTGCTTTCATCTTTAGAAATTGAAGCATTTTCAAATTTTGGTTTACTGTATGTAAACGTTGTGTAACTTAACCCATATCCAAAAGGAAACAACGGAGATTTGTTGGCATCTTTAAATTGTCCTTTACCAGATCCAATAAAATCTGGTCTTTGTAAATAAGTAACAGGAACCTGACCTACAGACCTCGGAAAAGAAACTGTTAATTTTCCCCCTGGATTCACATCACCAAAAATAGCATCTGCAATAGCATCTCCAGAGTGCATACCTAAATACCAGGTTTCTAAAATTGATGGAATATTTTCTGCAACATAATTAATTGACAATGGTCTCCCATTAATTAAAACAGCTACAACTGGCTTACCTGTTTTATGAATTGCTTTCACCAATTCTTTTTGCACACCATACAAATCTAAATTAGCTCTATCTACACCTTCCCCGCCAGTTTTTCTTGAGCCACCAATAACCAAAATAACAGCATCAGATTTTTTTGCTGCAGCGATTGCTGCTGGAAAACCTGTTTTTGATTTTCCTTGCAAATCACAACCTTTTGCGTAATTTATTTTTACTTTATTTCCAACTTTGGCTTTTATTCCATCTAAAGCAGAAACATAAAATGGTGGTAAACCAGAATAACCTCCCAATAAAGAATAGGTTCCTTTTTTAGGTCTTTGTTCGTGAGCATTTGGCCCAATTACAGCTAACGATTTTATTTTAGACATGTCTAAAGGCAATGTATTATTATCATTTTTTAATAAAATAATTGCTTTTTTAGCCATTTCATATGAAAACTCCTGATGTTCTTTTCTACCTGCTTTAATAGTTTTTGTGTCAATCAATTTTGGTTTAGAATCAAATAAACCCAATTGATATTTTGCTTTTAAAATACGAGATGTAGCTTTATCTATATACGTTTCTAACTCAGGATTCTTAGTTATCGTATCTTGTAAAACTTTAGTATTATAGGCTGCTAACTTCTCATTCTTTCCAATAACTAAGTCCATATCAACACCAGCTTTTAATCCTAAAATAGCCGATTCTGTTCTAGTTTCTGCAATAAAATGCATGGTTCCTAAACGAGCAATATCATTATTATCAGAAACAATAAAACCATTAAAGCCTAGCTCATCTCTTAAAATATCCTTTAGCAACCAAGTATTCATATGGTTTGGAACGCCATTATAATCTTGATGTCCAGGCATAACTGAACCTACTTGTGCTTCTTTAATTGCAGCCTCAAAAGGAGGTAGATAAATTTCTCTTAATCTACGTTCTGACATATCACTAAAACCACCGTTAATTCCTCGTCTGTTTTCTGGATAGCCAATAAAATGCTTTGCAGTTGCAATTACATGATTTTCATCAAATCGTTCTTCATCCATTCCTTGTAAACCTTGTATAAATGCAACACCCATTCTAGATACTAAGTAAGGATCTTCTCCATAAGATTCTTCTACACGACCATATCTTGGATCACCAGAAATAACATCTAAGTTAGGCGAATAGGTGTGTGTAACGCCTAAAGTTCTAGCTTCTAAAGCGGTTTGTGAAGCCATTTTTTTAACCAACTCTGGTTGCCAAGTAGAAGCAGCAGCAATCGCCTGTGGATACACGGTTGTATTTCCATAATAATCTAAAACAAGCCATACTCCATGTAATGCTTCTGCATATTTCATATACGGTATTCCCAATCTTTCGTTTGCAGGTGCATCTTGTGTCATTTCTGCAATTTTTTCTTCTAAAGTCATTTGACTTAATAAGTCGTTCACTTTGCTAGCAATTTCATCATCTTCTTTACTATTAGAACTATTAGTTTCAGTGGATGTACATGCATTAATTAGATTTAATAGAGATACTAAAAGAACTAATTTGATGGCAGTTATGTTTTTCATCATCTTTTTGTTGATTGATTAAATTCTAAATTGTATAATAAGTTATTATTAACAATAAATTTACTGTTATACAAATTAATATCTATCCTGTGTAGTCCTGACTTACTTGCGCAACTAAAAATATTAAAGTACTTGACACTCTTTCTTTAAAGCAAAAAAAAACGAGGATTTTATCCTCGCTTTTAATATTCTTTTTGAAATTATTTACTTCAATTTTAATATTTCACTACCAGCCAATAAATACGCGCCAGTTCCAAAATTTTGCCAGCTATCAGCAGATGCAGGTTCTGGAAAAGCACCAATATTTTGTACCCAACCTACTCTGCCATCTTCGTGTTGGCAAGCAGTTAAAGCACTCCATGCTTTTTTTACTGCAGAAGTATGTTTTTTGTCTAATAAACCATTGTTAATCCCCCAAGCTAGTGCAAAAGTATAAAAACCACTTCCACTTACTTCTCCATGAACATAAGATTTTGGACTTAACAAACTTGTTCTCCATAAACCATCTTCTGGTTGAATTTCTAAGATTTTAGCTGCCATTTCTTTATAAAGGTTTACATAAAAATCTCTGTGTTCATAATCTTTTGGCATATCATCTAAAAGTAAGGCCAAACCACCAATTACCCATCCATTTCCTCTAGACCAAAATATTTTTTTACCATTTGGTTCTTTTCTATCCTCTTTTGTTCCTTTCCAAACAAAACGCATATCTCTTGAAAATAATTTTTCTTCTTTATCATACAATCTATTATATGTTTCCATATAATACTTATGCATTGCTTCTAAGTATTTAGGTTGATTAGTTTTTTTAGCATACAAATTAATTACAGGAGGTGCCATAAATAAAGCATCACACCACCACCATAAAATAGTTTCTCCCTTAATATCTTTAGATTTTCCTTCTGTCCATTTGTTTGGTTCATACAAATGTGCGTCTAAAAACTTTTTTGTAGGTTCTAAGTCTACGAAGTTTCTTCTTTTATCTGTCATTGCAATGTATAAGTAGCTATAAGAAATTGCAACATCATCTGCATGAAATAAACGTTTAAATGTATTCCAATTGTTATGTACTGCTTGATTTTTTAAAGCAGCCATATACATCATGTTTTTTGTTGTTTTATGTGCCCTTGCTACACCTGTATAATAAGCTCCATTTGTCCAATCTGTAGGATGAATTGCAAAAATTGGGTGCGCTTCTTGCCATTCTAAAGCTTTTATCATCGATTTTTCTATTGCTCTATGATCTAAGGCAGTACTTTCCTGAGCAACTACTTTTTGAGATACAGAGCAACTAAAAAACGTTAATACTCCTAATGCGACTAATATTGATTCTTTCATTATCTCTATTTTTTTAATTTAAATTTTACTTCTAAATTTTCTTTTGATGATGTTCCAATTTTTACCCTATAATCTCCAGTTTCTAAAACTTTTTCCATTGATATACCTGTAAACTCTAACATTTTAGGTGTAATTGTAAAGGATACTGTTTTACTTTCACCTGCAGCAAATTCAATTTTTTGAAATGCTTTTAACTCTTTGTCAGGTCTTGTTACAGAACCAATTTCGTCTTTCAAATACATTTGTATTACTTCCTTCGCTTTTACATTTCCTGTGTTAGTAACAGTTACACTTGCTGTAATTTCTGAATTTGGAGTAATTTCTGAACTCGATAATTTAATATCTGAATATTCAAATTTCCCATAGCTTAATCCATGACCAAAAGGATAAAGAGGTCCCTTTCCTAAAAATAAGTATTCCTTTTTGTAGTTGATTTCTTTCATACTATAATGATAAGGCAATTGCCCAATAGATCTAGGAATGGTTACTGGTGATTTTCCTGAAGGAGAAACATCGCCAAAGATAATTTTAGCAGTTGAATGATCTCCAAACTCACTTAGATCCCAAGTATCTAAAATAGCATCAGCTTTTGCTGCAATTGTATTGATAGATAGTGTTCTTCTATGCTTTAAAACCACAATTACTTTTTTACCTAAAGCCGTAATTTTTTCTACCAATTCATCTTGTGACCCAACAGGATCTATGGTTGCTCTATCTCCTAAAGTAGAGTTACTAAAATACGCTTCTTTAGCTGTAAATTCATCACCTCCTAAAAACAACACAACCACATCAGAACGTTTTGCAATGTTTACCAACTTTGCTATCGCTCTTGGATCTCTGTCTAATAATTCTGGAGCACCACCTTTTTCGTTTGTTAAATTGAATCCTTTTTCCTCAGTAAATTTAATGTTGTTATTTCCTAAAGCAGATTCAAACATTTCTTTGGTATTCTCTTTTAATAAAGGACCTAAAAGTGCCACTTTTATTGACTTGTTTTTATTTAATGGCAACGTATTTTCTTCATTTTTTAATAAAATGATAGACTCTAAATCTGACTCTTTTGCCAATTCTAAAGAAGATGCTGCACGCACTCCTTTTTTAGTTTCTTCTAAATCGATATAAGGATTATCGAATAAACCTAAAATGAACTTTGTTCTTAACACACGTCTTACAGAACGATTAATTAATTTTTCTAATTCTGGGTTATCTTTTACCATTTTAGGTAAATAAGAATACGAATCTTCTGCATACAAATCGATGTCTATACCTGCTTCTAGACCCATTTGAGCTGCAGCTTCTGGAGATTCTGCAACTTTCATAAAATAAAACAAACGTGCTATATCATTAGAATCTGAAACTACATAACCTTCAAAACCCCATTTATTTCTTAAAACTCCTGTTAATAATTCAGGATTTCCATGACTTGCAACTCCATTTAAATCTCCATGAGATGCCATTATTCCTAAAGTTTTTGCTTCTTTAACAGCTGCTTCAAAAGGAGGGTAAACCTCATCAATTAAAGTTCTTTCTGATATTTCTATCGCAGCAAAATTAGAACCACCTAACACTTGACCATACCCTGCAAAGTGTTTTGCAACTGCACCAATATGAGTACCAGCACCTAAACCATCATAATTTCCTTGTACACCAATAATGGCATTTTTAACCATCTGAGTTGTCAAATAAGTATCTTCACCAAATGCTTCACTCATTCTTCCAAAACGAGGATCTCTAACAATATCAGCTTCAGGAGAATGACACATGTGCATACCTCTTAAACGTGCTTCTCTACCCACAACATCCCATTGTCTTTGTACTAATTCTGGATTAAATGATGCTGCAGACGTCATTGGACGCCCAAATAAAGTACAACCTTCTGCATCTACACCATTATACGATTCTGTAACAAATAGTGCTGGAATACCCCATCTGTTATTTTCGATGATATATTTTTGTAATTCGTTATTCATTTTAGCTGCAGCAACAGGATCTATATGTTCTCCTGGATTTTTAACACCAGCAATACCTAATTTTAATTTTTTAATGACTCTTTTCGATAACGTTAAATTTCCATCTTTATCTGGTTTTGTACCAATATTTGCATGGAAGATTCGCATTTGTGCTACTTTTTCTTCGATAGACATTTTAGGTAAAAGTGCCTCTACTCTTTCGTCTATTGATAAACTGGCATCTTTATAGTCTTTTTCTGTTGATGATGATTCTCCACATGCTTGTAAAAGAATCGTTGCTAAAAATAAGAATAGTAATTTCCTCATTGGTGTTTATTATTTTGAAAATGAAAATGAATCAATTTGTAATTGATCGTTAGTTAATTGTTCTATGGTTAAATAAATATTTTCTTTTTGACGCATTTTTTTTAAACTAAAGGTGAAATCTGTAAAAGTGTTATCATTAGTTTTAAACTCAATTGTTTTAAAACCTATTAATTCTCCTTTTAAAGAGCCTCTTAGTATTTTGATGACAAATTTTGCTCCTTTGTTTGCTGATGCTTTTAGAGTTAGTTTTGATTTTATCTCTAAGCCTATAAAATTCGGGAAGTTGAGATAACTTTTATTTGCTTTTGTTTGAATAGCAAAACCAATTTCTGTTTCTTTTTTTTCAATTCCTTTAGCTATAAAATAATCTTCTGCTTCTAAAGTTTGTTCAGCATTATAATTGCCTACCCCAATTCCATCAACTCTAATCGTTGCCATTTCGCCATTTTCTTTGTAATGTATATAGCTAATAAAAGTATCTCTAAAATAACGATTTCCTGTTTGACTGATATCGCAATAGGTATAATACCATTGATTATTCCATTCAAAAAAAGAGCCATGTCTACCTTGTAGAAAACCATTTGGCCAAGTAGGAGCATCATATCCATTAGCAAAACTTTCTTTTTTAATTACAGAATTTTTATAATTATAAGGACCATATAAATTGTCGGACATTGCATAAAAACAACCCCAAGACAAATAATACTTTCCATTATATTTGTGCACAAAAGGTTTATCATCAGTTGGTTTTTCTAAATTTTCACCATTTTGATTGTAAGGTCCTTTAGGATTATTAATTGTAAGTTTTCTTGGCTTTTCTGCTAAGCTAATCATATCGTAATTCAATTTTGCGATATAATACTCCCAAACTCCAAAAATAATATAGTGTTCACCATTTTCTTCAAATATAGCCATATCGTATTCATCTGTAGGCGTTAATTCTGATGTTAATAATGGTTTCCCTAATGGATCTTTCCAAGGTCCAACAGGTGAATCTCCAACTACTACACCTGTTTGTTGATTTCCTTCTGAAAAATACCAATAATATTTCCCGTTTCTATACGCTACATCTGTTGCCCAACATCTGGTGAAATTTTGATCACCTATATACGTGTCTTTTGGATTTAATACGCTTCGTTTTGTCCAATTGACTAAATCTGGTGAAGACCAAACCCACCAGTCTTCCATAATGAATTTTTTATTGTTGATGGATTTATCATGCGAAGCATAAACGTAAGCAGTATCGTTAAAGATATGAATGTGGGGATCGTTTAATCCTTTATTGGGTACAATCGGATTTTGAGAAAAAGAATCAGAACAACAAAATAATGATTTGAAAATCAATATTTTAAAAATTATTTTATTATTCATAAATGCTATATCTGTAGATATTTTAACTTCTTAAATTGAACAAATAAAAATATATTTTAAAATCAAAAAAGGTATCCTGTACTATAATGGTGTTTATACTAAAAGAAACTTCAACTTTTCTTTTTCAAAAAACTTTTACTATATCTCTATTTTTTTATTTTTTTTCCAATTACAAAATACATTCTACTTTCTTTAGGAACATCTCCATCACTATTACCAGCCATAATTATACTTTCTCCTTTTTTAACAATTCTTTTAAAAAGCGACATTTTTACACCTCCTAGATTTACATCATCACCTAAATCCTTATAATCTTTTAACAAAAAAGCAGGTCTTTGCACACGATCATCATGACCAACATAAATTTCCATATCTGCTCCTGCTATGAATTGCAACTGGTCACGTGCCCAGTATTTACCATCAGAATTCGGTACTCTTATATATTCTGAACCTACTAAATATTTTGGTATATGCGTATAGTTATGTTCCATATCTGTATAGGTTTTCTTTCCCCAATGCACATTTTTTCTTAAAGCCGCATTTCCATTTCCTGTATAACTAAATTTGGTAAATAAATCACTTTTATTAACTCTTGCAGGATTATAGAGTTCTGTTTTTGGTGTATAAATTGGTAATGGTTCTTCAAAATTAACATCAATCTTAAATTCTTGAGGTAATAATTTTGATAATCCGTTTTCTATTTCTATTGATTTAGAAGTAATAGTTATACTATCTGATTTTAAACCATCACTAGAAGCAGTTATTGTTACATCTCCAGTGTGTAACATAGAACGAATTGCAACACGATTGATACCAGCTTCCGCATCCAAAAATAAATTGTTTGTGGTGTTTGCTTTTCCACTATTGTAACCACCTCTCCAAATTCCAGGTCCTGATATTGTAAAATCTACTTTGTTTCTACCCAAAGGATGTCTATTACCGTTTTTATCTACAATTTCAAAATCAACCAAAGCTATATCAGCACCATTGGCTAGCCAGCCTTTTGGCCCAACAGTTGATGATAATTTTATAGCGACTGGCTTTCCAACCGTTTTTTTAGTTTGAGAAACTAATAATTTATCATTTAAATAGCCTTCTACTTTTAGTTCTCCTTCTTCAAATTGAACATTTGGGAACTTATACAAATAGCCATTGTCTGCTTTATCATTAGTCGCAATTAATTTATCGTTAATGTACAATTTTACTTTTGTACAATTAGAAACAACATACATAGTTTTCTTTGTGCCTTTTTCATAATTCCAATGACCAACTACATGAATTTGAGCTTCTGGTCTCCACATTGCTTTTGTGGTGTAAAAAGCTTCTTTTTTCAATCTTACAGCATCAACTTCTCCACTTGCTCTGGTAACTTCTGTAGGATTTCTTCCTCCATGAGTACCATCAGAAAATACCCAATTGGCTCCTCCACTATGATAGGACTTCTTACCCATTTTATCCCACCAATCTTCTACTTGACGTACAGCAAAAATTTCTGAACCTATTTTATAAACATTTCTTGAGATGTTAGGGTGTGTCCAAAAATTATCATCTGGTGTATATTTATCCCAAACTCTTCTTGCGCCTTCATCTCTTAAATATTCACTTTCAATTAGTGGTAAATGTGCATATTCTCTTTGCCAACCTTCTGTGCCAATTTCAATAGAAATATAAGGTTCTGAATCTGTTTTTACATCAGCTCTTCTATTACCCATTAAACGTTTTCCAAAAGGATCGTAGGTCTTAATAATATTTAAAATTTCTTTATAGTGAGCTTCAGTTTCTGCCCAGTTACCACCTTCCCAAATAAAAATAGATGGATGATTTCTATAATACACAATCATATCTCTAAAGGCAGCAATTCTAATATCCCAAGTTTCACCTTCGTCTTGAGACTCTCCACTAACACCAGGCATAAGGGTTACAAAACCATATTTGTCTCCCATTGTAATCTCTGCTGGAGAACCTGCACAATGGCCCCAACGTATAAAATTACCACCAGCTTCATCCATTAAACGATAGGTAAATTCTTTTAACCAATTTGGTTGTGCTGCTCCTAAACCTGCCCAGCCTGCAGTAGGTTTCTGTCCCCAACCATGTAGTTTTACGTGTTCTTCGTTATTAGTGAAACCTAAGTCTTTATCAAATTTAAATGATCTAATTCCTAATGGGGTAGAGTAGGAGTCAAGTTCTTTATTACCCTCTTTTAAGGTAGTAATTACCTGATACATATATGGTTTTCGTGTATACCATAAATTTGGTTTTTTGACTTTATTTTTTGTTGAAAACTTAAATTTTTCACCTGCTAAAAGAGTTTTTGTATTTTTAGTACAACTTACTTCTTTACCATCAGCATCAATAATTTTTGCTTCAAAAGTGATTATTTTTTTTATAGAAGATTCATTGACCGTTTCTGCAGAAATATAAATATCAGCTTTTTTTTTTGATATATTTTCTGCGTGAACATAGGTTCCAACAGTTTTTAAATTATCATATAAAGGCAAGGTAATATGAACAGGGTTCATTACGTGAAGAAAAACATTTCTATAAATTCCACCATGGTTTGGATGCCAATGCTCATGGTGCCATACTAAAGGGAAATTCTCTCTAAAATGTTCTCCTCTATCATTATTTACTTTAACTGCTATGATATTCTCTTGACCATTGAACTTTAAATATTTTGAAATATCGTATCCAAAAGGAATAAAACCTGTTTTATTGGTTCCTATATATGTTCCATTAATATACACATCTGCTATTTGACGAACAGATTCAAATTCTATGTAGATTTTTTTACCTGAATCTCTTTTTGGCAGTTTAAAATGTTTCCTATACCAAACTGTTCCTCTAAATTGATTTTTCTCTCCAATATGTTTTCCAATACTTAAATCGTCAAAAGTATCTACGTCATTAAACGTATGAGGAGTGCTAATTGTGGACCAATTTGAATCGTCATAATTTATAAGTTGTGCGTTAGTTGGGTTTGCTTTGATGAATTTCCAATCTGGATTAAAATTGTATTTTGTTCTACTCTGTTGCGCATTTAGTTGCAGCACAAAACATATAAATGCAAGTACAATTATTGATTTTTTAATCATTTTTATTATTGAATTTTAAAAAGTTCTTTAGCTTCTTTATTATTATATTCATTTACATCATAAAGAATTATATAATCAATACTAAAGCGCATTGACCTGCCTGATAACGTAATTACACATTTTTCTCCTTTTTTGAGCTGATATACAAAATCATTATAAACGTGTCTATCTTTTTCTGCTGTAGATGCCCAATGCCATGCTAGCTCTTCAGTTTCATCATTTCCATCTTGTAAAATTTTGATGTCTTTTTTTAAATCTTCTTTGGTAAATGTATTTGCAGATTCAAAATCCCCAGAGAGTTTTACAAAAGCGTCATTACACCAATCAGATTTTACTCCTTCTAACCGTTTGCTAGACATTAACATCAATTTAAAATTTCCTGATTTTGGTGCAGTAAAATGATATTCTAATGGAGAATTCGCCTTTCCTGTTATGGGTTTATTCCCCAAAAATTCTAAATAGGTATTACTTGATGCTCCTTTAACGTAATTTTTATTTCCTTTTTTTACAAGAATCCATTTCTGTAATTTGGAATTGGTACTTTCTGCCTCTATAAAAACAACATCTTTTTTTAAAATGGAATTTTTCAACGAAACTTTATTACTTATTTTATAGTTTTGCGTAGCGCAAGCCGAGATAAAGATTGAAAGGATAATACATAAAAAAAGTATTTTTTGTTTTAGCATCTGATATTTATTTGCTTTATAATTTTAAGTAAAAATATTACCAAAACAAATAGTATTTATCCTGTACTCTCAGGATAATCTGTAATTTTTAAACTATTTTTTCAGTTTATTTTAGAATAATTTGCTTTGTAAAAGTGCTTTGATCGGACAATTTTAAACGTAAAGCATATATCCCTTTAGCATAGCTAGAAAAGTTTAATTGATTTTGATAAATTCCTTTTTCTAAAATTCTACCTTGCACATTTATTAATTGATATTCCATGTTTTTGATTGTAGTATTCAATTTAAAAATACCTTGGCTTGGGTTTGGATAAATATCCAAGTAATTTTTATTAAAACTACTGGTACTTAGTGCATCTTTTGAGAAGATTTCAATTTTATCGGGTTCACTGGATAGCGAGCGCTTCTGGGTAAGTCTTATTGTATTTTCTCCTTGTTTTAAGCTTACATTTTCTATTTTATTTTCACCGTAAATTCCCCAATCTCCAGTTTTTACAACTAAAAAATTCTCATAAAGTTGTTCATTAATTTGAACATCCATCACAGAATCGTCTCTATTTCTTACAGCTATATGTAGTACAATATCATAATTACCTGCATCAGTAATATCAAATTTATATTCTAAAAATTGATTGCTTTTAAAAGAATCTATGTATTTTCCTCCTGATGCTGTATTGTTTGAACCTATATTAATATCATTGGAAGCAGTAGTAAAATCTTCTGCTTCTAATACTTTTATTAAACTTCCACTTGAATCTTCTATTTCAGATAAGTTAAATTCTTGAAAATATAGTGGACGCTTATCACCAACACCTACTGTGTTGTCTTCTGTATCTTCCATCAAATAAACATATAATTTATTTGCTTCTACAAAAGCATCAAAATGATTAAAGGAAATACTTTCTTGATCTGTATAAACTACTTTCCAACTATTCTTGCCTTCTAAAGTTGTTTTGATATTGACTTTTCCGTTTAACAGCTCTACCATAAACACATGGTTTTTGTAGCTATACAATTCACCTCTTGTACTAGGGTTTGGAATTAAACCACCTGCATTTTTTAAAAATTCAGTATCCGCAGTTTTTTTGTAATAATGTACATTTTTGCTATCTACTCTTTGTACAAAATGGATAGCTCCGTTTTCGGTAACTGTCCAAGCAGGATCTGAAGATGATCTTGGAAACGTAGCTGTACCAAAATCATCTCCTGGTTGCGCGATTTGAACAGGGTCTTGAGATGAATTAATATTATTTTTTATTGGAATAGATACTTGATTGTCATTTATGTCAAACCATTGGGTAGATTGATTTGTAGGTATTTCATTTGAATATGCAAAGTACAATCCGCTATTCAACATATAGCCATTACTTGTACTTGTGTTATTATTCGTGGAGTATCTAATAGAAAATCCTGAATAGAATTTACCATTCAAAAAACGTTCTCCTCCATACATATTATTTCTATTGGGCAGATCTAAAGTACCTTCATGATAGACCCAATTGTTAGTCCAAGAAGTACCATTGTAATGTGCTAATAAAATATCTCCATTTCCAGAACCTCCTTTTCTATATCTAGCAATTAAACTACCATCATCTGCTCTGTGAATCATCGGATATGTCAAACGTTCATAGTTTTCACTCTCTTTAAGATAGGTTCGTTTTTCATTAAAAATTTCTAAAGTAAACTCATTATCAGGTACAAAAGCCATGTCTTTTTTAGATACTGAATAGTTAAAAAAGACTGTTGGTAATGTACTTTTACTATATGCGTGCATATCGTAAATAAGATGAATGGTATTATCTATAGTACTAACGCCTATAGCTGCTGTATTATGAGAATCACCTCTAATCCCTGTGCCATTAAAAAGTTCACCTCCTTGACCTACGTGTTGATGTGGAAACTCAATTGTTACCCAAGGTGAATTGTCTATATTTAGATTTTTTCTGGATAACATTAAATTACGTTTGTCCATGCCTCCTTTATACCAAGTAACAAAGGCATAACCGTTTATA
>CALKEB010000049.1 GCA_938084845.1 uncultured Polaribacter sp. | reverse complement strand
GTGGAAATGGGTCACTTCAGCAATGGCGATGGTGAGCTCTTCCGTCCTCTGATTGACAATCTCACCGGGAATGATCCCTTCTTCGTGATGGCTGATTTCGCCGACTACCTGCGCGCGCAGGATGCGGTGAGCCTGGCCTGGACTGATCGTCATCACTGGAACCGGATGTCTGTGTTGAACAGCGCCAGAAGCGGCTTCTTCTCCTCGGATCGTTCGATCCGTGATTACTGCCGCGATATCTGGAAGGTGGAAGCCATGCCAGTGGAGATCACCTGCGACGTGCGCTGAGCGCTGACATTGAAAAGCCCCCGAGAGTATCCCGGGGGCTTTTTTAAAGCGTTCAAGTCGCTCTTTCAAGAACTCTGCAAGAAGCCGACGCTTATTCAACTGCGATCGGGGAGATCAGGGGTTTGATGCAACAGGCGATTCAAACGCAGGCGATCGGCATTGAGGGGATCTGGGGCGAGTTCACCCGCCAGCTCCCTGAACTTATGTTCAATATCGTCAGGCACTCGCACATCAAAAATGCGCTCCATCAACGCTTCAATGGAAAACAGGTGCGCATTGATATTTTCCAAATCAGCCATTGCTTGATGGATGGCATCAGCAGGCTCTTCTCCACCACCAATCGGAGTGGCATGGGTTTGAGCATCAGCGCCCGGAGTGCCATGTTGCTTTTGCAGATCCTCGAGCACACGGCCAGAGAGGGTTCTGAAGGCTTGAAGCGCCGCCCAACTCAGCTCCTGCTGCTGACGCAAGGTTGGTGACTCTCTGATCAGACGGTCATGCTCGCGATAGAAGCGTTGACAGTCTGGACATTGACAGGGCTCTTCAGGCAAAGCAGACCCTCAGTTAGTAACCATCATGACACCTGATCAGGCAGCCAATGGCGGATCCTGATCAAACCCGGACCGATCATCGAGCTGATCGCGGAACGGATCCGCATCCCTGTCCACCACACCTGGCAGAGGGATCTCGATCGAACTCACCACATTGAGAGCATCGCGTAAACGCATGGAATCGGCGAACCACCCCATCGCTTGCTCGGTATCTCCACGACTCTCAGCGTCACTGGCCTGATCTTCATGGGCTTCCGCCAAGAGGGCAAGCCAGCAGAGGCAACGCGCTTGCACCACAGACAGGTCAAGGTCGCTTGGCTGGCTGGCTGCGATGCGCTCGCTTTCCTGCTGAACCAAAAGCCGCAGCCGAAGCTCGTGAAGCTGGGTCATGGAACCGGTTCACACTTCCAAAATTAGCGGCGGTGTGGCATCTGGCTACCCCCGCAATTCAAGACCATCCATCAATTTGTATCCATGAGCAGGGAAAGCTCACGGTCAATGGCTATCAAGGAGGGATCAGTTCCCAATGGAATGAAGCGCATACCTGGTTTATTCGCAGACTTCAAAGCTTTTATCAACAAAGGCAACGTGGTTGATCTCGCCATTGCCGTTGTGATTGCAGGGGCGTTCGGCAAGGTCGTTGGCTCTGTTGTGACCTTGTTGATGACCAATGCTCTGGAACCGGCATTGAAGGCAGCCAATGTGGACTCAATCAATTCCTGGCCAGCAGGCAGCGTAATTGTGGCGATCATCAACTTCCTGGTGATCGCCTTTGTGTGCTTCTTGATTGTGAAAACACTTGAGGCCTCCAAACGCAAACAAGAGGCCATTGCCGAAACAAAACCGGATCCCCAAGCACAACTGGCTTCTGCGATCACTCGTCTCACAGACGCCCTAGAGCAAAAGGGGCTCTGAGTGAATCAGGGTCACAGAAGGTCAATTTTTTGTCGTATCAACCAAACCAAAACAACGCAAAGAAGCAGATAAGTTAAATCAAAAATGCAGCGCACCAGGAAGCCTGGATACAAAAAACAAGAAGGAAGTGAAGCAGGATCAAAAAAATTGAGCAACATTAAATCATCCAATCTAGAGCCACAAAGACAAAGCATATTCGAACCAATCAACAAGACTATTGAAAGTCAAAAAAATCTTTATGTGAGTCCAGAAGATGGTTATCACGTAAGAATTGGTAGTAAAGAATACTTCGAATTATTCTTTGATGACAATAAATTTGAAGAATTAAACGAATCACTAACATCAAAAGATCCTCTAAAATTTGAGGACACAAAAAAATATCCAAACAGATTAAAAGCGGCTCAAGAAAAAACAAAGCTAAAAGATGCTGTAAGAACTGCAGTTGGTAAATCTTTAGGTAAAGATTTGGTAATTGCTGCTATGGATTTTGCTTTTATTGGAGGTTCTATGGGATCTGTTGTAGGAGAGAAAATTGCAAGAGCAATTAACTACTCTATAAAAAATAAGATTCCATTTTTAATGGTATCAAAATCAGGTGGAGCCAGAATGATGGAAGCTTCGCTTTCTTTAATGCAATTAGTAAAAACCTCTTCAAAGTTAGCACAATTGGCAGAAGCTAAAATACCTTACATTTCTTTATGTACAGATCCAACAACAGGTGGTACAACTGCATCTTATGCAATGTTGGGTGATATCAATATAGCAGAACCAAATGCTTTAATTGCATTTGCAGGGCCAAGAGTTGTAAAAGATACTACAGGTAAAGAATTACCAGAAGGATTTCAAAAATCAGAATTTGTTTTAGAACATGGATTTTTAGATGCTATTTACGAAAGAAAGGAATTGAAAAAACAGGTTAATTTATATATAGATTTAATTCAGAATATTCCTGTAAGAGTTTAAACAAAAAAGGGTTAGGTTCAATTAGTTATTCTAAAAAATAAACTTATATTTGCACTTTCAACGAAAAGCGTTGATATACATAAAAATCATTTAAATAATATTGGCATGTACTTAACTAAAGAAGTAAAAGAAAGCATCTTCGAAAAACACGGTAAAGGAAAAAACGATACGGGTTCTTCAGAAGGTCAAATTGCATTATTTACGCACAGAATTAACCATTTAACAGAGCACTTAAAAAACAATCGTAAAGATTTTAATACAGAGCGTTCTTTAGTAATGATGGTTGGTAAGCGTAGAAGTTTATTAGATTATCTAAAGAAAACTGATATTGCTAGATATCGTGCAATAATTAAAGAATTAGGAATTAGAAAATAATTCTTACAAAAAAGAGGCTCTATAAACGTGCCTCTTTTTTATTTAATGCAATTATTTCTGTTGATGAAAACAGACACTTTATAAAAAAATCAAAAGAAGTAACAAACCTTTTGTATTTCCATTGGAAAAAACACACAACAACTACAACACAACAACAAAAAATTAGTAATTAAAAATTTAGAATTCATTTATGATTCCAAAAGTATTTAGAGAGGTCATAGACCTTGGAGATGGAAGAACCATCTCATTAGAAACTGGTAAGCTTGCAAAACAAGCTCATGGTTCAGTTGTTGTTCAGTCAGGTAAATGTATGTTATTATGTACAGTAGTTTCTAACTACGAACAGAAAGATGTAGATTTCTTACCATTAACTGTAGATTATAGAGAAAAATTTGCTGCTGCAGGACGTTATCCTGGAGGTTTCTTTAAGAGAGAAGCAAGACCAAGTGATGGTGAAGTATTAACAATGCGTTTAGTAGACCGTGTTTTACGTCCATTATTTCCAAAAGATTATCATTCAGAAACTCAGGTTATGATTCAGATGATGTCTCATGATGATGATGTTATGCCAGATGCAATGGCTGGTTTAGCTGCTTCTGCTGCTATTCAGTTATCAGATTTACCATTCGAATGCCCAATTTCTGAAGTAAGAGTTGGTAGAGTAAATGGTGAATTTATCATCAATCCAACAAGAGCACAATTAGAAGAAGCTGATATTGATATGATGATTGGTGCCTCTGCAGATTCTGTAATGATGGTAGAAGGTGAAATGGATGAGTGTTCAGAAGAAGAAATGGCTGAAGCAATTAAGTTTGCTCATGAAGCTATTAAAGTACAGTGTGCTGCACAAGTAGCCTTAGCTGAAGCTTTTGGCAAAAAAGAAACTCGTGAATACACACCAGAAACTAATGATGAAGATTTAGAGAAAAAGATTCATGATTTAGTATATGATAAAACGTACGAAATTGCGAAAGCAGGTTCTGCTAAACACGAAAGAAGTGCAGCTTTTAGTGAAATTAAAGAAGAAGTTAAAAGCTCATTTTCTGAAGAAGAGCAAGCTGAATATCGAAATTTAATTTCTAAATATGTTGCAAAAGCTCAAAAAAATGCAATTCGCGATTTAACTTTAAAAGAAGGTTTACGTTTAGATGGACGTAAAACTACAGATATTAGACCAATTTGGTGTGAGGTAGATTACTTACCATCAACTCATGGTTCATCAATCTTTACACGAGGAGAAACTCAAGCATTAGCAACAGTTACTTTAGGTACTAGTAGAGAAGCTAACCAAATAGATATGCCATCTTATGAAGGTGAAGAAACTTTCTATTTACATTATAACTTCCCTCCTTTTTCAACTGGTGAAGCACGTCCAATAAGAGGAACGTCTAGAAGAGAAGTTGGTCATGGAAATTTAGCACAAAGAGCATTAAAAGGAATGATTCCTGCTGATTGCCCATATACAGTAAGAGTAGTATCAGAAGTATTAGAATCTAATGGTTCTTCTTCTATGGCAACTGTTTGTTCTGGAACTATGGCATTGATGGATGCTGGTGTACAATTAAAGAAACCTGTTTCTGGTATTGCAATGGGTTTAATTTCTGATGGTACAAATCATGCTGTTTTATCTGATATTTTAGGAGATGAAGATCACTTAGGAGATATGGACTTTAAAGTTACAGGTACTGCAGATGGTATCACAGCTTGTCAAATGGATATTAAAATCAAAGGATTAAGTTACGAGATTTTAGTAAAAGCCTTAAAACAAGCTAGAGACGGACGTTTACATATTTTAAAGAAGTTAACAGACACTATTGAAACGCCTAATAACGATGTAAAAGCACATGCTCCTAAAATGATTACAAGACGTATACCAAATGATTTAATTGGAGCGTTTATAGGACCAGGTGGTAAACATATACAAGAGTTACAAAAAGAAACTGAAACGACCATTGTAATTACAGAAGACCCAGTAACTGAAGAAGGTATTATCGAAATTTTAGGTACTAAACCAGCTGGAATGGATGCTGTAATTGCTAAAATTGAATCTATGCTTTTTAAACCAGAAAAAGGTTCTGTGTACGAAGTAAAAGTAATTAAAATGTTAGATTTTGGAGCTGTGGTAGAATATACTGAAGCACCAGGAAACGAAGTTTTATTACACGTTAGTGAATTAGCTTGGGAACGTACAGATAACGTTACTGATGTTGTTAATTTAGGGGATGTGTTAGATGTGAAATACTTTGGTATAGACCCAAGAACTCGTAAAGAAAAAGTTTCTAGAAAAGCACTTTTACCAAAACCAGAAGGGTATAAAGAAAGACCACCAAGAGATAATAATAGAGGAAGAGATAATCGTGGACGTGATAACAGACGTGATGATCGCAAACCTAGAGAAAGAAAAGAGGATTAAATTTCTTTTTTAAACAGATTGTAAAAATCGCCAATGATAATTGGCGATTTTTTTATACTTTTTTGTTTCTTTGTGATTCTTATGAAAATTCAAAGAATTACATATTTATCCCTAGGCACAAACCAAGGAAACAGAATAAATCACTTACAAAAAGCAATAGATCATATTTCCAACAAAGCTGGTGCTGTTCTAAGTATTTCTTCTGTCTACAATACTGCATCTTGGGGTTTTGATAGTAATGATTTTTATAATATTTGCCTTAAAATAAGTACCTACCATCCACCAGAAAAATTATTGGAAATTCTATTAGATATAGAAAATAGTTTAGGTAGAGAACGTAATAATTCTGATGGTTATGCAGATAGAAATATAGATATTGATCTTTTATTGTTCGATGATGAAATCATCTTCTCTAAAAAATTAATTGTACCTCACTCTAAAATGCTAGAACGTAAATTTGTTCTTGTTCCTTTATCTGAGATCGCAGGTTCTGTTATACATCCTATAGCAAAACAAAAAATAGCAGTCTGTTTAGAAAATTGTAATGATTCTTCCGAAATCTCAATAGTAAACGGTAGTTTGAGTAGACCTATCCCTATCTCTGAGAAGTACAACTACATTGCCATTGAAGGAAATATTGGAGCAGGAAAAACATCACTCTCTAAAATGATGTCAGATGAATTTAATGCAAAGATAATATTAGAACGTTTTGCTGATAATCCATTTTTACCAAAATTTTATGAAGATAAAGAGCGTTTTGCTTTTCCTTTAGAAATGAGCTTTCTCGCGGATCGATACCAACAACTTTCCGATGATTTAGCGCAACTAGATCTCTTTAAAAATTTTGTTGTTTCAGATTATTATATTTTTAAGTCGTTAATTTTTGCTCAGATAACTTTACCAAAAGATGAATATCTTTTGTATCGTAAAATGTTTGACATTATGTATAAAGAAATTACAAAACCAGATTTGTATGTTTATTTATACCAAAATACAGATAGACTTTTACAAAACATTAAAAAACGTGGGAGAGATTATGAACAAAATATTGAAGCTTCTTACTTACAAAAGATTCATGATGGATACAAAAGTTTCATAAGTACCCAACAAGATCTAAACTTATTAATTATAGACGTTTCTGAGCTTGATTTTGTTAATAACCCTAAAGATTATACAAACATTATTAATCAAATAAAAAACGGATAGTTTTATTTTTTTAATTCTAGCTTTTCTGCAAAATACTCACAAAAATCTCGCATTGTCGCACTCATTTTTGTATCATCTGTGGCTCTTTCAAAAGAATCTGCCATAGATACTAAAGTTTGATGATAGAATTGTTTCATCTCATCAACAGGCATTTCTTTTGTCCATAAATCCATTCGTAAAGTGTCTTTTTTCTTGTGGTCCCAAACAGAAATCATAACTGCTTTTGAAGGTGCATTGTCTATACCACCATCTTGTGCTGTCCAAGAAATTTCTTCTGGAACCTTATTTTCATCTAAACCTATTTTGAATTTTACTTCAGAATTATGTTGAATAGCCATTATTTTTTGGGTTTGTATTTTGAGTTTTTAAAAATCTCGTCCGTATCTTTTTTTAATAATTCTTGCAAAGATACATCATTATGCTTCATATAAGAAGTAACAATTTGCCACCCCAACCAAACTCCTATTCTTCCTGGAGATAAAGAATCTTCAGTAGTGTAAAATTTTGAAAAAGGAGCATTTTCAATAAAACGTTGCCTTAGTTTTTGTTGTGTACTAAATAAAATATTTTTATCCATAAAATACATCCAAACTGACTCTTCATTTTCTACTGCCCATGTTAACTTATCGCTGCTATACCCTATTTTTTCATGATCTGTAACTTCTGGTAAATAAAAATCTAAACATTTCATTTTTTTTCCTTCATAAATAATATGATCTAAAAAACGTCTCTTTGTATTTTTAGGAACTTGCTTTGTAATAATGGAATTTGCAACATCTACTATAAGGTGACTTTTTGTAGTATTCTGTTTAATATAAGCAGGAAAATCTGCATAAAATGGGTGATTCTTTCCCAAATAAGCATCTAATGAAATAAGTAACAAACTATCTGCATAAATAACTCTATGATCATAATCAATGTTACTTAAAATAGTAACTACATCAGGGCTTGAAAACTGAGAGTCGTAATATTTAACATGCTTAAATAGCCAGCTTAAACTGTTGTCAACTTTAGAAATATTTTTAAAAACAAGTTGAGATTTTTTAAATAAATCTTGTTCTTGTGGATCATTAATTTTGGCTAAAGCTAAACTGTCTGTTAATAAAGCAGGAAATAAATATGGATACTTATTTTTTACAGACTGGAGTGTTTTTTCATTAGCAGTATAAAATTCAATATCAAACCTTTGTAAAGAAAAAGGAGCATCTACAGAAGAAACATCAACTTTTAAATTATTTTTATTTGAACAAGAAAAAAATAGTACAAAAACCATTAAATGTGCAAAAGAGAATCTCATATTCTTCGTATATTAGTGTTTGTAATTCAAAATGATAAAAATACTAAAATAGTTTATTAATGAACACTGAAAAAGTATCTGAATACATCATTAATTGGTTAAAAGAATATGCTATTAATGCAAATGTAAATGGTTTTGTTGTAGGAGTATCTGGTGGTATAGACTCCGCATTAACATCTTCACTTTGTGCAAAAACAGGACTACCCACACTGTGTGTAGAAATGCCTATTCATCAAGCAGAATGTCAAGTTTCTAGAGCAAAAGAACATATTTCACAACTAAAAGCAAATTTTAAAAATGTTTCTGAGGAACGTGTAGACTTAACCACAGTTTTTGATACATTTATAGATGTAGTGCCAACAATTAATGATTCATCAAAAGTAGATTTATCATTAGCAAATACTAGAGCAAGACTTCGAATGACTTCTCTATACTATTTAGCAGGAATCCATAATTCAATTGTAGCAGGTACTGGTAATAAAGTAGAAGATTTTGGTGTTGGTTTTTACACAAAATACGGAGATGGTGGTGTCGATGTAAGTCCTATTGCAGATTTAATGAAATCTGAAGTTTATGAGTTGGCAGCGTACTTGGGTGTTCCTGATTCTATACAAATAGCCGCACCAACTGATGGTTTATTTGGGGATAGTAGAACCGACGAAGATCAATTGGGTGCTTCTTATGACGAGCTAGAATGGGCTATGAACATGCAAAATCTTAAAAAAGATGAAAATGATTTTACAGGCAGGCAAAAAGAAGTGTTTAATATTTATAGGAAGCTAAATAGTACAAATCAACATAAAATGCAACCAATCCCAGTTTGTATAATTCCGAAAGATTTTTTGTAAAATTACTATTGAGATAGTGATAAAAGCTGTTTTACTATAAGTTATACTACCCTATTTAATTTTTGGAATAATTTTATTTTTAAAGAAGTATAATCTTTTATCATCTCTAGGTCTAAAGAGGAAGATTGGTTTTCTTTTGCCTCTTTAAGTAATTCTTCTATTTTTTTACCAATTAAAACACGTCTTAAGTTATATACAGAATCATTTACTGCTTTATACAACACTTCTGTGGCTTTGGTTACAAATATATTCTTACGCTCCCAATTGCTTAGTTGATGCTTTTCCTCGTCCATTAAAATAGAGGTTACTGTAGTTGCTAAAGTAGGATTCTGATGAGTAACCAAATCATCGATATTTAAAGAATCTGATTGATTAATTTGATGAATAATCTCTGTATAAATTTCTTGAAATGTTTTATTAGAGAATTCGATTTCATCATCATGTAAATGGACATAAATTTCAGCTGACACTGTATTTTTATATACCCTAGAGGTTATGGTTTCTTTTCCGTCTTCGTCTACTGTGATTACTTCTTCTAAAAAATCTACTTCCTCATTTCCAAAAAGTAATAAAATTCGTATAATTTCTTTTTCTAAAATAGAAAGTTCATCTATTTTATTATATGAAACTGCCCCCCCTTTTACAACACCCATTTGAGATTTCGCTAACTCAGCAAAGTATTCTGGTGGTGGCTGGTTTGGATCTTGATTTTTTTTAGAAGCAATTGCTATTTTCTTTTTTTGATCCGAAACTTCTTTTTTTAGTAGCTGAGCCAACTCACTAAACAACACACGTTCTGAAATTTCCATAATTCTGGAACATTCCTGAATATAAACTTCTCTTTGTATGGAATCTGGAATTTTAGAGATACTTGTTACAATGTCTCTAATAACCCCTGCTTTTTTAATCGGATCGTTGTCGGTGCTTTTTAATAAAAGTGAGACTTTAAAGTTGATGAAATCTTGAGAAGCATTTTCTAAAAATTCTTTGAGTTCAGAATTGGTATGAGATTTTGCAAAACTATCTGGATCTTCTCCATCTGGAAATTGCACAACCTTAACATTCATTCCTTGTTCTAAGATTAAATCTATCCCTCGTATAGAAGCTCTTATCCCTGCAGCATCACTATCAAAAAGTACAGTGATATTTTTGGTCAACCTATTAACCAATCGAATTTGATCTGAAGTAAGTGCTGTACCTGACGATGCTACAACATTTTCTATTCCTGATTGATTAAAAGAGATTACATCTGTGTACCCTTCTACTAGGTAACAATTATCTTGTTTTGCTATTTCTTTTTTAGCTTGAAAAATTCCGTATAGAATTTTACTTTTATGATAAATATCACTTTCAGGAGAGTTTAAATATTTAGCTGCTTTTTTATCTGTTTTTAAAATTCTACCTCCAAAGCCTAAAATTCTTCCAGACATGGAATGTATAGGAAACAACACACGTCCCTTAAAACGGTCAAATTGTTTATTTTCTTTAACTATTGTTAAGCCTGTAGCTGCTAAGTATTTTAAATCATAGCCTTTATTTAAAGATGCTTTAGTAAAGTTATCCCATTCATCTAAACAATATCCGAGATCAAATTTTTTAATTATTTCATCAGTAAAACCTCTTTCTTTAAAATAGCTTAACCCAATTGCTTTACCTGTATTACTATTTAAAAGTAAATCATGAAAATAGTCTTTTGCAAACTTAGAAACTAAAAACATACTTTCGCGCTCATTCATTTGCGCTTTTTGTTCATCAGTTTGCGCTGTTTCCTCGATCTCTATATTGTATTTTTTAGCCAACCATTTAATAGCCTCTGGATATGAATAATGCTCATGTTCCATTAAAAAAGAAATAGCATTACCTCCCTTTCCTGTGGAAAAATCTTTCCAAATCTGCTTTACTGGAGAGACCATAAATGAAGGTGACTTTTCGTCTGTAAAAGGGCTTAATCCTTTAAAATTACTTCCCGCTTTTTTTAATTGAACAAACTCACCAATAACCTCTTCTACTCTTGCAGATTCAAAAACGCGGTCTATGGTACTTCTAGAAATCATGAAAACATAAATTATAAAAACAAATATAAGAAGACCTCAAAGGTTTTTATACCTATGAGGTCTAAAAAATTTAAAGATAAAAGTTAGGCTTAGCTTTACTTTTAAATTAAGATGTAGCTTTTAACTTTTTTAAAGTAGTATTAGAAAGTTTTGCCTCCACATAGTTTTTTGTTACGTTTAATGTTTTTTCATCAGAACTTGGTAAATCAAACATTGCATCTGTAAAAATAGCTTCACATAAAGAACGTAGCCCTCTAGCCCCTAATTTATAATGAACTGCTTTGTCTACAATATAATTTAATGCTTCCTCTTCTATTGTAAATTCCACATTGTCCATTAAAAACAACTTTTTGTATTGTTTAATAATAGCGTTTTTTGGTACTGTTAAAATAGCTCTTAGTGTTTTTGCATCTAAAGGATTCATAAAACTAAGCACAGGTAAACGACCAATAATTTCTGGAATTAAACCAAAAGATTTTAAATCTAAAGGAGTAATATATTGTAACAAATTGTCTTTATCTAAGGTATCTTCTTCTAAAGAAGCGCCAAATCCAACAGCCTGCCTGTTTAAACGTTTACTTATAATTTTATCAATTCCTGAAAAAGCCCCCCCTGCAATAAACAAGATATCTTTTGTATTAACTTCTATAAACTTTTGCTCTGGGTGTTTTCTACCTCCTTTTGGAGCTACGTTTACAACAGAACCTTCCAATAACTTTAACAATGCTTGTTGTACTCCTTCTCCAGAAACATCTCTTGTAATTGAAGGATTATCTCCTTTTCTTGCAATTTTATCAATCTCATCGATAAATACAATACCTCTTTCTGCTTTTTCCACGTCATAGTCTGCAACTTGTAAAAGCCTACTTAAAATACTTTCTACATCTTCACCTACATAACCTGCTTGTGTTAAAACTGTTGCATCAACAATAGAAAAAGGGACATTTAACATTTTTGCAATTGTTTTTGCTACTAAGGTTTTACCTGTACCTGTTTCTCCAACTAAAACAATATTAGATTTTTCTATTTCTACATCATCATCTGTATTCTTATCTTGAAGCAATCTTTTGTAATGATTATACACAGCAACAGCCATAGCTCTTTTGGTTTCATCCTGACCTATGATGTATTGATCTAGAAAATCTTTAATTTCTCTTGGTTTTTTTAGTGTTAAATCTTTAGATAAACTAGTAGATTTTGCTTCAGAGATTTCTTCTTCTACAATCCCATGTGCTTGTTCTATACATTTATCACAAATATGCGCGTCCATTCCAGCAATCAGCAGATCTGTCTCTGCTTTTTTACGTCCACAAAAGGAACACTCTAAATTTTCTTCTTTCGACATTTATTCCTGATTTTGCTTTCCTTTTTTTTGCAATTTACAAAAAGAGTTAAGCTACATAATTATTTTCTTGCTAAAATCTCATCAATCATTCCATACGCTTTTGCCTCATCTGCTTTCATCCAATAATCTCTATCAGAATCGCTATGAACCTTTTCTATCGTTTGGCCAGAATGATTTGCAATAATTGCATAGAGTTCATCTTTTAGCTTTAAAATTTCTCTAGTTGTAATTTCTATATCTGATGCTTGTCCTTGGGCACCCCCTAAAGGTTGGTGAATCATAATTCTAGAGTGTGGTAAAGCAGAACGTTTCCCTTTTTCTCCTGCACACATTAATACAGCTCCCATAGAAGCAGCCATACCAGTACATATAGTAGCCACATCTGGCTTTATAAACTGCATGGTATCATAGATCCCTAAACCAGCGTAAACCCCACCACCTGGAGAATTAATATAAATAGAGATGTCTTTATTAGCATCTACACTTTCTAAAAATAGTAATTGTGCTTGTATAATGTTTGCAACTTGATCGTTTATACCAGTTCCCAAAAAGATAATTCTATCCATCATTAAACGAGAAAAAACGTCCATTTGAGTAATATTCATTTGGCGCTCTTCCATAATGTATGGCGTTAAACTGCTTGTAATTTTTGTATAACTAGTGCTACTTATACCATGGTGTTTTGTAGCATATTTCTCGAACTCTTTTCCGTAATTCATGTTTACATTTCTTTAAATTATTGGTGTTGTAAAGATAAGAACTATTCTCTTAATAACGGGCACCATAAAAAACAAAGAACCTGAGTTATTGGCTCAGGTTCTTGGTACTGAAATTTAAAATCTCTTATTTATAAACCTCTTTGATAAAAGCCTCGTAAGTAACTTCTTTTGTTTTGAAGTTCATATTTTCTTTAAAAAAGGCTAATAATTTTTGACTTATAAGTTGGCCCTGTAATTTCTGAGCTTCGTCTTGATTTTGTAGTATTCTACCAGCAATATCATCCAATTCTTTTTCTTCTGGATTCATATTACCAAATTGAGCCATCTGCTGACGTATAAATCCTTTAGCGTAATCTACCAATTCTTTATAATCTAATTTAATGTCGTTATCTTTCATAATCTTACTTTCTATGAGTTGATAACGCAATCCTTTTTCAGATTTTTCGTATTCTGCAGCGGCTTCTTCTGTTGTTAACTCTTTTTCACCAGCTGTTGCTAACCATTTTTTTAAAAATTCTGCAGGCAAATCAAATTTTGTATTTTCAATCAAATACTCTTGAACGGCATTTAATAATTGCTGATCGCCTTGTTGTGCAAATTGCTTTTCTGCATCTTCTTTTATCTTCTCTCTTAACTGTGTTACAGTAGTTACACTACCGTCAGTAAAAAGTTTATCAAATAATTCTTTATCTAAATCTGCAGGATCTGTTTTTGTAATCTCCTCAATGGTAACTGTAACTTTTACATCTAAACTATCAGCAACTTCTTTGTCTATTCCTAAAATATGCTGTAATTTATTTTCGTCTTGAAATAATTTTTTAGTGCTTAACTCAATTACATCTCCAACAGCAACACCAATAACTTTCTTCTCGTTAGTTTTTCCTTTTAAATCACTTACTAAAAAAGACGATTTTTTATTGATGTTTGCATCTTCATTTACAAAAGTAGAAGTAACATTAGCATCAGCAGTAGCAGTTTCTAAAGCACTCATTTTACCATAACGTGTTTGAATATTCTTAACTTCTTCGTCAATTAATTCATCCGTTGCAACAATATTGTATTGTTTTACTTTATTTTCTGCTGATAAATCTACTTTAAACTCAGGCGCTAAACCTAATTCAAATTCAAAAGTAAAAGTATCTGCATCCCAATTAAAATCTTCATTTACTCTTGGTAAAGGATTACCTAAAATATCTAACTTTTCTTCAGTTAAAAATTTATTTAATGAATCTTGTATTAACTTATTAACCTCATCGATCATTACAGATTGTCCATACTGTTTTTTAATCATCCCCATAGGTACATGCCCTTTTCTAAATCCTGGAATGTCTGCTTTTTTACGATAATCTGTTAATACTTTTGCTACTTTTTCTTGATAGTCATCTGCAACAATATCAACTTTTACAACTGCATTTAATGCATCTACGTTTTCTTTTGTAATATTCATTTCTTGTAAATCTCTAGTTCTTAAAAAATCGAGTGCAAAATTAGTCAATTTAATTAAGCCTGCAAAAGTTTAAATAGTTCAATTTCAGTTATTTCGTTTTGGTTAATTATTTAAAAACTAAAACAATAAGACACATTTCCTTATAAATAAAAAAAAACATTAATTTTGCATAACTCAAAATTTCTTGTTTACAAAGAACAAGATCATCAAATCGCAATACAAAATGCAATATAAAAGAGTCCTTTTAAAATTAAGTGGAGAAGCGTTAATGGGAGAACGCCAATATGGTATAGATCCAAAACGTCTTGCTGAATATGCTAAAGAAATTAAAGAAGTTGTAGAAAAAGGAATTGAGGTAGCAATTGTGATTGGTGGTGGTAATATTTTTAGAGGAGTGTCTGGTGCTGCAAACGGAATGGATCGGGTACAAGGAGACCATATGGGAATGTTAGCTACTTGTATAAACGGACTTGCTTTGCAAAGTGCCCTAGAAGATGAAAATGTGCACACCCGCTTGCAAACAGCTCTAGAAATTAAAGAAGTAGCAGAACCTTATATAAAAAGAAAAGCAATACGACACCTAGAAAAAGGAAGAGTTGTTATTTTCGGAGCAGGTACAGGAAATCCATACTTTACTACCGATACTGCTGCTGTTTTAAGAGCCATAGAAATTCACGCAGATGCAATTTTAAAAGGAACTAGAGTAGATGGAGTATATACTGCAGATCCAGAAAAAGTAAAAGATGCTATTAAATTTGATACCATAACATTTAAAGATGTTATTGCAAAAGGTTTAAAAGTAATGGACATGACTGCATTTACACTAAGTGAAGAAAATAAATTACCAATTATTATTTTTGACATGAATAAACAAAAGAACCTAATTAAGTTAGTTTCTGGAGAAAAGGTGGGTACCATTGTAGAAAATTAAAAATCTGTGTTTTAAAATTTAAACAACATGAACGAAGAAATTGAATTTATATTAGATACTGCTAAAGAGGCTATGTCAAATGCCATTTCGCATTTAGAAAAAGAACTAATATCAATTAGAGCAGGCAAAGCAACACCTGCAATGCTTAGTACAGTTATGGTCGATTATTATGGTTCGCAAACACCGTTAAGTCAAGTTGCAAATGTAAATACTCCTGATGCTAGAACATTAAGTATTCAGCCTTGGGAAAAAAGTATGCTACAACCGATAGAAAAAGCAATTCAAATTGCTAATCTTGGCTTAAATCCAATGAATAATGGTGACTTGATAATGATTAACGTACCGCCGTTAACAGAAGAAAGAAGAAAAGGTTTAGCCAAACAAGCAAAAGCTGAAGCTGAACATGCAAAAGTTGGAGTCAGAAACGCAAGGAAAGATGCCAATAATGAGATCAAAAAAGTAGAAATCTCTGACGATATGAAAAAAATTGCAGAAGATGATGTGCAAAAATTAACAGATTCTTTTGTAAAAAATATAGACGACAAATTAGCCGTAAAAGAAAAAGAAATCATGACCATTTAAGATTTCTTAATTAAAAAAAGAGTGTTTTAAAAAACACTCTTTTTTTATCACCTTTATTAGTTAAATAAAAAATAGCACATGAATTTTTGGACCAAAGTGGCAGGTATCATCCTTAGAAACCGTTATCTGGTTTTAATAGGAATCGCAATAGTAACAGCGTTACTTGCCTCACAAATGAAGTATATGAAGTTTTCATATACAGAAGCGAACCTACTTCCAGAAAACCATGAGGCCAACCTAGAATACAATGCTTTTTTAGATGTTTTTGGAGAAGAAGGTAACCTGGTTATTTTAGGAATTAAAGATTCGACAATTTTTACCCCCAAAAAATTTAATGCTTGGAACAGCCTCGTAGATCAGTTTGACGATTTAGAAGAAATTGACTTCTCTCTTTCTATTGCAGATGTTCAAAAATTAAAAGCAGATCGTAAGAAAAGAAAATTTATTTTAGAACCACTTTATGAAAAAAACCCTTCGACATCCGAAGAAGTACTTCAAATAAAAAAACAACTTTTTGAGAAACTTCCTTTTTATGATAATCTTTTATTTAATAAAGAAACAGGAACCTTACAAACAGTTATTTACGTAAAAAAAGAGATCATAAATACACCAAAGCGTAAAGAATTTATTTTTGATACACTTATTCCTATAGTAGAAAAGTTTGAAAATGATTATAATGTAGATATTCGAATTTCTGGTATGCCCTATATCCGAACTTTAAATGCACAAAACATCCAAGATGAAATTATGTTGTTTGTGTTGGGAGCATTGCTAATTACAGCCCTTATATTTTTCTTCTTTTTTAGGTCCTATAGAGCCACTTTTATTACGCTTTTAGTGGTGATGATTGGAGTAACATGGGCTTTTGGATTTATTGGTTTATTCCGTTTTGAAATTACTGTTTTATCTGCACTTATACCCCCTTTAATTATAGTTATAGGTGTCCCTAATGCTGTATTTCTTATTAATAAATACCAACAAGAAATAAAAAAACATGGCCAACAAGCAAAGGCTTTACAACGTGTAATTTCTAAAATTGGAAATGCCACTTTAATGACAAATATTACAACTGCCTCTGGTTTTGCAACTTTTGTTTTTGTAAAGAGTTCATTGTTAAGAGAGTTTGGAATTTTAGCCTCAGTGAATATTGTAAGTATCTTTATTTTAGCGCTACTTATTATACCTATTATTTACAGCTTTATGTCTCCGCCAAAAAAGAAACATTTAAGCCATTTAGAGAGAAAATGGATAGAAAATGTGGTAAATTGGATGGAGAAAACGGTAAGAAATAATCGGATTTCTATATATTTTGCCACTGTTCTAATTATTGTTTTAGGAATTATTGGCGTTTATAAAATAAAAGTTTCTGGTAGTTTAATTGAAGACATGCCAAAAAGTATGGGTTTCTATAAAGATATTAAATTCTTTGAACAAGAATTTGGAGGCATTATGCCTTTAGAGATTTTTATAGATACCAAGAAAGAAAAAGGAGTAATGAAATTATCCACGCTAAAGAAAATGGATAAATTGAACGAGACAATTACTTCGTTTCCAGAATTATCTAAACCAATATCAGTAGTAAATCTGGTTAAATATTCTAAACAAGCTTATTATAAAGGGAATCCAAAATATTACCAACTTCCTACTAGCCAAGAACAAAACTACATATTTTCTTACACAAAAAATTCAAATAGTGATGCTGGCATGTTAAACACCTTTGTAGATACTACAGGGCGTTATGCAAGAATTACTACATTTATGAAAGATATTGGTACAGAAAAAATGAATGTAATTCAAAAAAGATTACAAGCTGTAATTGAAAAAGAATTTCCTTTAGAAAAATTTGAAGTTTCCATAACGGGTAAAGCATTGGTTTTTATAAAAGGAACTAATTACTTAATTACAAATTTGGTTTTTTCATTGTCTTTAGCAATTCTACTTATTGCTTTATTTATGGCATGGATGTTTAGATCTCCACAAATGATTTTAATATCCTTATTACCTAATATTTTACCATTATTAATTACTGCAGGATTAATGGGATTTTTAGGAATACCCATTAAACCGTCTACAATATTAGTGTTTAGTATTGCTTTTGGAATTTCTGTCGATGATACTATTCATTTTCTTGCTAAATACAGGCAAGAACTCATAGCAAATAAATGGAAAATTAAACCTTCTGTTTATGCAGCTTTACGAGAAACTGGTGTAAGCATGTTTTACACTTCTATTGTATTGTTTTTTGGATTTCTCGTATTTACACTTTCTAGTTTTGGAGGCACAATAGCTTTGGGCGGATTGGTATCTGTCACATTATTATTAGCTATGGTCTCTAATCTATTATTATTACCTTCTTTACTATTAACTTTCGAGAAAAGAATAGCCAATCAAAAAGTATTCAGAGAACCCTCAATGAAAATCATACCTCCAAAAGAAAAACAGGAGATCTAAAAATAAAGAAAGCTATTTTTTTATTGTTTAAATTTTCCTACAAAAAAGTATATTTACACTTTAGTAAATGACATTGTATTAATCAAAGAAAAAAGAAAGATGAAAGTGAGTAACGTTGCAGAATTATTAGAATCGAGCACAATTTTACAAGAAGTTTATGTAAAGGGGTGGGTAAGAACGTTTAGAAGTAATCGTTTTATTGCATTAAATGACGGTTCTACTATTAAAAACATACAATGTGTTATCGATTTTGAAAACACTGCAGAAGAAACTTTAAAAAGAATTACTACAGGTGCTGCCATTGCTATTAAAGGGATTATAGTTGAAAGTCAAGGTAGAGGGCAAAGAGTAGAAATACAAGTTAACGAAATTGAAATTTTAGGCGATTCAAATCCCGACGAATATCCAATACAACCCAAAAAACATAGCTTTGAGTTTTTAAGAGAAAATGCACACTTAAGAATGCGAACAAACACGTTTAGTGCAGTTATGCGAGTAAGATCTAAACTATCTTTTGCAGTTCATAAGTATTTTCAAGAAAATGGATTTAATTACGTAAATACACCTATAATTACTGGTTCAGATGCGGAAGGTGCTGGAGAAATGTTTAGAGTAACTAACTTTGAAGATAATAAAGCACCAGTTACAGAAGACGGAAAAATAGATTATACCAAAGATTTTTTTGGAAAAGAAACAAACTTAACTGTTTCTGGACAATTAGAGGCAGAGACTTTTGCCATGTCTTTAGGAAAAGCATATACTTTTGGCCCAACTTTTAGAGCAGAAAACTCTAATACAACGCGTCATCTAGCAGAATTTTGGATGATTGAACCTGAAGTTGCTTTTATGGATTTAGATGGTAACATGGATTTAGCAGAAGACTTTATAAAGTCGGTGTTAAAAGATATATTAGAAAACTGTGAAGATGATTTAGCCTTTCTAGATCAACGTTTAACACAAGAAGAAAAAAGCAATCCACAGGCAGAACGAAGTGAAATGAGCTTAATTGAAAAATTGAAGTTTGTTGTAGATAATAATTTTAAAAGAGTTTCTTATACGGAAGCTATAGATATTTTAAGAAATTCTAAGCCTAATAAAAAGAAAAAATTTCAATTTCCTATTCATGAATGGGGTGCAGATTTACAATCTGAACATGAACGTTTTTTAGTAGAAAAGCATTTTAAATGTCCGGTAATTTTATTTGATTATCCTGCAAATATTAAAGCTTTTTACATGCGTTTAAATGATGATGGTAAGACTGTACGAGCAATGGATGTTCTTTTTCCAGGTATTGGAGAAATTGTTGGTGGATCCCAAAGAGAAGAACGCTACGACGTTTTAATAGAAAAAATGAAAGCACTAGATATTGAAGAAAAAGAACTGTGGTGGTATTTAGATCTACGTAAATATGGGACTGCTGTTCATTCTGGATTTGGATTAGGTTTTGAAAGATTAGTTCAGTTTGCCACAGGAATGAATAACATAAAAGATGTAATTCCTTTCCCTAGGACTCCACAAAATGCAGAGTTTTAAAAAATAAATACAACTAAAATATTCAGTCGTCATTCTTTATAGAATGGCGATTTTTTGTGTATTGATTTGTTATATTTGTGTATATGCTTAAACAAAGTTTACAATATAAACTCTTACAAAAGTTATCGCCACAACAAATTCAGTTGATGAAACTTATTCAATTGCCTACCCAGGCTTTTGAAGAACGTTTAAAGCAAGAAATTGAAGAAAACCCTGCATTAGATACAGGTAAAGAAAAATTGGACAGCGAAGATGAATTTCCGAATGAATATGAAGATAGTGGTAACGAAAAAATTGAAGCAGCAGACATCAATATTGATGAGTATTTAAGTGATGATGAAATTCCAAATTACAAAACACACGCAAATAATTATGCTTCAGACGATGAAGAAAAAAATGTTCCCTACGCAGCTGGGACCTCGTTTCATCAGTCATTAGTAAATCAATTAAATACATTTAATCTTGATGATGAAGAGCTGGCAATTGCTGAATTTTTAGTAGGCAGTATAGACGATAGTGGCTATATAAGAAGAGAAATAATAGACTTAGTAGATGATTTGGCCTTTACAGCTAACGTATTTACAACAGAAGAAAAAGTCTTAAATATCCTAAAAAAGGTTGTCCATAGTTTAGAACCTACAGGAGTTGGAGCACGAAATTTAAAAGAATGTTTAGTCATACAATTAAAAGCAAAACAAACCAATAAGCAAAGGCAATTAGCCATTAATGTTTTAGAAAATGCTTTTGATCATTTTGTAAAAAAACATTACAAAAAACTTCAAGAAAAATTCAATATTTCTGAAGTAGAACTCAAAGAAATAAATACTGAAATTTCAAAACTAAATCCAAAACCAGGAAGTTCTTATGCCGGTAATAATAAAATGGCAGAACAAATAGTACCTGATTTTTCAATTAAAATTATTGATGGCGAATTAGACCTTACACTGAATGCTAGAAATGCTCCTGAACTGCATGTTTCTAGAGAATATAACAATATGTTAAAAGGCTATCAAGAATCTAATAAAAAAAACAAAGCTCAAAAAGATGCTGTATTTTTTATCAAACAAAAACTTGATGCTGCAAAATGGTTTATTGATGCTATTAAACAAAGACAGCAAACTCTTCTAGTAACAATGAATACAATAATGCATTACCAATATGACTATTTTTTAACTGGAGATGAGCGTAAATTAAAACCAATGATTCTAAAGGATATTGCAGATAAAATTAGTATGGATATTTCAACTGTTTCTAGAGTTGCAAATAGTAAATATGTTGCAACACCTTATGGAACAAAACTTATAAAAGAGTTCTTTTCAGAATCTATGAAAAACGATCAAGGTGAAGATATTTCGACTAAAGAGATAAAAAATATTTTGGAAAATGTAATTGCAGAAGAAGACAAGAAAAAACCATTAACTGACGAAAAATTATCTTTAATTTTAAAAGAAAAAGGATATCCAATTGCTAGAAGAACTATAGCAAAATACAGAGAACAATTAGATTTACCTGTTGCTCGTTTAAGAAAAGAAATCTAATGCGCTTTCACAAAATAATTTCAACATTATTTCACCCAATTGTAATGCCAACAATTGGAATAATGCTCTACTTTTTAGTTACTACAAAGCAGATTGAACCTTACCAAAAGCTACTCGCTATCCTAATCATTTTTGGAACAACCTATTTTACACCTTTAGTTCTTTTATTCATATTAAAAAGTCTAAAAAAAATTGATAGCTATCAATTAAAAAAAAGAAAAGAAAGAAAACTTCCCTTAGCAATTATGGTGGTTTTATTTTATACTCTTGGAAATTTATTTAAAAGAATACTAATATTAGAGGAAATTTCTCTTTTATTTCATGCTACCTCACTAGGATTAATTATTACCTACTTCTTACTAAACTTTAGTATTAAATCTAGTATACACCTTCTATCTATAGGTATTTCTTGTGGTTTTTTTATGATGGTAGCACTTAAATCTGATGAGTCTTACATGCTAATTATAATAATTAACTTTCTAATTGCTGGCCTCTTAGGAAGCGCAAGATTACATTTAAAAGCACACAGCCCAAAAGAAGTTTATATTGGGTTTTTAATTGGAATAAGTACTGTTTTTGGGATGCATATAGTTTATAATATGTAAAATATAAACCCAAATTTAATTACAGAAGTATTTATTTCTTCTCCATTTAAAAAGGCGTCTTCAAATAGCGGAGTTAAACTATAAAATACATTAAAATTATATTCGTCAAAACCTGCAGAAAGAGTAAAGCCATACTGAAGCTTTTTAAAGCTAGAAATAGTGGTAAATGAGGTAGGGGTAATATTCTCTGTATATTTAAAATTATGTTTTAAATTGTAGAGAAACTTAACACCTGTATATATTCTCCAAAAATCATATTTTTTAGCTGTTGAGGTTCTTAATCTAAATTCTAAGGGAAATTCTAAATTATGCGTAGAAAATGTATTAGCCGTTAAATTAGCTCCAAAATCGAAAATTGTGCTGTTATTTAATTCCTGCACTTTTAATTGGTGATTAAAAAAATCATAACCATACCCCAAACCTAAAGCTATTGCGATAGTTCCTTTCTTATTTAGTGTAAAATCTTTGATAAAACCAATAGAAAATGCATAAGAAAAGCTACTTTTAGATATGCCTGAAGGTTGATTGTTTAACTGCGCATAATTAACAGAGGCATAAATTTGATCTTCTGCGTAATGTGCTCCTAATTGAAGAGTGTCTTTTTGAGCATTTGCTAAATATCCTACAAAAAAACACAAAATAAAGAATGTATATTTCACGGCTATATCTTAAAATTTAAATATACTATTTTACCTTGTTAAAGGTATTAAATTAGAATTAAAAAGGGCTAATTCTTATGAATTAGCCCTTTTTAATTGTTCGTAAACAATCTATTAATTGTCTGTAGCAGCAGTTGTAGAGTAGTTAATTTTAAGAGCGTTTACATCTCTTAATTTAAGTCTAACATCTATAATTGTTCCTACATTAGATTCTTTATCTGCCTTAATAGAAGTTGTCATAAAAGGATGTAATGCTTCAGCTATTTTATCCCTTTTACTAAAAATAAATGCAGGTACTTGGTCAGCAGAAGAAATTTTATCATTCAACTGGACTTTGTTATACCCTACACCATCTCTGTTTGGATCTTTAGATTTACCGATATAAATAGTACTTACTAAACTTTTATCTTCTAATTTTTTAATTTCTGTTGCACCAGGTAATCTTGGATTTTCTATTACTAAATTAGTCTCTCTCATAGTTGTAGTAACCATAAAGAAAAACAGCAACATAAATACAATGTCTGGCAGGGCTGCTGTATTAACAGCTGGTATTCCTTTTTTCTTTTTTCTAAATTTAGACATGTGTTTGTTTTAAATTTAAATTAATTATGAGGTTGGTTCTGCATCAGAAATGATTTGAGGATAAGCTGTTTTAATATCTTCAACTTTTCTTCTCAATTTATCTACTTGGCTTTTTAAGTCGGCGCTTTTCTTAGCGTCTATAAAAGCTTGCTCTAACTCGTCATAACTTATCCCATAACGTTCTCTAGACAATCTATTTCTTAATTCTGTATACGCTTTTAAAAGCTCATTTTGAACTACAATATATGTACCATAATCAGTACCTCTATCACTTTGAACAGAAATAATTGCTTTACTTGGATGGTCTGAAGAAGCTTCACTTCTTTCTCCTTGACAATAATCACACTCTTTACCAGGAGTTCCATCCTCTGAAGGATTACCTATACCTCCACCATTATCGATAAACTTTACAGCTTCATCTTTAAGGCTTTTAATATCCATACGCTCTCCTTCTACAAGAAGTTCATTATTTCTATTAATGTTTACCTCAAAAATATTCTTTTTCTTAATGATTGGTGGTACATAATCAGCTGGTGGCTTTTCTGATAACTTCTTAGAGATACCTGAATCTACATTCATTGTAGTTGTTACTAAAAAGAAAATTAATAGCAGAAAAGCGATGTCTGCCATAGAACCTGCGTTAATTTCTGGGTTATCTCTTCTTGCCATATATTATGATTTAACTAATCCTTTTACTAAGTCCCAAACAAAAAAACCGCTTGCAATTACTCCTAAGATAATGCTATACCATATTCCTGTCCCTACCCATCTATTTACTGCTGATCCTTCTTCTCCTCCTGGTTCAATTTCGCCAGCAGCATTGTATACTACATTACTATCAGATAAGAAATAAGCAACTAGTAAAATAATACCTAATATTAATAAACCACCTAATGTTTTCTTTAGGTTCTCTGGGTTTCTTACCAGACTTACTAAAGACAAACCAATGGTTATTGCTACTGCAGCATAAAACAACCAAGTAGAGAAAGATATTAAAGGACTAACTACAGTATTCTGAAGATCACCAATGTTATCTTCAATATCTTGAGCGTCTTCCATAAAAATTCTTATGAAAAGAATACCTCCAATAAGAGCTATACCAGCAATAACAATATTTAAAATTTTATTACTTTTCATATTAATTTTTATTTTTTATATTTTACTAATAAATCTATCAATGAGATAGAAGCGTCTTCCATGTTATTTACGATACCGTCAATTTTTGCAACGATATAATTGTAAAATATTTGAAGAATAATAGCCACAATAAGACCAAATACAGTTGTTAATAAGGCTACTTTAATACCCCCTGCAACTACTGCTGGAGAAATATCATTAGCTACAGCAATATCATTAAATGCTCCAATCATACCAATTACAGTACCCATGAAACCAAGCATTGGTGCTAATGCAATAAATAAAGAAATCCAAGACACATTTTTTTCTAATTGTCCCATTTGAACTCCTCCATAAGAAACAACAGCTTTTTCAGCCTCTTCAATACCTTCGTCAACTCTATCTAAACCTTGATAAAAAATAGAAGCTACAGGTCCTTTTGTATTTCTACAAACTTCTTTAGCTGCTTCTACTCCACCTGAGCTTAAAGCTTCATCTACGTTTGTTAATAATTTTTTAGTATTAGTAGTTGCCATATTTAAATAAATAATTCTTTCAATGGCAATAGCTAAACCTAAAATTAAAGCTACTAATACAATTCCCATAAATCCTGGTCCACCATCAATAAAGTTTTGCTTTAATACTTGGTGAAATGTTTGCGATTCAGTTGCTGCTTCTTGAGCGAATGTAGATTGTACAGCTCCAAAAAACATAAATCCTGTTACAGATAAGACATTTACTACTTTTTTCATCTTAGTTATAAATTAATTTTAATAGTTAACGGGTTAAAGATATAAATTTTTAAACTCAAATTAAGAAATTATGTTACGGTTTTATGTACTTTTTTTACACGAAACATATTTTTCCTTTTAGAGAGTGCCAAGTAACAAAAAATGTTATGCATAAAAAAATTTTTTTTTATGCTTTTCTCTTTTTAAGTAACTTTTGTTGAAATTTTTAAGGATTTTTTATTTTTTTTAGAAATTTACCTTACAAAGTTAATTCTCCTCGTAGTGGTTTTTCAAAATATCCAGTAAATTCCTCATTGGATAAGTTTTCACTTAATAGGTACATTAATTTGGCAATTGCAGATTCTGTTGTAATATCTCTTCCACTAATTACTCCTAATTCTTTTAAAACAATACTGGTTTCATAGTGTCCTTGAGATACTGCCCCTGCAACACATTGCGTTACATTAATAATCTTTATTTTTTTGTGAATTGCTTTTTTTAATAATTCTAAAAACCATTTTTGATTTAATGCATTGCCAGATCCATATGTTTCTAAAATAACTCCTTTTAAATCTTTTGTTGCCAATACGCTTTCTACGACGTTTGGTGTAATGCCTGGAAAAAGTTTTAAAATAGCGATATTATTATTCATTTTTTTTCTAACGACTAATTCAGCATCTAACTCTGGTTTAAGTAAATAGTATTCGTTAAAATTTAAATGCACACCACTTTCTGCCAATGGCGGGTAATTCATAGATGTAAAAGCCTCAAACTGTTCTGCATTAATTTTTGTGGTTCTATTGGCCCTATATAATTTGTATTCAAAATACAAACATACTTCTGAGACAATTGGCCTTCCTCCTTTTTGAGCACAAGCAATTTCTATAGAGGTAATTAGATTTTCTTTTGCATCCGTTCTGAGGTCTCCTATAGGCAATTGAGAACCTGTAAAAATTACTGGTTTTTGCAAATGCTCTAACATAAAACTTATCGCAGATGACACATATGACATCGTATCTGATCCAGAGAGTATAACAAAACCGTCATAATTTTTATAATGCGTTTCTATAATCGTTACAATCTTCTGATAAGAAGCTATAGTCATATTTGAAGAGTCAATGGGTTCATCAAATGAAATACTTTCTATAGCACAATTTAGCTGATATAATTCGGGTATATTTTTGGTGATTTGATTAAAATCAAAGGCTTTTAAAGCATTTGTTTTATAATCTTTAATCATCCCAATAGTTCCTCCTGTATAAACGATAAGAATCTTCGGTTTTTTTGTCATATTGTCATTTATGAATAGTTCAAGGCGAATAATTGACCGCTTTTTGTTAATTATAAATCAAATTTTAAAAATTAATAAAATTGGAATAATTTATGTTGTAAATTTATCAAACAAATCTGAAATAGAAATTTAAAATTATAAATTATGTTCGAACTTTATATACTTATCGGTATAATCTCTTTAGGAAGTTGGTTGGTAAGCAATAGATTAAAAAATAAATTTAAAAAATATAGTAAAATAACTTTAAAAAATGGATTGAGTGGTGCAGAAATTGCAGAAAAAATGCTTTCTGATCATGGGATATATAATGTTAAGGTTATTTCTACTCCTGGTCGATTAACAGATCATTACAATCCAAAAGATAAAACTGTAAATTTAAGTGAAGCTGTTTACAACCAAAGAACGACTGCTGCTGCTGCTGTAGCCGCACATGAAGTAGGCCATGCTGTCCAACATGCAACTGCATACGATTGGTTAACCATGCGTTCTAAACTTGTACCTATTGTAAGTGTGTCGTCTAATTTTTCTCAATGGCTTGTAATTGGAGGATTAATTTTAGGAGCTGCTTCTGGTGTTTCTAGTTTTGGATTTTACATTGCAATTACTGGGTTAATAATGATGGGGTTTGCAACGCTATTTAGCTTTATTACACTTCCAGTAGAATATGATGCTAGTAACAGAGCATTGGCTTGGTTACAAAATAAAAATATGCTTACTAGAGCAGAGTATGCTAGTTCTAAAGACGCTTTAAAATGGGCCGCTAGAACCTATTTAGTAGCTGCGCTTGGTTCTCTTGCAATGCTTTTATACTGGGGGCTTCAAATACTTGGAGGAAGAGATTAAGAAAATACTTAATTATTTTAATATGCCTTTTTGAAAATATCAAAAAGGCATATTATTTTTTTAATGATTTTTTATACGGAAGAAAACCTAAAGACAAAGATATTCCCAAAGCCAATAACATTCCGCAAATAAAATCTAGAGAATTATTTTTCAATTTTGAAAAGAAGATGAAAGCAATACTGACTGATAAAATTATAAGTCCTTAAATTTTAAACTTATTCATTTTAATCATTTAATTTTAAGACTGCCATAAAAGCTTCTTGAGGAATTTCTACATTCCCTACCTGACGCATTCTTTTCTTTCCTTTCTTTTGCTTCTCTAATAATTTTCTTTTACGAGAAATATCTCCACCATAACATTTTGCAGTTACATCTTTACGTAATGCTTTGGTAGTTTCACGTGCAATAATTTTAGCTCCTATTGCAGCTTGAATAGGAATATCAAACTGTTGTCTTGGAATTAATGTTTTTAATTTTTCCACAATTTTTTTACCAATTGTATAGGCATTATCGGTGTGTAATAATGCTGAAAGCGCATCTACTGTATCTCCGTTTAATAAAATATCTACGCGCACTAATTTTGATTCTTTCATTCCTATTGGATGGTAATCAAACGATGCATACCCTTTGGAAACAGTTTTAAGGCGATCATAAAAATCGAAAACAATTTCTGCAAGCGGCATTTCAAAAATTAACTCTACGCGTTCTGTAGTTAAATACGTCTGGTTTACGATTTGACCTCTTTTTTCGATACATAAACTCATTACCTGACCAACAAAGTCCGATTTTGTAACAATAGAAGCTTTTATAAATGGCTCTTCTACTCTATTTAGTTTTGAAGGTTCTGGTAAATCTGATGGGTTATTCACAATGAGTACCTCATTTGGCTCTTTGTGTGTAAATGCATGGTATGAAACGTTTGGAACCGTTGTAATCACAGTCATATTAAACTCACGCTCTAAACGTTCTTGAATAATCTCCATGTGTAACATTCCAAGAAATCCACATCTAAAACCAAATCCTAAGGCTGCTGAACTTTCAGGTTGAAATACTAAAGAAGCATCATTCAATTGCAATTTTTCCATAGAATATCGCAATTCTTCGTAATCTTCAGTATCTACTGGATAAATACCAGCAAAAACCATAGGCTTTACATCTTCAAAACCATCAATTATTTCAGTAGTTGGTCTTTTAGCATCTGTAATAGTATCTCCTACTTTTACCTCTTTTGCAGTTTTAATTCCAGTAATTAAATATCCAACATCACCTGTTTTAACCGTTTTCTTTACAACTTGTTCTAGTTTTAAAGTACCTATTTCATCGGCAAAATAATTTTTACCTGTGGCCATAAATTTTATTTCTTGACCCTTTTTAATTTCTCCATTAATAACTCTAAAGTAGGTTTCAATACCTCTGTAAGAATTGTAAACTGAATCGAAAATTAAAGCTTGCAATGGTGCTTCAGGATCTCCTTTAGGTGCTGGGATTCTATTGATAATTGCTTCTAAAATATTATCTACACCAAAACCTGTTTTACCACTTGCATGGATTACCTCTTCTGGGTCACAACCTAATAAATCTACAATATCATCTGTTACTTCTTCTGGGTTTGCAGAAGGTAAATCTACTTTATTTAAAACGGGTATAATTTCTAAATCATTTTCTAAGGCTAAGTATAAGTTAGAAATAGTTTGTGCTTGAATACTTTGTGCAGCATCTACAATTAAGAGAGCTCCTTCACAAGCCGCGATTGACCTAGATACTTCGTAAGAAAAATCTACATGACCAGGAGTATCAATTAAATTTAATATGTAAGGCTCTCCATTGTGAACAAAGTCCATTTGAATAGCGTGAGATTTAATGGTAATTCCGCGTTCACGCTCTAAATCCATATTATCTAATAACTGATTTTGTTTTTCACGTTCAGTTACAGAACCTGTATAATCTAGCAACCGATCTGCTAAAGTACTTTTACCATGATCTATATGTGCTATTATACAAAAATTTCTAATATTCTTCATACTTCGTTTAGTAACAACTATCAATCTACAAAGATAGGCTATTTAAAAGCCTTCTCAAACAAAAAAGAACTTCTGAAAAACAAAAAATTATTTGAACTTTGTTTCTTTAATCGCTGCCTTAAATTCATGCCAACTTACCAAGCCATCGTTATCTTTATCAAAACTTTGTAACATAAACTCTGCAACTACATTTCTTATTAATAAATTTACTTTTACTTCATTTAATAAAAGTTTTAAATCATTTTTAGTCAGAAAACCATCTTTGTTTGTATCGTAATAATCAAAAGCTTCTTTTGGACTTGTAAACTTTTGCTGCATTAAGTGTTCAATTTGTGTGATAATTTGTGTTTTTGTAAAAGCCATGGACTATGTTTTAAATAACTTTTTAAAATTACTTAAAATTAAAATAATTTAAAAGAGTGCTTTAAGAGATTGTAAAAAATCCCATTGCTAATAAAATCTTCATTTTATTCATTATTTGTAAATTATCTACAATGTACCTATAATAGAAATTCATCAAAAAGAAAAGCAATAAAAAAGTAGAAAAAGCTCGGATATAATCCGTATCTTAGGATGTAAAATTTACAGCCATACAAAATGAAACTTTCTACCTATAAAATCATTCTGCTTTGTACTTTAGTACTTTCATTATCTAATTGCACAACAACGGTTATTCCTTTAGAAGAAGTTACTCCTATTTTAGAATTGGTGACCTATGAGAAGGATGTTAAAACAATAATGGAATCTCATTGTACCAATTGTCATATTAACGGTGGACAAGCAAGTTTTTTACCTTTGGTAAACTATACTCAAGTTCGGAATTCTGCAGAATTTGGGAACCTTATTCAAAGAATGAACAGTACTACTAACCCTATGCCATCTTCTGGAAGATTATCTGCAGCTATTTTAGCACTTATTGATAAATGGGAGGCCGATGGTTTTCTAGAAAATTAAACTACTTATGAAAAAAATACTATTTTTATTACTTTTAATATATGGTACCTCTTGTTTTTCACAAAAATATTTTACGCGAACAGGTGCCACCGACTTTAAAGCCTCTGTAGATTTTTTTGAGCCTATCGAAGCAAAAAACAAGAGTACTACAGTGCTCCTAAAAACAAGTACTGGTGAGATTGTTGCCCAACTTTTCATGACTGCTTTCCAATTTAAAATAGGACTTATGCAAGAGCATTTTAATGAAAATTATATGGAGTCTTATACCTATCCGAAAGCAACTTTTAAAGGAAAATTAGTAGATTTTAATTTATCTACAATTGATAAAAAATCTAACTACACATTAAAAGGCATCCTTACAATAAGAGGTATTTCTAAAGAAATAACAACTACTGCCTCTTTAAAGAAAGATAAAAAACAGTTAACTTTTAAAGCAAATTTTTCTGTTACTCCCAAAGATTTTGAAATTGAAATCCCTGCTATTGTAAGAAAAAAAATTGCTAAAAAAGTTGATATCTCTTTAGACTATGTCCTTGAAAAAAAAGTATAAAATTATAATTTCACTGCTTCTAATAATTAGTAGTACTTGCTATGTAGGTTTTACTTTTTTAATGAAAGCTCCAGAAAAAATTGAAACTAAAGCCGTTTTTTTTAGCTCTTCTGCCAAAGATCTGCTGTTCAATTTTCAAAAAAATGATACTGTTTGGTCTTCTAAAATCGTACAATTAAAAGGGGTAATAACTGCAATTGGCTCCAAAGGGATTACTTTAGAAAATCAAATATATTGTCAGCTTAAAGAAGAACAAGACGTTGCCAATTTTAAATTAAATACATTAGTTAGCTTAAAAGGTCGCATCATTGGTTATGATGATGTACTAGAGGAGTTAAAATTAGACCAATGCATAAAAATTATTCCAACATTATGAAACGTATCCTAGTATTTTTGAACCTATTATTTGTGTGTTCATTTCCGCTTTTAGCCCAAAATGATTTAATGGAAGAATTAAATGAAGAGACAGAAACGAATTTGACATTTGACCCTCTAGCATTCAAAGCAATGAAAATTGGCAATTTACAATCTACAAAAATTGGAGATAAAGGAGATTTATACCTTTATGTATCGCATCGTTTTGGTCCTCTAAAAAATGGATTCGACACTTTTTTTGGTTTAGACAATGCAATTACAAAAATACAACTTGCCTATAGTTTTTGGAATGGTGTTCAATTGAGTGTTAGTAGAGAATCTTACAATAGAACATTGGCAAGTGCTTTAAAATTTATGCTTGTAAAGCAATCAAATCGTTTTCCTTTAACAATAGTCGGATATAGCACCATAAACATAAATACATTATTGGACGAAAATAATTTTCCTGAGCTACAACCATCTGATAGGTATAGTTATGCAAATCAACTATTAATTTCCAGACGCTTTTCTAACAACTTTTCTCTTGAATTGGCCCCTAGTTATGTAAGACAAAACCTCCAAGATTTAAATATAGTTGCTCAGGCGCAGCACAATCAATTTGCTATGGGGTTTGGTGGGCGATTAAAGATGAGTAAAAGAATGAGTTTAAATGCCGAATATATTCACAACTTTAGTAGGCCAAGTAACTCTCCTTTTTCTGATGCTTTTGCTTTTGGAGTAGACATAGAAACTGGTGGTCATGTTTTTCAGTTATTATTTACCAATGCTCAATCTACGAACGAGCCTGCTTTTATATCTTATGCAGAAGGTGATTTAGTCTTCGGATTTAATATTGTAAGGGTTTTTTAGTAGATGGACCGAAAGCTAAAACCAATACAACAAAAAATTCATTTAATTATATCTATTTGTATTGTAATCCCTGTTTCTTTTGTTTATGGTGTTAACCCTGCATCCGTATTTAATATTCAATTAAAAACGGTAGATGAACATCATTTTTTTAAAGCTGTTATGGGCTTCTATTTGGGTTGCGCTGTGCTTTGGGTAGTAGGTGTTTTTAAACAACAATATTTAAAAACAGCATTAATTAGTAATGTTGTCTTTATGTTAGGCTTGGGTTTTGGTAGAGTACTTAGTTATTTTTTAGATGGCATTCCAACAATTGGTTTTCTAATTGGTACTATTGGAGAATTTTGTTTAGGTTTTTACGGTCTTTGGGTTTTAACACATAAAAAGAGTAATTTTGCAAAAAACTAATTTATTTTGGTAAAGATAGATACAATAGAACTTCCTGATTTTCCATTGCTGCTTGCGCCAATGGAAGATGTCTCTGATCCACCATTTAGGGCTTTATGTAAAGAAAATGGAGCTGATGTAGTGTATACAGAGTTTATTTCTTCTGAGGGATTAATTAGAGACGCTGCAAAGAGTGTAATTAAGTTAGATATTTATGAAAAGGAAAGACCTGTTGGAATTCAAATTTTTGGAGCCAATTTAGATTCTATGTTAAAAACCATTGAAATTGTAGAAAAATCAAATCCTGATATTATTGATATTAATTTTGGCTGTCCAGTAAAAAAAGTGGTTTCTAAGGGAGCAGGAGCGGGTATTTTAAAAGATATAGACCTTATGGTTTCTCTAACAGAAGCTATGGTAAAGCATACTAAATTACCAATAACGGTTAAAACAAGGTTAGGTTGGGATCATGACTCTATACGTATTGTCGAAGTAGCAGAACGCTTACAAGATGTTGGCTGTAAAGCGATATCTATACATGGTAGAACGCGCGCTCAAATGTATAAAGGTAACGCAGATTGGGTGCCTATTGCAGCTGTAAAAAATAACCCAAGAATGCATATTCCTGTTTTTGGTAATGGGGATGTTACTACTCCAGAAAGAGCGATGGAAATGAGAGATAAGTATGGTTTAGATGGAGCTATGATTGGAAGAGCATCTATAGGTTACCCTTGGTTTTTTAATGAAGTAAAACACTTTTTTAAAACAGGAGAACATCTTCCAAAACCCTCTATTGCAGAAAGAACTAAAGTCGCTAGAAGACACCTAGAAATGGCTATAGATTGGAAGGGAGAGCATTTAGGAGTTGTAGAGACCAGAAGACATTATACCAATTATTTTAAGGGTATTCCTCATTTTAAAGAATATCGCTTAAAAATGGTTACCTCAGATGACCCTGCTACAGTTTTTAAAACATTTGATGAAGTAGAAGCGAAGTTTGGGAATACTCTTATTCCTGAGTTTAATCCTTAATAAAACAATCAATAAGGATGCTATATTTTGGACATTTATTCCAAAATACTAAAAGAATTGATCATTTTTTCTACTTCAGGCAAATAGGTTTCATAGTGTTTTGGCTCTGAAACATATGTTAGTGAATACCCAATATTCTCTTTAAAAAATAAAAACGTAGTGTACTTAAATAACCTTGAGTCTGGTGTTTTGTTTGAATAGTTTATAATATAGATTGCTTGATAAAATTTATGCTTTCCCTTTAAAAGTAAATATTTAAATGTAGTATCAGAATACCATCTATTTATAAAATCTATATAATAATCAAGATAATCCTCTATCCAAAAAGCTTTATCATTACAAGTTTCTCTTATGGCGTTTCTACTTACATAAACACTTGCTTTCGTACTAAAATAACCTAAGGAATCTATAAATTTTCCATCTAAAACGTATGAATCTCCATCGCTTGTTCTTCCCTTTTTCCAGGATTTGGGCGTTTGAATTGTATACCTAAGATTTTGATTTGCTCTTTGGGTACTATCTAATTCTTGAAAAGGATTTTTTTCACAAGATTTTTCTATTCTTTTTAAAGAAGAACAAGAAAAGAGCGCGAATAAAATAACTACAATAAGACTATGTTTTATCATTATACTGTAATTCTAAATGTTTCTAGCATAGTTGTAAAATCTTCTAAATAATTTTCGAACTCATCAATTTGTGCAAAATAAGTTAACCTAAAAGGTTTTGAATTATAGTAAAAACTAATAGTTAGACTTGTATAAATATTTCCTAAAAAAGATGTTTTATAACTAATAACGGAATATTTTTTATACAAAGAATGTTCTTGATAACTTACGTTCAATTGGGGATTTGTGTTTTTTGCAATAATATGTTTCACATAATCATTCGTAAATTCTTCTAAGTTTGTGATACCAGTACTTACTTTTATACTCGTTTTATCTAATACTTGAACTACGATGTACGGTTTCTGTTTTACAGATGTTTTAGGTTTATAAGCTAACATACAATGTGTATCAAAAAAACCAACCCAATTATTGGGTATTTCTAAGCTATAGTTCTTTTGTTGCTTCGCGTAATCTTTTATAATTCTATTTTCTTTTAGACATAGGTTACGAGTGCTTTTTGTATTTGTAGTAACACATCCTATAGACAAAAGAAAAAAAGCAAAACCACACGTTATTTTAAAAAAGTTAAACATCTTATTTTTCAATAAATTTTTTATTAATTCTACTGCTTGCTATTTTGGCAGCAAAAAAACCTAAAACGGTTATTGTAAAGATTACAATAAATACATTGTATAATTGAAGTTCTACAGGATAAGCTAACGATTCTGTAATCATAAATAATCCATAACTGTCTTGTAATAAAACTAAAATAATTCCTAAAAGTAAACCGACTAACATTCCAAAACATGTTAATAAAAAACCTTGATATCTAAAAATCTTCTTAATCTCTTCTATGGTTAAACCTAAGCTATATAGGGTTTTTAAGTTTTGTTTTTTATCTATAATCATCATAATAATAGCTCCAATTACATTAAATAAGGCTATGATAATGATTAAAGTAAAAATAAGGTAGGATACAAAATTTTCTGTATTTATCACTTTATAAAAAACCTCATTTAGTTGTTCTTTGGTTTTAACGGTATAAGCAGTACCTAACAAATTTTGAAGTTTTTCTGCTACAGCATCTGTGTTATCTGTGTCTTTAATTTTAAGTTCTAGTGCTGATACTTGGTTGTCTTTAAATTTTAAAAGATTTTTAGCTTGATTTAAAGTTACAAAAACATATTTACTTTCAAACTCTTCGGTTCCTGAATATATCCCTAGAATCTGAACTTCCATTTTGTAAAAAGCATTTGTCGGATTTATAAATCCTTTACCTGGTTTTGGCACCATAATCGTTAAGGGTTTACCATAACTATTAACGCCTAAAGAGAGTTTTAATGCAGTTGCTCTTCCAATAATTGCAGTATTTCTATAGTTCTTATCTAACCAATCTCCAATATAAATTGCACTATCTATTTTTGTAATAGTAGTGTAATTATCATCTACACCTTTTATGTAAGCAATTTCATTTTTATCCGCATATTCTAAAAAAACACGTTCTTCAATTACTTTAGAGTACCCTAAAATAGAAGATTTATCTTCAATATGTTGCTTAATATTTTTATCTAAAATAAAAGATTTACCTTTTGTAGAAGTAATTTTAATATCTGGATCAGAAACATCCAACAAACTATAACTAAAAGTTCTTAATCCTGAGAATCCAGAAAGAATAATAAAAAGTGCTAAAGAACTAACTATTACTCCAAAAGAAGCGATAATAGTAATTATATTTATAGCATTATTACTAGTCTTTGTAAATAAATATCTTCTAGCTATGTAGTATGAAAAATTCAGTATTTTTTTTGAGTTTGATTAAAGTTTTTTTCTTGGTGGAAGCACTTCTGGATTTTTGATAGGATCGTCATCTAGACCACTTAAAGATTTATCTATTTCTTCTAAATAATCTAAAGTATCGTCTCCAAAAAATAACAACTCTGGCATTCTACGTAATTGATTTTTTGTTCTTTTTGCCATTTCGTGACGAATTAGAACAGTATTTGATTGCACCCCTTTAACCAAAGCATCTCTTTTATCTGAAGGAAAGACACTTAAATATACTTTGGCTACTCCTAAATCTGAAGTAACATGCACTTTAGAAACAGATATGATTACACCTTTCATTCCGTCTTGTGCTGCTTTTTGCAACACATCTACTAAATCTTTTTGCAGAACACCTGCAATTTTTCGCTGTCTATTTGTTTCTTCCATAGTACAAATTTACAATATTTTTAAAGAGTGTCTCTTTTATTTATACACTCATAAAGACTTGAATTGTTGTTTTAATTTTACTAAAATTAGAAAAAGTAGTTTGTATAAGAATCTTTTAAGCAAAAAAAATCTCAAAATAAATTTTGAGATTTTTTTTATTTTAAATGAATTGCAGTTAGTCTGCTAATACAATTGCTTTATTATCATTAAATTCTAAAGTTCCAGAATTAATTTGTAATGTTAAAACTTTAGCATCTTCTGCATGTGGAACTAACAAGCTATTTAAATTTTCTAGCTTTAAGTTTTGCTGAGAATGTACATGTATTTTTACAATACCTTCTTTTAAGTTTGCAACAATTGGTGCGTGATTATTTAACATTTGAAACTCACCATGTTCACCTGGTACTGCAATAGCATCTACCTCTGATGAAAATAAAATAGCTTCTGGACTTACAATTTCTAAAAACATAGTTAAACTTATTTAACTATCCTGAATTCTAATCAGGATCTTATTAATTATTTAAAATACTGAATTGTGTTCAGCATTTGGATTTATCTACGCCTCAGCTAACATCTTTTCACCAGCATCAATTGCGTCTTGAATTGATCCTCTTAAGTTGAATGCAGCTTCTGGATATTTGTCTAACTCTCCATCCATAATCATATTAAATCCTTTTATGGTGTCTTTGATATCAACTAAAACTCCAGGAATACCAGTAAATTGTTCTGCTACATGAAAAGGTTGTGATAAGAAACGTTGCACACGTCTAGCTCTATGTACTACTAATTTATCTTCTTCAGATAATTCTTCCATACCTAAAATTGCAATAATATCTTGTAGTTCCTTATAACGCTGTAAGATTTCTTTTACTTTTTGCGCACAGTCATAGTGTTCATCACCTAAAATATCTGCGGTTAAAATTCTTGAAGTAGAATCTAATGGATCTACTGCTGGATATATACCTAACTCTGCTATTTTACGAGATAATACTGTTGTAGCATCTAAGTGAGCAAACGTTGTTGCAGGTGCAGGATCTGTTAAATCATCTGCAGGAACATAAACGGCTTGAACAGAAGTAATAGATCCCTTTTTTGTTGAAGTAATACGTTCTTGCATTGCTCCCATTTCAGTTGCTAAAGTAGGTTGATAACCTACAGCTGTTGGCATACGTCCTAAAAGTGCGGATACTTCAGAACCAGCTTGTGTAAATCTAAATATATTATCTACAAAGAAAAGAACATCTTTACCCTGAGCTTCACCAGCTCCATCTCTAAAGTATTCTGCAATAGTTAATCCAGATAAGGCAACTCTTGCACGTGCTCCTGGTGGTTCATTCATTTGACCAAAAACAAAAGTTGCTTTAGAATCTCTCATCCCAGCTTTATCTACTTTTGTTAAATCCCAACCTCCTTCTTCCATAGAATGCATAAAGTCATCACCGTATTTGATAATACCAGATTCTAACATTTCACGAAGCAAGTCATTTCCTTCTCTTGTTCTTTCACCAACACCTGCAAATACAGATAAACCTCCATGTCCTTTTGCGATGTTGTTAATTAATTCTTGAATTAATACAGTTTTACCTACACCTGCACCTCCAAACAATCCAATTTTACCTCCTTTTGCATAAGGTTCAATTAAATCGATAACTTTGATACCCGTAAATAAAACTTCTGTAGATACAGATAAATCTTCAAATTTAGGCGCTGCTCTATGGATAGATAATCCATCTTTACCTTCTTTGCTTAAGTTACCCAGACCATCTATAGCGTCTCCTGTAACGTTAAATAAACGACCATAAATGTCATTTCCAATAGGCATTTGGATTGGATTTCCAGTAGCTACAACTTCTGCACCTCTTTGTAAACCATCTGTGGCATCCATAGAAATAGTTCTAACTGTATCTTCACCTATGTGTTGTTGAACTTCTAATACTAAAATAGATCCATCAGCTTTTGTAATTTCTAATGAATCATAAATTTTAGGAAGTTCGTTGTTTTCAGTATTGAATTCAACATCAATAACTGGACCAATAATTTGAGAAACTTTACCTGTGATTGTAGACATTTTATATCTAATTAAATTATTATATTTTATGTTGGAGTAGTCTTCCTTATTAAAGGTGCAAAGATAATTTTTTCATTACAACAAAAAAAACTTTTTTAACTAAAAAAGCCTCATCGTAATGATGAGGCTTTTTTTATATATAGTAAATATTAGTTCGTTACTTTAACTTCAACTCTTCTATTCTGAGCTCTTCCTTCTCTTGAACTGTTAGAAGCAATTGGTGAATCAACTCCAAAACCTTCTGCAGTTAATCTTGCAGCATCAATTCCATTTTTAGTTAAATACTTCATAACAGCATTAGCTCTTCTTTCTGATAATTTTAAATTGTAAGAAGCAGCTCCTGTATTATCAGTATATCCTTTAATGATAAAATTCGCTTTAGGAAAGTTATTCATAATTTCGATCATCCCATCTAATTGTTTAGAAACACCAGACTTAAAACTAGATCTGTTTGAATTGAATAAAATTGCTTTTGCAAAAGTATCTACACCCATTTTTGCAGCTTCAGTAATTACCTTTTCTGGACATCCCATTTCTGATGCAACACCAGCTTCGTTAGGACATTTATCATCTTTATCTAAAACTCCGTCTCCGTCAGTATCTGGCCA
>CALKEB010000048.1 GCA_938084845.1 uncultured Polaribacter sp. | reverse complement strand
TTACAAGGAGCTTATAGAACAGATGTTAGGCCATTACTAGAAAAAGCAAGATTAAATTCAGGTGGTGTAATTAGCCCAATAGATGCATATAGATCTTTAGGGGTTAGAGAGCAATTAATAAAAGAAAGAGGTAGAAATACTATTGCAACTGGACTTTAAAAGTACCTTATGAAACAAAAAGTAACTGCAGTTTTTGATATTGGAAAAACAAACAAAAAGTTTTTTCTTTTTGACAAAGAGTTTAAAGAAGTTCACAAAGAATACACTCATTTTGATGAAATTTTTGATGAAGACGGACATGCTACTGAAGATCTTAACGCATTACAAAATTGGTTAAAAGATGTTTTTAATAAAATTTTAAAATCAGATAAGTATAATGTTAAGGCAATAAATTTTTCTACTTATGGTGCAAGTTTTGTTCATTTAGACGAAAATGGTGAAGTATTAACGCCTCTGTATAATTATACAAAAGAAATAGATTCAGATATTGCAACTCAGTTTTATAATACTTATGGAGATGATTTAGAGTTAGTTAGGACTAGTGGTTCTTCTATTTCTCCTGGGTTGTTAAATTCTGGATTACAATTATATTGGATAAAATATGCTAAACCAGAAGTTTTTAAAAAAATTAAATACTCTCTTCATCTGCCACAATATTTAAGTTATATTTTTTCTGGCATACCATTAAGTGAGTATACTAGTATTGGTTGTCATACTGCATTATGGAACTATGAAACTAAAGATTACCAAGATTGGGTTTACAAAGAAAAAATAAATAATATTTTACCTCAAATTGTATCCACAGAAACTAGCTTAAATATAAATTACAACGGTAAAAGGATAAAAATTGGAGTAGGTATTCACGATAGTTCATCAGCGCTTTTACCATATGTAAGAAGTGTAAAAAAACCTTTCGTTTTAGTTTCTACAGGAACTTGGAGTATTGCCTTAAATCCTTTTGTAGATAAACCTTTAACTAAAGATGATGTAGTGTCAGATTGTATCAATTATATGAGAATTAATGGTAAACCCGTGAAGTCATCTAGATTATTTTTAGGAAATGAATACAAAATTCAAATTAAGAAATTATCAGAAAGGTTTGGAGTTGATAAAGATTATCATAAAACCATACAGTTTAATTATAATGCGTATTTCGAAATCATAAAAGATTTTCATTATGCATTTAAATGGGAATCTTTTTCACATCACACAATGCCCGAAAAGACAAATTATTATTATAATGATTTTGATCAAGCTTATCATCATTTAATGATAGAATTAGTTCAATTACAAGTTGAGAGTATTAAGAGAATTTCTAAAACTCAAGATATAGATAGATTATATGTAGATGGAGGTTTTACAGATAACGATGTCTATATAAAATTGCTCTCTCATTATTTAAGAGGTATGAAATTAAGGACAACTAAAGCTTCATTAGGCTCTGCTTTAGGAGCAGCAATAGCTATTTCAGACACTAAATTAAACTCTAAATTTCTAAGAAAAAACTATGCCTTAAAAAAGCACGTTCCATTCATTGTTAGTTAGGTTAAATGTTAAATGATTTATAATTAGATTTGAGATAAAAAAAATATTATTTTAGAATAGAAATTATGGCAATAAGTTTTGATACCCGTTACCCGTCTGTAGAAGATTTAAGAATTAAAGCTCAAAAAAAAATACCAAAATTTGCTTTTGAATATTTAGATGGTGGATGTAACGAAGATGTAAATCTAATTAGAAATACTTCAGAATTAAGGGAGGTACAATTAAAACCAAATTATTTAAGAGACCATAAAGGTTCATCACTAAAAACAAAATTATTTGGAATAGAATATGATGCACCCTTTGGTATTGCACCAGTTGGTTTACAGGGTTTAATGTGGCCAAATTCTCCAGAGATTTTAGCAAAAGCGGCTTTTGAACATAACATTCCGTTTATTTTGAGTACAGTAACTACTACTAGTATAGAAAGAGCTGCGGAATTAACTGAAGGTAAGGCCTGGTTTCAGTTATATCATCCAACTGAAAATAGGTTGAGAGATGATATTATAAATAGGGCAGCAGCAGCAGAGTGTCCTGTTTTAGTGATACTTTGTGATGTGCCTACTTTTGGTTTTAGACCTAGAGATATCAGAAATGGTTTGGCAATGCCTCCCAAAATGAATTTGGCCAATATTTTAGAAGGTTTTACCCACCCACATTGGAGTTTACAAACGTTAAAACATGGAATTCCAAATTTTGCTACACTTAAACCTTATATGCCTAAAAATTTAGATTTAAAGCAATTGGGGAAATTCATGGATCAAACTTTCTCAGGACGTTTAAATGAAGAAAAAATAAAGCCGATTCGTGATATGTGGAAAGGTAAAATTGTTTTAAAAGGTGTTGCTTCAGAATACGATGCAGAACAGGCTATTCGATTAGGTTTGGACGGAATTATAGTATCTAATCACGGTGGTCGTCAGTTAGATGCTGGTCAATCTACCATAAAACCATTGGCAACTATTGCTGAAAAATATGGAGATCAGATTGAAGTAATGATGGATAGTGGAATTAGATCTGGGCCGGATGTAGCTAGAGCTATGGCGAGTGGTGCTAAATTTACATTTATGGGAAGATCTTTTATGTATGGAGTTTCAGCATTAGGTAAAAAAGGAGGAAATCACACAATCTCTTTACTGAAAACAGAGTTACAGCAGATTATGGAGCAATTATGTTGTGAAAAAACAACAGATTTTCAAAATCACCTAATTCATTAAAAAATATTTTATTAATGGAGTACATTTTAAACTCAACATTTTTATGTTGAGTTTTACTTTTTAACCATACAGTACAGGATAGAAATTTTTTTTATTGCAAATATATTCGTTTTTAATAATTAATTAATCCAAAAAAAATATATGACACAATACCAAAAAACCGAAGAAATTATTGATGATAATTTTGGGGGTGAATTTGAACGAACACCTGTTCCAAATTCAAAACTCAAAGGATGGAAATCATTTTTGGGTATGTATGCTGGTGAGCATGCAGCTGGAACTGAGTTTATGATTGGTCCGTTGTTTTTAGCAGCAGGAGCAAGCTTAAAAGATTTAATTTTTG
>CALKEB010000047.1 GCA_938084845.1 uncultured Polaribacter sp. | reverse complement strand
CGCTAGACACCTCTTTAAAAGCCCTAAAATCTATTTTTTAGGGCTTTTTACATTAGGACTAAAAGCAGTACTGGTTTTTACAATCTTTAGATTTTTCTTAACGAAAAACAATCTTTTTTTTAACATCTTTGTAACAAAATTAAGTTACTAAGAATATGAAAATATACCCAATAGAAACTGGAAATTTTAAATTAGATGGCGGAGCAATGTTTGGTGTTGTACCTAAAACTATTTGGCAAAAAACAAATCCTGCAGACGCAAATAATTTGATAGATATGAGTATGCGTTGCTTGTTAATAGAAGACGAAGATAGATTGATATTAGTAGACACAGGATTGGGAAGTAAGCAGTCAGATAAATTTTTTGGTTACTATTATTTATTTGGTGATTCTTCTTTAGATGCTTCTTTAAAAACTCTAGGTTTTCATAGAGACGATGTTACAGATATTTTTTTAACGCATTTACATTTTGATCATTGTGGAGGTGTTATTGAAAGAAATAAAGAAGGGCTACTAATTCCTGCTTTTAAAAATGCTAAAGTATGGTCTAATCAAGATCACTGGAATTGGGCTACTGAACCAAACCCTAGAGAAAAAGCTTCTTTTTTAAAAGAAAATATAAATCCAATACAAGAAAGTGGTCAACTACAGTTTATACAACAAGATTCAAAATCTCAACTTGGTTTTGAAGTTTTGTTTATGGATGGTCATACCGAAAAACAAATGTTACCAAAACTTAATTATCAAGGGAAAACGTTAGTTTTTATGGCTGATTTATTACCTACTATTGGTCACATTCCTTTACCTTATGTAATGGGGTATGACACAAGACCCTTACTTACTATTAAAGAAAAAGCAGATTTTTTAAACTTGTCTGCCGATAAAAATTATTATTTGTTCCTAGAGCACGATGCACACAATGAAATTTGCACTGTAAAGCACACAGAAAAAGGAGTTAGGCTAAACACAACACACAAATTTTCAGAAATATTTAATTAAAAAACATACAGAAATGAGAAATGTAAGAGCGTATTTTTTGAGTGCTTTCATAGCACTTTTTTTGGTTGGCTGTAAAACAATACAAACAGTAGTTGTTCAGCCAAATTTTAATGAAATAAATCCAACTCCCGCAAAAAAAACAGATTTATCTGACGATAATTTTCAAATCTGGTCCCATTTAGATATTACTCATGATTCTATTGCTGGTATGAGTTTGGCTAAAGCATATCAATTCCTAGAAGGTAAAAAAAGTAAAGAAGTCATTGTTGCTATTGCAGATTCTGGAGTGGATGTAAATCACGAAGATTTAAAAGATGTACTTTGGAAAAATACATCAGAGGTAGAAAATAATGGCATTGATGACGATAAAAATGGGTATAAGGATGATGTTTTTGGCTGGAATTTTTTAGGAAATGCAGCTGGTGACGTAGTTACCACAGATCAATTAGAAATCACAAGATTGGTTAAAAAAGGCAATACTAAATTTTCAAATATTGATGTAGCTACGTTACCTGAAGGAGTTAAAAAAGAAGCCAATACGTATTTAAAGTTATTGAAAGAATACAATGCAACCATTATAGAGAAGGAAGCAGAGATTGGTAAAATGGAAGATTACCTTATCACTTTAGGTATTATTCAACAAGATTTTGCAGCAGTAAACGCTTTGGCCAATAAAAAACCCTTAACCCTAGCTCTAGTAGACACGCTGAAAGCACCAAACCTACAAACTTTGGTAAAGGTGAAAAATGTTGCGAATATCTTAAGACAAGGAATGAATGAAAATGACTTGAACGAAGAACATAAAAAGGTAGTGACGTATCTTTCTGAATTAAAAAAAGCAATAAACGGGTATGATTTAGAGATGAGTTTTCGTCAAAATTTAGGAGATAATCTGTACGACATTTCAGATAAATATTATGGCAATAATAATGTTTTAGGAACTGCTGATGCTGCAAAACACGGAACTCATGTTGCAGGGATTGTCGCTGCTAATAGAACCAATGCTATTGGTGCTGTTGGTGTAGCAAATAATGTGAAAATTATGACTGTTAGAATAGTGCCAGATGGCGATGAGCATGACAAAGATGTTGCTTTAGGTATTAAATATGCAGTAGATAATGGAGCAAAAATTATTAATACAAGTTTTGGAAAACGTTTTTCGCCAAACAAAGATTGGGTGTTTGATGCAATACAATATGCTGCAGCTAAAGATGTTTTAATTGTAAATGCTGCAGGTAATGATGGGAAAAATATTGATAAAAGAGCCTCTTATCCTACAGATACTAAAGATATGATTTCAGAATATGCTGATAATGTAATTACTATTGGAGCAAGTAGTTTGTCTTATGACAAAGACCTTCCTGCTTCATTTTCTAATTATGGAAAAATGAATGTAGATATTTTTGCACCAGGTGTAGATATTTATGCTACAACACCTAATGATTCTTATGAATTTTTAAGCGGAACTTCTATGGCTGCACCTTCAACAGCAGGAGTAGCTGCATTAATAAGAGGTTATTATCCTAATTTATCTGCAAAGGAAGTAAAAGAAATTATAATGAATTCTGGAGTAAAAGTTAATTTCCAAGTTATAAAGCCAGGTTCTCAAACAGAAGAAAATCCAGAGGGCGAACTAGTTGCGTTTTCAGAATTGTCAGTAACAGGTAGCATTGTAAATGCTTACAATGCTTTATTGTTGGCTAATTACAGGTTGTCTCAAAAAAAATAGTCGTAATAAAAGTAAACATTGTTGCTATTTTTATATTTTTAACAACTTTTAAAAAACACATTAGATGAGAAAATTATTCTTTTTATTGATTGCCATTGGTCTTGTTTCTGCTTGTGCAAAAACAAAAGACGTGCAGTATGCGAATAGTACTTCAAAAAATGCTATGAATGCTAATGGCTATTGGCAACAAAAAGTAAAGTATACCATGGATATAGACATGGATGTAAATAAGTATCAATACAAAGGCACGCAAAAGATAGTATATACCAATAATTCTCCAGACGACTTAGAACGTGTTTTTTATCACCTCTATTTTAATGCTTTTCAGCCAGGTTCTCAAATGGATGTTCGTTCTCTAAATATAGCAGATCCAGACAGAAGAGTAGGCGATAGAATTAGTAAATTAAAACCAAATGAAATTGGTTACATTAAAGTAAATTCGTTAAAACAAGATGGTGCTGCAATAACTTACGAAACTGTAGGTACAATTTTAGAAGTAAAATTACAAAAGCCAATTAAAGCAGGAGAAACAGTGACTTTTGATATGGTATTTGATGCTCAAGTTCCTGTTCAAATTAGACGTTCAGGAAGAAATAGTAAAGAGAATATAGCGCTTTCTATGGCACAATGGTATCCTAAAATGGCAGAGTACGATTTTCAAGGATGGCATACGCCACCATACATTGCTCGTGAATTTCATGGGGTTTGGGGAGACTTTGATGTTACCTTACACATCGATAAAAATTATGTGGTTGGTGGTACAGGTTATCTTCAAAATCCGCAAGAAGTGGGTCACAATTATGAAGATAAAACAATACCTTTAAATTTACCTGAAGGGAATAAGCTTACTTGGCATTTTAAAGCACCTAATGTACATGACTTTATGTGGGCAGCAGACCCAGCGTACAATCACGATAAGCTGCAAATAAAAAACGGACCTACATTACACTTTTTGTACAAGAATAATTTAGAAGCACAATACTTACAAAATTGGAAAGATTTACAGCCAAAAACTGCAGAATTAATTAATTATTTCTCAGAAAATGTAGGGAAATACCCTTATGAGCAATATTCTGTAATTCAGGGTGGTGATGGAGGTATGGAGTATGCAATGGCTACATTAATTACTGGGAAACGTAAATTTGGAAGTTTGTTTGGAGTAACTGCTCATGAAATGGCACACACCTGGTTTCAATTTTTGTTAGCTTCTAATGAAAGTCTACATCCTTGGATGGATGAAGGCTTTACAAGTTATATTTCTAATAAAGCAGAAAATGAAATTTTAAAAGAGAATAAAGAAAATCCACATGCTGCTTCTTATAGGGGTTATAGAACCATTGTAAACAGAGGTTATGAAGAATCTCTTTCTACACATGCAGATAGATATAATACAAACTGGGCATATGGAACTGCAAGTTACTCTAAAGGAAATATTTTCTTATCACAATTAGAATATGTTATTGGTTCAGAAAATGTAGCAAAAGGATTGAAAAAATATTACAATGATTTTAGTTTCAAGCATCCAACTCCAAATGATATTAAACGATCAATGGAGAAAGTTTCTGGGATACATTTAGATTGGTATTTAAATGAATGGGCACAAACTACGCATACTATAGATTATGGAGTTAAATCTGTGGATGGTAAAACCATTACTTTAGAAAGAATTGGTAAAATGCCAATGCCAATAGATGTAGAGGTAACCTATACTGATGATACCAAAGAAAATTACACCATCCCTTTAAGAGTAATGAGGGGCGCAAAACCAACAAATGCAAAAATTTTAGAAGATTGGGCCTGGGCTTTTCCAACATATACTTTTAAGACAGCAAAATCCGTTAAATCTTTAGTTATCGATAAAAGTGGATTAATGGCAGATGTTAAATTAGACAACAACACCTATTCAGTAGAATAAGTATTACAGTCGCATAAAATATAAAAAGTGAAGCCTTTAGCTTCACTTTTTTATTTACTTAAAATTGAAATTTTTAAGTTAAAAATTCATTTATTTTTTCTTTGGGAATAAAGCCCATTAGCATTAGGTAGATCCCACAAACAATAAGTATGATTCCCATAATACGTTTTACTCTATAAATAACTAAAGGAGTCATTTTTGTCTTAAGTTGCTTGGCTAATACTATTTTACATAAATCTGTAGTAAAATACCCTAAAATTATAGTGGTAAAATACCAGAAAATTGCATTCTGATTCATTTTTAAAGCGGGCCCAATTACTAAAATAGTACCAAGCCAAAAAGCCAAAACCCCAATATTAATAAAGTTTAAAAAAAATCCTTTTACAAAAAGTTTTAAGTAGTTATTTGCAACAATAGGAACCTCTATATCTTTTGCAGAGGCTAAGGCTTCTTTTTTATTTTCTCTATCAAAATACGTAATTACCCCGTAAATGATTAGGATTAATCCACCAATAAAAAACAATCTTGGATCGTCTTTAATTTTCTCTAAAAGAGACCTGCTTCCGTAATAACTAATAAGAATAAAACAGATATCTCCAAAAATAACACCTAAGTCTAAAGCAATTGCAGCTCTTGCCCCCTTTAAAATACTAGTCTGTATTAACATAAAAAATACAGGCCCAATCATAAAGGCCATAAAGAAGCCAATAAGAAAAGCATTTTTAAAGTCGTAAATATCCATATTATACAAAAATAAGGATTTTATACGTCATCAAAATCGATTTTAATTTTTGCAGTTGTAGGATGTGCTTGACATGTTAAAATAAAACCTTCTTCGATTTCACTATCTGTTAAAATAGCATTTTTAGCCATCACAGCTTTTCCTTCAGTCACTTTTGCCAAACAAGAACTACATACACCACCTTGGCATGAATAAGGAGGGTCTAAATCATTACGTAAGGTAGCCGCTAAAATATCATCGGTTTGTTGCATGCTAAAGGTCGTTTCCTCGTCATCTAACAAAACGGTTATTGTAGTGGAGCCCTCTTGTACGTCTTCAAGAGCATCTTCATTTATAGAAACAGTAAATAGCTCAAAAAACACATTTTCTTCAGTAAAGTAATTTTCCTTAAGCGTATTGCTAACAGCATTAATCATTTCTTCAGGGCCACATAAATAAGCAGCATCAAAAGTGGTTTCTTTGTACATATTCTTTACAAAGTAATTGGTTACACTTTTATCAATTCTTCCTCTTAACTGGTTTTTTACTTCTTCTCTACTAAAAATATAGTGTAGCTTAAATTGATTTGGATAAGTCTCTTTTAATGCATTTAACTCATCGTAAAAAATAGTGTCTGCAACAGATTTGTTACCATAAACTAAAGTAAAGTTTGCAGAAGATTCATTTTCGAAAACCGATTTTACCATAGATAAAATAGGAGTTATACCAGAACCTGCAGCAAATGCAAGGTAATTTTTGTTAGCTTCAGGTTTTAGTTCAAACCTACCTTCGGGAGCCGAAATTTCAATGGTATCACCAGCTTTTAATTTAGTCGTGGCATATTGAGAAAACGTTCCGTTTTCTACAGCTTTAATGGCAACTCTAATTTCGTTACTTTTTGGTGTAGAACAAATGGAATAAGCTCTTCGAACTTCTTCCCCATTAATAATGGTTTGTAATGTTACGTATTGCCCAGAAACAAAATTAAAATCTTGCTTTAATTGTTCAGGTATATCAAATAAAACAGAAACCGCATTTGCGGTTTCTTGTTTAACTTCTTGTATGTTTACTTTGTGAAAATCTGCCATAAATGTGTTTAAACTAAATGATTTGCAATTAAATATTCAGCTATTTGAACTGTGTTTGTTGCAGCACCTTTTCTGAGATTATCTGCAACAATCCACAAATTTAAGGTATTTTCTTGAGATTCGTCTCTTCTAATTCGTCCAACAAAAACTTCATCTTTGTCATGAGCGTTTATTGGCATTGGGTACACGTTGTTGTCTAAATCATCTTGTACAATAACACCAGGAAAATCATTTAATAATTGACGTACTTCTGCTAAATCAAAATCATTTTCAAACTGCACATTTACAGCTTCAGAATGTCCTCCAGCTGTAGGAATACGAACTGCAGTTGCAGTTACTGAAAAAGAATCATCTCTTAAAATTTTCTTAGGTTCGTTTACCAATTTCATTTCCTCTTTGGTATAGCC
>CALKEB010000046.1 GCA_938084845.1 uncultured Polaribacter sp. | reverse complement strand
GTTTTATCATTAACATATCTAAAGTATTTCCATTTCTTAGTACGCAAACCTTCACTTGGAGGTATGTTATCGAAATCCCAAATATGTTCAATTAAAATCGTATCTCTTTCAATGGTTTTTTTCTCTTTTTTTACAATCGGCATTAAACTTTTTCCTTGCCAAGATTCTGGTGCTTTAACACCTGCTAAATCCAGAATTGTTTGCGGCACATCAATATTTAAAACCATATCATCTACATCTTGATGATTATTTTCTCTTGGATCAAAAACAATTAATGGAACACGTATTGAGTTGTCATACATTAACCATTTACCAGCAAATTGACGTTCTCCTAAGAAATAACCATTATCTCCCATTACAATGATAACCGTGTTTTTATCTTGACCTTTTTCTTTTAGTTTAGCGCGAATTTTTTTAATTTCTAAATCTATACCAGAAATCATTCTATAATACCCTTTTAAACTATGCTGATATTTTTCTGGGTTGTCATATCTCCAGGTCCAACGTAATCTATTAAAACCATCTCTAACAATTTTTGGCTGTGCTAAAAAGTATTTATCATCCCCTAAAACTGGATCAGGAATTGTTGTATCTTCCAACATAGCATCTAAAGGCTCTTGCCAGAAATATTGTTTTGGAGCGCCATCATGTGCATGAGGAGCACTAAAACTTAGCGATAGGCAGAATGGTTTGTCATTATCCGCATTTTTATCGATAAAGTCTAGTGCTTTTTGACCTGTATACCTTGTTAAGTGAACGGTGTCATTACCTATTTTTTTATAATAATATCCTCTTCTATCTTTAAATCTATTATTTCTATCATAAGATTCATATTCATTAAACTGCTTATCTAAATGATTATACCTTGTTCCATATTTACCATAAAAACCAGTATAATAACCATTATCTTTTAATAATCTTGGATAAGAATTATCCATATATTCATCTCTGACATTACCTGTTTGAAAGTTAAAGTTATGGGATCTCTCATATAATCCTGTCAATAGACTTGTTCTACTAGCAGCACAAATTGGTGTGGTAACAATGGCTGAATTAAAATAGGTGCCAGAATTAGCTAGATTGTCCATCTCTGGAGTTTGAACAAATTTATTACCAGCATAACCAATTGCATCAAAACGTTGATCATCTGTTAAAATAAAAATTATATTTGGCTTTTCTTTGATTGATTTTTTTTGAGCAGTTACATTATAAAAACTATATAATGAGCAAATTAACACTATTAAAAAACGATTTTTAAACATAGATTAATCTCTTTAATATTTAAATAATTAATTTTTGTAAGAAACAAAATATTGATACCGATAAATGTAGAATTAAAGGTAAGAAATTGCATCCTGTCCTATCCTGAGAACTGGTTTATATATTTTAAAAGGTTAGTCCATTCTATTGTGGATTAAAATGATATTAATTAAAAAGACCTTTCTATAAATGAAAGGTCTTTTCGAAAATATTTTATAAATAAATTATTTTTCTAAATTTATAGTGAACTCCTCAAATTTAACATCTCTATCTCGAATAACTAAAGTATCCTTTACCGAATGTAATAAGTCAAAAGTCTTTGTGGTTGTAGAAACTAAACTTCCAAAAAAACGAGTTTCAGAGACTTCAACAACTAATTCTCTATATTGAAAATCCAAGTAAATTACATCTCTACTTTTTCCACCCCATTCATCTCCATTTTCTACAAAAGTTCCTGTTCCTGTTACATCAACACTACTATTAGGATCTGCATTAGTTACTGTAATTTCCTCATTATCATTAAATGCTAAATCTAAAGATAATGTACTGTTAGTAGCAATACCAGGCCTTCTAACACCTATGGTGGTTTTTGTTTCTTTTCTTCCGGAAGTCATTAGTGGTAACAACTCATCATCTACAACAAATTCAGATCTATAAACCGTTGAACCATCAATAACTTCTGTTTCAGTTAATGTTGGATTACCGTTTGCATAAACTGTTACTGATTGATTAGATCCAACAGCAACATCTTCTCCTCTTCTTAAATAAATACCTTGGTATTTATTCATATATTTTATTCCAAAAAGCGTGTAATCTTTAGGTAATTCTTCCCAATCATCCGCCTTAATCCTTATTGGATTTGTTACATCCTCAGCTGGAATTCCAACTAAAAGAGAATCTAAATTTTCATAGTTTGTAATTTTTAGTGGAATTACATAATGAACTTCGCCATACTCTGCAAACGCTTTAGGATCATCAAAGAAGGCATCTGATAATTGAACAGGAATACGACCTTTTATAGAGCCAGCAGGTATTGTTACTGGACTTTGTTGTTCTATTGTATAATAAGAAGATGGTAATACTTCTACGTTTACAGTGTCTAAGCCTAATTCAGCTGCATCGATCAATTCAGGAGCAAATTCAAAATGCACTTTCCTATCTATATTATTGTTATATACACCCGACATAGTAACACCAATTTCAAATTTTCCATTGTTATCATTATCATTAAATCCTAAATCATACTTTCCTTGAATTAACGTTCTTACTGGTGTTTGAAATGGAAAATATACTGAAGTTGATCCAAAATCAGGGAATTGATTTAATTGATTTTCGCAACCCATTACACTAAGTGCAATTGCGCATAAAACTAAATATTTTTTCATGTTTACTATTTTTTATTCTATTTAATTACAAAAATTGTACTACCAGCCATTATTTTGTTCAAGTTCAGAGAATTTTAATACTTCTGAATTTGGAATTGGAAGGTATGTAGCAAAAGGTTGATAATTTCTGATTTCAACAGACGGTAACATATTATAATTATTTCCATCAAAGAAATAACCTCTAGCTGCATCATTTAACGGTAATCCCCATCTTCTTATATCCCAAAACCTATGTCCTTCAAAACTTAACTCTATACGTCGTTCATTTCTTATAAGCTCACGCATTTCATTTTTTGTTGTAATTGATAACAGGTAATTATCTGGTTGTGTAATACCCCCTCGATTTCGTATAGCTGCTAATACATCACGAGCAGAAATGCCTTCAATTTGATGATCAGGTCCATCAATTTCATTTGCTGCTTCTGCTAAAATTAAAAATAATTCTGTATACCTAAAGTATACACTAGCATGTCTCTTTCCTTGAGAGGTTCCATCATTATTTATTCTAACGTCTGGATGTAATAATTTTTTTAGATAATATCCTGTAGTTGTTGATTTTCCTTGAATGGAGTCTAATCTGTCATTTCCACCTCCAAAACCAGTATTAATTGTACCACCAGAAATTTCAGAACCATTAACAACAACATATTTTTCTAAACGTGGATCTCTATTTGCATAAGGATTTTGAGAATCGTATGTATTTGATTCACTTATTGGAGTACCATCTATCATAGGAAATATGTCAACAAAGTTTTGAGTGGGATTTATTTCACCATTTCCATTTTTTGATGGCGGTAACATCCTTTTTTCATAAGTAGTACTATTACCACCTATAGAACTACGCCAAAGAGATTCTGGACTCTGAATGTTAGCATCAGATGCATAGAATTCATTACCATTTGGATCTAAACCAGAAACACCACCGATAGAGTTCAATATCTTTGCTGCATTTTCTGCGGCTATTTCATAATAGGTTTGACTGTTTAAGAATGAAGGACTCGCAGCAAAAAGTGCCAAACGTGCTTTTAAGGCTTTTACTATTCGTCCAGAAATACGTAAATCAAAAAAGTTATCATTTACTATTCCATATTTATCGTAATCAAAATTGTCTAAATTAGAATACCAAGGATCTACATTAGTAGCGCTTAGTCCATAATCTGTAGGTAGTAGGTTAAGTGCTTCATCAAAATCTTGCATAATTGCTTCAACAGTAGCTTCGAAAGATAAACGAGGCACATTAAAGTTACCATCTGCTTCAATAAATTCTTTAATATATGGAATACCAAGAAGTTGTCCAGATTCACCTATACCAGCATGTGCTTGAAGTATATAATAATGGTGTAATCCTCTTAAAGCTAATGCTTCTCCTTTCATTCTCATTTCAAACATTTTATTAGTTAAAGTATCTCTACTCCATTGTGTTTGTCCTGAATTAATAATATCAATAAATTGATTTACCCAGAGTACTTGTTCGTAATTGTTCCAACGAGAAGCAGGATTATATTGTGCATTTAACTCTCCTAAAGCAATTCGCTTATAGCTATTGTTTAAAATATTGTTAACAGCATCATCTGTTGCAGCTTCTGAAAATGAATATTGGTTTACAAGACTAGTATATCCATTTAATAATATCCCTTCTGCTTTTTCAGGAAAGGAGTTAATATCTTCGAAATTTATTCGATTCTCATCAATTGGTTCGAATTCACAACCAATTAAACCTGCAAATACCAATACAATTAGTATGTTTTTTATTAAACTTTTCATTTGTTAATCTAATTTATAGTTTGAATTAAAATGATACTCTTAAACCTAGTGTAAAAGTTCTAGTAAGAGGATTTGAACCAATTCTTAATTGTCGGATATCTCTATTTTCAGATATCTCGAATAAATTTGTTCCAGAAATATTCATACTAAAATCTTCTAGTCCTAAATTATTACATAAGATATCGGTAAATTTATAAGTAAGCTGAGCTCTACTAATAGTAAAGAAATTATTTTTGTATAACCAAAATGTTGAATTTCTGAAATTATTTTGATTTGTTACTGAAGATAATCTTGGGAATGTTGCTGTATTTGCAGTTTCTGGTGTCCATCGCCCTAAAACAACTTCTGAATACTTATCATTACCATCAACTGAATAGTATTGGTTAAAGCTACTATTTAATTTATTACCCATAGCTCCTGATTGACCTGATCCTAAAACAAAAAGGTTAAATCTTTTATAACTTAAGTTAAGGTTTAATGCATACGTCCAAGGGCTGCTAGATTGCCCAATAGCAAACCTATCGTCATTATCAATAATATTATCTCCGTTTTTATCTTGATATTTTACATCTCCTGGTTGTACATTACCAAATTGAGGTATAGGTAAACCACTATTTAAAATTCTAACGCCGTTTACATCTGTTGTAAAATCTTCTTCAGAATAAAAACCTTGATCAACTAAACCAAAAATTGTAGAAATTTCTCTTCCTTGAGTTTGTAGATAGTCTTCAGCAAATACTTCTGATCTTATAGTTCTTTCTGTTTGACTGTATAGTATGTTAGCTCCTAAATTAACTGAAAGATTTTCATACTCTTTATTGTAATTTAATCCTAACTCAAAACCAGTATATAAATTTTTATTAAAATTATCATAAGGTCTAAAGGTATCATAGAAAGATGGATATTGATCCTGTAAAAATGTAATTTGCTTGTCCAGTTCTGTTTTAAAATAATTAGCTTCAATCCAAAGTGAGTTCATTAAATAGGTTTCAAAGCCTAAATTTAAATCAATTCTTTCTTCAAATGATAAATTAAGATTTTCTGCTTGACTAATATTTTGTCTGTTATTAGAATTACCATCACCCCAATTTATATTATTTCCATTAGAATAATTTGAATTATACAAATAGTATGAGCTTCCATTATTATTTACAGATCCATTACTATTAAGTGCAGTAATATCTCTATCTGATTTTATGATACCACCAGAAATTTTTAATTTAAGAAAGTTAATAAACTTATTGTTTTTTAAGAAAGATTCTTCGCTAATAATGTAACCTATTCCAGCGGTAGGTGATAAACCACCTCTATTTCCTTCTGGTAATTTTATAGAGTTTGTATATGTAGTAGTAAGATCAACAAATAATTTCTCTTTATAATTATAAGATGTTTGTAGTCCTATATGAGAATCAATATCTGTTTGCTTTGCATCGTTTTGTCTTTGAGAATTAAAAAATCCTAAAAAGGTTGTATTTAAAGAATGATTTTTAGCTAAAGTAGCGTCATAATTTACCAAGCCATAAAAACCGAATCTTGAAATAAAATTATTGGTGCTAAGATTTTCTCTTTGATCCTTTAAATCCTCACCAAAAATATTAAGACCTGTTATGTTATCATCTTGCCAAGTTGGTTCATATGTTTTGAATTGATTGGCAATCGTAGCATTATAAGAATCATAAAAATCAAAACTTAAATAAGTTTTAGCCGATAAACCTTTTGTAATTCTATCTAAATCAAAATTAATCGTATTGTTAAACTGTGTAGAACGAAAAATAGTATTTTGGTATCCTCCAGCTATAGCTAAAGCCACTGGCGAATTAGCTCCAAATTGTTGTGTAGAACCTAAAAGCATTCCATTAAATGTGTTGGCAGCTTGCAATTGTCCTGCAATAACAGGATCACTAGTATCAAGCATACTGATAGGAATGAATGGCGAGTAGGTGTTAGGTCTTAAAGTAGTTGCCTCTTTAAGAAGATTACCCCTTGATGATTTTTGCGTACTTATTACAGCAATACCATCAAAACTACTTGTAATCCATTCATTTACTTTAAAATCTATATTTCCTCTTACATTAAATCGGTTAGATCCCGCATTGATATCCTCATTGATATCAATCCATGATCCACTACGATTCAAACCTACATTAACATAGTATTGATTATTTTTATTTCCACCAGAAAACTCTGTTATTACATTAGTAGAAACAACTAATGGTTGTACAAATTGTGTTGAATATAAATCCAAATCTGGATATCTTGTTCTATTTGAACTTGAATTAAATTCTTGTATTATTGATTGAGAATATAAATCAGAGAAGCCATCATTATTTCTTGCTTCATTAAACAGATTCATGTAGTCAACTGACCCTAAATAGTTAGGTAAAGAAATTGGTACGCTAAAGCTAGACAGTACATTGGCTTTAACTTCTTTTTTATTAGCTTTTCCACGTTTAGTATTTATAACTATTACACCATTTTTTCCTTGACTACCGTAAAGTGCTATGGAATTTGCATCTCTTAATACGGTTATTTGTTCAACTTCCTCCATATTTAAAATATTAGGATCACGACCAATAACACCATCAATTACAAAAACTGCATCACCAACTCCACCAATACCTCTAATATTGTCAGAGCCTCTTACTCCTAATGTTAATCCATTAATGTAATTTCTTACATATTGTGTATTATCAAAAATTAATCTTTCTCTTGGATTGATTGAAGTAATCGCACCTACGATATTTCGCTTGTTTTTAGTTACAACTCCTAATTTTAATTCATCCTTTTTTGAAGCTAAAAATAGAGATTCTTTCAGTATAATATTACCTTTTAAATTTTCTAGAGTTAAAATTAACCTTTCATAACCTTTCTTTTCTAATAAAACGGATTCTTTGACATCTTCTAATAAAATTTTAAACTGTCCGCTAAGATCAGAAGAAACTTTATCACCGTTTGCATTATATACTTTAACGTTGCTTATTGGGTTGCCCTGTTCATCAACTACAGTTGCAGAAACTTCTGTTGTAGTTGTTTGAGCCATTGTGTAATTATTAAAACTAAACATAGTTAGGCTTAGTAATATAATACACTTGTATAATTTATTTATTTTCATTTTTTCTTAAAATTTAAGCAGATTTAGACAATATTACCATCCTGGGTTTTGAGGAAATCCAGGGTATATACGTGTTTGTTCAACAGGGAATGGTAACCAGTAATGCTTTGGAAATTCACAGATTCTCTCAACTAACAGTGCTTCTGTAAAACTACTTCTATTTTTCGGGAAATTCAAAGCTAACTTCCTTTTGTATTTATCTAAATGTGCTAATCCCCAGCGTCTAATATCTACCCATCTATGTGCTTCGTAACTTAATTCAACAGCTCTTTCTCTTCTTAATTCATCCATAAACTTATTGTTATCACCAACAATATTTACGTCTACATTTGGAATACCAGCCCTAGTACGTAATAAGTTTATAGCTCCTTGAGCTGTTAAATTATAAGAAGAAGGTGATATATTAGCACCTCTAGATGCATGTAATGCTTCTGCATACATTAAATAAACATCTGTAAGTCTCATATGCATTCGGACACCAACATATTGGCTTATAATTGGATTCCATCTAGTGTGATATTTACCATCAACTTTTGGGAAAAATTTAGTCCACATATATCCTGTATTATTTAATATTTTAATGTTTTCACGATTATCACTTCTATGAACCCCCTTTAAAGTAGGCCCTTCAAACCAAAGTTGTGCTGTTTTATGAGGATCATCAGCACCTGGATCTATAACATCTCCATCTATAATATGCCATTTATAAAACCGAGGATCTCTGTTTTCAAAAGGTCTAGAAGGGTCAAATAATGTAGGCCCATAATCACCACTAAGGTCATCTTCTATTGAAAGACCATTTGCCATTCCAAAATTATTATGAATAAAATTATGGGTTGGGCTAATAACCTCATATCCAGCAGAATTGGTATGGATTGCTCTATTTACCCCTGAAGCCATAAATCTTGTAGTTTGTCCTTGACTACCTCCAGTGGCAGAAAAAATAAATTCTGTGCTTCCAGGCCACGCTCCTGGTGCTGGAGATTTCCAGAATACTTCATCGTAATTGTTCCAAGTAGCTAAACGATAACGTCCTTGATCGGCAAGTTTAAGAATACCTACAAATGCTTCAACTGCCATCTCAGCCAACTCTGTATCGTAATCATATGTATTTATACTTACATTATTTCCTTTCATGAGCGGGCTTGCTGCTAAAAGTAGATTTTTACCTTGAAATGCATATGCTGTACCTTTAGTAAGTCTTCCCATATTTTCACCAAGTGTAAGCTGTCCGTAAGATTCATTATCCCAATTTACAGGCAGTAGTTCAACAGCTCTTTGATAATCATCGTTAGCTCTTAAGGCAACTTCCTTGTAAGTTTCTGGGCGTTGTAATTCAAAATCGTCTGTTAAAACGGCATCAACATATGGGTAACGCCCCCAAAATTTCATAATTTCGTTATGAAAAAACGCTCTAAAAAAGTAGGCTTGACCAAGAATTACATCTTTCTCTGCTTGTGTTGCATTTACCATTAAATCTAATTCTTCTACATTTTTAATAACAATATTAGCTTTACGTATACCGCGCAAGCTACCATCATATACTCCTGGTCTTTGTTTATTAAAAGAGTTATTGTTTTCAACATTTGCGGAATTATTTCCTGTAGATCCATAAATAGAATTATAATGGTTATTTAAGTAAACAAAATTATCTCTAATAACATCATTAAATCTTCCTGCGTCAATATCCCCACTAGCTTTTGTAGGTCTATCAACAAATCCATCATCACCTAAAAGAAAATCTTGAAAGGTATGTCCTTGTTGTTCGTAAGAAACCACTAATGCATACATTTCTTCTACAAATCCCTGTGCGTTCTTAAAAGTAGAAAACACATCTTCTTCGGTTATAAGTGCATCAGGTGTTACATCTAAGTAATCCTCGCATGAGAATGTAAATACGAGCCCTAAAATTATTATTATTTTTTTTGTAAAGCTTTTCATTTTTATTTTTTTAAAAATTCATGTTAAAACCAATGTTAAATCTTTTTAATGTAGGATAATCTCCTCTTGATCTAGCAGTACCAGATCTGTTAAATTCTCTATCATCTGGCATATCAGACCATAAAAATAGATTGTTACCGTTTATAAAAACTTGAAGTTTTTGAAATCCAAGTTTTTTAGCTGTACTTTTAGGAATATCATACATTAGAGAAACTGCTCTAAGTCTTGTAATAGAGGCATCTAACCAATTATCTCTTGGGTTAGTTGCACCTGCCACCCCAAATGAGGGTTGAGTATCTGTATTATTTGGAGTATCTACGGTCCAGTAATCTAAATCTTGAGTAAAGATTAAAGGTGTTGAGTTACTAAATGTTTGATTACTGAATAATCTAGAAGCATTCTGAGTACCATACAATTGAGCTGAAATACTAAAACCCTTGTAACGTGCACCTAAAGTAGCACTCCACGTTCTTTGTGGTTGTTCTGGATATCCAAATGGTGCATTATCAAAATTATTATCATAAACTCCGTCTCCATCAAAATCTACAACATCATAATACCCAACTCTAGTAAAATTTTGGTTTTGATTTTGTGGTGTTGACATATAAACATCATCCCAACTGGTTAAAATACCCGCAGGAATAGCAGATCTACCTTGACCAATTGTGTAACCAGCTTGTTTTAGATACTCAGGTGTAAAAAACGGATCATCTCTTACTATTGTTTTATCTATCGCTTCAGTAAAATTAAAATCACCAAATAGATTTAAGCCATTGTCAAAAGTATAACTTGAACTAAGAACAATTTCATAACCTCTTACTTCAGTAACACCTATGTTAGCTGGTGGAGCTGTAGACCCTCCTAAATCTGCTTGAGTTCTATTATTAAGAACTACAATTTTATCACGATCTTCTGCAAAATAATCTACCTCTCCACTTATTAAACCGTCAAATAAAGAAAATTCTGCACCAATATTATATTTAATAGCTTCCTCCCATTGAAGATTTGGGTTTCCTACTATAGCTTCTCTATAAAAATTATAAGGGGACCTACCTCCGTAAGCACTTGGAACTAAATAAGCAGATGATCCAGATTCCCACTGTGTAAGCCATCTCCATCTACCTCCTGCTGTTGGAAAGTTGTCGTCTCCAACAAGTCCATAAGATCCTCTTATTTTAAGATTGTTTAACCAATTTTCACTTTTTTCCATAAAGGATTCATTTGTTATTGTCCAACCTAAGGCTATAGAAGGGAATAGATCGAATCTGTAACCTGGGCCATATTGCTCAGATCCGTTGTAAGCTCCATTTATGTCTATAAAATATCTTGAATCGTAATTATAAGTAACCCTTCCTACCCAATCTTCACGGTATCTTGGAAAAGCATTAACACCTCCACTACCACTAGCTGATTCTTGTCTTCTAACTAAAAACAAGGCGGTCAGGTTGTGCTTATCTGCAAAAGTTCTATTGTAGTTTAATGAAAAATCATAAACCATTCTTCGTGATCGCTGACCTTCTTCAACCTCTGAAGTTTCTAAACCCCATGGGTCTTGCACATAGCCAAATCTAGTTGTTACATCTGGTGTAAGAAGGGTCTCTTGATCTCCATCATAAACTCTATAAATTACACCTCCATCATTCAAATCTTGTCTACTTCTTTGTGTATTATCTAAAGAAAAACGACCTTTAAATGACAAACCTTCAGTTATAAAATCTAGTTTTTGTTTTAGAATAAAATCGGTATTTATTTGAAATGTTCTGTACGTGTCATAACCCCTTGCTTGTAATGATTCAACTGGGTTTACGTAAACATTAAAATAACTAAAAGGATTACCATAAATTCCATCTGGGTATACTGGAGGATAAAGAGTTGGAGCTATTAGATATAGTCCGTTAGTTACATTACCTAGACCACTTGGACTTTCTCTTATACCTGTGAAACCACCTAAGCTAACAGAAAACTCAGTAGTATTTGTTATGCTAAAATCTATGTTGGATCTAAAATTAAATCTATCATATCTATACTCACCTAAATATCCTCTGCCATTATCATATTTTCCCCCATCAAATATATCATTCACGGTTTGGTAAGCTAAACTACCAAAGTATTTAGCTTTTTTATTACCACCTCGAACAGATAAATTAATTCTATAATCTTGTGCAAAATCTTTCAACAATTCATCTTCCCAATTAACATTAGGATAAATGTAACTTTGTTCTAAACTAGAAGGGTTAAGATATCTATTTACAATTGGTAATGGGGTGTAATTATTCCATGTATTTGGTGATTGAGCCATACCTCTTAGGATAGCACTATTTGCCTCTAATAAACCATTATAAGAATCTAACTTCTCTGGCAATTGAGAAACCATTTTAATAGTAGAATTAACACTAAGAGATAGTTGTGCTTTACCTATTTTACCTCGTTTTGTAGTTATTATTATTACTCCATTAGCACCTTCTACCCCAAAAACTGCAGTTGCAGATGCATCTTTAAGCACTGAAATATTTTCTACATCATTCATGTCTATGTCAGTCATTGATCTCTTAATACCATCTACTAATATTAGAGGACCACCATCTCCATTCCAAGAACTTCTACCTCTTACAAAAATTCTCATACTGTTTTCTCCAGGAACTCCACTACCTTGAATTGCGGTTACACCGGGAAGATTTCCTTGTAATGCTTCTTCCATATTAGCAATACCAGAGGTTCTTTCCATTAAATCCTCTCCCTTTATTTGAGAAATAGCACCTACAACACTTTCTTTTTTCTGAGTACCATAACCTACTATTATTATTTCATTTAAAGTTTCTGAACTCTCATTAAGTATTATATTAATGTTTTTCTTATTGATAATGGGTACTTCCAGAGTTTCAAAACCCAAGTAAGAAAAAACTAATATTTTCTGACCAAGAGTTAAGTTTATAGAGAAGTTTCCGTCAAAATCAGTTCCTACTCCATTTGTTGTTCCTTTTTGTAAGACACTAACACCTGGTAATAAGTTTCCATCTTTATCAGATACAGTACCTTTTATCGTTTCTTGAGCTATAATATTAAAACTAAAAGCTAAAAGAAAAAAGAATAAAGTTAATAATGGTCTTTTTGTTTTAAAATTTTTTTTCATTTGTTAATTTAAATTTAAAATAAAATTAATTGAACAATAACGCAAGAAAATAGAATTACGTTAGATGCACAATGTTAATATTATATTAATTTAAGAGTATCCTGTACTATACTGAAATATTTGTAATTCTAAATTATTTATATTCACTTTTGATTATTATAATTATCTCAGATTAACCATTTATCGTTGTATATTTACCTCTAATTTTTAAATCTTTATTATTAATGCAATGAGTCAATTTCTTACAAAAAACTTTTTATTAAAAAATGATTTTGCAAAAAATCTATATCATAATTTTGGAAAAACGTTACCTATAATCGATTATCACAATCACCTTTCTCCTAGACAAATTGCTAAAGACACCCAATTTGAAAATATAACTCAAGCTTGGTTATATGGCGATCATTATAAATGGAGAGCAATGCGTGCTTATGGAATTAACGAAAAATACATTACTGGTAATGCAACTGATAAAGACAAGTTTCTAAAGTGGGCAGAGGTCGTTCCATATACCTTAAAGAATCCATTATTTCATTGGACGTCTTTAGAGTTGAAAGCATACTTTAATATTGATGAAATTTTGTGTCCTGAAAATGCCGAAGAAATTTATGAAAAAACTTCTGTCATTTTACAACAAAAATCCCACTCTGCAAATGGCTTACTAAAAATGCAAAATGTAGAAAGCTTATGCACAACAGATGACCCTGCAGATTCTTTAGAGTATCATATTGCAATACAAAAAGATGCTTCAAAAGTTCAGACATTTCCTACTTTTAGACCAGATAATTCTTTTGCTGTTGAAAACTCTAAAACCTATAATAAATATTTAGCCAAACTTGAAAACATATCAAAAGTTAATATAAATACTTATAATGATTTATTAAAGGCTTTAGAAAGTAGGATTAACTTCTTTAATGATAATGGTGGTAGATTATCTGATCATGGTTTTGAACAATTGTATTTCTTTGAAGAAGATATTTATGATATAGACACCTTATTTGTTAAGGTTAGAAATAATCAATCTTTAACAGATAATGAAGTTGCTTTCTTCAAATTTAAAACGGTTATTGAGCTTTGTAAAATGTACCATAAAATTGGCTGGACACAGCAGTTTCACTTAGGTGCCATTAGAAATAACAACAAAAGATTATTGGATGAACTTGGTCCAGATACTGGATTTGATTCTATAGGTGATTTTTCGCAAGCTCGAGCTTTAAGTGGTGTATTAAATAAATTAGATAGTACAAATCAATTAACAAAAACAATAGTTTACAATTTAAACCCTGCTGATAGCGAAGTTTTTGCAACTATGGTTGGAAATTTTAATGACGGAACTATAAAAGGAAAAATGCAATATGGTGCTGCTTGGTGGTTTTTAGACCAAAAAGATGGAATGGAAAAGCAAATTAATACGTTATCTAATTTAGGTTTGTTGTCTTGTTTTGTTGGTATGTTAACGGATTCTAGAAGTTTTTTGTCTTTTCCAAGACATGAATACTTTAGGCGTATATTATGTAATGTTATTGGTTCTGATGTTGAGAATGGAGAATTACCAGCAGATGAAGAGTATTTAGGTAAAATTGTAAGTGATATTTGTTACAATAACGCAAAAAACTACTTCAATTTCAAAGAATAATTTATGGATACTATCAAATGGGGAATTATTGGTTGTGGTGATGTTGCAGAAGTAAAAAGCGGTCCTGCATTTCAAAAAGTAGCCAACTCAGAATTAGTTGCTGTGATGCGTAGGAATAAAAAAAAGGCCAAAGACTTTGCAGAGAGACACGATGTTCCATTTTTTTATAATACAATTGATGGTATTATTAACCATTGTGAAATAAATGCCCTTTATATTGCAACTCCACCCTCTACACATTTACAAATTGCTAAACAATGTTTGGCTGCTGGTAAATTTGTGTATTTAGAAAAACCAATGACTTTAGATGCTAATGAAGCTAAAGAATTAAAAAAAATAGTTAAAGAAAATGATAAAATTGTAATTGCACACTACAGGAGAAACTTACCCGCTTTTCAGAAAGTTAAGGAACTCTTAAATACGAACAGCATTGGAAAAATACATTTTGTAAACATCACTATCTTACAGTCAACGACAAATAATGTCATAGCAAAAACAGATGATAATTGGAGATTAAAACCAGAAACTTCTGGAGGTGGATATTTTCATGATATTGCTCCTCATCAAATAGATTTAATGTTACATTATTTTGGTAATCTTAAAAATGCTGAAGGTTTTAGCACATCATCAACTCAAAATAATAAAGTCGCAGATATTGTAAACGGAATTATGACATTTGAAAGTGGAATTCAATTTAGGGGAATTTGGAACTTTATTGCATCAGAAAAAGATGTAAAAGACGAGTGTAAAATTTATGGAGAAAAGGGTACAATCACTTTTTCTTTTTATGGTGAAGAAGTTTTTTTTAAAACTGTAGATAAAAACGAAGTGTTTTCATTTGAAAACCCTCCACATGTTCAACAGCCCCTAATAGAACAAACTGTGAATTATTTTTTAGGAAAAGCTGAAAACCCTTGTACAATTAATGATGGAGTTGAAGTAATGAAAATATTGGATAGTTTTACTAAATAATCTAACCACTTATTCTTACAACAAATCAAATTGTCTAGGTAACCAAAGTGTTAAATCTGGAAAATAAGTAATAAGTAGTAATACTCCTATCATTACCAAGAACAAAGGTAATAATGGTCTTATTACTTGTTGTATTTTTAAATCAGCCACACTACAACCTACAAAGAGTACAGACCCTACAGGAGGCGTACACAAGCCTATACATAAGTTCATTATCATAATAATACCAAAGTGAATTGGATCCATTCCTAATTCTGTTACGATTGGTAAAAATATTGGCGTAAAAATTAAGACAGCTGGAGTCATATCCATAAATACACCAACAAATAATAATATCAAATTGATGATAATTAAAATTACAATTGGATTATCACTAATTGCTAATAATGTATTGCTAATTTCTTGGGGAATATTCTCATAACTCATTACCCAAGACATTGCAATAGAGGTAGAGACTAACAATAATACAATTGCTGAAGTTTTTATTGTTTCTAATAATATTGGTGATATATCCTTAATAGTAATTTCTTTGTAAAAGAACCCTAAAACTAACGTGTAAATTACTGCAATTGCTGATGCCTCTGTAGCCGTGAAAATTCCTGCTACAATTCCTCCAATTACAACTACTAATAACATTAAACTTGGAAAAGCATCAACAAATCTTTTAAAGAATTCTTTAAAGCCTACTAATTTATCTGTTGGGTATTTTTTAATGATAGAATAGATTAAAGCTACAATCATTAAAGCCAAACCAATTAATAAACCTGGTACATAACCTGCAATAAATAGTGCGGCAATTGATACACCCCCGCTAGCTAGAGAATAAACAATTAAAACGTTACTTGGTGGAATGATTAAACCAGTCGTTGCACTTGTAATATTAACTGCTGCACTAAACGATTTATCATAACCGTCTTTTTCCATCATTGGATTCATAAAACCTCCAATAGCTGAAGCAGCAGCAACAGCAGAACCAGAAATTGCTCCAAATAACATACAAGAAATAATATTTACAAACGCTAAACCTCCAGGTAACGGTCCAACGATAGCTTTAGCAAAATTTATGAGTCGTACTGCAATTCCTCCGCGATTCATTACTTGTCCTGCCAATATAAAAAACGGAATTGCAGAAAGTGTAAAACTATCTAAAGAGGTTGCCATTCTTTGAGCTAATGTTGTAACCGAAGGTAAAAAAGGCATTGCACTTAATAAGGTAAATAAGGCTGCCAAACCAATAGCAATAGCAATTGGTACTCTAAGTGATAAGAAAACTAAAAAACTAACAACTAAAATAAGGACTTCAACTAAATTCATAAATTATGCTTTGTTTAATTTTCTTAAGTTTAATAATGTATCCATGCTGTAATAGCAAATTAAAACTCCTGAAATAGGGACTACCATATAAATAAATCCCAATGGAATTTTTAAGGTTGCAGATGTTTGTCCGAATTGAAAACTTAGTTGCACTAATCTAAATCCGCCAATAATCATTACTGTAAATGCAAAAATAGTTATGGATATAAATACTATTCCATTGAATAAGTTTTGACTTTTTTTAACAACAGCTTCAGGAATTAAATCAATTGCTAAATGTAAATTTTTACCAGCTGCATAAGCTGCTCCTAATAATCCAACCCAAATTAAAGAGAAACTAGATACTTCATCAGTTATGGTACTTGGCGCTCTTAAAACAAATCTTGAAAATACCTGCCAAACAACACTAACTAACATTAATACTAAAATTAGTAAAACTAATTTTTCTAAAACGCTATCTATTTTTGCTCTCATTATTGTTGATTTTTTATAGAAGTGATTAAAGATTTCATTTCTTCATTATTATCAAACATTTTTAAAATTCCTTTGGTTCGCTCTTCAAAAGGTTTTTTATCAGGATAAACAATTTTTACACCGGCTTTTTTAACTGCAGCTAAAGATTCTTTTTCTGAATCCGACCATAATTTTCTTTGCGCTATAGTACTTGTTTTTACCGCATTTTTTACCCATTGTTTTTCTTCTTGATTTAAACGACTCCAAGTATCAGTCCCTATCAATAAAACATCTGGTACAGCAGTGTGTTCGTCTAATGAGTAAAATTTACATACCTCATAGTGTTTAGATGTATAAAAACTAGGCGGATTATTTTCAGCTCCATCAACAACACCCTGTTGTAAAGCAGTATATAATTCTCCCCAAGAAATTGGTGTAGGAGAACCTCCAAGATCATTAACCATTTCTACAGCCATGTTACTTTTTTGAACTCTAATTTTTTTTCCTTTTAAGTCTGTTGGAGATTTTATAGGTGCCTCTTTCATATAAAAACTTCTACTTCCTGCATCATAAAATGTTAATCCTCGAAGTCTAAATTTTTCACCTTTCAATAATAAACTTTCACCTATTTCACTGTCAAAAACACTAAAAGTATGCTTTTTATCTCTAAACATATAAGGAACACTAAATACTTTATATTCAGGAATAAAGTTTTCTAAAACTGCTGCAGAAACTTTAGTAATATCCAAACTACCTATTTGCAATAACTCTAAACATTCTCTTTCACCACCTAATTGTCCACTTGGATAAATGTTTAATTTTAATTTTCCTTGTGATTGCTTCTCTAATTCTTCACCTAAAATAACCATCGCCTTATGAACTGGATGTTGTGTGTCTAAAGCATGACCTAAGCGTATTGTTTTTACCGATGATTCTGATTGGCAACCAAAAAAGAATATAGAAATTGTTAGTAGAAATAGGTATTGAAGAAAGTATTGCTTATTCATTATTTATGGTTAATTAATTTATAGTAACGATTAAAGGATTATTTAATTTTTGAGAGAAATCTGTCAAATAATTTTCCCAATCTTCTTGAGTGCTAAATTGTTTGCTTTTTTTCCATCCAAAACCACTATAAAAAATAACTTTTTCATCAACTACATTTAAATGTAAAAAATGATTGCTTTCATCTTTTTTTGATGTAACATATTTTTCAGATTCAGAAAAATAAGGTTTTGTGGTTACAATTCCTGTACCTACTTCTGAATCATCTATAGCTTCCCAATGACTTACCCAAAAATTAGTATTATTTTGGTTGGTAACTCCTTTTTTGTTGTGCAAAGTAATCCCTGAAGAAAGAGTTTCTGTTCCCATAACATCAATTTCAAAACGTGTTAAGTTTTGACCATAATCTAAGGATATCTGTTTAGTTTCGTCAATTTGTTTTCCTGCAGCATCCCAAGTACCATATGTTAGTACGAAACTTGTTCTTAAAGGTCCAGTTGTAATAGTTTTATAAGATGTAAAGTTTCTAGAAAAATAATACGATGTATCTACTTTTACAGCAGTACCTCCAATACCTCTACTTACACCTACATGAAAATTATCTAAACCTTCTCCATGATCTTTATGATATGCACCTTTTTTAATATCGTTTCTTTTGTACCAAGTATTGATAATAGGATATTCAACTCGTTTTAACCAAGCATCAATTCCACTAGACAATGTTCCTCCTTTTACACCCTCTTCCACCATTTTTTGCGCTGCTGGGCCAAAAGTTCTAAAAGCAACTCTATTGTTTTCCCAAGTATAGTCGTCTGTTCTTTCTGGTACAAATCGAGAATAACAGTAATTAATTACTGAATCTTGTTTTTTATCCGAAATTGATAAGGTATATGTCCTAGTAGCATTTGCTTTTATTGAAGGTTGAAATAAAATAACATCATTTTTACCATCTAAATCAGTATCTACAGTTTGAGAAGTAACAATGTTGTCATCTGAATCAAAAACTACTAAATTAGCTTGTTTTTCTGATGCTATTTTAGAAATATCTACCTCAACAGTTTCAAATTCTCTATCAAGAGATAAATCGTTTTTCACTTTAACTGTTGAAATGATTTCTGATTTTTTATCACAATTGATAAAAAAACTCGCTAAAAGACAACAGATAATTATTCGTTTCATAATATGTATAAAATACCTACAAGGTTATAGAAACCTTGCAGGAAAAAGTTATTCTTCATTTGATGGTTTTCCAATAGTGGCTAAGATTCCTCCATCTACATATAAAATATGTCCGTTTACAAAATCACTTGCTTTTGAGGATAGGAATACTGCTGCTCCTGCTAGATCATTTGGATCTCCCCATTTCTTTGCAGGTGTTCTATTTATGATAAAATCGTTAAATGGATGACCGTCAACTCTAATTGGTGCTGTTTGTGAAGTTGCAAAATATCCAGGTCCAATTCCGTTTACTTGCACTCCAAATCGCGCCCATTCTGTGGCCATATTCTTGGTAAGCATAACTAAACCTCCTTTTGCAGCAGCATAAGCTCCTACTGTATTTCTGCCTAATTCACTCATCATAGAACAAATGTTAATGATTTTTCCAGCTTTACGCTCCATCATTCCTTTAATAACATGTTTAGAAACGACAAACGGACTTACCAAATCAATATCAATGACTTGTTTAAAATCTGCAACTTCCATTTCTGCAAGTGGTGTTCTTTTAATAATTCCAGCATTATTTACTAAAATATCAATGTTACCAACTTCAGTTTCTATTTTGTTGATGCTTTCTATCACTTGAGCTTCAACAGCAACATTAAATTTATAACCCACAGCATTTATACCTTCTGCTTTGTATAATTTAACTGCTTTGTCTATTTTTTCTTGTGATGAATTACCATTCACAATAATGGTAGCTCCTGCTTTTCCTAAACCCATAGCCATAGACATTCCTAAACCGTGTGTAGAACCTGTTACTAGAGCTACTTTTCCTGTAATATCAAATAATGTTTGAGACATATTGTTATCTTAAATCGGTGATTTTTGCTACATCCATATCATTATAGTCTAAATTTTCACCTGCCATACCCCAAATAAAAGTATAGTTTGAAGTTCCTGAACCTGAATGAATAGACCAAGGTGGAGAAATTATTGCTTCATCATTTTGCATCCAAATGTGTCGCGTTTCTTGAGGTTGCCCCATAAAATGACAAACAGCTTGCTCTTGAGGAATATCTAAATAATAATAAATCTCCATTCTTCTATCATGAACGTGAGCTGGCATTGTATTCCAAACAGAACCTGTTTTTAACTCTGTCATTCCCATTTGTAATTGACAAGTAGTTACAATTCCACCTATAATCATTTGGTTTACAGTTCTATGATTGGCAGTTTCTAAACTACCTAATTCAATTTTATTAGCTTCTGCCTTTGTAACTTGTTTTGTTGGGTAAGCATTATGTGCAGGTGCCGAATTCATATAAAATTTCGCAGGATTGTTAGCATCATCACTTTTAAAGACAACCTCTTTTACACCTTTGCCAAGATATAAAGCATCTTTGTGCAACATTTTATATGCTTGACCATCAGCAATAATAGTTCCTGTTCCACCAGCGTTTATAACACCAACTTCTCTTCTTTCTAAAAAGTATTCCGCTTTTAAAGGGTCAATAGTTTCTAAAGTTAATGCGTCTGATGTTGGTACTGCTCCACCAGCCATATATCTATCATAATGTGTATATATCCATTTGATACTCCCTGATTGCATTAAATCTGGAACTAAAAACTCGTCTCTTAATTCTTGTGTGTTGTATTTTTTTACTGCTTGCGGACTTGAAGCATATCTAGTTTCGAAAGTTGTTGCCATAGTTTTTGTTTTTTATTGTAATTTGATTGATTAGATACTGAAACAAGTTCAGTATTAAAATCTAATCCATTTATAATGAACGTCTAATTCCTAGTTCTAAGCCTCTTAATTCAGCCAAACCACGTAAACGTCCTATCCCTGAATATCCTGGATTTGTTTTCTTTTTTAAGTCGTCTAGCATTTTATGACCATGATCTGGTCTAAAAGGCATTCTTAGATCTTGTCTTCCTGCTTCAATTCTTTTTTGTTGCTCTAAAATCAACGCTTTCATTACTGCATACATATCAACATCTCCTTCTAAATGATCTGCTTCATGAAAATTCCCTTCAGAGTCTCTTTTTGTAGCACGCAAATGTATAAAGTGAATTCGATCTCCTAAACGCTCTACCATTCCTACCAAATCATTATCATCTCTTACTCCAAAAGAACCTGTACAGAATGTTAATCCGTTATTTGGTGATTGTACTGCATTGTAAATGTCTTCAATATCTTGCTCTGTAGAAACTACTCTTGGCAATCCTAAAATTGGAAATGGTGGATCATCTGGATGAATACACATTAGCACCCCTGCTTGTTCTGCAGCTGGAATAATTGCTGATAAGAATGAAAACAAGTTAGCTTTCAATTCTTTAGAACCTATATTTTTATACGTTGCTAATATTTGATTGAATTCATCTAAAGAATATCCTTCTTCTGCACCTGGCAAACCAGCAATAATATTTCTGATTAATTTGGTTTGTTCTTCTTCTGATGAATTTTTGATAAATTCAGCCGCTTTTTGCTTTTGATCATCAGAATATTCATTTTCTGCACCCGGTCTTTTTAACAAATACAATTCGAAAGCTGCAAACGCAGCCGCTTCAAAACGCAATGCAGTTGATTGATCAGACACTTCGTAATCTAAATTCGTACGTGTCCAATCTAATACAGGCATAAAGTTATAACAAACAATATCAATACCACAAACCCCTAAATTTAAAAGTGTTTGTTTGTAGTTTTCAATATATTTTTGAAAGTCACCAGACTTCGTTTTAATGTTCTCATGTATTGGAACAGATTCAACTACAGACCAAGTTAAGCCAACATTTTTTATAGCTTCTTTTCTTTTAGTAATTTCTTCAACCGTCCAAACCTCTCCATTTGGAATATGATGTAAAGCAGAAACAATTCCTGTTGCTCCTGATTGTTTTATGTCTGATAAAGAAACTGGATCGTTTGGTCCATACCAGCGCCAAGTTTGTTCTAAATTTTGAATCATTTTTATTTTTTCTTTAAAAATTAGTGATTTTTAAACACCACTATATGCTGCAAATCCACCATCAATTGGTATAACAATTCCTGTAACAAATGCAGATGCATCATCACATAAAAATAAGGTAGAACTAATTAAATCATCAGGAGTTCCATAACGTCCCATAGGTGTTTGATCAATTATTTGCTGACCTCTTTGCGTTAAACTTCCATCTTCATTTGTTAACAAAGTACGGTTTTGATCAGTTAAGAAAAAACCAGGAGCTAAAGCATTTACACGAATGCCTACCTTAGAAAAATGCACTGCTAACCATTGTGTAAAGTTTGAAATAGCTGCTTTTGCTCCACTGTATGCTGGTATTTTTGTCAACGGGGTAAATGCATTCATAGAAGAAATATTTACTATAGAGCATCCTTCACGACCAACCATATCTGTTGCAAAAACTTGTGTAGGGATTAATGTACCTAAAAAATTAAGGTTAAATGTAAACTCAATTCCTTTTGGATCTAAATCGAAAAAAGTTTTAAAACCTTCTGTTGCATTTTGTAAATCTTCCATAGCAAAAAACGGATTAGAAGTGGTTCCTAAAGGGTGATTACCTCCAGCACCATTCACTAAAATGTCTACTTTTCCAAAAGCTTCATTTATAACCAGTTTTGCTTTTTCTAAAGAATCTTTTTCTAAAACATTTGCAGAAACTCCAATTGCTTCTCCTCCCTCTGAAATAATTTCATTAGCAACTTTATCTGCTGCGTCTTTTCTTAAATCTAAAACAGCAATTTTATTGCTTTGTTTTGCAAGTGCTTTTGCCATTGTGCTACAAAGTACACCTCCTGCACCTGTTAATACGATTGTCTTACCCATTTTTTAATGTTTAAGAAGTAAATATAAACGGATCTGAGTTTTTTAATATCCTGTACTATCTTGTTTTTATGTTTTTTTTAATTCAGTAGCTTTATAACTTAATAAAACAAGATGTTAGTTTTAAAAAAAATATTTAACCAAACCTTAAGAATTATTAAATATGCAATGAATTGTTCGGTTTTTTGAATATTTTAAATAACTAAAGAATCGAATTGAATGGCTTAAGTTTTTTATTTTTGTTAACAATTAATATTATCAGAAATTGGGTCTAATCATATTATCAAATATAATCTATAAATTTTGAAATTTATAAAGTATACAAAAAAAGGTATTTATTGCATTCCAGGTAAATTTTATTTAGATCCATGGTATCCTGTAGATTATGCAATAATTTCTCATGGGCATGCAGATCATGCAAGATGGGGTAACAAACATTACCTGTGTCATAATGATTCTAAAGCAATTTTAAAGCACAGAATTGGGCAAGATATCTCCATAGAAAGTATGGGGTATAATGCGCCTAAAACTATTAACGGAGTAAAAGTTTCCTTTTATCCTGCAGGTCATATTATTGGCTCTGCACAAATTCGTTTAGAATACAAAGGCTATGTTATTGTGTTTTCGGGTGATTATAAAACCCAACCAGATTTTATTACAGTGCCTTTTGAACCTGTAAAATGTAACGAGTTTATTACTGAAAGTACTTTTGGATTGCCAGTTTATAAATGGAAAACGGAGTTAGAATTGCAAACTGAACTTCAAAATTGGGTATTGCAAAATCAGCAAAACAACAGAACAAGTGTATTTTTAGGCTATAGTTTAGGAAAGGCCCAAAGAATTATGAAATTAGTAGAAGACGTAGATGCTATTTTTGTGCATTCTGCCATTGCTAATTTAAACGACGCTATTTCTAGTTCAGGAAATCAATTGCCAGCATCTTCTTTAATAACGACCGACTTCAATAAAAAAGATATTCAAAATAAAATTGTAATACTACCACCAGCATTATTAGGCTCTAAATTGTTAAAACGTATTCCGAACGCAGCAACTGCGATTTGCTCTGGATGGATGCACATTCGTGGAAATAGAAGGTGGAAAGGAGTAGATGCAGGTTTTGCAGTGAGTGATCATGCAGATTGGGATGGTTTACTTGAAGCTGTGAAAGCCACAGAAGCAGAAAAAGTATACGTAACCCACGGATCTCAAGCTGTATTTTCTAAATATCTTAACGAAATTGGTATTGAAGCGTATGAGTTAAAAACAGAATATGGAGAAGATGAACTGGCTAAACAAGACACCTTAAAAACTGAAACTGTTTCGTAATGAAAGACTTTTCTAATCTTATAAGCGCTATTGAAATCACCAATAAAACCAATGCTAAAATTGAGGCAATAGTCAATTATTTTAAAGTAGCTCCAGATAAAGATAAGTTGTGGTTAATCGCCTTATTTACTGGTAAAAGGCCAAGCAGACCTGTAAAGTCGAACTTAATGAAAGAGTGGTGTATGCAAATTACCCAACTACCTGAATGGCTCTTTTTAGAAAGTTATTCTTCTGTAGGCGATTTAGGCGAAACGTTAGCCTTGTTATTGCCAAATCCAGAAAATGAAATTGAAAAACCTTTACATGTTTGGATTGATGAACTCATCAACCTAAAATCAACAACCGATGCTGAGAAAAAAGAATATGTTTTAAAAGCTTGGAATGGCTTAAGGGCACAAGAACGTTTGATCTTTAACAAATTAATTGGTGGAAGTTTTAGAATTGGCGTTTCTAAAAAAACGTTGGTAAATGCCTTGTCAAAATTATCAGGTATAGCTGCAAATCAATTAATGCATAGTATCATTGGGCGCTGGACACCTAACACTATTTCTTTTGATGATTTATTGAGTGGTGAACATATCAATTATGACAATTCAAAACCCTATCCTTTCTGCTTGGCTTATGCTTTAGAAAAAGAATTGCAAGATTTAGGTAGTGAAAATGAATGGCAGGTTGAATATAAATGGGATGGTATTCGTGGTCAAATTATAAAAAGAGAAGATGAAGTTTTTATTTGGTCTAGAGGAGAAGAATTGGTTACGCAACAGTTTCCAGAAATTGTAGAAGCAGTTTCACAATTACCAGGAAGTTTTGTTATAGATGGCGAAATTTTAGCCATAAAAGACAGTGCAGTACTGTTATTTAACGATTTGCAAAAGCGTTTAAACCGTAAAAATGTAACTAAAAAGTTACTAGAAGAAGTACCTGTCGGTTTGTATATTTATGATATTCTTGAACAAAATCAAATTGATTTAAGGCAAGTATCTATGGTGCAAAGAAGAAATAAATTAGAAGAGCTATTTACTCAAAATACAAGTACTATTTTAAAATTATCTGAAGTAATTCAATTTAAAAAATGGGATGAATTAGATGATTTAAGAAATGCTGCTAGAAGTTTTAATAGCGAAGGTTTAATGCTAAAAAAGAAATCCTCTAACTATCATGTAGGCCGTAAAAAAGGAGAGTGGTGGAAATGGAAAGTGGATCCTTTAACCATAGATGCAGTTATGATTTATGCGCAAAAAGGAAGTGGAAGAAGAAGTTCTAAATACACAGATTATACCTTTGCAGTTCAAAATGAAGATAAATTAGTAACAGTAGCCAAAGCATATTCAGGCTTAACAGATAAAGAAATTACAGAAATTTCTAGGTGGGTAAATAAAAATGCAATCGAAAAGTTTGGGCCAGTAAGAACTGTAAAACCAGAATTGGTTTTCGAAATTGCTTTTGAAGGTATTGCGTATAGCAAACGTCATAAAAGTGGTGTTGCAGTGCGTTTTCCAAGAATGAAACGTTGGCGTAAAGATAAAACTGTAAAAGATATTGACACTATAGAAAGTGTAAAAGCATTAATTGAAGCCAATTAAAAATCAACTACTAAAAACTATTTTTTGAGCAACTTTAATCAAACCCAAGGTTATCAAATCATCCAAAACTGGATGCAAGAAAAAGGGCATGAACCTTTTAGTTTTCAGTCGCAAACTTGGGAACGTTATCAAAATAATTTTAGTGGAATGGTGGTAGCTCCAACTGGATTTGGAAAAACATTTTCGGTTTTTCTAGCAGTTGTTATCGATTATTTAAATCATCCAGATAAATATAAAAAAGGATTAAAATTAATTTGGATTAGTCCTTTAAGATCTTTGGCCAAAGATTTGGCAAAAGCAATGAATGATGCTGTAGATGAAATAGGTTTAGATTGGGCAGTTGAGGTAAGAAATGGAGATACAGCTACCAAAGATAGAAGACGTCAAGAACGTTTAATGCCAGACGTTTTATTAACGACACCAGAGACCTTACATTTATTATTTTCTCAAAAGAAAAACGCTCGATGGTTTAAAAATGTTACCTGTATTGCTGTAGATGAGTGGCATGAGCTGTTGGGTTCTAAACGTGGTGTTTTAACAGAAATTGCTATCTCAAGAATTCGAAATTTATCTCCCAAGTTAAGAATTTGGGGAATTTCTGCAACCATAGGTAACTTAGAAGAGGCTAAAGAAGTTCTAATTCCTTATGATGTAAAAACTACTATGATTCGTGCTAAAGAAAAGAAGAAAATTAAGATTACTTCTTTGTTGCCAGATCAAGTTGAAGAATTGTCTTGGGCTGGGCATTTGGGTAAACAAATGAGCTCAAAAATAATTCCGATTATTTATGAAAACACAACAACCTTAATATTTACAAATACAAGAAATCAAAGTGAACTTTGGTATCAAATAATTATTGATGAAGAACCAGACTTAATTGGGCAAATTGCCGTACATCATGGTTCTATAGATAAAGTACAACGTAATTGGATTGAAGAAGCCATATCTCAAGGATTGTTAAAAGCTGTAGTGTGTACGTCTTCATTAGATTTAGGGGTAGATTTTAAACCAGTAGACTGTGTAATTCAAATTGGTTCTGCAAAAGGAATTGCACGTTTTATGCAAAGAGCAGGTAGAAGTGGTCATTCACCTTTTGAAACCTCTAAAATGTATGCTGTTCCTACGCATTCTTTACAGTTAATAGAGGTTGCTGCAGTAAAGGAAGCTGTAAAACAACATGAAATTGAGGCAAGACAACCTTATGTTTTAACCTATGATATTTTAGTGCAATTTTTGGTAACGCTTGCAGTTGGTGGAGGTTTTAAACCAGAGGAGACCTATGCGTTTATCAAACAAATTCACGCCTTTCATTATTTAACAAAAGAAGAATTTGATTGGTGTATTCATTTTATTACACAAGGAGGAAATACTTTAAAAAGCTATGAGGAATTTCATAAAGTGGTACTTGAGGAAGATGGGTTTTACAGAGTAAAAAGCAGGAGAATTGCCATGAATCACAGAATGAATATTGGTGTGATTGTGAGTGAAGTAATACTTTTTGTAAAATTCTTTTCTGGGGGATATATAGGTATGGTTGAAGAGTATTTTATTTCTAAATTAAATAAAGGTGATGCTTTTGTTTTAGGAGGGAAAGTTTTAGAAATTCAACAAATAAAAGACATGACAGTTTTAGTAAAAAGGAGTAAAAAGAAAAAAGCAATTACACCAAGTTGGATGGGAGGGAGATTGCCTTTAACTTCTGGTTTAACTCATTTTTTACGATTAAAACTAAGTGATGCTTTAACACCAAATAACAGAGAACGAGAACTTAAGTTTCTCTATCCTTTATTAAAAAGACAAGAAACCAATTCGCATATTCCAAGACATGACGAATTTTTAATAGAAATGATAGAAACCAAAGAAGGTTTTCATCTTTTTGTATATCCTTTTGAGGGTAGATTGGTGCATGAAATTATGGCTTCTTTAATTGCTTACAGAATTAGTCAAATTAAGAAATTAACGTTTACTATTGCCATGAATGATTATGGTTTTGAGTTGTTAAGTGATCAAGAAATTCCGTTAACTGAAGAAAATATGAATGCTATATTTTCTAAAGAAAATTTAATTAAAGATGTTACAGCAAGTATTAATGCAAGTGAAATGGCTTCACGTAAATTTAGAGATATTGCAGTAGTTGCTGGTTTAGTAATACAAACACAGCCAGGTAAACGCAAAACAAATAAAAGTTTACAATCATCATCTGGTTTACTATTTAGAGTGTTGAATGATTATGAACCTTCTAATCTTTTACTGAAACAAGCCTATAATGAAGTGTTTGATTATGAACTAGAAAAAGTACGTTTACAAGCGGCTTTTCAACGTATTTCTAAGAGTAAAATTATTTTGAAAAAAGCCAGTAATTTTACACCTTTGAGCTTTCCTTTAAAAGTAGATAGCTTAAGAGGTACAATGAGTAACGAAGACTTAAGCAAACGTATAGAGCGTATACAAAAGCAGGCTTTAAAATGATGCAAAACATTTCTATTATTTCTAAAACAATTTGGTGTAATGATGAAGTTTTAGAACTTACCAATCAACGTGTAATTTACTGGAAGGCTAAAAAAAGTTTAATTCTGAGTGATTTGCATATTGGTAAATCTGCTCATTTCCAAAAAAGCGGAATTCCTATCCCTAAGAATGTTTTAACTAGAGATTTAGAAAGATTAAAACAGCTGATTTTACATTTTAAAGCAGAGAATTTAATTATAGTTGGCGATTTATTTCATGCAGAATACAATTCAGATTTAGATGAGTTTAAAACTTGGCGTATTCAATTTTCTAATTTATCTATACAATTAATTAAAGGAAATCATGATCGGTTTTCTAACTCGATTTACGAACAATTTCAAATCGAAGTTTTTAAAAAGGATTTAGTGTTAAATTGCTTAAAATTTGTGCATGATTTTGTAACGCCTTCTACAGATTATTTTACAATTTCTGGGCACACACACCCAGGAGTTTTTATAAAAGGAAAGGGTAAGCAACACATAAAATTACCTTGTTTTCAGGTAACTAATACCCAATTAATTTTACCTGCATTTAGTTTGTTTACAGGTTTAAATACTAGAAATGCGCCTAAAAACTGTAAAAACTATTGTTTTACCAATGATGGTATTTTCGAAATATAAGATCTATGAAAATTTTTGAATTTTTTAACCAAGAGCCAATCCTTCTCAGAATTATTTATGCGATAACTTTTGTATTGTTTTGGTATTACAGCTATTGCTTTTTTACTGACACCCCTTTACTTCATAAATATATTCCTATAATAATGAACTTTGGTATTTTACTGCTGATATTCAGAAAAACAAATTACAATTCAAAACAAAGAAAATAAGGTGTTTATTTCATTAAATAAGATTTTAAATCTTCGTAAGTACTAATTTTTAAAGCTACTTTTTCTTTATCAATTACCTTCTTAATTTGCTCTGGTATTGCAACACGAACAGGTAAGGTGCTTTCTACAACATCTAGAAATTTAACAGGATGTGCAGTTTCTAAAAAGATACCAATTTCGTTTTCTTGTAAACCATATTTTTCTAGACCTAAATAACCAACAGCTCCATGAGGATCTGAAACATAGCCAGAAATATCATAAATATCTTGCATTTTTTCTCTAGTTTCATCATCAGAAAAAGAATAAGAAGAAAATGAATTTCTTAATTGTTGTAAATCGTTATCAAACAATTCTCTAATTCTTATAAAGTTACTAGGATTACCAACATCCATGGCATTAGAAATAGTTGCTTTAGATGGTTTAGGGGTATACTCACCACTTTTTAAATAATTAGGGACAATATCGTTTACATTGGTAGAGGCCACAAAATGTTTCACAGGTAAACCTAACTTTTGAGCCATGATTCCTGCGCAAATATTACCAAAATTTCCACTTGGCACAGAAAATACTAGGTCCTTCTTTTTTTGATGTAGTGCTTTATAAGCAAAGAAAAAGTAAAACATTTGAGGTAGCCATCTTGCAATATTTATTGAATTTGCAGAGGTTAATTTTCTTTCAATTTCATCATCTAAGAAAGCGGTTTTTACCATCTCTTGGCAATCGTCAAAAACACCATCTACTTCTAAAGCTGTAATATTTTGACCTAAAGTTGTAAGTTGTTTTTCTTGAATATCACTCACTTTTCCTGAAGGATATAAAATAACCACATTTACACCTTTTGCGCCTAAAAAGCCATTAGCTACTGCACCTCCAGTATCACCAGAAGTAGCCACTAAAACCGTAACTTCTTCATCATTATCTTTATTGAAATATTCTAAACATTGCGCCATAAATTTAGCGCCAACATCCTTAAAAGCCATTGTTGGGCCATGAAAAAGCTCTAGTGATGAAATTTGATCTGTAATTTTTTCGATAGGAAAATCGAAAGTAAGTGTTTTTTTTATAATCTCTTTTAAAACAGGCTCAGGAATATTATTACCTACAAACTGTTGAATAACTTTAAAGGCAATTTCATGATTGGAGTAATTTGAAATATTTTGAATAAATGCAGTATCTAAAGGTGTTATTTCTTCCGGAAAATAAATTCCTCTGTCTTTGGCCAAACCTTCTATTACAGCTTTTTTAAAACTTGTTTTGGGTGATTTATGGTGTAAACTATAATATTGCATGTTAATTAGATTCTAAAATTTTAATTCCTTGGTTGTTAATTTTTGAGGTAAATAAAGTATAATCTATACCTGTGTTTTTGTAGCTTTCATTAATTGCTGAGTGAACATCACTTGCGCTTGCATCACCTTTACAAAGAGCAAAAATGGTTGGCCCTGAGCCAGAAATCCCTGCTCCTAAAGCACCAGATTTTAAACCTGCATTTTTAACATCATCAAAATAAGGAATGAGTTTTTTACGATATGGCTCTACAATAATATCTACTAGAGAATTGCTAATTAAATTATAATCGTTTGTATATAAACCACTAATTAATCCACCAACATTTGCCCATTGCGTAATAGCATCTTTTAAATCAATTTGTTTGGGTAAAACCTCTCTTGCATCTTTAGTCTTTACTTCTACTTGAGGATGAATGGCCACCAATCTTAATTCTTTGGGTACAGGTAGCTTTACAATCTCTAAAGGGGCATAACTTCTGATAAGGACAAAACCTCCATAAATGGCAGCAGCAACATTATCTGCAATTTGTGAACCACAAGCTACTTCTTCTCCAAACATGGCAAACTTTACCAATTCTAATTTTGAGTAAATATTACCGAATAATTGATTTGTTCCAAAAGCTGCACCTGCTGCACTTGCTGCAGAGCTACCCAGTCCACTTCCAGGAGAATAGCCTTTGGAAATAGTCAATTCCACTCCAAAATCTGCTTTAGCCGCTATCAACATTTTTTGAACTACTGCACTTGCTGCATTTTCATCTACATTATAAGATAAGGTTGCTCCAGTGATACTAGTAATTTTTACCCCTTTGCTAGCTGTTTTGGTAAAGGTCATTTCATCTCCAACTGTATCAACAGCAAAACCAAGAGAGTCGAAACCACAACAGACATTTGCTACAGTGGCAGGAGAAAATACTTTTAAATAGTTCATTTTTTATTGATTTGCAATTCGTATTACATCTGCAAAAATACCAGAAGCGGTTACATCTGCACCTGCACCTGCACCTTTTATGATTAAAGGATTTTCTGGATATCTGTCTGTGAAAAATAATACAATATTATCACTTCCTTCTAAATTATAAAAAGTATGATCTTCAGGAATTTCTTGTAGTCCAACATTTGCTTGTCCATTTGTAAATTCAGCCACATATTTTAAACGTGAATTTTTTTCTTGAGCTTTACTATAAATCTGTTGAAAATGATTTTCATTCTTTGTTAAAGTACCATAGAAATCATCATTATTTGTAGTTTTTAAACTTTCTTCAGGTAAAAAAGCATTGTTTTTAATTTCTTCTAATTCTAGTTGATATCCACTTTCACGTGCTAAAATCAAAATTTTTCTGGCAACATCAATTCCACTTAAATCTATTTTAGGATCGGGTTCTGTATAGCCTTCTTTTTGAGCTTGTAGAACTACATCATGAAAAGTTGTTTCTGTATTAAAATTGTTAAAAACAAAGTTTAAACTACCAGATAAAACTGCTTGTATTTTATGAATGCGATCTCCTGAATTTACCAAGTTTTTTAAAGTGTCAATAATAGGTAAACCTGCACCAACATTGGTTTCAAATAAAAACGAAGCATTGTATTTTTTAGAAAGGTTTTTTAAATTTTTATAATTGCTAAATTTAGAAGCACAAGCAATTTTATTACAAGTTACCACAGAAATACTATCTTTTAAATAGTTGGCATAAACTTCAGATACGCTTTTGTTAGCTGTATTGTCAATAAAAACACTATTCCTTAAATTTAGCTTTTTTACTTGCTCATGAAAAGCGCTTAATGAAGTTTCTTCACCATTAGCTAACAATTCTTTCCAGTTTTTTAGGTTTATTCCAGATTTATCAAAAAACATTTTTCTTGAGTTAGAAATACCAATAACCCTAATATTTAGTTTAAGATTCTCCTTTAAAAATTTCTTCTGTTGGTGTATTTGCGCCAAAAAGCGCTCGCCAACATTTCCAACTCCGGTTACAAATAAATTAAGTTGTTTTGTGCGTTCCTCAAAAAATTGTTCGTGCAAAATATTTAGTGCTTTTTTAGCATCAAAACTATTAATTACTGCAGAAATGTTTTTTTCTGATGAACCTTGGGCAATAGCTCTAACATTTACGTTGTTTTTACCCAAAGTACTAAACATTTGTCCACTTAAACCCTGGTAATTTTTCATGCTTTCTCCAACAACAGCTATAATTGCCAAATCGTTTTCAATACTAATAGGTTTAATTTTCTTACGATCTATTTCAATGCTAAAAGTTGCATCTAAAACTTCTTTAGCTTTTTCAGCATCAGCTTCATAAATACCTACGCATATTGAGTGTTCTGAAGATGCTTGAGTAATGAAAATCACATTTATTTGTGCTAATGATAAAGCTTCAAATAAACGTTTTGAAAAACCAGGAATACCAATCATTCCTCCACCTTCTAAAGTAATTAAGCTAATTTCATCAATATGTGAAATTCCTTTTACATCACTTTTACTTTGCGGATTTTTACAAATTAAGGTACCTTCATTCTCTGGTGAAAATGTGTTTTTAATTTTTATGGGTATATCTTTTCTTAAAGCAGGTTGTATTGTTGGTGGATACAAAACTTTTGCTCCAAAATGAGAAAGTTCCATAGCTTCTTCGTAAGAAATTTCTGGAATAGGATGTGCTTGTTTTACTACAGTTGGGTTTGCTGTAAACATTCCTGAAACATCTGTCCAAATTTGTAATTCAGAGGCATTTAGAGCCGCAGCATAAATAGAAGCAGAGAAGTCAGAACCTCCTCTACCTAAAGTAGTTATTTCGCTTTCTATATTAGAAGAAATAAAACCACCTAACACCGTTATTTGATGCTTATTGTTTTTAAAATAGCTAGCAATTAATGCATCTGTTTTCTTAAAATTAACTTGTGCATTTAGATAAATATCATTGGTAATAATTAATTCCCTACTGTCTTTATGAGTTGCATTTAAACTTTCTTTTGCTGCATTTGCAATAATGTAAGAAGATAACCTTTCTCCAAAACTAGAAACTTTAGCCAAGGTTTTGTCAGACAATTCTTGAAGAAGAAAAATACCTTCATAAATGGCGTTTAACTTGCTAAAAAGAATTGTTACCTCTTCTGATACTTCTTCAAGATTGGTTTTTATTACATCATTAATAATGTTAAAATGTAATTTTTTAATCGATGTTAAAATAGTTTTAGCATCATCTAAGTTTTCTAAAGCTTTATTTGCCCCACTTAATAGATTATTGGTGGTTTTACCAAATGCAGAAACTACAACTGCTATTTTTTCTTCTTTAGAAGTGTTAGAAATAATGCTAAGTACTTGTTTAATGTTTTTTGAGCTGGCTACAGATGAACCTCCAAATTTTAATACTTTCATCTTTAATTTTAAGTATTTACGAAATAATATTTATGAATAATTGAATTGCTTTTAGCAATAGATGGTAACCTGAAATGATATGTGTAAAAGTAAACCCCTAAAGGGTTGTTGTTGTCGTTGAAGTGCGAATAGAATCGCATGAGGTGATTGCTACTGTATAAGTAGCTTTTAAGTTTATTTTATAATTTAAGTTAAAATTCACGTTACAAAAATAGAAGTATTATTAATGTAACCGTAAGAAAGTATTAAATATTTTACTGATTTACTTAATTAATGAATTATCCTTAAAATTTGATCGGTTTAAAAATAAATTATGTATTATTTATTTGTATATATTATTTTTTCTTTAATGATGGTCGCAATGGGTTTGTTTTGTATTTTACTTTCTAACCAGGATAGAATATCTAAATATAAAAAAGCTCTTTTTTCATAAGGATGGTCCTCAAATATTTTTAATTTGTTATGTATTTTTTTGAATTCACTTTTTATTTCACCTGGAAAAACATTGCTTAAGTCTCTAATAGATTTTAAAAATATTTTTTGCACCTCTTGTAAGTTTTCCATTTTTAATAAAAATTTATAGGTTTCTATAAATTGTCGTTCTAAATCATAATCCAATCCACATTCATAATGAGCAATAAGATTAAGTATTCTTGCAAAACACTGTAAATCTTCGGCAGAACTCAGTTTTTTTGATTGTATGATTTTTTCTAGGTATGCAATACATAATTCGTTTTTGCCCATTCCAAAATACAAACAAGCAATTTTATAGTATAACATTACAATATAATGACTATCTAACCTGTCTTGATATTTTTCTAACTTATAATTTATAATATCAACTAAGTATTCACCCTCAGAAAAAGTAGCTTCTAGAAAATGTAAGTGTAGTTTGTTTGCATATAAATATTGAAACATTAATAAATCTGTATTCATGTTAGAAGGGATAACCTTCTCTTCGATTTCTGTTTCAAAAGCAATGAGCTCATTTTTAAATGTAGAGATTTTTTTGACAAAAAATGATGCCTCTAATAGGTAGTTTATTCCTTTTAAATAAAATACAGGATGTTGTGAAATGTATTTTTTATCCTCTTTAAACAAAGCAACCCATTGGCTAGCATACTTGTAGCTGTGTAAAAAATCTTGAGTTAAGAAACTAAACCACAAGTGACTTTTATATAGCCATAGTTTTTCTCTAAAACCGAAGGTTTTAAAGTTGTATTTTGGAAGTTTACTGTAAAAATATTGATTAATAAATTCTAATTCTTTGTTATTCTTAACATAACCATTTTGCAATAAATGGCTATACATTTGTAAGGATAGGTTAGAGAGTTTACTTGCAATTACGTTTTGTTGACTTAAGGTTTTAGCTTGTAAAGAAAGCTGATTTGCTCTGTTGCTTAAGCTTCTTGTAATATATTGTGTTTCAATTATTTTCTCTAATTCTACTATTTCATAAGCGATGTTTTTTTCCTCATTGTCTAAGGCTAGATTTTTAGCTTTATCTAGCAATTTTAAACTTTGTTTATACAATCCTTTTTGGTAAAGGACTGTTGCGAAGTCTAATTGTTCTCGGATTAAGATTCTAATATTTTTATGAGCTGGGTTTAATCGAAGACTAATTAAAATTTGTTTGTATAAATGTGCTTTTAAATTAGACAATTGCTGTTTTGAAACAATTCCACTTTTAATTATTTCTTTTTCATCATACACTTTAAGTTTTTCTAAAAACTTAAATAAGGAGAAGAATTTGGCATCCACATTACCTTCTAACCTTCCTACATAAAGGTTAAATTGTCTTTTTTCAGATTTAGTTAAAGACTTAATTAAAACGAATAAAGCATCGTTTTGTTGGCTGGCTGATGTAAGCTTTTTAATCATAATAAATTGATATGTAGTTACTTATACTATTAAACAAGATAATAGAAATCGTACAGAATGGTAAAAATAACTAATTATCTTAAACTCATTAAATACTTTTGGTTAAATATAAAGTCAATTAATTTAATCATGCAAGACAATCAAGTTCAAATTTTTGATACAACCTTAAGAGATGGAGAGCAGGTGCCTGGTTGCAAGTTAGATACTGCTCAAAAATTAGTGATTGCAGAAAGATTAGACTTATTAGGCGTAAATGTTATAGAAGCTGGATTTCCGGTTTCTAGTCCTGGAGATTTTAAATCTGTGTATGAAATTACAAAAATAGTAAAAAATGCAACGGTTTGTGGTTTAACGAGAGCAGTAGAAAACGACATCAAGGTAGCAGCAGAGGCTTTAAAATATGCTAAATATCCTAGAATACATACGGGAATTGGAACAAGTGATTCTCATATAAAATATAAATTTAATGCAACAAGAGATCAAGTAATAGAAAGAGCTGTAAAAGCAGTTAGTTATGCAAAAAGTTTTGTAGAAGATGTAGAGTTTTATGCAGAGGATGCAGGAAGAACAGAGAATGAATTCTTAGCCAAAGTTTGTGAAGAAGTAATTAAAGCAGGAGCAACAGTGTTAAATATCCCAGATACAACAGGCTACTGTCTGCCAGAGGAATATGGAGCAAAAATAAAGTATTTAAAAGAAAATGTAAAAGGGATAGATAGGGTAACTTTATCTTGCCATTGTCATAACGATTTAGGTTTAGCTACCGCAAATTCAATTGCAGGTGTTATAAACGGTGCACGTCAAATAGAATGTACCATAAACGGAATCGGAGAACGAGCAGGAAATACTGCATTAGAAGAGGTAGTTATGATTTTAAGCCAGCATCCATACCTAAACCTAGAAACGAGTATCAATAAGAAACTATTGTATGATACGAGTATGATGGTTAGAGAAAAAATGGGAATGCCAGTGCAACCCAACAAAGCAATTGTGGGCGCAAATGCATTTGCACATAGTTCAGGAATTCATCAAGATGGAGTTATAAAAAATAGAGAAACCTATGAAATTATGAATCCAGAAGATGTGGGTGTTACCGAAAGTGCTATTGTTTTAACAGCAAGAAGTGGAAGAGCTGCGCTAGCATATAGAGCAAAAAAAGTAGGATACGAATTGACAAAAATTCAGTTAGATGAAGCGTATCTTTCTTTTTTAAAAATAGCAGATCAACAAAAAGAAGTAAAAGATAAAGACATTCATCTTATCATGAATCAACTGGTCAGTATTTAAAAAATAACCCCATAAAAGTATACCATGAAATTTAACATTGCATTAATTCCAGGTGATGGAGTTGGCCCAGAGGTAGTTTCGCAAGCTACTAAAGTATTAGATGCAGTTGCAGAGGCGTATGATCATATATTTTTATACAAAGAAGCTAAATTAGGTTCTTGTGCTATTGAATCAACAGGAAACCCGCTTCCAGAAGAAACGTTAGCAATATGTAATAATGCAGATGCCATTTTATTTGGTGCAGTAGGTGATCCTAAATACGATAATGATCCAACAGCCAAAGTAAGACCAGAGCAAGGATTGCTTAACTTAAGAAAAGCACTTGGTTTGTATTGTAATATTAGACCTGTTAAGGCTTATGATAATCTGTTGTCAAATTCACCTTTAAAAAGAGAGGTTATTAAAAATGCAGATTTTGTAATTTATAGAGAATTGACAGGAGGTATTTATTTCGGAGAAAAATCACTCAGTCAAGATGGCCAAACAGCATTTGATAGTTCATCATATTCAGTACAAGAAATTGCAAGAGTTACTCACTTAGCTTTTCAAGCAGCGCAAAAAAGGAAAAAGAAAGTAACTTTAGTAGACAAAGCCAATGTTTTAGAAACATCTAGATTATGGCGTAAAACTGTAACTGAAATAGCCAAAGAATATAAAGACATTGAATTAGAGTATTTGTTTGTAGATAATGCAGCGATGAAAATGATTTTAAACCCAACTCATTTTGATGTGATTCTTACTGAAAACTTATTTGGAGATATGATTTCTGATGTTGCAAGTTCATTGTCTGGCTCAATAGGTATCTTGTCTTCTTCTTCTATAGGAATTAACAATGGACTATTTGAACCAATTCATGGTGCATATTCTCAGGCGAAAGGAAAAGATATTGCAAACCCTTTGGCTTCAATATTATCAGCAGCACTTCTGTTAAAATATGTAGGGTTGCATGAAGAATCAGAGGCTGTAGAAAGGGCAGTACAAAAATCTTTAGCTCTAGGTATTACCACTCAAGATATTAAAAGAAAAACCCAAAAATCTACTTCCACCTCTAAAGTTGGTGATTTTATAGCCGATTATATTTTAAACCAAGATGATAGTAATATGAATTTTAGAAATATTCATATGGGGCAAAGCACTATTATTTAAAGCATCAAGTTTTTTAATTTTTAAACGATCTTTTGTTAAAAATAAAATATCATATCCTTTACAAAGATGTCTTTGTGTTAAAAATAATATAACCATTGGGTGTCATATTGGTTTTAAGTTAATGTACTGAAATACAATTAATAAGGTGTTTTTAATTTGCTGTGAATTTAAATTTAGGAATTATATAATTCTTAACGTAGTAGCTATTTTGTAATATTTTTGTTAAAAAGAATCGTTTCGTAAAATGGAGTTAAATAAACATAGTAAAAGACTTACTCAAGACCAATCACAACCTGCATCTCAAGCAATGCTTTATGCTGTGGGTCTTTCTGATGAAGATATGAGTAAGGCTCAAGTTGGTATTGCAAGTACAGGTTATGATGGGAACCCTTGCAATATGCATTTAAATCGACTTAAAGAAGAAGTTAAGATTGAGTGTAAAATTGCCAATATGGTTGGTTTAGGCTTCAATACTATAGGAGTTTCTGATGGTATTTCTATGGGAACTTCTGGAATGAATTACTCTTTAGTTTCTAGAGATATTATTGCAGACTCTATAGAAACTGTAATTAATGCTCAAAGTTATGATGCCGTTGTTGCGATTGTTGGTTGCGATAAAAATATGCCAGGATCAATTATTGCAATGTTACGTTTAAATAGGCCAGCAATCATGATGTATGGTGGTTCTATTGCGTCTGGAAATTATAAAGGTAAAAAGTTAAATATAGTTTCTGCCTTTGAAGCTTTAGGTCAAAAAGTAGCTGGAGAAATAGACGAGAATGAATATAAAGAAATTATAAAAAGAGCGATTCCAGGTGCAGGTGCATGTGGTGGTATGTATACAGCAAATACAATGGCATCTGCTATAGAATGTATGGGGTTTGCGTTACCTTATAATTCCTCAATTCCCGCTGAAAACCCAAATAAATTGTCTGAAGCAGAACGAACAGCTTTAGCAATTAAAAACTTGTTAGAGTTAGATCTAAAACCATTGGATATTATCTCTAAAAAATCGTTAGAAAATGCAGTTGCTTTAGTAAATGCATTGGGTGGGTCTACAAATGCAGTTTTACATTTCTTGGCCATTGCACATGCTGCAGAAATCGATTTTACATTAGAAGATTTTCAAAAAGTATCAGATAGAACACCTTTAATTGCAGACCTAAAACCCTCTGGAAAATACCTTATGGAAGATGTTCATGGGGTTGGAGGAACACCAGCAATTATGAAATATTTACTGGATAATGGTTATTTACATGGAGATTGCTTAACGGTTACAGGTAAAACTTTAGCTGAAAACTTAGCGGATGTTAAAGCAATGGAATTTGAGGCGCAAGATGTTATTTATCCGAAAGACAAAGCCCTAAAAACCTCTGGAAATATTCAAATTATTTATGGAAATCTAGCTACTGAAGGTGCTGTTGCTAAAATATCTGGAAATGAGGGGTTGTTGTTTGAGGGAAAAGCTGTGGTTTATGATGGAGAGCAAGCTGCAAATACAGGGATTTCAAATGGAGAAGTAGCAAAAGGAGATGTTGTTGTTATACGATATGTGGGTCCAAAAGGAGGGCCTGGAATGCCAGAAATGCTTAAGCCGACATCATTAATTATGGGGGCAGGTTTAGGTAAATCAGTCGCTTTAATTACAGATGGTCGTTTTTCTGGTGGAACTCACGGATTTGTTGTGGGTCATATAACACCAGAGGCACAATCTGGAGGAGTAATAGCACTATTAGAAACAGGGGATAAGATTAGAATTAGTGCAGAAGATAACAGTATAAATGTATTGATTTCAGAAGAAGAGTTGTCTAAAAGAAAAGCAAATTGGATTGCTCCAGTTTTAAAACACAAAAAAGGAATTTTATATAAATACTCAAAAATAGTTGCGTCTGCTTCTAAAGGTTGTGTTACAGATTTATAAAATAAAGTTTAAGAAATAATTATGGAAACAAAAACCATAGCTAATAGCAATACAATACAAAAAGCCACAGAACGTATTTCTGGAAGTGAAGCTATTGTAAGGTGTTTAATTGAAGAAGGAGTAAAGATAATTTATGGGTATCCTGGTGGTGCAATTATGCCAGTTTATGATGAATTATATAAATATCAAGATAAAATTCATCATGTTCTAACACGTCATGAACAAGGTGCAACACACGCTGCTCAGGGGTTTGCAAGAATTTCTGGAGATGTAGGGGTAGCTATTGCAACCTCGGGTCCAGGAGCAACAAATTTAATTACGGGAATTGCAGATGCACAAATAGATTCTACGCCAATGGTTTGTATTACGGGTCAAGTTCCGTCTCACCTATTGGGTTCAGATGCTTTCCAAGAAACAGATATTGTGGGTATTTCTACGCCAGTAACCAAATGGAACTGTCAAGTAACCAATGCTGCAGACATACCTGGGGCAATAGCAAAGGCCTTTTTTATTGCTAAAAGCGGAAGACCAGGTCCTGTATTGGTAGACATTACAAAAGATGCCCAATTTGAAGAATTTGATTTTGTTTATGATAGATGTGAAAAAATAAGAAGTTACAATCCAATACCAAAAACAGAAGCAGGAACTTTAGAACAAGCAGCACAATTAATCAACAATGCTAAAAAACCATTTATAGTTTGGGGGCAGGGTGTTATTTTAAGTGAAGCTGAAGAGGTTTTTAAGGCGCTAGTTGAAAAAGCAGGAATTCCTGCAGCCTGGACAATACTAGGAGCTTCTGCAATACCAACCTCTCACCATTTAAATGTTGGAATGCTTGGGATGCATGGAAACTATGCACCTAATAAATTAACAAACGAGTGTGATGTGTTAATTGCTATTGGAATGCGTTTTGATGATAGGGTTACCGGAGATTTAAGTAAGTATGCAAAACAGGCTAAAGTAATTCATTTTGAAATTGATCCTGCAGAAATCAATAAAAATGTAAAGGCAGACGTGGCAGTTCTAGGAGATGCAAAATCTACCCTCAAAGCTATTTTACCTTTAATTAATCCAAATTCTCATGTAGAATGGCATCAACAATTTAAAGACTTATATGAAATAGAATATCACAAAGTCATTAAAAATGATATCCATCCAACTAAAGAGGGATTAACAATGGGAGAGGTTATTCATGAAATTAACCTACAAAGTAAAGGAGAGGCAGCCATTGTAACAGATGTTGGTCAGCACCAAATGATTGCCTGTAGATATGCCGATTTTAATATTACAAAAAGTAATATAACCTCTGGAGGTTTAGGGACTATGGGTTTTGGTTTGCCAGCAGCAATTGGTGCAAAAATGGCAGCGCCAGAGCGCGAAGTTGTTTCTATTTCTGGAGATGGTGGTTACCAAATGACCATTCAAGAATTAGGTACAATTTTTCAGCAAAAAGCGGCAGTAAAAGTAGTGGTTTTAAATAATGAGTTTTTAGGAATGGTACGTCAATGGCAACAGTTGTTTTTTGACAAACGGTATGCATCTACAGAAATGATAAATCCAGATTTTATTAAAATTGCAGAAGGCTATTATTTAAAAGCAAGAAAAGTTGTAAAAAGAGCAGACTTAAAAGACGCTGTAAAAGAAATGATGGAGAGCAAAGCACCTTATTTTTTAGAAGTTTGTGTAGAGAAAGAAGGAAACGTATTCCCAATGGTACCTTCTGGAGCAAGTGTCGCAGATATTCGTTTAGAATAAAAGACCAAAAGATTAAATTTTAATTTTTAACCTCGATCCAAATAAAATGAGTAGTAATACAAAACAATTATATACAGTATCTATATACACCGAAAATAATATTGGTTTGTTGAATAGAATTTCAGCAATTTTTCAAAGAAGACATATCAATATAGAAAGCCTTAACACCTCACCATCTGAAATTGAGGGGGTATCAAAGTTTACTGTCGTTGTTGATGTAACAGAAGTAGATATTCAAAAAATTATTGGTCAAATAGAAAAACAAGTAGAGGTAATAAAGGCGTACTACCATAATTTAGAAGATATTATTTATCAAATTTCAGGTTTATTTAAAATAAAGTCAGAATTGTTATTTGAAGAACGCCAAATACAAAACATAATTAAAGAAAGTAATGCAAGAATTGTAACGGTTAATAAAGATTTTTTTGTTTTAGAAAAATCAGGAAAAAAAGAAGAGATCATGGAACTCTACAACAAATTAAGTGTTTTTGGTATTATGCAATACACTCGTTCGGGATTAATTGCGGTTACTAAAGAAGAAATGAGAATTTCAACATTACTACAAAATTATAATCATTAAAAAATAAAGGAAAGAAAAAGCTACGTTAAAGTATTTTAAGCTTTTTCTAAAATAAAGAAAATAAAAATAGAAACAATGTCAAATTATTTCAACACATTAACATTAAGAGAAAAATTAGAGCAATTAGGAAAATGTCGTTTTATGGACGCTTCAGAATTTGAAGACGGTGTAAATGCATTAAAAGAAAAGAAAATTGTTATTGTGGGTTGTGGCGCACAAGGTTTAAATCAAGGTCTAAATATGAGAGATTCTGGTTTAGACATTTCGTATACTTTAAGACAAGCCGCAATTGATCAAAAAAGAGAATCCTTTATAAATGCGTCTTCAAACGGGTTTGTAGTAGGTACTTACGAAGAGTTGTTGCCAACTGCAGATTTGGTTATTAATTTAACACCAGACAAACAACATACTAATGTTGTAACAACCATAATGCCTTTAATGAAGAAAGGAGCAACCTTGTCTTACTCTCATGGATTTAATATTGTGGAAGAGGGTATGAAAATACGTAAAGACTTAACCGTAATAATGGTAGCACCTAAATGTCCTGGTTCTGAAGTTAGAGAGGAGTATAAAAGAGGTTTTGGAGTACCAACATTGGTAGCGGTTCATCCAGAAAATGATCCTGAAGGAAAAGGTTGGGCACAAGCAAAAGCTTATGCAGTAGGAACAGGAGGTCATAGGGCAGGTGTTTTAGAATCTTCTTTTGTTGCAGAGGTAAAATCTGATTTAATGGGAGAGCAAACTATTTTATGTGGTTTGTTGCAAACAGGTGCAATTTTATCTTTTGATAAAATGGTAGAACAAGGTATTGATGCTGGATATGCAGCAAAATTAATTCAATATGGTTGGGAAACTGTAACAGAAGCTTTAAAGCATGGTGGAATTACAAATATGATGGACAGATTGTCTAACCCTGCAAAAGTAGAGGCTTTTAGATTGTCTGAAGAACTAAAAGGTATTATGCGTCCATTATTCCAAAAACACATGGACGATATTATGACAGGTCATTTTTCTAAGACCATGATGGAAGATTGGGCAAATGATGATGCAAATCTACTTAAATGGAGGGCAGCTACAGGTGAAACTGCTTTTGAAAAACAACAAAATACAACGCAAGAAATTTCTGAGCAAGAATATTTTGATCATGGAACTTTGTTGGTCGCTTTTGTAAGGGCAGGAGTAGAGTTGGCTTTTGAGGCCATGACAGAATCAGGGATTATAGATGCTTCAGCATACTACGAATCTTTACACGAAACTCCACTAATTGCAAATACTATTGCGCGTAAAAAATTGTATGAAATGAATCGTGTAATTTCAGATACTGCAGAATATGGTTGTTATTTATTTGATCATGCTTGCAAGCCTTTACTAGCAGATTTTATGAAAACTGTTTCTACAAATGTAATTGGGAAATCATTTAGTACAGAAAATGGAGTTGATAATCAAGAATTGATAAGAATTAATAAGATTATTAGAAATCACCCAGTAGAAATGGTAGGAGAAAAATTAAGAGCTTCAATGACAGCAATGAAGGTGATTAAGTCTTAAAGTGTAAAAATCTGCTAGATATACTTCTAGCAGATTTTTTATTTTTCGAAATCAATTTCGTTTTTAATGCGTTATTTTATTTTTAGGTAGTTTTTTTTTATTAAATTGTAATAGTAAAAAAAGTTACTTTTAATATACCTAACAAACAAATAATATACCTAACAAACAAAAAATGGATCAAGGATTTCATAATATACCAGAAGAATTTAAAATTAATGCATTAACTCATCAAAAAACATACCTGATAAATGGGGAGTTAATTCCTTGGGAAGGAGACTTTTCTAAAGTCTATTCTACTATTTCCTCTACTAAAGACTATAAACCAACACTTTTAGGTTCAATTCCTAACTTAACTGAAAAAGAAGCATTAGCGTCTTTACAATCTGCGCATAAAGCATACAATAAAGGACAAGGTTTATGGCCTACCATGAGTGTAGCAGACCGTATTTCTTGCATGGAAGAATTTGTAGAGCAAATGAAAACCAAAAGAGCCGATGTTGTTAAACTTTTAATGTGGGAAATAGGAAAATCACTTCCAGATTCAGAAAAAGAATTTGATAGAACTGTGGAATACATCTATGATACCATTGAAGATTACAAACAAATGGATCGCGATGCTGCTAAGTTCGAAAAACACGGTGGTGTTTACGCGCACATTAGAAGAGGTCCTTTAGGGGTTGTTTTATGTTTAGGGCCTTATAATTATCCACTAAATGAAACCTTTGCCTTATTAATTCCTGCCTTAATAATGGGAAATACAACTGTTTTTAAACCTGCAAAACATGGTGTATTATTATTGTCTCCCTTACTAGAGGCATTTCAAAATAGTTTTCCAGAAGGTGTGGTAAACATCATTTATGGTAGAGGTAGAATTTTAGCCACTCCAATCATGAAAACAGGTAAGGTTGATGTTTTGGCTTTAATAGGAAACAGCACTTCTGCAAATGCAATTCAGGCAAATCATCCTTATAAAAATAGATTGCGTTTGGTTTTAGGGTTAGAAGCGAAGAACCCTGGAATTATTTTGCCAGATGCAGACTTAGATTTAGCTATTAATGAATGTATTGCAGGAGCTACTTCTTTCAATGGTCAGCGATGCACAGCCTTAAAAGTATTGTATGTTCATGAACATATAGTTGATAAGTTTAACAAGAGATTTGCAGAACGAGTTGATGCTTTAAAGTTTGGAAATCCTTGGGAAGAAGAAGTGAAATTAACTCCATTACCAGAACCAGGAAAACCTGCATACATTCAAGATTTGATTGATGATGCTACTGCAAAAGGAGCAAAAATTTTGAATAAAAAAGGAGGTGAAACAAGTGAAAACTATATTTTTCCAGCTGTTTTATATCCGGTCTCTAAAGAGATGCGTGTATATCAAGAAGAACAATTTGGACCAGTAATACCTATAGTTTCCTTCAAGAATATTCAAGAGCCTTTAGATGATATGGCTGAATCAAATTACGGACAACAGGTTAGTGTTTTTGGAAGTGAGGTTAAAACCTTAGCGCCATTAATCGATTCTTTAGTAAACTTGGTGTGTAGGGTAAACTTAAATAGTGCAGCACAAAGAGGGCCAGATGTATACCCTTTTACAGGCCGTAAAGATTCTGCTGTTGCTACATTAAGTGTACATGATGCTTTACGTTCTTTTTCAATAAGAACCTTTTTAGCGTCAAAAGATACTTCTTACAATAATGCAATACTAAAAGAGCTTTTAGATAAGAAAACGTCTAATTTCATCAATACAGATTATATTTTATAAAAAAAAACCCAAATTTTTAATTTGGGGGTTTTAAAATTATTATTTACCAAGAGGAATAACAATTAATCCTGAAAATTCCTCTGAATAAATGAGCATTGCTCTATCTGCCTCTAATTTTGTTTTATACTTGCCAATAAGCACCTTCCAATAAGGTTGCTCGTAATCTAATTCTATTAATATTTTTGGAAATAAAAGTTCAAATTTATCTTTTAATTCTCTTGCTTTTGTTTCATCACCATAATACAATTGTATGCAATACCCAAAACCATATTCTTTATTAAATGCTCTTTTTTTAGCAATAAGTTTGGCTACTTCTTCACTAGAATGGGTTTTATTCTGAGCAATTAAGGTGGTGTTAATTGCCAAAAAAATAAAAAATAAGAATATTGCTTTTTTCATAAAAAAATATTTTCACAAAAGTAATAACATCTTTTCTATTTTTTTTAGAGGAAACCATTATTTAGAATTGTTATAAATTAATATTTAACATTCTTTTCCTTTTTAAAAATTTAGCAATATGTAGTACTTTTGTCGAACAGTTCAGGAAGTGTTTTTTTGAGCTATTTGTACAGATATTAAAATAATTTGTAAATATGAAAAGTGTATTGTTACACAGTAAAATTGTTAATAAACTCCTTAAGGGTTTTGCAATTGTTCTGCTTTTTTCAATCAGTTTAAACTCTTATTCTCAAGATGTTGACGCTGCTCGTCAAGCCGAAGGTAGGAAGCTTTTTAAATCGCTTTGTGCATCTTGTCATAAGCTAGATAAAAAACTTGTAGGACCTGCTTTAGGAGGTGTGGAAGGTAGAAGAGAAAACGAGTGGTTGTTAGCTTGGATTAGAAATAATGTAGAGTTAAGAGCTTCTGGAGACAAAGATGCTATCGCAATTTATGAAGAGTACAATGGTTCACCAATGAGTGCTTTTCCTCAATTAAGTGATGGTCAAATTAATGATATCCTTTATTATACAACTGTTGGAGACCCTGTGAAGCAAGTTGCTGCAACAGCTGGTGCCGCTGTTTCTGTAGGAGATGGTTCTGGTGGAGCGCCAAAATGGATTATTTATCTATTGGCAGCTGCTATCATTGTTGCTTTTTTAATGATTGCTAGTTTATTGAAACAAGTAAATGAATTGAAAGGTAAAAAATCTGAAAACAAATCTAATATAAAGAGAGATTTACAAGAGCTGTGGCTAGGTGTTAAAGGAAATACTTTTCTACATGTGTTAACTACAATATTTGTATTATTAATGAGTGCTTACATTGTTTTTGGAACATTGTATAAAGTAGGGGTTAATGAAGGTTATATGCCTTTACAGCCTATCGCGTTTTCTCATAAGATTCACTCTGGCGAAAATAAAATTGAATGTCAGTATTGTCATTCTTCTGCAAAACACAGTAAACACTCAGGTATTCCATCTGTAAATGTGTGTATGAATTGTCACGAAAATATCGCAGAAGTTGCTGAGGGAACTGTTGTAGAATGGGATGGTGTTACTTACGGAAAAGCACAGTTAGATAAAGAAATTGCAAAAGTATATGATGCTGCAGGATGGGATCCAGAAGAGTTAGAATATACAGGAAAGACTAAGCCAATCAAATGGGTTAGAATTCACAACTTGCCAGATTTTGCATATTTTAACCATTCGCAACATGTTACAGTTGGTGGTATCGAATGTCAAAAGTGTCATGGACCTGTAGAGACCTATGATGAAATGCGTCAGTATTCACCATTAACAATGGGGTGGTGTATCAATTGTCATAGAGAAACAAAAGTAGATTTAAAAGGTACTGAGTACTATGATAATATTCACAAAGAATTAGCTGAAAAGTACAATGTAGATAAAGTTACTATTGCACAATTAGGTGGTTTAGAATGTGGTAAGTGCCACTATTAATAAAAAATAAAGATAGTTTTTGTTTTATTCATTTTTAAAATAAAGACTAAAACTAATAACAAAAAGTAAATGGCTTCAAACAAAAAATACTGGAAAAGTGTTGAGGAACTAAAAGATAGTTCTATTGTTGAAACGTTAAGTAAAAATGAGTTTGTAGATGAGATTGCTACTGATGATTTTTTAGGTGATAAAGAGACATTAGAAAATAGTTCTACTTCACGTAGAGATTTTTTAAAGTACGTTGGTTTTACAACTGCTGCAGCTTCTTTAGCTGCATGTGAAGGACCAGTTAGAAAGTCTATTCCTTACGTAGTAAAACCTAATGATATTATTGCAGGTGTTGCAGACTGGTACGCAACTTCTATGGCAGATGGTTATGATTTCGCTAATGTTTTGGTAAAAACAAGAGAAGGTCGTCCAATTCAAATTATGCCAAATAAAGAGGCAAATGGTACTACTACAGCTAGAGTTCAGGCGGCTATTTTATCATTATATGATGAAAAACTAAGGTTAAAGGAGCCTTCTAAATCTGGTGAAGTAATTTCTTGGGCAGATGCTGATAACGCAATTGGCGCTCAATTGGCAAGTTTTAAGAATCAGAATAAGCCAGTTGTACTGTTAACAGGTACATTAGCAAGTCCGTCTACTGAGCAAATTATAGCAGAATTTATTGAAGCATATCCAAATACAAGACATGTTGTTTATGACTCAGTTTCAGAATCTGGTGCTGCAGATGCAATGTTAGCAATGTATGGTAAAAGAGCGTTGCCTAATTACCATTTGAATAAAGCAAAAACAATTGTTTCTTTCGGAGCAGACTTTTTAAGTGACTTTCATGGAGGGTTTGAGAAAAGTTATGTAAACGGAAGAAAGCCAGAAACTGGTGAGATGTCTTACCATGTTCAGTTTGAGAGCAATATGTCTTTAACTGGCGCAAATGCAGATAAGCGTGTGGTAGTAAAACCATCAGATCAGATTTTTGCATTACTAAATTTATACAATGCCATTACAGGTAATACTGTGGCTTCTAAATCAACTCCTGTTGATGCTGAAGTTAAAAAAATGGCTGCTGAATTAAAAAAGAACGGTAATAAATCTGTTGTTTTAACGGGTTTAAATGATAAAAATGCGCAATTAGTTGCTTTTGCAATAAATGAAGCATTACAGAGTGACGTTTTTGATACTACAAATACATTAAATATTCGTCAAGGAAATGATGTTGAAGTAGCGCAGTTGATCTCTGATATGAAGGCTGGTAAAATTGCAGGAGTATTAACACACAATGTAGATCCAATCTATTCTTCAGCCAATGCAACAGCTTTTGCAGAAGGTTTAGAGAAGGTAGCGTTATCTGTTGCATTATCAACAGAAGACAGTGCTACTGTAAATGCTTCTACTTATGCATTACCAACACCTCATTTTTTAGAATCATGGGGAGACACTCAGTTTGATAATGTAACGTATGGCTTAATGCAGCCAACAATACAGCCATTATTTAATACACGTCAATTCCAAGATACATTGTTAAAATGGTCTGGAAATACCACAACCTATTATGAGTATTTAAAAGCACATGCATCTACTACTATTTTAGAAGGTAGTTCTTGGAGTACAGTTTTACATAATGGATATTATAAAAGAAGTATAGTAAATCAAGATACATTTAAAAGTACGGTTTCCATAGCATCTGCAGCTGCTGAATTATTTAGTGGTGCAAAAAAAGCTAGTGGTTTTGAATTGAACTTGTATACAAAAACTGGTTTAGGAGATGGTAGACAAGCAAACAATCCTTGGTTACAAGAATTTCCAGATCCAATAACAAGAACCTCTTGGGATAATTATTTAACCATGTCTATTGCAGATGCAAAAGCGTTAGGTTTTTCAAATCCTGTTAAAGATAATGGAGCTATAAATGGAGATTATGCAAAAATTTCATTAAATGGTATAGAGGCTGTAGTTCCTGTATTAATTCAGCCAGGACAAGCAAAAGGTTCTGTTGGATTAGCATTAGGTTTTGGAAAAACTTTTGGTTTAAAAGAAGCAATGCAAGTAGGTGTTAATGCCTATCCATTTTATACAAATAGTAATAATATTCAATATGGGCTTACCATAGAGAAGACTCCTGGTTATCATGAGTTTGCATGTACACAAGTACAGAAAACAATTGCAGGACGTCATGATATTTTAAAGGTAGCCTCTTTAAAAGAGTATAAAACTGTAGAGCCTAAAGACCATCACCATGGTTGGAACAAGCCTGCGTATGTGTCTTATGACCATCAAGAAGTAGAGGCAAATACCATAGATTTATGGGATGAGCACAATAGAGAACTAGGGCATCATTTTAACTTATCTATAGATTTAACTTCTTGTACTGGATGTGGTGCTTGTGTTGTAGCTTGTCACGCAGAAAATAATGTGCCAGTTGTTGGTAAAAGAGAGGTAAGAGTAGGAAGAGATATGCACTGGTTGCGTATTGATAGATATTATTCTTCTTCAGTAGAAACTAGAGAAGATGCAAAAGAATTAGGATTAAGTAGAGGAGATACTTATAAAGCTTTAGAAACTGAAGCAGAGAATCCAGAAGTTACTTTCCAACCTATGATGTGTCAGCATTGTAACCATGCACCTTGTGAAACAGTTTGTCCTGTGGCTGCAACAACGCATGGTCGTCAAGGTCAAAATCAAATGACTTATAACAGATGTGTTGGTACTAGGTATTGTGCAAACAACTGTCCATATAGAGTTCGTCGTTTTAACTGGTTCGAGTATGCAAACAACAACCAATTTGACTTTAACATGAACAATCAGTATGGAAAAATGGTATTAAATCCAGATGTTGTAGTACGTGGTAGAGGAGTTATGGAGAAATGTTCGATGTGTATTCAAATGACACAAGCTACAATTCTAGAAGCTAAAAAAGAGGGTAGACCTGTAAATACAGATGAATTTGAAACAGCTTGTTCATCTGCGTGTACAACAGGATCACTAGTGTTTGGTGATGTAAATAATAAAGAAGACAAAGTAACCGCTTTAGCTAAAGATAAAAGAGCGTACAATGTTTTAGATTACTTACAAACAAAACCAAATGTAATCTACCAAGTAAAAATAAAGAACACTAACGAAGCGTAATTAAAATTAAGATATAGCATATGTCTCATTACGAAGCACCCATAAGGGAACCTTTAGTATTAGGTGATAAGAGTTATCACGATATTACCGAAGATATTGCCAAACCTATAGAAGGTAAAGCAAATAAAAACTGGCACATGGCATTTTACATTTCTTTAGCAGCAATGCTCTGGGGATTTGGATGTATTTTCTATACAGTAGGAACTGGTATTGGAGTTTGGGGATTAAACAAGAACATCGGATGGGCTTGGGATATTACCAACTTTGTATGGTGGGTAGGTATAGGTCATGCAGGAACATTAATTTCTGCTGTACTATTGTTATTCCGTCAAAAATGGAGAATGGCCATTAACCGTTCTGCAGAAGCCATGACAATTTTTGCCGTTTTTCAGGCAGGTTTATTTCCAATTATTCACATGGGTAGACCATGGAACGCATATTGGGTTTTACCGTTACCAAATCAGTTTGGATCGTTATGGGTAAACTTTAACTCTCCATTATTGTGGGATGTATTTGCCATTTCAACATATTTATCTGTATCACTAGTTTTTTGGTGGACAGGTTTGTTACCAGATTTCGCAATGATACGTGATAGGGCTGTGAAACCTTTTCAAAAGAAAATATATGCTTTATTAAGTTTTGGATGGTCTGGTAGAGCAAAAGATTGGCAACGTTTTGAAGAAGTTTCTTTAGTTCTTGCTGGTTTAGCAACGCCATTAGTGCTATCTGTACACACTATTGTATCTATGGACTTTGCTACCTCTATTAATCCAGGTTGGCACTCTACAATCTTTCCACCTTACTTTGTTGCAGGAGCTATCTTTTCTGGATTTGCAATGGTGCAGACCTTGTTAGGAATCATGAGAAAAGTAACAAATATGGAAGAGTATATTACACGTTTACACGTAGAATATATGAATATCGTAATCATTCTAACAGGTGGTATTGTTGCTGTAGCTTATGCAACAGAATTCTTTATTGCTTGGTATACTGGTTCTCCATATGAAAATTACACATATTTATCTGTAGGTGCTGCAACAGGACCTTATTGGTGGGCTTTTTGGTCATTATTAATCTTTAACATATTTATTCCACAATTATTATGGTTTAAAAAAATAAGAAGAAGTTTTATTTGGTCATTTATTATCTCTATAGCCATTAACATCGGAATGTGGTTTGAGCGTTTTGATATTATCGCAATTGTATTAAGTAAAGGACATTTACCATCTACTTGGTGGCGTTTTGAGCCAACTTTTGTAGATGTAGGTATCTTTATTGGTACTATAGGATTCTTCTTTGTGTTGTTTTTATTATATGCTAGAACTTTCCCTGTAATTGCGCAAGCAGAAGTAAAAACAATATTAAAATCTTCTGGAGAATTTTATAAAAAAAGAAGAGCAGAAGGTATTCCTACAAAGCCATCTATTGTAGCTAAGACTAAATCAAAGGAGGTTAACCCTGATAACAATAAAAAAGAATAATTATGGAGTCATCAAAAGTTATTCATGCATTTTACAATGATGATGAAGTGTTGTTAGATGCTGTTAAGGCAGTGAAATCAGAACATCATCATATCGAAGAAGTATTTTGTCCTTTTCCTGTTCATGGATTAGACAAAGCTATGGGATTGGCGCCAACAAAGTTAGCAATTACAGCTTTCTTTTACGGTATCACAGGTTTATCATTCGCTATATGGATGACAAACTATATGATGATACAAGATTGGCCACAAGACATTGGAGGTAAACCTAGTTTTTCATGGTTTGAAAACATGCCAGCCTTTGTGCCAATTATGTTTGAATTGACAGTGTTTTTTGCAGCGCATTTAATGGTAATTACATTTTACATGAGAAGTAGAATATGGCCATTTAAAAAAGCAGAAAATCCAGACCCAAGAACTACAGATGATCATTTTTTAATGGAAATACCAGTTCATAATAATGAAGAAGCATTAACTTCTTTATTAGAAAAGACAGGAGCTGTAGAAATTAATATAGTAGATAAGCACTAATAAAAAAATAATGAAAAGTTTAAAATTATTTACTGCTTTAGTTGTGTTTGCAAGTATGGTATCTTGTAATGACAGAAGAAAACCTCAATTAGAGTACATGCCAGATATGTATGTATCTTTACCTTATGATACAGATGATGCTAATGGTTTAAACGGTAACCCAGTAAATAGTAAGCCTGTTGCTGGTACTATACCAAGAGGTGGTCATCCTGCATATGATATTCCAGATACACCTCAAGGTTATGAGAAAGCAAAAGCGGAGTTAAAAAATCCTATTGAGGCTACTGAAGAAAACCTAGAGAAAGGAAAAGAATTGTATTCTATTTACTGTATTTCTTGTCATGGAAAAAAAGGTGATGGAAACGGATACTTAGCACAAGCTGAAAAGTTTGAAGGAATACCAAGTTATAAAGATAGAGACATTACAGCAGGTTCTATTTATCATGTAATTTATCATGGTAAAAATTTAATGGGATCTCACTCTGGTCAGTTAACTTATAATGAACGTTGGCAAATAATTCATTACGTAGAACAATTACGTGCGGATTTATTAAAATAATTACAAAAAGATAGATTACGAAAGATATGTATCAATTCTCAGGTAAATTAAAAACACTCTCTATTATACTAACTGTTGTTGGTTTAATAGGTATTGGATATAGCTTCTACTCAGCACCAAGCTCAATAGAAGACGCTAAAGAAATTCTAGCACATCAATCTTCTCATGGTGATGATCATGGTTCTAATCATGATGATTCACATGAAAATACATCACATGAAACGAGTTCGCATGATGATGCTCATCATGAATCATCGACAGCTCATCATGAAGCACCAGCAAACCATCATGGTTCAGCACATGATCATTCAGATAATAGTACTAAAGATTCTCATGAATCAGTTGAATCACATGCATCAGCTGAATCTCATGATTCTCATTTAGAACACGCATTTCATCAATTACAAAACAAACCTTGGTCTGCATTGTATGTTGCATTATTCTTTTTCTTAGGAATTTCCTTATTAGTATTGGCATTTTATGCTGGGCAAAGAGTTGCACAATCTGGTTGGTCAATAGTACTATTTAGAGTAATGGAAGCAATTACCGCTAATTTAGTGCCAACATCAATAATTATGGTTCTTGTTGTTTTAGCAGCCTCTGTGCTGCATGTAAACCACATGTTCCCATGGATGGCAGAAGGCGTTTTTGATCCTTCTAGTCCAAATTATGACGCTATTGTTGACGGAAAATCTTGGTGGATGAATGTGCCAGGGTGGACCATTAGAAGTATCGTGTATTTGGCTATTTGGAATGCTTACAGATGGTTTATTAGAAAAAACTCAATTGCAGAAGATACTGCAAATGATAATCAAAAAACATATAAGAAAAACTATAATGCATCAGTGATCTTTTTATTCTTATTCATGATCACAGAATCAATGATGTCTTGGGATTGGATTATGGGCCTTGACCCACACTGGTTCTCTACATTATTTGGATGGTATGTATTAGCAAGTCTATTAGTAAGTGCATTAACTGTAATTGCTTTTGTAACTATTTACTTAAGATCAAAAAATGCTATTCCTGGCATTAATGATAGCCATATTCATGATTTAGCTAAGTTTATGTTTGGTTTCTCTGTATTCTGGACGTATTTATGGTTTGCACAGTTCATGTTAATCTGGTATGCAGATATTCCTGAAGAAACTACTTATTTCGTAGCACGATTCAATGAATATAAATTACCGTTCTTGGCAATGGTTGTTATGAATTTTGTTTTCCCAGTATTATTATTACTAAATAGCGATTATAAAAGTATTCCTTGGTTTGTAGTACTTGGAGGTATAGTAATTTTAGGAGGTCATTATATAGATATTTTTGTAATGATTATGCCAGCTACTGTTGGTCCTTTTTGGTCATTTGGAATTGCTGAATTAAGTGCATTATTATTCTTTTTAGGAATATTTATTTACACTGTTTTTAGTGCTTTTGCAAAAGCAAACCCTATTCCTAAAGGAAATCCTTTTTTAGAAGAAAGTGAACATTTTCATTACTATAATATAGAACATAGAGGAGAAGGTTCTGGAAATCATCATTAATAAATTAAGAATTAAATAATTAAGAAAAGATATATATGCTAGCTCTATTTTATATTTTTATAGGTGTTGCAATGGGTGTAAGTGTTTGGCAAATCACTAGAATCCTAGATTTTAGAGGTGTTATTGCTAACGATGAAGACAACGCAAAGCAAGGTAAATACGCAATATACTTTATGGTGTTTTTATATGCCATGATGATTTACTGTTTAATTGCAATGAATGTGATTATGTTACCTGAGTCTGCCTCAATTGAAGGAGAACACGATGATCGTTTATTTAATATCACTTTTTGGTTAATTGGTATTGTACAATTTATCATGCAGTTTTTAATTTTTTACTTTACTTTTAAGTACAGAGGAAATAAAAATAACAAGGCTAAATTTTATGCAGACAGTCACAAATTAGAAATGATTTGGACTATTATCCCAGCAGTTGTTTTAGTCATACTAATCGGCTATGGTTTATGGCAATGGAACAACGTAATGGATATTGAAGATGAAGATGCCGTTGTTATAGAAGTGTATGCATACCAATGGGGTTGGCATGCTCGTTATGCAGGAGACGATAATACCTTAGGTGCTGGTAATGTAAACTACATTAAAGGAATCAATACAATGGGTGTAGACATGTCTGATGTTAATGCACAAGATGATAAACAAGTTACTGAATTGTATTTACCTAAAGGGAAAAAAGTGCATTTTAAGTTCAGATCTCAAGATGTTTTACACTCAGCTTACATGCCCCATTTTAGAGCACAGATGAATTGTGTTCCAGGGATGGTTACAGAGTTTGCTTTTACTCCAAAATATACAACAGAGGAAATGAGAATGCAATCTGAAGTAAGAGAAAAAACAAAAGGAATTAATAAAATCAGAGCAGCAAAAGGAGAAGATTTTTATGAATTTGATTACTTATTACTATGTAATAAAATTTGTGGAACCTCTCACTATAGTATGCAAATGAAAATCACGGTTGTAGAACAAGAAGAATATGAAGCTTGGGTTTCTGAACAACCAACGTTAGCAACAGTTATTCAATAATTAATTAAAAGATACTACAAATCACATTATTATGTCAGATCACCATCATAAAGAAACATTTGTAACAAAATATATTTTTAGCCAAGATCACAAAATGATTTCAAAGCAATTCCTAATTACAGGAATGTTTATGGGAATTATTGCCGTGTTAATGTCAATGTTATTTCGTTTACAATTAGCGTGGCCAGATACTTCATTTTCTATTATTGAAGCATTCTTAGGAAGACATCAAACAGATGGAGTAATGAGTCCAGATATTTATTTAGCACTAGTAACAATACATGGAACTATTATGGTATTCTTTGTATTAACTGCTGGTTTAAGTGGTACATTTTCTAACTTATTAATTCCATTGCAAATTGGAGCTAGAGATATGGCATCTGGTTTTTTAAACATGATTTCTTATTGGTTGTTTTTCTTATCTAGTGTTATAATGGTTATTTCACTTTTTGTGGAGGCTGGACCAGCTTCTGCAGGTTGGACAGTTTACCCACCTCTTAGTGCATTACCACAAGCAATTCCAGGTTCTGGAGCAGGAATGACACTTTGGTTAGTTTCGATGGCTATTTTTATTGCTTCATCTTTAATCGGAGCCTTAAATTATATTGTTACCGTATTAAATTTAAGAACAAAAGGAATGAAAATGACAAGATTGCCATTAACAATTTGGGCATTCTTTATCACTGCAATTATAGGTGTTGTTTCTTTCCCAGTATTATTATCTGCAGCATTATTATTAGTGTTTGATAGAAGTTTTGGAACTTCTTTCTATTTATCAGATATATTTATCTCCGGAGAAGTTTTACATTATCAAGGAGGTTCTCCTGTATTGTTCGAACATTTATTTTGGTTTTTAGGACATCCAGAGGTTTATATTGTTTTATTACCAGCGCTAGGGATTACCTCAGAAGTTATCTCTACAAATGCTAGAAAACCAATATTTGGTTATAGAGCAATGGTAATGTCTATTATGGCAATTGCCTTTTTATCTACGATAGTTTGGGGGCACCATATGTTTATTTCAGGGATGAATCCTTTCTTAGGATCTGTATTTACCTTTACGACGTTATTAATTGCCATTCCATCTGCAGTAAAAGCATTTAACTATGTAACTACTTTATGGAAAGGAAACCTACAATTAAATCCTGCCATGTTATTTTCTATAGGATTAGTTTCTACTTTTGTAACAGGTGGATTAACGGGTCTTGTTTTAGGAGATTCTGCTTTAGATATAAACATTCATGATACTTATTTTGTGGTTGCACACTTTCACCTAGTAATGGGGGTATCTGCCATATTTGGAATGTATGCAGGAATTTATCATTGGTTCCCGAAAATGTACGGTAGAATGATGAATAAAAAAATGGGATATTGGCATTTCTGGATAACAATAATCTGTTCTTATGGTGTATTTTGGCCAATGCATTTTATTGGACTAGCAGGTTTACCAAGAAGGTATTATTCTAATACAGCCTTTCCAATGTTTAACGATTTAGCAGACATTAATGTAGTAATTACCATTTTTGCATTAGTTGGGGGTGCTGCACAAATAATTTTCTTGGCCAACTATTTCATCTCAATATACAGGGGAGAAAAAGCAACTCAAAATCCATGGAAATCTAACACTTTAGAATGGACAACACCTGTAGAGCATATTCATGGTAACTGGCCAGGTAAATTGCCAGAGGTTCATAGATGGGCTTACGACTACAGTAAACGTGTAGATGCAAATGATGATGATAGTGATTACTTGCATGGTGCAGATTTTGTACCACAAACCACACCATTATTAGAAGGCGAAGAGCCCTCATAAATATTATTTAAAAAAGACAAAGCCTTTCCAATTCTGGAAAGGCTTTTTGCTTTGTAACAAAACTTACAAATAGGTTTTTTAATTTCCATTATCTTTGTTTCTATGAACGAAAACTTGAATCCTGAAAACACTGATTATTCTAATGAAGAATTAGATGTAGAAAAAAAATTACGTCCACTCTCTTTTGATGATTTTACAGGGCAAGATCAAGCATTAGAAAATTTAAAGATTTTTGTAGCAGCTGCCAATCAAAGAGGAGAAGCTTTAGATCATACACTTTTTCATGGACCACCTGGTTTAGGAAAAACAACCTTAGCACACATTTTAGCAAATGAACTAGGTGTAGGGATTAAAGTTACTTCTGGACCGGTTCTAGATAAACCAGGAGATCTTGCAGGGCTACTTACAAACTTAGATGAGAGAGATGTTTTATTTATAGATGAAATTCATAGGTTAAGTCCAATCGTAGAAGAATATTTGTATTCTGCTATGGAAGATTATAAAATTGATATTATGATTGAGTCTGGTCCAAACGCTAGAACCGTTCAAATTAATTTAGAGCAATTTACCTTAATCGGGGCCACTACACGTTCTGGTTTGTTAACAGCACCAATGAGAGCCCGTTTTGGAATCAGTAGTCGTTTGCATTATTACTCTACAGAACTATTAACATCCATTATACAAAGAAGTGCCTCTATACTCTCTGTTCCTATTGCTATGGAAGCTGCGATAGAAATTGCTGGAAGAAGTAGAGGAACTCCAAGAATAGCAAATGCTTTATTACGTAGGGTAAGAGATTTTGCTCAGATAAAAGGAGATGGTAACATTACCATCCAAATCGCAAAATATGCCTTAAAAGCCCTTAATGTAGATGCACATGGATTAGATGAGATGGATAATAAGATTTTAATAACAATTATTGATAAATTTAAGGGAGGGCCAGTTGGTATAAGTACCATAGCTACTGCTGTTTCAGAAAATACAGAGACCATAGAGGAAGTCTATGAACCCTTTTTAATTCAGCAAGGATTTATAATGAGAACTCCAAGAGGTAGGGAAGTTACAGCGTTAGCGTACCAACATTTAGGAAGAACAAAAGGAAGAAGCCCAGGAGAATTATTTTAAAACTATTAAGAGTATTTTTTTTGAAATGAATATTAAAAAAATCTTACCAATATTAGAGTGGTTACCTAACTATAAACCTTCATTATTTAAAGGAGATTTAATAGCGGGGATTACAGTTGGTATTGTTTTAATACCCCAAGGTATTGCTTATGCACTTATCGCAGGGTTGCCTCCAATTTATGGGTTGTATTGTGCTTTAGTGCCGCAGATACTTTATGCCATTTTTGGTTCTTCTAGGCAAGTAGCCATAGGGCCTGTGGCTATGGATTCTTTAATTGTAGCAACGGGTGTTTCTACGTTAGCATTAGCAGGCTCTGAAAGTTATATTTCTATAGCTATTTTGTTAGCTTTATTAGTAGGGGTTATTCAGTTTCTATTAGGTATTTTTAGCTTAGGTTTTATTGTTAATTTTTTATCAAAACCTGTTATTACAGGCTTTACTTCTGCTGTTGCCTTAATTATTGGCTTAAATCAATTTAGAAATTTATTTGGAGTAGATTTTTTTCAGAGTGACCAAATTCAATACATTATTTTAGACATTTGGAAACAGTTCTCTACTTTTAATCTCCACACTACTGTTATTGGTTTGGCATCAGTTGTTCTTATTATAATTTTAAGAATGATAAATAAAAAGTTACCAAGTGCGTTACTAGTGGTTATACTAGGTATTTTAATTATGAAGTTTTTTGGAACTTCATTTAATGATGTTGCTATTGTAAAAGAAATTCCGTCTGGATTGCCTTTTTTTGGGGTACCTGAATTTGAGTTAGATCAAATAAAAGAACTTTTACCCATTGCGTTAACCCTAGTTATGGTTGGTTTTTTAGAAACTATTTCTATTGGAAAGTCATTAGAAGCCAAACAAGATGAATATAGAATACGTCCTAACCAAGAACTTATCGCATTAGGGTTAAGTAATATTTTTGGTTCTTTTTTTAAAGCATACCCATCAACATCTAGTTTTTCCAGATCTGCAATTAATGCAGAGAGTGGGGCTAAAACAGGAATGGCATCTTTAATTTCTGTTCTAATGGTGGTTATTACCCTTCTATTTTTAACTCCTTTATTTTATTATTTGCCTAAAACAGTATTAGCGGCCATTATTATAGTTGCTGTTTTTAACCTTATTAATGTAAAAGAAGCTTCGTATTTATGGCGTGTTAACAAATTAGATTTTTGGTTAATGGTCTCTACATTTATAGCCACACTGTGTTTAGGAATTGAGTACGGAATTATAGAAGGTGTAGGGTTCTCTTTAATCGTCTTGATTTATAGAACTTCTAAGCCTTATGTTACCGAATTAGGGAAGGTGCCTAACTCTAATTTCTATCGAAATAAAAATCGTTTTGAAGAAGTTGTTTTAGAAGATGATATTTTAGTATTTCGTTTTGATGCGCAGTTATTTTATGCAAATGCTAGTTATTTTAGAGATAATTTGGAAGAGATGACCTTAAAAAAAGGAACTGCGTTAAAATTAATTGTTTTAGATGCAGAAAGTATCAACAGAGTAGATAGTACAGGGGTAGAAATGCTAAAAGAACGGGTACGATATTATAAAAAGAAAGGAGTTACTTTTTATTTTGCGGGTGTAAAAGGACCTGTACGAGACGATTTATTTAAAAGTGGATTTTTAGAAATTATAGACATTCACCATTTTTTCATGAGAGCAAATCAAGCAGTAAAGTATTATAAAACAGGAGACCGAAAACATCAAGAAAAATTCGCAAAATACATTCACCAATCTTATAATTAAATAACAAGGTATAACAGCACTTTAAGTAGATAACTATAAAATTAAATCACATTGAAAATAGAACAAATTTATACAGGATGCCTTGCACAAGGCGCGTATTATATAGAAAGTAATGGCGAAGTAGCTATTATTGATCCTTTACGAGAAGTACAGCAATATATAGATAAAGCAGCTGCAGACGATGCAAAAATAAAGTACATTTTTGAAACCCATTTCCATGCCGATTTTGTTAGCGGACACGTTACCTTATCAGAAAAAACAGGGGCAACTATTGTATATGGGCCAACAGCTAAAACTAATTTTAATTCACTAATTGCAAAAGACCATCAAGTTTTTCAATTAGGAGATATTACCATTACTGCTCTGCATACTCCAGGTCACACTATGGAAAGTACTTGCTACTTGCTTAAAGACAACCAGGGTAAAGACCATGCAATTTTTAGTGGAGACACCCTCTTTTTAGGGGATGTTGGTAGGCCAGATTTGGCACAAAAAGGGAATATTACAGAAACCGATTTAGCAGGTTTTTTGTTTGATAGTTTGCGTCATAAAGTAATGACACTCGAAGATGATGTAATTGTATATCCTGCACATGGTGCTGGTTCTGCTTGTGGTAAAAATCTAAGCAAAGAAACAGTAGGTACTATTGGCAATCAAAAGAAAACCAATTATGCCCTAAGAGCAGACATGTCTAAAGCCGATTTTGTAAAAGAGGTCACAGATGGGTTGTTGCCACCACCTGCCTATTTTCCATTAAACGTAAAATTAAATAAAGAAGGCTATACAGATATAGAAAGTGTTATAGAAACTTCTATAAAACCATTAAAAGTAGAAGAGTTTGAGTCAGTAGCCAATGAAACTGGAGCTGTAATTTTAGATGTTAGGCATCAAACGGAATTTATAAACGGATTTATACCACAATCAATTTTTATAGGAATAGATGGTGGTTTTGCACCTTGGGTTGGCGCATTAATCAAAGATATAAAACAGCCTATTGTACTAGTATCTAAAGAAGGAAGAGAAGAAGAAGTTATTACAAGATTATCTCGAGTAGGTTTTGATAACGTGTTAGGGTTTTTAGAGGGTGGTTTCAATACTTGGCAAAAATCTGGTAAAGAAGTAGATACTTTACTTTCTATTTCTGCAGAAGAACTTTCCGATAAGATAAACAATAATGTACCTGTTTTTGATGTAAGAAAACCAGGAGAATATGCAAGTGAACATATAAAAGTAGCAGAGAGTACTCCTTTAGATTTTTTAAATGACTATGTTTCATCGTTTCCAAAAAAAGAAACCTTCTACATTCATTGTGCAGGCGGATACCGATCTGTAATTGCAGCGTCTATTCTAAAAGCCAGAGGGTTTCATAATGTTGTAGATGTTGCAGGCGGTTATGGTGCTATAAAGAAAACAACAATAGAAAGAACTGCTGCAGTTTGCCCATCAACATTAAAATAGGATGCAAAAATATATACTAGTAGTAGTGGTTAGTATGATGTTTTGGAACTGTAGTTCTCAAGAGAACTCTTCATCTATTACTACCAAAGATTTAGAGGTATTAATATTAAAAAAAGAATTACAGCTCTTAGATGTTAGAACACCCAAAGAAATTGAACAAGGGTATATCAAGGGAGCTAAATTCTCGAATTATTTTGAAAGTGATTTTACAGCACAAGTGGCTAAAAAATTTGATTCAGAAAAAACCATTTATGTGTATTGCAGAAGTGGCAACAGAAGTTTAAAAGCAGTAAAAATTTTAACGTCTAAAGGATTTAAAGCTATAAATGTCTTAGGAGGTTATGACGCGTGGAAGTCAGCGCAGTAATTGTATAAACTAAAAAAGCCTCGCAATTTGCGAGGCTTTTTTTATGCTAAAGATAAAATTATCCTAAAGTAACTCTTTTAAAAGATGCTACACTAATATCGCCATAGGTATTTACATACTGAGCAACATTTTTCTTTTCATCTTTTATGAATGTTTGGTCTAATAAACACTGTTCCATATCTAGAGTCGTATTATCAGCAATAAATCTTTCCATTTTTCCTGGTAAAATTCTATCCCAAATTTGTTCTGGTTTTCCTTCAGCAGCTAATTGTGCTTTTGCATCAGCTTCTGCTTGAGCTAAAACTTCTGGAGTTAACTGAGACATAGAAATAAATTGAGGTACATTCTTTAATGTTTTACCCAATCTAGCTAACTCTATATTATCTTTTTCAATTACTGCAATTCTAGCTTCTGTTTCAGCAGCTACGTAAGCAGGATCAAAATCTTTGTAAGATAATGTAGTTGCTCCCATAGAAGCTACCTGCATAGCTACATCTTTTGCTAAAGTTTCTGCATTATCTACTACAGCAGACAAACCTACAACAGCAGCAATTTTCCCAATGTGTGTATAAGCACCCACATAAGCAGCTTCCACCTTTTCAAAAGCAGTAATTTCTAATTTTTCACCAATAACACCAGTTTGTTCTACTAATTTATCAGCAACAGTCATTCCGCCAAAATCTGCAGCTAAGAATGCTTCTTTACTATCGCAGTTTAAGGCAATATCTGCAAATTCACCACCTAAGGCAACAAATTTCTCGTTTTTACCCACAAAATCAGTTTCACAAGCTAAAACAATAGCAACACCTAAAGTTTTGTCATCGTTTATTCTTGTTACAGCAACACCTTCAGTAGATTCTCTATCTGCTCTTTTTGCTGCAATTTTCTGACCTTTTTTACGTAAAACGTCAATTGCTTGATCAAAATCACCACCTGCTTCAACTAATGCCTTTTTACAGTCCATCATTCCAGCTCCAGTAGCTTCTCTTAATTTTTTAACATCAGCAGCACTAACTTTTACTGTTCCCATGTTATGTTATAATTTAAAAGTTAAACTTATTTTTTTTCTTCAGTTTTTTGCTCAGCCTTTGCTTCTACTGCTTCTGCTTTTACTTCAGTAGCTTTTTCTACTGCTTTAGTATCCGCTTCTTTTGCAGGAGCTTTCTCAGCTTTTGGCGCTTTTGCTTCTTTTACTTTTTCTTTGTCAGCTTTTCTTTCAGACAATCCTTCAGCAACTGCATCAGAAACATAAGATAATACTTTGTCTATAGATTTAGAAGCATCATCATTGGCAGGAATTACATAATCTACTAACCTTGGATCAGAGTTTGTATCTACCATTGCAAAAATAGGAATGTTTAATTTCTGAGCTTCAGCTACAGCAATGTGTTCTTTTTTAATGTCAATTACAAATAGAGCACCAGGCAAACGAGTCATATCAGAAATAGAACCTAAATTCTTTTCTAGTTTTTCTCGTTGACGGTTAATTTGTAATTTTTCTCTTTTAGACAATGCATCAAAAGAACCATCTTGTTTCATTCTATCAATAGAAGCCATTTTTTTAACAGCTTTTCTAATAGTTACAAAGTTAGTTAACATTCCTCCAGGCCATCTTTCAGTAATGTAAGGCATGTTAATGTTCTTCGCTTTTTCTGCAACGATGTCTTTTGCTTGTTTTTTGGTAGCTACAAATAAAATTTTACGTCCAGAATTTGCAATTTTTTTAAGTGCTTCTGAAGTTTCTTCTATTTTAGCTGCTGTCTTATACAAATCAATGATGTGTACACCATTTCTTTCTGTATAGATATATGGAGCCATGTTAGGATCCCATTTTCTAGTTAAGTGTCCAAAATGTACACCACTATCTAATAATTCTTGTATGTTTATGTTTGCCATTTTTAAAAATGTGTTTACTTTCTGTTTTGAAATCAATAATTAAGTAGTCTTTAGAGTCTTAATTATTTAGATACTAAACTGTTTAAAATTAATTATTTGTAATAATAACAGTTCTCAAAGAAAATAGAGTGCAGTATAAATGCTGCAAATCTATTAACGTTTCGAGAATTGGAATTTTTTACGTGCTTTTTTCTGACCAAATTTCTTACGTTCAACCATTCTAGGGTCTCTCGTTAATAATCCTTCTGGTTTTAAGACTGTTCTATATTCTTCATTAATAGAAACTAAAGCTCTAGTAATTGCCAAACGAATTGCTTCTGCTTGCCCAGTTACACCACCACCATAAACATTAACTTTAATATCATAAGATGTTAAGTTTTCTGTTAACATTAAAGGTTGTTCTACTTTATATTGTAAAGTACCTGTTGTAAAATAGCTTTTGTAGTCTTTTTTATTTACAGTAATATTACCCTTACCTTCTGAAAGATAAATACGAGCAACAGCTGTTTTTCTTCTACCGATTTTGTGTACTGTATTCATTATTTATAATCGTTAAGGTTAATAGCTTTTGGTTCTTGTCCAGCATGTTTATGCTCACCACCTGCGTATACATACAAGTTTCTATATAATGCACTTCCTAATGTATTTTTAGGTAACATTCCTTTTACTGCTTTTTCGATTAATCGTGTAGGATCTTTCTCAAACATTTCTGTTGCAGTTAACGATCTTTGACCTCCTGGATATCCTGTATGACGAATGTAAGATTTGTGTCTCATTTTGTTTCCAGTTAGTACTATTTTTTCTGCGTTGATCACAACCACGTTATCTCCACAATCTACGTGAGGAGTATAATTTGGTTTGTATTTACCTCTAATTAGCTTTGCTATTTTAGAAGCTAGACGACCCAACGTTTGCCCGTCCGCATCAACTAAAACCCACTCCTTATTTACGGTAGCTGCGTTTGCTGACACTGTTTTGTAACTTAATGTGTTCATAATTACACTTTTAGTTTTTGTTTATTAAAAATTATTTTTTTCCTTAAAAAAGGAGTGCAAATGTAAGTAGATTTATTTGATTGACAAATAGCACTTTAATATATTTTTTACCCATTCTTTTTTTTTAAATTATTCTTTAAATAATTAACATAAACTTAAGAAAATAGAAAAGTATTTTTGCACCATTACTAATGGCTGATGCTGTTCTGTTTTCATCATAAAAATTGCACAACTCGTTATGAGATTATTTCTGTTTTTTATTTCTTTTTTTTTAATTTTCTATTCAGAGATACAAGCTCAAGAGGCTACTGTAACAAAGGTTTCAAAACGAATTTATACTACAAAAAAATTAGAAGATGTTCCTGTTATAGATGGTGATGTTTCAGATAAAGCTTGGAATGTGGTACCATGGTCTTCAGGTTTTACAGAAAAAGATCCAGACGAAGGTACGCCACCTGCCTACCAAAGCATGTTTAAAATTATGTATGATGATAAATATTTATACATTGCTTTACGTGCATGGGATGACGAGCCAGAATTAATTCAACAACGTTTAAGTAGAAGAGATGGTTTTGCAGGAGACCGTATTAATGTACTTATAGATAGTTATGACGATAAACGAACAGCTTTTGTGTTTACCACCACTGCAGCTGGTGTTAAAGGAGAAGAATTTGCCTCTCAAAATGGTGAGAATTGGGATGACAGTTGGAATCCTATCTGGTATACAGATGCAAAAGTAGATGACAAAGGTTGGACAGCAGAAATGAAAATTCCTTTTAGTCAATTACGATTTGGGAAAGCCAAAGAGCAAGTTTGGGGGTTTAACATTATTAGAACCATTTTTAGATTACAAGAAAGATCGCTTTGGCAACGAATACCAAATAATCAGGCAGGGTTTATTAGTGAAGCAGGAGAGTTACATGGCTTAAAAGATTTAAAAGCGCAGAAGCAAGTAGAGATTCAGCCTTTTACAGTTACCCAATATGATACTTACCCTGCAGAGGCTGGCAACCCTTTTAGAACAGGAAGTGACTTTAAGTTTAATGCGGGTTTAGATGCAAAAATTGGAATAACGAACGATTTAACGTTAGATTTAACGGTAAACCCAGATTTTGGCCAAGTAGAGGCAGATCCTGGAGCCATTGCTCTAGATGGGTTTCAAATATTTTTTAGAGAACAACGTCCGTTTTTTGTAGAAAACAGTAATATTTTCGATTATGAGTTTGCAAACGGTAGTGACAACCTTTTTTATAGTAGAAGAATTGGAAGAAATCCCTACAGAAGTGCCAATTTGGCGGAAGGAGAATTTGCTAACGAGCCGCAAAATACCCGAATTTTAGGTGCTGCAAAATTTTCTGGTAAAACAAAAAACGGCTGGTCTATTGGTGTTTTAGAAAGCGTTACTGGTAATGAGTTTGCAGAAATTAGATCTGCAAACAATGACACTAGAAAAGAAATTGTGGCTCCTTTAACCAATTATTTTGTTACTCGTATACAAAAGGACTTTAACCAAAGAAACTCTTTTATTGGTGGAATTTTTACAGCCACAAATAGGCATCTAAATGGAGATTTTAATGAGTTACACAAAGCAGCCTATACAGGAGGTGTCGATTTTCTGCATAATTGGAACAATAGAGCATATTATCTAGACGGAAACATTATTATGAGTCATGTACTAGGGAGTAAAGAGGCTATTACACAAACACAAAACACGCTAAGACACAATTTTCAAAGAGTAGATGCAACTCATGTATCTATAGACCCTAACAAAACCTCTTTAACAGGATCTGGAGGTAGAGTAGAAATAGGTAAAAACGGGGGTGGTAATTGGCGTTTTAATGCAGGTGCAATTTGGCGCTCTCCAGAATTGGAGTTAAATGATGTTGGTTTTTTAAGACGTACAGACGAAATCATTCAGTTTGGAAATTTAAATTACTTATGGCAAGTACCTACAAAGAACTATAGAAATGCACAAGTAAGTTTTGAGCAATCTACCTTCTATGATTTTCAAGGAAATTTAAACAGAACGCGTTTTGAGCTTAATGGGCGTATTAATTTGATTAATAATTGGTCTATAAGAACGGGGTATGGTTTAAGTGCTAACTTTTATGACAATTTCTTTTTAAGAGGTGGCCCACGATTTAGAAGACCAAATACGGGCTTTACCTATCTGTTTTTAAATTCTGATAATAGTAAAATGTTTAGTTTTACCCTAGGTTATTCTAACAGGCATAGCCAAGAAAATGTTACGACTAGAGACCGGTTTACCATACGTACCAATTACCAACCTTTCGATGCGTTAAGTCTTTCTTTAAATGTAGAGTATGCCAACTTATATGATGCTACACAATATGTAACTGAAACTAATTTTAATAATAATGCAAGGTATATTTTGGGTAGAATACAAAACCAAACTTTAACGACTACTTTGCGTTTAAATTATAGTTTTACACCCAATATATCGCTACAATTTTATGGACAACCTTTTATTTCGAAAGGGCGTTTTACCAACTTAAATTATATAGTTAATCCTACAGCTGCAAGTATTAACGATAGAATTTCTATATATAATGCCAATCAAATCAATACTCAAAACGATACTTTTTTAATAGACGAAAATACAGATGGTATTATTGATTACAGCTTTTCGAATCCAGATTTTTCGTTTGTGCAATTACAAACCAATTTGGTAGCAAGGTGGGAGTATATTCCTGGTTCTGAGTTGTTTTTTGTTTGGGCAAGAGGTTCTGTAGGGAGTGTAGACCCTGCCAATGAATTATTAGATAGTGTGTCTAATCAAGTATTTCAAGAACCGGCAAGTGATACCTTTTTAATAAAAGCCACCTATCGTTTTGCAAGATAATTGTTTTGGTTAATAGCTAAGAGAAGACACGTTTTATTTTATTGTTTTTAGACTTATACTCTTATTCTTGAAAAACTAATCGTTTTATCCTTTCTTTGCCCAGCTGTCTCTTAAGCCTACAATTTTATTAAACACCAAAGCTTCAGGTTTTGAATCATTATCTACATTAAAGTAACCTAATCTTTGAAATTGAAAACGTTCCCCAACTTTTGCAGACGCCAAACTAGGCTCTAGATATGCTTGTATTATTTGTAGAGAATCAGGGTTTAACAATTCCATATACTCTTTATCTTTATGAGCATCTGGTGCTTCGTCTAAAAACAAACGATCATAAGCTCTTACTTCTGCTTTGATTGCGTGTTTTGTAGATACCCAATGAATGGTTCCTTTTACTTTTCGCATACTTTCTGGAGTGCCACTCCCAGATTTTGTATGTGGGTCATAAGTACATTGAATTTCAGTAATTTCACCATTTTCGTCTTTAGTGCAACTGTTGGCAGTAATAAAGTAGGCATTTTTTAAACGTACTTCTTTACCCAATTTTAATCGGAAGAACTTTTTATTAGCCTCTTCTCTAAAGTCTTCTCGTTCAATATAAATTTCTCTAGAAAAAGGGACTGTTCTGCTGCCAAAACCTTCTTCATAATCGTTATAGCTTGCGTCTAAAAGTTCTGTTTTGTCTTCAGGGTAATTGGTGATGACTACCTTAACAGGATCTAGGACCCCCATGACTCTTTTTGCAGTTTTATTTAAATCTTCTCTTATTTTAAATTCTAATAAGGCAACATCAATTATATTTTCTCGCTTAGAAACCCCTACTGTTTCTATAAAACTTCGAATAGCCTCAGGGGTATAACCACGTCTTCTGAGTCCAGATATTGTAGGCATTCTAGGATCATCCCAACCTTTAACAATACCTTCTTCTACGAGCTTTAGCAACTTGCGTTTACTCATAATGGTATAACTAAGGTTTAAACGAGAAAATTCTCTTTGCTTGGGCGCGTTAGGATATTTAGACTTACTAAACTCATACACGTTGTCTACAAACCATTCATACAATTCTCTATGAGGCTTAAACTCTAAAGAACATAATGAATGCGAAATTTGTTCTATGTAATCACTCTCACCATGGGTCCAGTCGTACATAGGGTAAATACACCAATCATTACCTGTTCTATGATGTTCTTTGTATAAAATACGATACATTAATGGATCTCTCATTAACATATTTGGACTTTTCATGTCTATTTTAGCACGCAAAACATGCTCACCCTCCTTAAATTTACCAGCTTTCATTCCTTGAAATAAGTCTATATTTTCATTTACAGATCTATCTCTATAAGGACTATTTGTACCTTCTTCAGTTGGAGTCCCTTTTTGGTTGCGCATTTCTTCAGAAGATTGAGAATCTACGTAAGCTTTTCCATCCTTAATTAATAAAATAGTCCAATCATACAATTGCTGAAAATAATCAGATGAATAACATTCGTTTTCCCATTGGTAACCTAACCAAGAAATATCTTCTTTAATCGCATCTACATATTCTTGTTCTTCTTTTGCAGGGTTGGTATCATCAAAACGTAAATTTACAGGGGCGTTGTATTTTTGCCCTAATCCAAAACTAATCCCTATGGCTTTGGTATGCCCAATATGCAAATATCCATTAGGTTCAGGTGGAAAACGAAAACGGAGATTTTGTTTTGGCAACCCATTTGCTAAATCATCTTCTATGATATGTTCTAAAAAATTAAGTGCTTTATTCTCTTCAGACATGATGCTAAATTATCGGTATATTTAAAACAAAATTACATAAAATAGTTGTTGAAATTCTATTTTTAAGGACTAAAGATGAAGTAACCTAACTATTTTTAATTTGCCTTGATTTCTTAAAGATATTTATAGATTTAATTTTGTTATCTTACACCGAGATTTAAAATTCAACTTCTAATACTTTTAACGTATCTTATTATGAGCAAACATATTCAAAATTACAGTTGTCCAAAATGTCATCACACTTCTTACAAATTAGGAGAAATGAGAGCAACTGGCGGAACATTATCTAAAATTTTTGATATTCAAAATCAAAAGTTTACAAGTGTTACGTGTCAAAAATGTACGCATACTGAGTTTTATAAAACAAAAACCAGTGCTATTAGCAATGTTTTTGATTTTTTCACGAGTTAGATCTTCTAAGTCCTCTTTTTTTTGTCGTATTTTTGTTTTCTTAGTATAAATAATAAAAATGCAAGATTTTTTTCTGAATCATTTGGCATTATCGGTTTTAGATGTAGAGCAGTCTGTTGCTTTTTATACCACTGTTTTTGGGTTTAAAGAAATTAAGAATACTGCATCGAATTCTAAAACAAGATGGTTGCAATTGAATGGAAAAATACAGTTACATCTAATTTATAGGCCTAAATTTGAATTAAAAACAATCAAAGCAGATCATTTTGCTTTGTCTACAGCAAACTTAAAAGGTTTTATAAAACATTTAGATCATTTAGGAATTATGTATTCTGATTGGATAGACTCAGAGAATAAAGACTACGTTAGAAAAGATGGTGTGTTTCAAATTTATTTTCAAGATCCAAATCAACATTGGATAGAAGTAAATAACGCTGTGTAGTATAGAATTTATTTTTTATGAATAAAAAAAGTAAAAAACCAGATTTAGTTGTTTTTAATGAAGAGACAAACCAGTATGATGCTTCTTTAAAACCTTATGGTACCTCTGCTAGTTCTCCCGTTATAAAACCATTAAATACCGCAAGTTGGAAAAATGATGGAATACAACGTGTAAATAAACAACTTAAATCTAAGTTTGACGAAGTTAAAAAAGAGTATGAGGCTTTAATGGAAAAGTTTGAATACAATGATCTAATCTACAATGCCAAGTTTAGTTTTGAACCTATTTTTGGTGAAAATTATCATTTGTACAATAATAAAAACAATGAACCATTTTTATCTATCATAGCACCAGAACAATGCAGTTTTGAGTATTTAGGCTCTTTTCGTTTAAATACAGATAAAATGTGGGAAAAAATAGATGATGAATCTAATAAAGAAGCTTAAATGGGAATAATAAAAGTAAATAATATAAAAGTATACGCCTATCATGGATGCCTAGAAGAGGAAGCAAAAATAGGGTCTTGGTATCGAGTAGACGTAGAGGTTAAAGCCAATTTAAAAAAATCTTCTAGAACAGATGACTTGTCTGATACTGTAGATTATGTTCATTTAAACCATATTGTAAAAGAGGAGATGAATGTTAGGTCTAAGCTTTTAGAAGAAGTAGCACAAAGAATTTTGAATCGTTTTTTTAAAGAAATAAAATTGCTTCGAAAAGCAACGGTTGCTGTTTCTAAAATAAATCCACCCATTGGTGGTAATGTAGAAGAGGTTGTTGTTGTTTTAACTAAAAAAAGATAATAGTCCACCTTTCTTAATATTTTTGTTTTTTAGAATATAATCTAAACAAAAAACACTTGCAAGCTTTATAAATTTACGTAAATTTGCAATCCAATAATATAAAGGTGTCTTGGCCGAGTGGCTAGGCAATGGTTTGCAAAACCATGTACAGCGGTTCGAATCCGCTAGACACCTCTTTAAAAAACCTCAATAAGCTAATAATAAGCGAGTTGAGGTTTTATTTTATTATAATTTGTACGATTTATGTACTGTTAGGTAGTTTTAATTTAATATTCAAAAAAAAAATAACGTAAAAATAAAGTTGTTTTTTAGGCTTCATTTCGTGCATTTCCTACATTATAAAATATTCACTTCTTGAAATAACTTAACAGTTTGAATTCATTTAAGACAGTTACTACGCATTAACAATATTTATTATACGTTAAATACTTACATAATAATTGCAGACTTTATCAAGCATAAAAAAACCCAAACATTGCTGAATGGGTTGATTATACTATTTTAAAAAGAAGTTATTTAAATTAATTACTGCATTTTAGAAGTTATATTTTAAACCTACAGATAATTTAAAAATACTTTCAGAATCATCAGAATCCTCACCTTTAAAGCTTAAGTAATCTGCATTAGCAGAAACGCCCCAATTTCCTCCTAAAGGAAAATTATAAGTTGCTCCTAAAATAAATCCGTTAGCATCTTCCGTAACTTTTTCTCCATAACCTTCTACAACCGCTGAAACAAAAGCATATTGTGGTTTAATATCAAGACCTCCAAAAGAAATCATAGGACCTATACCCAAGTAACCTACTCCAACAGTAATGTCATCATCATCAGAAGTAACGTGGCCACTTGCACCCCAATTTAATGTTGCACCCCAAGTTTCAGTAAAACGGTAACCTGCATTAATTAAACCAAGCTCTAATCCTGAATCAACTACATCAGCTAAATCACCTGTTGGAGCTGCTAATCCAATAGAAACACCTAAATACCCTTTTGAGTCTTGTGCAAATGATTGAGTAATTGATAAAGTTACAACCGCTAATACTAATAATACTTTTTTCATAATTTATTTAATTTAAAATTTTATTAGTTGTAAAGATAACAAAAATATTTTAAAATTTTTTTTTGTTTAAAATTCTATTAATAATATTTAATCACAAGGGTCTGTT
>CALKEB010000045.1 GCA_938084845.1 uncultured Polaribacter sp. | reverse complement strand
AACGCGAATAAAGCTATCACAGCTATTTTTAAATGTTTCATTATCAAATTTTTAAATTAAAAGTTCATTATTATAATATACAAAAGTAAGTTGTTAAAACTTATTTACAAAGATAATTTAATAAAAAATTAAGATTACTTACAATTTTATAGCATTTAAATTACGCCTAATTCCTTTCCTACCTTAGTAAAAGCAGCAATTGTTTTGTCTAGATGCTCTTTTTTATGTGCTGCAGATAATTGGACTCTTATTCTTGCTTTTCCCTTTGGTACAACCGGAAAAAAGAATCCTATAACATAAATACCCTCTTCTAACAGCTTATTTGCCATTGTTTGAGAAAGCTTTGCATCATATAACATTACAGGAACAATTGCAGCATCTGCTCCAACCAAATCAAAACCAGCTTTTTCCATTTCTACTCTAAAATAATTAGTATTCCATTCTAGCTGATCTCTTAAAGTGGTATCATTTGCAATTAAATCAAAGACTTTTAAAGTACCTCCAATAATTGAAGGAGCTAAAGAATTTGAGAATAAATAAGGCCTAGAACGCTGTCTTAAAATTTCTATAATTTCTTTTTTTCCTGTTGTGTAGCCTCCCATTGCACCTCCTAGTGCTTTTCCTAAAGTTCCAGTAACAATATCAACTCTATCCATTACATTCTTTAACTCTACTGTTCCTCTACCTGTTTTACCAATAAAACCTGTAGCATGGCATTCATCTACCATTACCATAGCGTCATACTTGTCTGCTAAATCACATATTTCATCTAATTTAGCGACAATACCATCCATAGAAAAAACACCATCTGTAACGATAATTTTAAAACGATGATTGTGCTTATTGGCTTCAATCAATTGTTCTTCTAAATTTTTCATGTCGTTATTTTGATATCTATAACGAGCTGCCTTACACAAACGAACACCATCAATTATTGAAGCATGATTTAAGCTGTCTGAAATAATAGCATCTTCTTTTGTTAACAGTGGTTCAAAAACACCGCCATTAGCATCAAAACATGCAGCATACAAAATGGTATCATTAGTCTGATAAAAATCTGATATTTTATGTTCTAATTCTTTGTGAATATCTTGGGTACCACAAATAAAACGAACTGAACTCATACCAAAACCATGAGAATCCATCACATCTTTTGCTGCTTGAACTACTTCTGGGTGATTGGAAAGACCTAGGTAATTATTTGCACAAAAATTCAATACCTTTTCTCCATTAGACAATTGAATTACCGCATCTTGAGAGGAAGCAATAATTCTCTCCGATTTATATAATCCCTCATTTTTTATCTCTTGAATCTCTTTTTTTAAAGTATCTTTAATTTTACCGTACATTTCTTATTAATTTACAAATACAAATTTACAAAGTTATTTTTTAGATTAAACCATAACAACATCAATATTGTCATTAATATAAACTAGTATTTTTTTGTTAATTGTAAAGTCCATAGTCAACAAAACTCTTTCATATTTTAATAACTGCTGAGCATGTTCTGCAGATGGAGCGCCTGTTTTATAATCGATAATAGTAACTACTTTCTCTTCAAAACAGAGTCTATCTGGTATAATAACTTGATTGTCTACATCTACAATTTCTCTCTCATTAAAAACTATGACCGCATTAGAAAACCATTTTTGAAGTTTAGGATGGTGGATAATTTTAATAATTTTTTGAGTTAACGCGTCTTTCTGCACATCATTTACTAAATTTTGTTGATAGTATTCATCAAGTACACTTGATACGTCTTTTTCAGTTATTATTTTTGAAAGTATTTCATGAAAAAGGTTTCCAAAATTTATGGCTTCTCCTTGCAAAGTGTCCCATAACCTAGAGGCGCTTGCCAATAGAATAATATTATGGTCTTGCCATGAGGAAGAAATAAAATTTGAATGTGTTTCTGCTAAGGTAAAGTCGGCTTTTTTAGGATTACTTCTTTTTATTTTACCAAAAGAATAGTGTAAAAGCTCATCTTTCCAAAGCAACTCTTTTTTTAAATAATTTATAAATACACCCGAATAAAAATTAGTATTCTCTTCCCCTTTTACAGAAGTTTTCTTTTCAGTAATAATATATAGTTGCTCTACTGCTCTTGTTAGCGCAACATACAAAAGGTTAAAATTATCCAACTCTAACTCCTCTCTTTGATGATTATAAAGCGTTAGCCCTTTTTGACTCACATAACTTAAATCTTTGGTATAGTTTACCAATAAAGATTTAAAATTATCAAAATCACTAGGTAAATCATCTAGCCAAACCTTAGGTTTTATTTGCCTGTAGATATCTACATCACAAGGAAAAATAACAACAGGAAATTCCAACCCTTTAGACTTGTGAATTGTCATAATTTGAACAGCATTAACCCCTTCTGGAGCCACAATACTTAAGGTGTCTTTTTTATGTTCCCAATAGTCTAAAAATGAAACGATATCCGTTGCTTTTCTTTGCTGTTCTAAAACAACATCTAAAAAAAATTGAACATAAGCATCTGAAGAATCTATCAGATGAAATCCTCTTATTATTTCCTCAATTTTTTCATAAAATGTAAATTGATGAAACCGATTTATATTAAAAGTAATATCAAATTTTTGTAAAGCTTGAAAAAGCTGATGGTTATGTAATGACAAATATTCTTTTAAAAATAGGTTTTTCTCTTGCGTTACTTTTAGATGCTCGTGCAGAAAATAAAGCATAGCAAAACGAGCTTCTTCATCTTTTGGGTTTTGCATACCCTTTAAAGCATCTATGATAAAGCTAACTTTTTTACTGTTTTTTAGAAGTAAGGTTTCTGAAGAAACAATTTGAACATCATTTGCTGACAAATAGTTAGCAATAGCAACTCCATCTTTTTTCTTTCTAGTTAAAATACAAATTTCTCCTAAAGAAAATTGGTCTTTTATTTGATGTATTTGTTCTAAAACTTTTTTGGAATACTTTAAAGTATCTTCTGTTTTATCAGTTTCTTTTTCTAAAAAATCTAATGACACAAATCCTCCTTCTTTATCCGTTGTTAATTGCATATTCCCTTCAGTAAAAATATTTTTATAGGTTTCATTTTGAAGAAAATTAGCACTATGCTGAAAAAAAGAATTATTAAAATCAATTACTGCAGAGTAACTCCTATAGTTTGTTTCTAATTTTTTAAGTTCTTTAGCAATAGAGAATGGATTTTTTGAAGAGGCCCCTAAATTAATAAACTGCTCTGCTTTTCCTCCTCTCCATCTATAAATGGCTTGTTTTCCATCACCCACTATTAATAAATTACTGTTTTCTTGAGCCAATGCATTGTCTATAAGAGGAATTAAGTTTTGCCATTGCAAAACAGAAGTATCCTGCATTTCGTCTATGAAATAATGCTGAAAACGCTGTCCTATTCTTTCATATATAAATGGAGCAGGTTGCCCTTTAATATTTTCAGATATTAAAGCATTAAACTCCGCATTTAAGCGAATATTATTGTCCTCTTTTATTGCCTCCAATTCTAAATTTATATTATTTAAAACCGCTAGAGGAATTAAATTTCTTAAAACGAGGTTATTTAACAAAAACTGACGATACACCTCTTTGGCCTTTATGAAATAAGCAGTAATATCTGGCACTATATTTTCTATAGTCTGCGCAATTTCAGGTTTAGTACTTTTAGTATAATACTGGTGATTCTCTATTGCTTTTTGAATAGTTTCGGCTCTTGATATGAATTTAAAATCAGTAGACTTTTCTTTTACATCATTAAAAAACTTAGGTATGGTTCCTCTACTAAAATCTTTTTGAGAAAGGCCATGTTTTTCAAAAAGAACCAAGCATTCTTCACCAACTTTAGATAGTGTTGCTGTTAGTTGCTTTTGCTGTTTGTTTAATTTTGACTTTAAATTTGTAAAATGTTCTATATTATTTTTAGAAAGCTCTTCAAAATGATGTGCATCATTTTCATTCAGTACTACTTTAGCAAAATCATTTAAGTCTTTAGATATATCCCAAGATTTATCATCATCAATTTTCTCTAACGAATAATTTATTAAAAGTTGTGTCAAATTTTTATCTGTCCCAATTTTAGAAATTAGCACATCTACAGCTTCATTTAACAAAGAAACGGCATCCATTTCTACCTCAAAATTTAGAGAAAGCCCTAAATCATAAGCAAAACTTTTTATTATTTTGTGCGTAAAACTATCTATTGTAGTAATGGAAAATGCAGCATAATTTTGTAGAATTACATCTACTATCTTTTTACTTCTTAGTACTAGAGTTGATTTATCTATAGCTATTTCTTGGATGAGAAGCCTAAAAAGGTCATTTTCTATACCCTTAGAGAAGTCTTCTAAATTAGATAGAACTCTCTCTTTCATTTCACCTGCAGCTTTATTGGTAAACGTGACTGCGAGAACCTTCTGAAACGTAAAAATATCCTCTGAACTTAGCAGTACCTTTATATACTCTTTTACTAAGGTAAATGTTTTTCCGCTTCCAGCAGAAGCACTGTAGACTTTAAAAGTTGCCGTTTTTTGCAAAATTAAATTTTATGCAAAATAACTTATTTCAGTTCAAAACCCAAGTTTCTTTTTAAAAGATAAACGTCATTAGTCATTTAAGAGGGAAGCAAACTTTTTTTGAATAAGAATAGTCTTACGCCAAACCTACATCTAAAGACATCATTACAATAAATCCAGCTATAAAACCAAGTGTGGCAATATCTGTATATTTATCCCTTTGCGTTTCTGGGATTACCTCTTCTACTACTACAAATATCATAGCCCCTGCTGCAAATGCCAATGCGTAAGGTAAAATAGGTGTAAAAAAGGAAACTGCTAAAGCACCTAAAACGGCTGCAAAAGGCTCTACTACCGCAGACAATTGTCCATACCAAAAACTTTTAAACCTACTAGCTCCTTGTCTTCTTAGAGGCATAGCCACAGCAAAACCTTCTGGAAAATTTTGAATCCCAATTCCGATAGCTAATGAAATGGCAGCAATAATCATTTCTGTTTGTTCTACACCCACTAAAGTAGAAGCCGCACCAAACAAAACACCAACAGCTAAACCCTCTGGAATATTATGTAAGGTAATTGCTAAAACCAACAATGTTGTTCTATGCCATTCTGTTTTTACACCCTCAGCTTCATTTTCTTTAAAATTAATGTGTAAATGAGGTAAAACTTTATCCATCCCAAATAAAGCCAATGCTCCGAGGGTAAAACCAATAGTAGATGGCAAAACCTTTACAAAGCCTTCACCTGGACTATTTTCTATTGCTGGCGCCAATAAACTCCAAAAACTTGCAGCAACCATAACCCCTCCAGTAAAACCCAACATACCATCTAAAACTGCTCTATTTAATTTTTTAAAAAAGAAAACTAAAGAAGCGCCCAAAGCCGTTAAACCCCAAGTAAATAAAGATGCATAAAGAGCAGCTTGTATTGGATGTTCTTTTCCAAAAGCAACCAATTGATTGAATAAACTCATGATTTTCTTATGTATAAATTATTTGCGATTTTATTAGAAATGGACATTTTTTTGTTGTCGATTAAAATGGATAATGAATCATCAAAGTCTTCTTTTTCTAATACTTCAATTTTTTTTCCTAATGTTATTCCCTTTTTATCTAAAAATTGTAAAAATTCAGAAGATGAATCATTTACACCAACACAAACCCCAGTTTCTGTTTCTTTTAAAGTAGCTAACAAACACTTATCTATAGCATTAATACAACCATCTTTATCTGGTATTGGATCTCCATGAGGATCGTGAGTTGGAAAACCTAGCAAAGCATCTAATTGATTGATTAGTTTTTTAGATTTTATGTGCTCTAATTGTTCTGCGACATCATGTACTTCATCCCATGAAAAGTTTAACTTTTTTACTAAAAAAACTTCCCAAAGACGGTGTTTTCTTACAATATTAGCCGCTGTTTTTTTTCCCAATTCCGTTAAAGTTACACCTTTATATTTTTTGTAAAGAACAACTTCTTTGTCTGATAGTTTTTTAATCATATCAGATACAGACGATGCTTTTGTGGCTAAACTTTTTGCTATTGCATTTGTATTTATACCACCTTTAGAAACTGACTCTAGGTGATAAATTGCTTTTAGATAATTTTCTTCTGCTTGTGAAAACATACATATTTAATATAAAGCAAATATAAACTTTTTATTTATATAAATAATTTTTTAGACAAGTCTAAACTTTATTTTATATTTGCATAAATATTGAATTTGAGAAATTATATACTTATTGCATTTTTATTAGCTTCTACTCTTGGAATTAGTCAGAATATAAAGGGTAAAATCACCTCTAAAAATGGTGAGGCTATACCCTTTGCTTCTATTTATATTAAAAACACCAAACTTGGAACTACCTCTACAGAAGATGGCACCTATCAATTAAACTATCGATTAGAGGGCAGGTATATGTTAATTGTAAGTAGCATTGGTTTTCAAACAAAAAAATCTTCTGTGGTATTGCATGGAGGTAATCTTATGAAAAATATAATTTTAGAAGACGATAACACTTTAGATGAAATTGTAGTTTCTAGTACTTTAAGACCTGTTTCTAAAACTGCAAGTCCTGTTCCTGTTGAAGTATATAGCAAAACGTTTTTTAAGAAAAATCCTACACCCTCTGTATTTGAATCTTTACAAAATGTAAACGGAATTAGACCTCAGCTAAATTGTAATGTTTGTAATACAGGAGATATTCATATAAATGGTTTAGAAGGCCCTTATACTTTTGTTTTAATCGATGGTATGCCAATTGTTAGTGGCTTATCTACAGTATACGGTTTAACTGGAATTCCACAGGCTTTGATTGAGAGAGTTGAAGTTGTAAAGGGACCAGCATCTACATTATATGGCTCTGAAGCTGTTGGTGGCATTATTAACATCATCACTAAAAAACCGACAAATACTCCTAAATTATCTACAGATGTATTTTCAAGCTCTTGGGGAGAAATCAATACAGATGTTGGTTTACGCTACCAAGTTTCTAAAAACACACAAGGCCTAATAGGTATAAATTACTTTAATTTTCAGAATAGAATAGACAACAATAATGATAACTTCACAGACTTAACTTTACAAAACAGAATATCAATTTTTAATAAAATAAATATAAACCGTAAAAGCAATAAAGTCTTTACCATAGCTGGAAGATATGTTTATGAAGACAGATGGGGTGGAGAGTTAAATTGGCAACGTGAATTTAGAGGAAGTAACCTAATCTATGGAGAGAGTATCTATACCAATAGATGGGAAACTTTTGGAACCTACCAATTACCAACAACAGAAAATATAAACTTTCAATTTAGTGCAAATGGGCATTATCAAGATTCATTTTATGGAACAGATTCTTATGACGCCAAACAACTTATTGGTTTTGCACAACTAGTTTACGATACCAAAATTAACTCAAAACAAGATTTACTGCTAGGATTAGCCTATAGGTATACGTATTATGATGATAACACTTTTGCAACTTTAGATGAAACTGGTACTTTTAATCAGCCCTCTAAAATTCATTTACCAGGAATGTTTGTGCAAGATGAAATTAGTTTTTCTGAAAGAAAAAAATTACTCTTAGGGGTTAGATGGGATTATAATAGTGTACATGGAAGTATTGTTTCTCCAAGAATAAATTACAAATGGAGTTCTAAAGACAAATCGAATATATTTAGAGTAAGTACTGGTAATGGTTTTCGAGTAGCCAATGTATTTACAGAAGATCACGCAGCATTAACAGGTGCAAGAGAAGTTGAGTTTGATGGGGGTTTAGCTCCAGAGACTTCATGGAATGCCAATATTAATTATGTAAAAACAATAAATACAGAAAACGCATTCATGACTTTTGATGCAAGTGTATTTTACACCTACTTTAACAATAGAATAATCCCTGATTACGAAACTGATCCAAATAAAATTATCTACGCAAATCTTAATGGATTTTCTGTTTCTAAAGGTGTTTCTCTAAATGCAGATATTTTATTCACTAATAGTTTAAACATTAACGGAGGCGTTACTTTTATGGACGTTTCAGTAACTGAAAACAACAGTAAAAGAAGACAATTATTAACAGAAAGTTTTAGTGGAGTTTGGTCTGTATCCTATAGATTTGCTAAAGATTTTACGATTGATTATACAGGGAATCTTTATGGCCCAATGCGTTTACCTCTATTAGGCCCTAAAGACGATAGAGCCGAATATTCACCTTGGTTTAGCATTCAGAACATTCAATTAACTAAAAAATTTACCAATTCTTTGGAAATTTATGGAGGATTAAAAAATATATTAAACTTTACCCCACCAGCCAATAGTATCTCTAGAGCTTTTGATCCTTTTGATGAACAGGTAGACCCAAACGAGGCTGATGCATTAACTTTTGACCCAAGTTATGTATATGCATCGAACCAAGGAATAAGAGCTTTTTTAGGCGTTAGATTTAATATATTTTAACCAAAAATGAAACAAATCTTTATACTGCTTTGTTTAACCACTAGTTTATCTTTTTTTTTCACAAACGAAAAAAATACCTTTAAAAAAGTACTCTTTTTCTGAAATTGAAAAATTACAACGAATAAAACCAAGGCCTGTTTTAGTTTTTTTATATACAGACTGGTGTAAAATATGTTTTGCAATGAAACAAACCACATTTCAAAATAAGCAGATTATTAAAGACCTAAACACTAAGTATTATCTTGTATTTCTTAATGGAGAAGAAAAAAAAGATAATACTTTTTTAGGTACTACTTTTTCATACAAACCAACAGGTAGTTCAGGTGTACACGAACTTGCAAAACAACTAACTCTTTCTAAAAAAAGCACAAGTTACCCCACTTCAATAATACTTAATACTAAAAATGAAATTGATGTTTTTTTAGAGGGATATTTAAATTCATCAAACATGCATTCTGTTTTAAATTCTTATTTAAAAAGAAATTAAATGTTAATGTTTTCTATCCCACAGTCGAGGATTAAGATTTCTTGACTTAAAGCTATATACAAATCCAATACTTGGATAAAAGTGAGAATATTGACTTTCAAAACGGTCTTCAGAAAATTTATACATAAATTGTAAATTAATACCATAATTAGGTTTTACCCAAAAGGTTGTTCCTGCTCCTATGTTTAAAGTGGGTGTTGTTTCCTCTGCTACAACATAACTACCCCCAAGAAGTAAATAAGGAACTCTATTTGATAATGAAGTTCCAAAATCATAACGTAAAACTCCATCAAAAGTACTGTATGACTGGGTATCAAACGCTGCAGTAGAAAACCCAATATCTGCAGAAAATGCATTAAAAAGATATTTAGTAACGTTTATTCTAGGAGATTGCTGCACAATAGACTCTCCTAAATAGTACCCTGAAAATCTGTAAATTTTGCAAAAGCAAGACTAGTTCCTATTACCCATTCACTTTTTTCATGCTGTGCAATTGAATTAGACACAAAGGTAAAGAGCAATAAAATTGTAAAAAAGCGTTTTAAAAACATCGTATACATATTAATTATCAGAATTAATTTAAACAAATATATCGTTTTCCCTTAGAAATAAAATTGGTTTTTGGCTTTTTATAAATTAAGACACTACATTTGCAGAAAATTTTATAGTTGAGTAAGCAAAATATTGTAAATCAATACCAAAAAGCTGATAAAGTTTTAGAGGTAATTAAAGCACTTCAACAAGAAAAAAACCAATTTCAATTATCGAATTTGGTGGGCTCCTCATTGTCTTTTGTGATTTCAGAAACCTTCAAAAAAACAGAGAAACCTTATCTTTTAATTTTTAACGACAAAGAAGAGGCTGCTTATTTTTTAAATGATTTAGAACAACTTTTAGGAGACAAAAATGTTTTGTTTTACCCTGGATCTTACCGAAGACCTTATCAAATAGAAGATACAGATAATGCTAATGTTTTGTTACGATCTGAGGTATTAAACCGTATTAATTCTAGAAAAAAACCTGCACTAATTGTTACTTACCCAACAGCTCTTTTTGAAAAAGTAGTTACTAAAAGAGAATTAGAAAAAAACACCTTAAAAATTACGATAGGCGAAGAACTATCGCTAGATTTTGTAAATGAAGTGTTATTTGAATACAAGTTTAAACGTGTAGATTTTGTAACAGAGCCTGGTGATTTTTCTGTAAGAGGTGGTATTATCGATGTATTTTCGTTCTCTAATGATGAACCATACAGAATAGAATTTTTTGGTGATGAAATTGATAGTATTAGAACATTTGATGTAGCAAGTCAATTGTCTAAAGAGAAACTGAAAAAAGTTTCAATAATGCCTAATGTAGAAAATAAAACTTCTCTAGAAAATAGACAAAACTTTTTAAAATACATTGCATCTAACACGGTTATATTTTTAAAAAACAGCGACTTAATGTCTCAGAAATTAGATAAGTTTTTTAAAAAAGCAGAAGATGCATTTGATGATTTGTCTAAAGAAATAATGCACCTAAAACCCTCAGAATTATTTTGTGATGGTCATCTTATCGAACATGAACTTCATAATTTTACGACTGTTAATTTTGGAAACACTTCTAAAACTAAAGGTCAAGAAATTGCATTCACTACAAATCCACAGCCTTCGTTTAATAAACAATTTAATTTATTAATAGATAATTTAAACGAATACCATAAAGCAGGTTTCACCAATTACATCTTTTGCGCTAATGATCAGCAAGCAAAGCGTTTTAAAGATATTTTTGATGATGCAGAACAAAAGGTTCATTATGAAACTATTGTTTTTCCATTATACCAAGGTTTTATAGATGTAGATCAGAAATTGGTTTGTTATACAGATCATCAAATTTTTGAACGTTATCACAAATTCCGATTAAAAAATGGATACGCCAAAAAACTAGCCATTACCCTCCAAGAATTAAATAAACTTGAAGTTGGAGATTATGTTACACACATGGACCATGGAATTGGAAAATTTGGAGGTTTACAAAAAATAGATGTTCAAGGGAAAAAACAAGAAGCCATAAAATTAATCTACGGAGAACGAGACATATTGTATGTGAGCATTCACTCTTTACACAAAATTTCTAAATTCAATGGTAAAGATGGCAAACCACCAAAAATTTATAAGTTAGGTTCTGGAGCTTGGAAAAAAATTAAACAAAAAACAAAGGCTAGAGTTAAACATATTGCATTTAATTTAATTCAATTATATGCAAAACGTAAACTACAAAAAGGATATGCTTTTGGACCTGACACACATATACAGCATGAATTGGAAGGTAGTTTTTTGTATGAAGATACACCAGATCAATATTCGGCTACACAAGATGTAAAAAGAGATATGGAAAAAGACCAGCCAATGGACAGGTTGGTATGTGGAGATGTTGGTTTTGGAAAAACAGAAGTAGCTGTAAGAGCTGCTTTTAAAGCAGTAGATAATGGAAAACAAGTTGCTGTTTTGGTACCTACAACTATTTTAGCTTTTCAACACTATCAAACCTTTTCTGAGCGTTTAAAAAATTTTCCAATCAAAATTGATTATTTAAACAGGTTTAGAACCGCAAAACAAAAAACAACGGCCATAAATGGTGTAAATGATGGAGCTGTAGATATTATTATAGGAACACATCAATTAACAAATCCACGCATACAATTTAAAGATTTAGGGTTGTTGATTATTGATGAAGAACAAAAATTCGGTGTTGCTGTAAAAGACAAGTTAAAAACATTAAAAGAGAATGTAGACACTTTAACCTTAACAGCCACGCCAATTCCAAGAACATTACAGTTTAGTTTAATGGCTGCAAGAGATTTATCGGTAATAAAAACTGCGCCTCCAAATAGACATCCTATAGAAAGTAATGTAATTCGTTTTTCTGAAGATACTATTAGAGATGCTATTTCTTATGAAATTTCTAGAGGAGGACAAGTTTTCTTTATTCACAATAGAATAGACAATATTAAGGAAGTTGCTGGCTTACTGCAAAGATTAGTACCCTCTGCAAAAATTGGCATTGGTCATGGACAAATGGAAGGTAAAAAACTAGAAGAGTTAATGTTTGCTTTTATGAATGGCGATTTTGATGTTTTAGTCTCTACCACAATTATTGAAAGTGGTGTAGATGTACCAAATGCCAACACCATTTTTATCAATAATGCCAATAATTTTGGGTTGAGTGATTTACATCAAATGCGAGGAAGAGTGGGGCGAAGCAATAAAAAAGCATTTTGCCATTTTATAACGCCACCTTATCATATGATGACAGACGATGCCAGAAAAAGAATTGAAGCTTTAGTATTATTTTCTGACTTAGGAAGCGGAATCAATATCGCCATGAAAGATTTAGAAATTCGTGGAGCAGGAGATTTACTGGGAGGTGAACAAAGTGGATTTATAAACGATATTGGTTTTGATACCTATCAAAAAATATTAAAAGAAGCCATTGAAGAATTGAAGGAAAACGAATTTGCAGAATTGTATCCTACAGATAACTCTAAACCTAAGGAGTATGTTAAAGAGGTACAAATTGATACTGATTTCGAGATTTTATTTCCTGACGATTACATTAATTCAATTACAGAAAGATTAGCGCTATATAATAAATTAGGTACGTTAGAGAAAGAAGAAGAATTAAAGGTATTTGAAACCGAAATTATAGATAGATTTGGAGAAATACCAACTCAAGTTGAAGATTTGTTAGATTCCGTGCGCATTAAATGGTTGGCAAAAGAATTAGGTTTAGAGAAAGTGATTTTAAAACAAAAAAGATTGGTGGGTTACTTTGTTGCAGATCAACAAAGTGATTTTTACCAAACAGAAGCGTTTACTAGCACTTTAAAATACGTGCAGCACAATCCTAAAAGTGTAGTTATGAAAGAAAAACAAACCAAAAACGGTCTTCGATTAATGATTACATTTATAAAAATAACCACCGTAAAAGTTGCTTTAAAAACACTACAAAAAATTTAATGGATAATTCTCACATCAAAAACTTAGGTTTTTTACTTTTAGCAACTCTCTTTATTAGTACTTCTGGTGTTTTAGGTAAATATATTGCAATGGCACCTGAATCTATTATCTTATTTAGAGCTTTGTTGGCTTCAGTTTTCATTTTTATATTTTGTAGAATTAAGAAGGTAAATATATCCATTCACTCAAAAAAAGATAAAATCTCTTTTTTAATTAGTGGTTTTTTTATGGGCATGCATTGGGTTACCTACTTTTATGCGCTAAAACTTTCTAATGTTGCTATAGGTATGTTATCAATGTTTACGTTTCCAATAATGACTGCTTTTTTAGAACCTTTTTTCTTTAAACAAAAATTAAGTTTTGTTCATATATTTTTAGCACTTTTAATATTGGTTGGAATTTATTTTTTAGTACCCGATTTTTCATTAAAAAACAATGAAGCAAAAGGAATATTATTCGGAATATTATCTGCTTTGTGCTATTCCCTCCGTAATTTAATAACCAAAAAAAATGTTACTAATTACGATAGTAGTGCTATTATGCTATTTCAATTAATAACTGTTACAGTACTATTAACACCTACGCTATTAATTAGTGACATTTCTAATATAGAAAGTCAACTACCATTTTTAGTAATAGTTGCTTTAGTAACTACCGCTATTGGACACACTATGCTAATTAACTCCTTGAAACACTTTTCAGTTTCTACAGCAAGTATTATTGGTAGTATTCAACCAATTTTTGGCATTATCATTGCCTATATATTTATAAATGAAATACCAAATAAAAATACTTTTATTGGTGGTAGCTTAATTTTAATAACAGCTGTTATTGAAAGTTTAAGAAGTAAGAAATAGTTGTAAAAAGATATTAGATTCTAAATCGAGTTTAGAATGACACTTCTTATCAAAACAAATCTTTATTAGAAATATCTAAATAATTACGCTTTACAAAAGCCAAAATAGTTTCTAAAATTTCACCCATATTTTCACACTCTTTAAACTTTACATCACCAACATACTCAATTAAATGTTTTTTTAAAAGTTCTATGTTTTGTGGGTATGAAATAGTATCATTTTTCATACACTTTATTAATCTTAAAGTTCTTCTGGGTGTAGTAATCATCCTTTTGGCCATAAAAGAACGTTCTTCTATTTTATATTGCTTAATAGAGTCGTTTTGCAATTTCTTACTCACCATTTCTACCATCTTAAAATTTTCTTTCATGAACTGAAGATTGTACACTTTTAAGTTGCCTTCGAAAGACTGCTGATCAAAATCTATAGCTCTAATTTTATAAATAATATGATCAAAATCATGAGTGGGTGTAATTACGTAATTGTAAGAACGCATATCTCCTAAAAGCCTTACCAAACAACGTTCTTTAAATTTCACAAACTCTTTTGCTATTTGTGATTTTTCTAATTCTGTACAGGTAGGTAAAATATCTCTTATAAAATCATCTCCAGGTATGCCAACAATATGTTCTTCTATTAACGTTTCTCCATGCACCAAAAAGTTCATGCTATGAGGTGATAAAATATGCTCTAATTCTAAGCCGTAAATTCGAGAAGCATCTGCTTTTTTCACATAAAAATACGTAAAGTTATCATTTAGAATATTCCTTATTTTAATACGAAAAGGCTTAGAGTTACCAAAGGTGCAATAGTCTATAGCATCTACCTTTAAAAAAGGTATTGTATCTTCATTACCATCTGAATGTAATAAGGTGTATACTCTTTTTAAACTGATATCAATTTCTTTTCTATCAGAGTCTGAATAGTAAGTTCTCACCCAAAGTGTATCTTCATCATTTTTGTCAAATACGGCAACTGATCCTTGAAAACGAAGTAAATCTTCATAGTAAATAGAAATTTTTGTAGTTCTCTTATAGTTCTTTAAATATGCATTTAGCATGTCATTTACAGGAAATGCAGGCTTTTTTTTAGACATTAATTTTTTTTCTACTGCCATATTTACTAATTCTATATTTTCAAAAATACAGCTATTGTTTAAATAATTTCGAACATTTTACCTGGTAATGGTTGTAAAACCCCTTTTAGCTCGAGTTGAAGTAAAACCGAAGATAATTGTACAATAGGTATATTACATTCTAATGCAATTATGTCTAGCAATTGTTTTCCTTTCTGATGCAAAAAGTCATAAATTTTTTGTTCAGTTTCTGTAAACTCTACAAATAATTGTTTCTGAACTGGTTTAGTTTGTTTGTTCTGGACATCCCAATTTAGCATCTTAATAATATCTTGTGCAGAGGTAAGTAAAGTTGCTTTATTGTTTTTTATTAAACTATTGCATCCTCTACTAAAAACATCTGTAGCTCTTCCTGGTAGAGCAAAAATATCTTTGTCATAAGAGTTGGCTATATCTGCTGTGACTAATGAACCCCCTTTTTCTGCAGATTCAATGATTACTGTTGCTTTAGAAATACCCGCTACAATTCTATTTCGTCTTAAAAAATTTTCGCGCAAAGGAGGTTCATCACTCCAAAACTCTGTAAAAAAACCACCATTTTTTTGTACATCATGAATGTATTTTTTGTGCACCTTAGGATAAATTTGTTCAAATCCATGGGCTAAAACAGCGATAGTTTGCAAATTATGTTTCATCGCAGCTTTGTGTGCACAAATATCTACACCATAAGCAAAACCACTTACAATAATTGGATTGTGTGGGGCTAAATCTTTAATAAGTTCCTCACAAAAATGACGCCCATAAGAACTCATGTTTCTGGTTCCAACTATAGAAATTATTTTTGAATCATTCTCTATAGATATGTTACCGTCTTTAAATAATAAAATTGGGCTATCTATACAATTGTGCAGGTGTCTTGGAAAATCTTCATCTAAAAAATAAGTGTACTTTAAATCATTTTTACGAATATAATTCAGCTCATTCTCTGCTTGTAGAATATTTTTTTTATCAAACAAATGCCCTATAGCATAAGAACCTACACCATTTATTTTTTCTAGAATAGCGGGTTTTTCTTCAAAAACATTTTCAACACCACCCGTTGCCACAATCAATTTTTTTGCTAAAACGTCTCCTATTGCTCTACTTCTTTGCAGCCGTAAAATAGCAATTAGTTTATTATCTTTCATCAACATCAATTTTTGACAAACAAGATATAAAATAATTGTTGATAATTATTTAAACTAGCATTCTTAAAATTAGGAAGATTTTTTATATTTGTTAATATGATATTAGCCAACTACATTAAAGATTTATTGTTTAGATATGATTGTGTAATTATTCCTAGTTTTGGCGGTTTTGTTACCAACAAAGTTAGTGCTACTTTTCAAGAGGAAACAAGTAGTTTTTCTCCTCCTTACAAACAAATTTCATTTAATAATAATCTAAAAGATAATGATGGCTTGTTGGCAAACCACATTGCATCTGTAGAAAGTATTTCTTTTGAAAAAGCTAATAAATTCATAGAAGACAGCGTATTTGATTGGAAAAAAATTATAGAAAAGGAGACCTTAGAAATTGAAAAACTTGGGTGTTTAAAATTAAATGATAGAAAACAAATTATATTTAATCCAACAAACGATGTTAATTATTTAACATCTTCTTTTGGATTATCTTCAGTAACTCAATCTTCTTTAAAAAGATACAAAGAAGTTGTTACACCATTAGTAACTCCAAATGTTACCATTACAAACAATATTTCTACATTAATAAAGTATGCTGCATCTGCTGCAATTTTATTAACATTAGGTTTTTTAGGTACTAATTTACACCAAGAAAACAAACAACAAGAAATTTTAGCGGTTAACGAAAAAGCCTTAGAGAAAAAAATTCAGTCAGCTACATTTACCATAACCAACCCATTACCAACTATAGAATTGAATGCGGTTAAAGAGATAAAAACCCCTTTTCATATTGTAGCAGGTTCTTTTCAATTTCCAGAAAATGCAAAAAGAAAAGTAAAACAGCTAGAACAAAAAGGATATAATGCTAAAATTATTGGAACAAATAAATGGGGCTTAACACAAGTTGCGTTTAAAAGTTTTACGACAAGAATAGAAGCTACAAAAGCGCTGTATAATATAAAAAAAACTGAATCTAAAGATGCTTGGTTATTGGTAAAATAATACCATTTTATAAAAGGCTATTCTTATCTTTGCGAAAAAATTAAGAATGGAAGTTAAAACACCCAAAGAATCTTTAACAATACTTACCGATTTAGTCCTGCCTGGAGAAACAAATTACTTAGATAACCTTTTTGGAGGAGAACTATTGGCTAGAATGGATAGAGCATGTAGTATTGCTGCAAGACGCCATTCATCTAGAATTGTTGTAACTGCTTCTGTAAACCATGTTGCTTTTAATAAGTCCATTCCTGTTGGTAGTGTGGTTACTTTAGAAGCTAAAGTATCTAGGGCATTTAAATCTTCTATGGAAATATATGTAGATGTTTGGATAGAGGACAGACAGTCTGGTTTAAAAACAAAAGTAAATGAAGGGATTTATACATTTGTTGCTGTTGATGAAACAGGAAAACCAGTGGATGTTCCTCAAATAAAACCAGAAACAGAATTAGAAAAACAACGTTTTGACGGGGCTTTAAGAAGAAAACAACTAAGTCTGGTTATTGCTGGTAAGATGAAACCTAATGATGCTAATGAGTTAAAAGCGTTATTTAAATATTAACCCCTTATCTTTTTAGCATCCAAGATGCAGGATTAAGTTTTATTGTATTTTTTAGTAATACAAAAATCAAAGTCGTTTTTCCGTTTATTTTATCTGTAAAAATCTTGCCTAATGGTTGCCCTATTTTTACTAGATCTCCTTTTTGAACGTAAGCGTTTTCTAGATTATTATAAGAGGTAATGTAATTACCATGTTTTATTAATATATTTTTCTTACCCCCAGAGCCAATAAGAACATTAAACACCTCTCCATCAAAAATAGATTGTGCTTCTGCCCCCTTAGAGGTAGCAAAATGAACACCTGGACTATTTATAGAAATTCCCGGAAAAACAGGATGGGGTTGCACTCCAAATTTCCTTACAATGATTCCATTGGCTAAAGGCCAAGGTAGTTTCCCTTTATTTAAATCAAATCTTGCAGCTAAGGCCTTTGCCTCTGGGCTTAAAATGAATTCGTTTTTATTTATTTTTGTTGGCTTATCTTTTAATTTTGACATTGCCAATCTATTTGCTCTTTCTATTTCTTCCTTTATAATTTTATCAATTTTTGCAGTAACTTTCTTTTCTTGTGCAATGGTCTTTCTTAAATCTCTTTTGTATTTATTTTCTTTCTTTTTAATTAAAGAAAGTAGATTCTCTTGCGTCTTTTTGTCTGTTTCTATTTGTTTTATCTGATTTGTTTCAGATGCCAATAAAGTATCTTTAATTTGCTTTTGATAATAGAGAGAGTCGTTTAATTTATCTATAAATAGTGTCTTTCTATTAATTTCTAAACCTTGATTTTTTCTAAAAGATGCATACTGTTTCATATACGCTAACCTTTTATATGCCTGATAAAAGTTTTGTGAAGACAACAGGAACATAATTCTACTTTGTTGTGATTTACTCATAAAAGACTTGTAAATCATAGCACTATACTCTGCTTTTAATTTTGCTAGATTTTTATTTAAAACATTTATCTCTTCTTCATTTTTAAGAATTTTATTCGAAATTAATTTTGCTTCTAGATTAATAGTATTAATTAGTTTATTTCTAACTGCTATTTTTTGTTTTATGTCTTTTAAATCTTCTAAAACATTTTTTTCTTTTTTAACTTGAGTAAATAGTAAACTATTTAATTGTTTTATTTGAGACTTGTATTTTTTACGCGTACTCTCTAGCTCTTTTCTAGATTGAGCATAAACTGAACCAGTTGTGCAAATTAATACAAGCAGTATGATAAAATATTTTAAAAATCTCATTAGAATTCAAATCTTTTGTATCCCTTAGGAATATTAAATGACATTTTAACTGGCACATCAAATTCTATAAATTTATATTCTAATTTTAAAGCTGTATTAGTCTCTTTATCTTTAACATTAATTTCAATGACTGTCGGATAAATAACTGCATTAGATAATTTATAATTTGGGTATTTTATAGTTAATCCAAGTTGTTTTTCTTTGTTTTCAATTCGTTGCTCATCTAATTTAAAATGTGTTGGATTTATAGTATAAAAAATATTGTAGAAACTATCTTGTTTTTCTGGATTTAAAATATAAGTGTTTTTAGACAACTCTATAGATAATTTTTGTTTTGTAATGTCTTTTATAGTTTGTCCTAAAAAAAGATTTTGTAATTGGTCAAAATTTAAATCTACACCTAAGACTTCTTTAATCATAGAGAAATCACCCTCAAAATAATTTTTAAATAAAGGCGAATAATATTTAAAATGTGTAGGTGTTATTTCTGCTTTAAAAATGGTAATAAACTTTGACCCTCGTAACCAAATAACTTTATCTTTAATCATTTTCATTTGTACAGATAAGTTTTGATTTGTTGTTCCGTTATTAAAATTTACTTTTAATTTAGCATCAATTGTCTGTTTATCAAAACTTACGGCTTTGTGTTTTTTAGCAATTTTTTTTGATGAACTGTTTTTTACAATAGCATTTGCATCAATCAATTTTTTATTTGACTTACATGATGAAATCAATATGGATAAAATAAAAATATATTTTAAGAACCTCATAGTTAACTTTTCAGTTTTTTTGCTTTTTGTAAATATTTATTTTCTTCACTAAGCTTCCCTAATCCTTTATAACTTATGGCAATTTCTTTATAAAAAGAATACTCCATGGCATCTTCAATCACAAAATCTAATCCGTTTTTTAAAATAACCAAAGCCTCTTCAAATTTTTTCTTCGAATTTAAAGCTTTTGCGTTCATTAAATATACATAAGATTGTGCAGGAAACAAAGCAATCCCTTTTTCACTGTATGTTAAAAGGTTGTCAATATTATTTTCAGAAATTTTTAAAATTTGGGTTAACGTCTCGTAGGATTTATCTTCCTTAAATTTTTTTTCTAACAACGTAATATCGTTAAGTTTTAAAGGAGGTGTATTGGGTACACTTCTTTTATGTAATCTCGATTTTATTTTTTTAAAGTCAGCCTCTAAAACACCTTCTTCTTCTAATAAATCCATAAGATTCTTAGCTTTACTATAATCATTATTATACAAGTACAACTTTATTAAAAAAGATCTTTCATTAAGATCTAACTTTGCAACTTGTTGCTGAATTTCTATTGCCTTAGAAAAATGATTTGCTTTCTGATGTATTTGTACCAAATGCTTTAACATCCAAATATTCTCTGGCGAAGTTAATAATGCTTTCTCTATATAGACTTTAGCTAAATTTAATTGATTTAAAAAATAGTAATTTTTAGAAAACTCAAAAAAAACAGTACTATTATTTCCTGAAATTTGGTTGCAGTTTTCTAAATTTTCTAAGGCTTTTTGATAGTTTCCGATAGACTTTTCTGTTAATGCTTTAAAAAAAAAGTTTTGAAATTTTAAATCAGCCTCTTCAGACATGTCTTTTTTTTCTGAAATACTATCTTGAGCAAAGCTAAGTGTAGAAATTAAAAAAAACAATAAAGACAAAAGAGCCAATCTAAATAACTTAAATTGCCTCTTTTGGTTAATTTGATTCTTTGTTTTTACTTTAATCATTTAAATTAACTCTGTATAATCACCTATACTTACAGAAGTAAATTTTCCGTTATATTTTGCATAATTCCCAATCATTGCATTTTCTAATTGTGCGTTAGCGATAGCAACATTTTTTTGTAGTAATGAATTTATAATGGTTGAATTTTCTACGCTACTATTTTCGCCTATAGAAACATATGGCCCAACTTTAGCGTTTTTTAAAACTACATTTTTACCAATATAACAGGGTTGAATAATTTCTGAGTTTTCTAAAACAACATCTTTAGACACTAAATTATTGCCTGCTTCATGTTCAAAATGTAAGGTTTGTTTGTTTGTATCTACAGTTGGATCTTTTTTTCCACAATCCATCCAACTACTTACTGTACCTGGTATAAATTTTGCACCTTGTTGCTTTAAGGACTCTAAGACGTTGGTCAATTGATATTCATTGTTTTCTTTTAAATCATTATCAATTAAATATTGAATTTCTTCCAATAATTTTTCGCCACTTTTAAAATAATAAATTCCAATAATTGCTAAATCTGAAACAAATTCTTTTGGTTTCTCTATAAAATCTGAAATTATACCGTCTTCTAACTTAACTACACCAAAAGCACTAGGGTTCTCTACTTTACTTACCCATATTGCTCCATCTGCATTTACATCTAGCGTAAAATCAGCTTTAAAAAGGGTGTCTGCATACGCTACAACACAAGGCCCACTTAATGCTTCTTTTGCACAATAAATAGCATGAGCGGTACCCAATGCAACATCTTGAATATAAACAGATCCTCTAGCGCCTAAATTTGCAGCGATCTCTAATAATTTTTGTTCAGTATCTGCTGGAAATCCTTTAGCCCTACTACCTATTACAAAAGCAATTTCATCTATTTTTTCATCTATTACAGAAGCAATATCTTCTACCAATCGTTGTACAATAGGTTTCCCTGCAATAACTGTTAAAGGTTTTGGTACTGTTAATGTGTGTGGTCTTAAACGTGACCCTATACCTGCCATTGGCACGATAATTTTCATAAACTAATTTTTTAATTAAATGTAGATGCAAGATAGCATTAAATAGTAGAAATTTAAAATTGTTTAAATCAAAATAAGAGAAGTTAAGTGAAGTGTTTTTTGTTTCTTTGTATAAATAAAAACTCAGTATTTGTGAACTACCTTTCTGTTGAAAATATATCAAAATCATATGGTGAACGCGTTTTGTTTGAAGACATTTCTTTTGGTATAAATAAAGATCAAAAAATTGCATTTGTTGCTAAAAATGGAACAGGTAAAACATCTATTTTAAATATAATAGCTGGCTTAGACTCTTCAGATACTGGCCAAATTGTTAGTAGAAAAGATATTTCTATAGCCTATCTAGCGCAAACAGATGATCTAAACCCAAATCTTACAATTGAAGAGACCATTTTTGATACCGATAATAAGATTTTATCAATTATTAATCAATATGAAAAAGCACTAAAAAAACCTGAAGATGCAGATGCATATCAAGCTGCATTTGATTTAATGGATCAAAATAATGCCTGGGATTTTGAGACGCAATACACTCAAATTTTATCAAAATTAAAATTAGATAACCTAAGTCAAAAAATAGGTTCTTTATCTGGTGGCCAAAGAAAAAGATTATCTCTAGCTATTGTTTTGATCAGTAAACCTGATTTATTAATTCTTGATGAACCCACAAATCATTTAGATTTAGAAATGATAGAGTGGTTAGAAGATTTTTTTGCCAAAGAAAAAATAACACTCTTTATGGTTACTCACGATCGGTATTTTTTAGAACGAGTGTGTGATGAAATTTTAGAATTAGATCATGGTAAAATATATAAGTATAAAGGAAATTACTCTTACTATTTAGAAAAAAAAGAAGAACGCATTCAACTTGAAAAAGTAACTACAGAAAAAGCAAAGAATCTTTTTAAAAAAGAGTTGGATTGGATGCGTAAGCAGCCAAAAGCTAGGACTACAAAATCAAAATCTAGAATAGATGATTTCTATGAAATCAAAGAAAAAGCTCATCAAAGAAGAAAAGATCATAAAGTACAATTAGAAATCAATATGGAACGTTTGGGAAGTAAAATTCTTGAATTACATAAACTAAAAAAATCGTATGGTGATAAAGTAATCTTAGATGGGTTTGATTATGTTTTTAAACGTGGTGAACGTATTGGAATTATAGGAAAAAATGGGACAGGAAAATCATCTTTTTTAAATATTATTTCACAAAAGAATCCAGTTGATGGAGGAAAAGTTGTGGTAGGGGAAACTGTAAAATTTGGGTATTATACACAAGCAGGTATTCGAATAAAAGAAGGACAAAAAGTAATAGAGGTCATTAAAGAGTTTGGCGAATTTATTCCCCTTACAAAAGGGAGAAAAATATCTGCATCTCAATTATTAGAACGATTTTTATTTGATAAGAAAAAACAATATGACTTTGTTGAAAAACTTTCTGGAGGTGAACAAAAACGATTGTATTTGTGTGCAGTGTTAATTCAAAATCCTAATTTTTTAATTTTGGATGAACCTACTAATGATTTAGATGTTGTTACATTAAATGTTTTAGAAAATTTTCTTTTAGATTATCCAGGAAATTTAATGGTTGTTTCTCATGACAGGTATTTTATGGATAAAATTGTTGATGCATTATTTGTTTTCAGAGGAAATGGAATTGTTGAGAATTTTCCAGGAAATTACTCAGATTTTAGAGCTTATGAAAACTCAAATCCGTACGAAGAAGAACCCCAAAATATTGAAACATCGACAAAAGTATCGGAACCTAAGAATACAAAAAATTCCTTGAGCTACACTGAAAAAAGAGAGTTTGGTGCTTTAGAAGATGAAATTGAACGACTTCAGAACAAAAAAGAACGAATAGAAAAAGAGTTTCTAAATATTGAAATTGTTGAAGAAAATATTGCAAAGAAGTCTGAAGAATTGCAACAAATAATTTATGATTTAGAACAAAAAGAAGAGCGTTGGTTAGAATTGTCTTTAAAGTTAGAAGACTAGTCTACATTTACAATTTCTTGTTCGTTTAAAATTGCTTCATTATTAAATTTCAAAAGCAGTTGGGCAACTGCTATCGTATCTTTTTCACAGTATTTTACAATTCTTTGTATGTCTTTTTCTTTATAGTAAACAGCTGCAACTTCGCTACCATCTATATCATCCTTAGGTGAGGGTATTCCTAAAATATGGGTTAGTAATTTTAAAGAAGTATAATGTTTAAAATCACCAAACTTCCATAACTCTAAAGTGTCTAAATGCGGAACTTCCCAAGGTTTTTTTCCAAATAAATTTAATTTTTTTGGTAATGGTATTTGATGTACAATCATTCTTCTTGCTATAAAAGGGAAATCAAATTCTTTTCCATTATGAGCACACAATACATTTGATGTATGATCAAAATGAGCATCTAGTAAATTTTTAAAATCAGTAAGTATTTTAGATTCATCATTACCATAAAAAGATCGAATTCTAAGTTGTCTTTTTTTATTTATAGTATTAAAGTACCCGACTGAAATACATATAATTTTACCAAACTCGGCCCAAATTCCTGCTCTTTCATAAAATTCTTCTGCGGTAAATTCTTTTTTTCTTTGGTATTTGGTTTTAGCTTCGAATAAATGTTGTGTTTCTGTTGTTAAGGATGACCAATATTCTTCTTGAGGTACAGTTTCGATATCTAGAAATAAAATATCATTTAACTTGTAATTTAAATTCATAAACATTCTTTTCTTAAATATACAAAAAAAGCGCTGAGTTCTCAGCGCTTTTTTTAAATAGAAATATCTTAATTTACTTAATTACTAGTTTGGAAGTTGCTATATGAAGACCTTCTTGAACTTTGATAATATAAATACCTGATGGTAAAACGGAAGTGTTTACTTCTGCCTTATTTCCAACGACTGCTGCTTGTAAAACATTTTTTCCTAAAACATTAAAAATTGAAATGTTTTTAACTTTTGAACTGCTGCTTGTAATCGTTAATTTGTTTTTAGTAACAGGGTTTGGATAAAGTGCAAAACCACCTATAGCATTGTAATTTGTTGACGCTGTGCTATTTGTATACGTCGCTATTGGAAATGGTGTTGTAGCGGTTGCATTAGTAGTACCACCCTCTAATCCATTAATACCACTGTACGTCCAATTTGTAATTGTAAATGTTGTCCCTTCTGGATCGGCATTAGATTTTCTATATGCCCAACCATCTAAATACTCCCAATCTAGACCTGTCCCATCTTGATCTACATCACCAAAAACATCGATTATCTGTCCATTTTCATATAATTCTATTGCATCATCTCCATTAATTCCAACAGCATTTGTTGTATAATCTGGTAACTTGCCAAAGAAGGTATTAAAATTTGTTTCCTCTGTAGAAATATAAATAAAAGTACCAGCAGTTGCAGCACTTTCAGGAAGCGTAAATTCTACATTACCAGCAGTAGAACCACCTCCATTGTTAGCAGAGCTAACTCCAAATAAAGATAAATCTGAAATATCTTCCAAAACATATAATTCAATTCCTTTAGGGGTACCTCCTGACAGACTACCGTCATAAACACCTGTGATTAACATACTGCTGGTTGGGGCGCCAAAAGTAGTCCCTGTGATTGAAATTGTTTGATTAGTAACGTTTGTAGATGAAATTGTAATGTCACCAGAATAATCTCCAGCCGATAAACCCTCTTTTAGGCGAACATATACTGAAGTTTCTGAGATTGTTCCAGAACTTGGTGTAATGCTTACAGCACTATTAAATGAAGAACCCGAGGTTAAAGACACCTCAAAATTTGTTGGGGCAGTTACCACTAAGTCATTTGTTAAAAATAAGCCCTCCACTGTAAAATCTTGCTCATCCGAAGGTCCTCCTTGACTAATTATGTATGTAAATGGATCTAAGAATTCTGTAATTGTAAACTGTGGATCTGCGGGTTTCACTTCACCAGAAACTGTTATGGTTGCATCACTAGCACCAGTTGAACTTACGGTAACATCACCTGAGTATGTATTTGAAGATAAACCTGAAACTAATCGAATATATACTGTAGTTGAAGCAACTGAACCAGAATTAGGTGTTAGGGTTACAGAAGATGCAAAAGAAGCCCCTGATGTAAGTGAAACTTCAAAATTAGTAGGTGCTGTAACAGTAATATCTGTAGTTAAATTATCACCACTAATCGTCATTTCTTTTTCCTCTGATGGCCCATTTGCTTCAAAATAATCTAACCCAGACAAAGAATTGCTTACGGAAAGATTAGGTGTTGTAGTCGCTGTTGGGGAATAAGTTCCGATTGGAAAAACTGAACTACATTCAGCGTTTGTTCCTGTATCATCAGACTTATCACATCCATCTAAAGCGTTTGCACCGCTATAAGTCCATTCAGATGGGTCAAAAGTAGCATTTGGTATACTTTCATCTTTTCTATAAGCCCATCCATCTAGATGGTCCCAAGCTGTGTTACTTCCATCTTCTCCAATTTTACCTACAGAATCTTCAATAATTCCATTTTTATATAGTATAACTGTATCATCTCCATTAATACTTAAAACTGAGTTTTCATACTGTGGCATAATACCAAGGTATTGCTGAAAACTAGCAGATGAATTAGTATTAGATATATAGATAAATGTACCTGCGGATATCGGATCAGCTGGAAAAGTAAACTCTACTCCTGCTGCAGCTGCACCATTGGTAGTACTCTCTAAACCATATATACTCAGATCAGGAATAGTATTTATAGCATATAATTCTAGACCTTTTGGTGCTCCTCCAGGTAAAGGTCCATCTATAATTCCTGTAATTAGTAAATCTTGCCCAAAAGAAGCTGTAGATATTAAAATTGTTAACAGTAAAGTAAATAAGTAATTTTTTTTCATAGCTTAATTGTTTATATTAGTTGATAGTAAAGAAAGAATAATTTTATTCTTCTTGTAATTTAAGAATATTATTTTAAAGTTAAATAATCTAGTATAAAACAGCTATTTCGTATTAAATGATTGTTAAGGAGCAATCATCATCAAATATTAATTGCTATTTTTGATTTAAGTTTAATTAATTAATTTATGAATAAAAGTGATATAAAGATCTTATTAGTAGATGATGAACCAGATATTTTAGAAATTATTGGTTATAATTTAAAAAATGAAGGCTATCAGGTATTTACCGCTGAAAATGGATTAGAAGCAATTAAAGCTGCAAAAAAAAATACGCCACATCTTATCCTTTTAGATATTATGATGCCAGAGATGGATGGTATAGAAGCTTGTGAAAAAATTAGAAAAATTAAATCTTTAGAAAACGTTGTTATTGCATTTTTAACTGCTAGAGGTGAAGATTATTCTCAAGTAGCAGGTTTTGAAGCTGGGGCAGATGACTATATTACAAAACCAATAAAGCCAAAGGTATTAATTAGTAAAATTAAATCTCTTTTACGTCGTTTAAAATCTAATAAAGAAAGTGGAGACTCTTTTAAAATTGGAGATATTGTAATTGATAGAGATGAATATGTAGTATATAAAGCTGGTAAAAAAATATCTTTACCACGAAAAGAATTTGAGCTTTTTTCTTTACTAACCTCTAAACCAAGTAAAGTATTTAAAAGAGAAGTTATTTTAGATACCGTATGGGGAAATGAGGTAGTTGTTGGTGGTAGAACTATTGATGTTCATATCAGAAAGCTTAGAGAAAAAATTGGAGACGACCATTTTAAAACAGTAAAAGGAGTAGGCTATAAATTTGTTTTAAAGGATAGTTAAACTTTTGAGACTTAAAAAAACATACTCTTACGCACTTCTATCTGCGTTATATTTAACATTACTTGCTGTAATTATCGGTTCGATATCTTACTATATAATTAGTAAAAACTTAGGTATTGGTAATATTATTATTGCCATTATTCTTCTTTTTTTAATATCTTTTTTTATCATTCAGTACCGAGCTGAACATTTTATATATAGAAGATTAAAAAAAATCTATCAAGAAGTATCTATTCTAAATGTAAATGATTTAAAAAGAGAATCTGCAACTACAGATATCGATAAGCTTTCTAAAAGTATGCAAAAGTTTGTTGAAGGGAAACGATTAGAGATTAAAAGTTTAACAGATAGAGATTCATTTAGGCGTGATTTTTTAGGAAACGTAGCTCATGAATTAAAGACCCCTCTTTTTACTGTTCAAGGCTATATCTTAACTTTAATTGAAGGTGCAGTTAATGATAAGGAAATTAGAGTGAAATACCTTAATAGAGCAAATAAGGGTGTAGAAAGGTTAGTTGCTGTGATTAAAGATTTGGATATGATTGCAAAATTAGAAAATGAAGGAACCTCTTTAAACATAGAGGTTTTTAATATTTTAGAACTTATCCAAAATGTATTTGATCTTTTTGAGATGAAAGCAAAAAAGAGAAATATCTCTTTAAAATTTGATAAAGTCTATGAGTTCCCAGTGTTTGTAAAAGGTGATATCGAAAAAATTGAACAGGTCCTGATTAATCTAGTCGTAAACTCAATAAAATACGGGAATCCAAATGGTACAACCTTTGTTAGTGTGGAGAGTTATTCAGATAAAAAATTTATTATCAAGGTAATTGACAATGGAGAGGGTATTCAAAAAGAACATATATCTCGTTTATTTGAACGTTTTTATAGAGTAGATCAAAGTAGATCTAGAGAACAAGGTGGTTCTGGTTTAGGTCTATCTATTGTAAAGCACATTGTTGAAGCTCATAACGAAAATATATTGCTTAAAAGCACTTATGGTAAAGGGTCTGAATTTTCTTTTACTCTAGAAAAAGCAAGTTAAGCGTTTATAACAAATCGAATCCAATATCTGATCTATAGTTCATTTTATCAAACGAAATTTCATCGATACTACTGTAAGATTTATCCAAAGCCTCTTGTATAGAATTTCCAAAAGAGGTAATTGCCATTACTCTACCTCCGCTAGTTACCACTTTATCATTATTTAAAGTGGTTCCTGCATGAAAAACTATTGAATCTTTAACCTCTTGAAGTCCTATTATTTCTTTATTTTTTTCATATGCTTCTGGATATCCACCAGACACCAACATTACAGTTGTAGCGGTTTGTTTATTCACAGAAAAGGATTTTTGATGGAGAGTTTGATTTGCAACACCATCAAATAAGTCGAATAGATCTGATTCTATTCTTGGTAAAACCACCTCTGTTTCAGGGTCACCCATTCTAACATTATATTCCACCACTGAAGGGTTACCACGATCATTCATTAAGCCTATAAAAATAAAACCTTTATAATCTATACCTTCTTTTTGAAGACCTTTAATAGTCGGTTTTACTACTAATTCCTCTACCTTATTTAAAAAATTTTTATCAGCAAAAGGCACTGGTGAAATTGCCCCCATTCCTCCAGTATTTAAACCTATATCACCTTCTCCAATTCTTTTATAATCTTTTGCCGAAGGTAAGATTTTATAATTTTTACCATCAGTTAATACAAATACAGACAATTCTATTCCTTTTAAAAACTCTTCAATAACAACTGTAGAAGAGGCGTCACCAAATTTTTGATTGGATACCATTTCTTTTAACTCTTCTTTTGCTTCTTCTAAATCATTTAAGATTAAAACACCTTTCCCAGCAGCTAAACCATCTGCCTTTAACACGTAAGGTGGCTTTAACGTATCTAAAAAAGAAAAACCTTCTTCTAAATTTTTGCTTGTGAATGATTTATACTTAGCAGTGGGCACATTATATTTTTCCATAAATTTCTTAGAAAAATCTTTAGACCCCTCTAATAAAGCTCCATCTTTTTTAGGTCCTATAACTGGTATATTATTTAATATAGCATCTGCTAGAAAGAAATCATGAATCCCTTTAACCAGTGGCGCTTCAGGACCTACAACTACCATTTTTATATTATTTTTTATAACTACCTCTTTTATAGCACTAAAATCAGTAGGACTAATAACTACATTAGTTGCAATTTTATGAGTCCCTGCATTTCCTGGCGCAACAAAAACTGAACTTACTTTTGGACTTTCAACTAATTTTAAGGCGAATGCATGTTCTCTACCACCAGAACCTAATATTAAAATATTCATTGTTTTTCTTTTATGGATTGCAAATATATTTTAAATAAAATTGGCTACCTAAAACCCCACTTTAAAAAATATTTAATTGCCGAAAATGTATGTATAAAAAATAATTTATTACTCTTTGATGAACCTCTTTGGTGATGATGTATAATTTGCACTTCTGGAAAATACATTATTTTTTTTCCTTTATTTTCTATCTCTCTGCACAAATCGGCATCTTCCATGTATAAAAAGTAACGCTCGTCAAAACCTTTTAACTCTAATAATTCTTTTGATTTAAAAAGCATGAAGCAACCATGAATAAACTCAGGGTAAAATGAATAATTTAAATTTTGGTTTCGATATTCATTTTCATAGAAATATTTTTTTGACCATTTTAATTTTCTATTTAATAAACTGAAAAAAGTAGGGTGCTTTCTACATGCAAATTGCGGCCCCTTATCTGGATAAATTATTTTAGGGGTAATAAAAGATACATTTGGCTCATTTTTTAGCTGTGCAATAAGTTTTGTTAATACATCAGGAGAAAATTCAACATCTGGATTTAAAATTAAGTGATACTCAGAAGAAATACGATCTAAAATTAGATTATGCCCTTTTCCGAATCCTAAATTAGATTTGGTTTTTATGTGCTCTACTTCTTCTTGAGGAAAAATATTCTTTAAATTTGACGACTCGTTATTATCAATGATAAAAAGTTTTTTAGGGAATGGAGTGTTTAAAAACGAATACACTGTTTTTTGTAATATTTCTATATCTTGATGATAAACAACAATAGAGGCAGTGATCATATTAATATGCTTTTTCTTCACCTTTAAAAATATTTAAAACAGTTTGAATAATAATTTTTAAATCTAAGAAAAAAGACCAGTTTTCTATGTAAAATATATCTAAACGTACTCTATTTTTTATGTCAGATTTCTTTTTTATCTCGCCTCTATAACCACTTACTTG
>CALKEB010000044.1 GCA_938084845.1 uncultured Polaribacter sp. | reverse complement strand
ATTTTCAAACTGCACATTTACAGCTTCAGAATGTCCTCCAGCTGTAGGAATACGAACTGCAGTTGCAGTTACTGAAAAAGAATCATCTCTTAAAATTTTCTTAGGTTCGTTTACCAATTTCATTTCCTCTTTGGTATAGCCATTCTCTAGAAAAATATCGCAATGAGGTAATGCATTTCTACCAATTTTATGAGGATAAGCCATTTCACCATCCACACCTGCTTCTTCATTATCTAATTGCTGTACCGCTTTTACGCCAGTACCAGAAACAGATTGATAGGTAGAAACAACCAAGCGTTTCATTGTGTATTTTGCATGTAAAGGAGCTAAAGCCATAACTAACTGAATTGTAGAACAGTTTGGGTTTGCTATAATTTTATCATCTGCGGTTAAAACATCACCATTAATTTCTGGGACCACTAACTTTTTATCAATATCCATTCTCCAAGCAGAAGAATTATCAATAACTGTAGTACCCACTTCTGCAAATTTAGGAGCCCATTCTAAAGAGGTGTCTCCACCTGCAGAAAACAAAGCAATGTCTGGTTTTATATTTACAGCATCTTCTAAGGTTACTATGGTAAATTCTTTACCCTTATAGCTTAATTTTTTACCTGCAGATCTTTCAGAGGCTACAGGTATAAATTCGGTTATTGGTAAGTTACGTTCTTCTAAAACTTTTAACATTACAGTGCCAACCATACCAGTTGCACCAACTACTGCTACTTTCATTGTTTTTAATTTTGTTTCTTTATGCTATGCAAAGATGAGAACTAAATAAATGCAAACCATTATTTTATAAAATATTTACCAATATAATTACAGATGTTTAAAATTTAACAGATTGTTGTAAAATCTATTTTATTGGGAGTTTTAAAAGGGTATTCTATTTTTCATATCGGTGTATTGCCTTAAACAATTGTTCCATAAAATGGTTTTGGTATTTATAAGTCTTAGGTTTTTTAGCTATTATCTGGTTAAACAAAATAGTTTAGTTTACTAAAATTATTGTAATTTTGTTGCTTATATAGTATAAATCAAACTGAATAAAGTTCAGCTTAAAAAAGGTATAGCATGCAACTGTACAATAAGTTAAGCGCAAAAGAACGCGCAGAATTAATTGATAAAGCTGGTAAAGACAGACTTACCATTTCTTTTTATCAATACCACCAAATTAAAAACCCTCAAATTTTAAGAGATAAATTATTTCTAGAGTGGAATACTTTAGAGGTACTAGGTAGAATATATGTATCTTATGAAGGCATAAATGCGCAACTTTCTGTACCTTCAGAAAACCTATATGCTTTAAAAGAACAATTAGATAGCATTAGTTTTCTTGAAGACATTCGTCTAAATATCGCAATAGAACAAAATAACAAATCTTTTTTAAAGCTAAAAGTTAAAGTTAGAGATAAAATTGTAGCAGATGGTTTAAATGATGATACGTTTGATGTAACCAACAAAGGGGTGCATTTAAATGCTAAGGAGTTCAACAAAATGTTGTCCAATCCTGATACAGTTTGTGTGGATATGCGAAATCATTATGAGAGTGAAATTGGGCATTTTGATGGAGCTGTAACTCCAGATGTAGATACCTTTCGCGATTCTTTAGATATTATTGAAGAAGATTTAAAAGATAATAAAGAAGACAAAAATTTATTGATGTATTGTACAGGAGGTATTCGTTGCGAAAAAGCTTCTGCATATTATAAACACAAAGGATTTAAAAATGTTTTTCAGTTGGAAGGTGGTATTATAGAATATACACGTCAAGTAAACGAAGAAGGCATAGAAAATAAATTTATTGGTAAAAATTTTGTGTTTGATCATAGAAGAGCAGAAAAAATTACAGACGATGTAATTTCTAACTGTCATCAATGTGGAAAACCTTGCGATACGCATACGAACTGTGCAAACGAAGGTTGTCATTTATTATTTATACAATGTGATGAATGTTCCGAAAAGATGGAAAATACGTGCTCTACAGATTGCCAAGAAATCATTCATTTACCTTACGAAGAACAAAAAGAATTGAGAAAAGGTAAACACGCAAGTAATAAAATTTTTAAAAAAGGTAGAAGCGAAGTTTTGAAGTTTAAAAACTAAATTTCATTCGAAAATAAATAATAAGGCCTCTTTTATAGAGGTCTTTTTTGTTTTTAAAATGAATTCTAATTAGATGATAGCGAATTCTAAATGGCATAAATTTTAATTGTCAAAACAGATTAATTTAGTGCAAAGAGTAGCAAAGTTTGTAAACATTAGATCTTTAAAAAAGCTCTTTTTTCATTCTTTAAGAATCCGTATATTTACGAAACAATGAAGGTTGAATTGTGTTTAGCTATCAGCTTGATTATCAAATTATGAACAGTAAGAAGCTTCGGCTTTTCTAAAATATATTTACAAACATGGCATGTGGAAGTTGTGGTACAACAGAAAATGGAGTACCAAGAGGTTGTAAGAGTAATGGAAATTGTGGCACTGGAACTTGTGGCAGTGGAAGCGAAAAGTTAGCCGTTTTTGACTGGCTTTCTAACATGAAGTTGCCAAGTGGTCAAGAGCATTTCAATATTTTTGAAGTCCGTTTTAAAAACGGAAGAAAGCATTTTTATAAAAATGTAGATAATTTACCTTTAACCATGGGTGATATTATTGCTGTAGAAGGAAATCCAGGACATGATATTGGTACAATTTCTTTGGCAGGAGAATTGGTAAAAGTGCAAATGAAGAAGCGCAAAATTACCGAAGATCACGAAGAAGTTAAGAAAATTTATAGAAAAGCCACTCAAAGAGATATAGATGTTTGGCAAACAGCAAGAGCTAAAGAAGAAGAAACGCAAAGAAGAGGTAGAGAAATCTTAGGTAAACTTGGCTTACAAATGAAATTGTCTGATGTAGAGTATCAAGGAGATGGAAATAAAGCCACTTTTTATTATACTGCAGATTCAAGGGTAGATTTTAGACAATTAATTCGTGATTTAGCTGGTGCTTTTTCAATTCGAGTAGAAATGAAACAAGTGAGTGCAAGGCAAGAAGCAGCAAGATTAGGTGGTGTTGGTTCTTGTGGTAGAGAGCTGTGCTGCTCTACTTGGTTAACAGATTTTAGAAAAGTAACAACATCGGCTGCTCGTTATCAGCAACTATCGCTAAACCCTTTAAAATTAGCAGGGCAATGTGGGAAGTTAAAATGTTGTTTAAATTTTGAATTAGATACCTATTTAGATGCATTAAAGACATTTCCAAAACAAGATGTTGTTTTAAAAACTGAAAAAGGAGAAGCTGTTTTTGTTAAGATGGATATCTTTAAAAAACACCTCTGGTACACCTACAAAGAAGAACGTTTTAAATGGTTTCGTTTAACCTTAGATCAGGTTAATGAAATTATAGATTTGAACAAAAATAAAGAAAAATCAGCATCTTTAGAAGAGTACGAATCTGATGTAGAGGTGGTAAAAAAAGTAAGTTTTGAAGACGCAGCTGGCCAAGATAGTTTAACTCGTTTTGATGCGCCAAAACAAAATAAAAGAAGAAGAAATAATAGAAATAAAAGAAAGAAAAAAGCTGTAGTAGCAACTATAGATACAAAAACAAGTCGACAAGAAAATAGTTCGCAACAAAAAAGAACGCCAAAAAATAATACTGCTCAAAAACAACCAAAAGCAGGAAATGCTAAACCAAACAGAGCAAAAAAAAATAATAGGAACAGAAAAAATAATAAAAATCAAAATGGCAACACTGCTAAAGAAAACTAATTGCTTCTTTTTTTTATTACTGTTTACTAGTTTTTATAGTTGTATTTCAGACATAGAATTTACAGCCTATAAAACCTTAAAAAATAGTGTTTGGGAATCTCATCAAAAAATGACATTTAACTTTGAGGTAACAGATACCATTTCTGCTAAAAATTTATTTTTAAATATTAGAAATACCCATCAATATCCTTTTAGCAATTTATATGTGATTACAACGTTAAAATATCCAGATGAAGTTACGGTTATAGATACTTTACAGTATAAAATGACCGATGAAAGAGGAGTTTTTTTAGGTGAAGGTTTTGCAACTATTTTGGATAATAAATTATATTATAAAGAAAATATACATTTTTCAACTACTGGATCCTATCAATTTTCGGTTAGACATGCAATGCGAAAAAACGGACAAGTTACTCCGATTAAACAGTTAGAAGGTATACAAGATATTGGCTTTAGTATCGAAAAAATAAAATAAATGGCAAAGAAAAATACAAATTTTAAGAAGTATATTATTTGGTTTTGGTCTCTAATTTTAGGAGGTTTATTCTTTGTAATTGCTTTATTTTTTACAGCCTCTGTTGGTGGTTTTGGAGCTTTACCAACTTTTGAGGAGTTAGAAAACCCGCAAACTAATTTAGCTACAGAAGTAATCTCTTCAGATGGTGTAACCATTGGAAAATATGCAACTGAGAATAGAACGCCTGTTCATTTTAATGAGCTTCCTCAAAATTTAGTGAATGCTTTAGTAGCCACAGAAGATGAGCGCTTTTACAAACATTCAGGTATTGATTTTAGAGGTACTGCAAGAGCTGTTTTAAAACCTGGTAGTGGAGGAGCAAGTACAATTACGCAGCAGTTAGCAAAAATGCTATTTACAGGAAGAGCATCTAGCAATATTTTTAAAAGGGTATTGCAAAAAATGAAAGAATGGGTGGTAGCTGTTAAATTAGAAAAACAATATACCAAAGAAGAAATCATTGCCATGTATTTAAATAAATACGACTTTTTAAATCAAGCAGTTGGTATTCGTTCTGCAGCACGAATTTATTTTGGAAAAGAACCAAAAGATTTAGAAATTCAACAATCTGCAATGTTAGTAGGCATGCTAAAAAACTCATCTTATTTTAATCCTTTAAGAAGAGAGACCATTGTAAAACAAAGAAGAAATGTTGTTTTATTACAAATGTCTAAAAACAATTATATTTCTGAAAATGAAAAAATTGAATTACAGCAATTACCATTAGAATTAAACTACACCCCAGAGAGTCATGATGAAGGGTATGCCACTTATTTTAGAGCTCACTTGCAAAAACTAATGCGAACTTGGGTGCAAAATAACCCAAAACCAAATGGAGAAGAATATAATATTTTTAAGGATGGTTTAAAAATATATGTGACTATTAATTCTAGAATGCAACAATATGCAGAGGAAGCAGTAGAGGAGCATATGGCTAACCTACAGTCTTATTTCTTTAAAGAACAAAAAACCAATAGAACGGCTCCTTTTTATGACTTAGAAAAAGATCAAATCAATAGAATTTATCAAAGAGCCAAAAAGAATTCAGATAGATATAAACGTTTAAAAGCAGTTGGTAAAACTTCAAAAGAAATTAATAAAATATTTAATACAAAAACCAAGATGAAGGTTTTCTCTTGGAAAGGGGTTAGAGATACTGTAATGACGCCCAATGATTCTATAAAATACTATAAGCATTTTTTACGATCAGGATTATTATCTATCGAACCACAAACCGGACATATTAAAGCCTGGGTGGGTGGTATAAATAATAAGTTTTTTAAATACGATGCTGTGGCGCAGCAAAAAAGACAAGTAGGTTCTACGTTTAAACCCTTTGTATATGCTACAGCTATCAATCAATTAAGAATGTCACCTTGTGATCAATTACCAAATATTCGCTATACAATACCTAAAGGTAAATATGGCATTCCAGAAGCATGGACGCCAGATAATTCTTCAGAAAAGTATGGAGGAATGCTTACCTTAAAAGAAGGGTTAGCAGGCTCTATTAATACAATATCGGCGAATTTAATAGATAAAGTAGCTCCAGAAAATGTAGTTCGATTGGCAAAAGCTGCAGGTATAGAAACTAATATAAAAGCGAATCCTTCTATAGCATTAGGTGCAGTAGATTTGTCTTTGTTAGAAATGGTTAGTGCTTACAGTACTTTTGCAAATCGAGGTTTGCGTGTTAAACCAATGATTATTACTCGAATTGAGGATAAAAACGGAACAGTTTTAAAAGATTTTGTTTCAGAAACGCAAGAAGTATTAAGTGAAGAATCAGCTTATGTAATATTAAATCTATTAGAAGGAGTAACGCAGTCAGGATCTGGAGTTAGACTAAGAACAGATTGGACCTCTGGAGGAGGAGCCGCTACTGGTTTTCCATATAAATTTACAAATCCTATTGCTGGTAAAACAGGAACTACGCAAAATCAATCTGATGGTTGGTTTATGGGTATTGTACCTAACTTAGCAACAGGAGTATGGACAGGAGGAGAAGATAGAGCTACTCATTTTTCAGGAATTACCAAAGGACAAGGTGCTACGATGTCTTTACCCACATGGGCACTTTTTATGAAAAAGTGTTATGCAGACGAATCTCTAAACATCAGCATGGAAGAATTTGAAAAACCAGAGCAACTTACAATAGATATTAACTGTAACAAAAAAGAGGAAGAAGATGTTCAAACACTTCCTGTTGATGATACAGATTTTTAAGGTTTTTTTAAGTTGTAATTCTGAATTTATAGTTCAGAATCTTATTATTTTATCCATCATAAAAAATAAATAGGTATGATTAACAAAAAAGTAAATAATGTCCAACAGGCATTACATGGTGTTAAAGATCATATGACTTTAATGTTAGGTGGTTTTGGTCTTTGTGGTATTCCAGAAAATGCGATTGCTGAATTGGTGAGGTTAAATGTTAAAAACGTAACCTGTATTTCTAACAATGCTGGGGTAGATGATTTTGGCTTGGGTTTATTATTACAGAATAAGCAAATCAAAAAAATGATTTCTTCTTATGTAGGTGAAAATGATGAGTTTGAACGCCAAATGTTATCAGGTGAATTAGAAGTAGAATTAACGCCACAAGGGACTTTAGCTGAGAAATGTAGAGCAGCACAAGCAGGTTTTCCTGCATTTTATACGCCTGCAGGTTTTGGTACAGAAGTAGCAGAAGGCAAAGAAACTAGAGAGTTTGATGGTAAAATGTATGTTTTAGAACCAGCTTTTAAAGCAGACTTTGCCTTTGTAAAAGCTTGGAAAGGTGATGCTGCAGGTAATTTAGTTTTTAAAGGAACTTCAAGAAATTTTAATCCAAATATGTGTGGTGCAGCAGTGATTACTGTTGTTGAGGTAGAAGATTTAGTAGAAGTAGGTGAGTTAGATCCTAATCATATTCATATTCCAGGAATTTTTGTACAGCGAATTTTTGAGGGTGCCAATTATGAGAAAAGGATTGAGCAAAGAACTGTAAGACAAAAACAATAAGTATGGCTTTAGATAAAAATGGAATCGCTAAAAGAATTGCACAAGAAGTGCAAGATGGTTTTTATGTAAACCTAGGTATTGGTATACCAACTTTGGTAGCTAATTACGTAAGAGAAGATATAGAGGTTGAGTTTCAATCTGAGAATGGTGTTTTAGGTATGGGGCCTTTTCCTTTTGATGGTGAAGAAGATGCAGACATTATAAATGCAGGGAAGCAAACCATAACAACAATGCCTGGAGCAAGTTTTTTTGATTCTGCAACTAGCTTTGCCATGATTCGTGGTAAGCATGTAGATTTAACCATTTTAGGAGCAATGGAAGTTGCAGAAAATGGAGATATTGCCAACTGGAAAATTCCAGAAAAAATGGTGAAAGGTATGGGTGGAGCTATGGATTTAGTGGCATCTGCAGAAAACATTATTGTAGCTATGATGCATACCAATAAAAGAGGCGAATCAAAAATTTTAAAGCAATGTTCTTTACCATTAACAGGGGTAGGTTGTGTAACAAAAGTGGTTACCAATTTAGCAGTTTTAGAAGTAAAAGACAAAGCATTTCACTTGTTAGAAAGAGCTCCAGGAGTTTCTGTTGAAGAAATTCAAAATGCAACAGAAGGTACTTTAGTAGTTAAAGGTGATATTCCTGAAATGAGTTTGTAAATGAAAAATTTAAAACATTTTATTCCTTTTCTTTTCCCAATTCTAATTATAGTTTTTGGCCTAATTACGTATAAGATTTTAGGGTATGCGCCTACTATTTATACAATTTTAATTAATGTAGGTGGTGCTTATTTATTATCTCCTAAATTTAAAACTGTAAAAAAGCAAAATGGGGTAGAAGAGCAAATGAAGTGGTTGTTTTTTAAAAAAGTCATCAATAAAAAAATATAAGTAGTATTCTTTTACAGGAAATTAATAGCATTTAATGAAAATAATATCATACAACGTAAACGGAATTAGAGCTGCCTTAAAGAAAGGTTTTTTAGATTGGTTAAAAGCTGCAAATCCAGATGTAATCTGTATTCAAGAAACCAAAGCACACAAAGAACAATTAGATTTATCGTTGTTCGAAGAAGCAGGTTATTCGTACCATTATTGGTTTTCTGCACAGAAAAAAGGCTATTCTTCAGTAGCAATTTTGTGTAAAGAAAAACCAAATCATATTGAGTATGGTACAGGAATTGAATCTATGGATTTTGAAGGTAGAAACCTAAGAGTAGATTTTGATGATGTATCAATCATGAGTTTGTATTTACCTTCTGGAACTAATGCTTTACGTTTGGATTACAAGTTTAATTACATGGATGAGTTTCAAGAATACATTACTAATCTGAGAAAAGAAATTCCGAATTTGGTCATCTGTGGAGATTATAATATTTGTCACGAAGAGATGGATATTCATAACCCAAAAATGAAAGGTGTATCTGGGTTTTTGCCAGAAGAAAGAACTTGGATTGGCAATTTTATCAACGGTGGTTTTATAGACAGTTTTCGTTATTTAAATAAAGATCTACAACAATATTCTTGGTGGAGTTACAGAGCAAATGCAAGAGCAAACAATAAAGGTTGGAGGTTAGATTATGCAATGGTTGCTAAACCATTACAAGATAAAATTGCTAGAGCCTATATTTTACCAGAAGCCAAACATTCAGATCATTGTCCAATAGCTTTAGAATTAGATATTTAGGCTTTATGAGAGTATTGGTATTATTTTTTTGTTTCAGCAGCGCTATCTTTGCGCAGCAAGAAAAAGACTCGTTACTTACAGTTGAAAAAGACACTATAATTATTTTAAACGATGCTATAAATGCAGAGGAAAACCCAGCCATTTTTAAAGATGCTGAGTTAAAAAGTATTGATAGTTTATGGAGCGTGAGTAAATTTAATTCACCTTTAATTGATACGTTAGAATATTTTATTGCAGATAAAGATATTACTGGCAATACCTCCCAAATATTAACTACAGATTTGCTAAAGAAAAGATTGTCTGTGTTAAACAATACTACACCATTTAATTTAGCATACAATCCAGCTTTAGAAAAAGTAATTCAGAGTTACTTAAAGTACAGAAGTAGATACTACCCTGCATTAATGGCAAAGGCCAAATATTATTTTCCGATTTTTGAGCAATACTTAGATCAATACGATATTCCTTTAGAAATGAAGTATTTGGCAATTGTAGAATCTGCCTTAAGACCTAAAGCAAGATCTAGAGTAGGTGCCTCTGGTTTGTGGCAGTTTATGTATGGCACAGGCAAACAATTCGATTTAAAAATAAGCTCTTATGTAGATGAAAGATTAGACCCCGTAAAAGCAACAATAGCCGCCTGTAAGTATTTGAGTAAATTGTATACAACTTTTGGTGACTGGGATTTAGCATTAGCAGCTTATAACTCAGGGCCAGGAAATGTTTCTAAAGCCATAAAACGCTCTGGTGGGTTTAAAAATTATTGGAATATTAGGCCTTATTTGCCATCAGAAACAGCAGGTTACGTACCCGCTTTTTATGCAACCATGTATATTTTTAACTATGCAAATGAGCACAATATCTATCCAGAATTACCCAAGTTTTTTAATTTTCAGACAGATACAATACTTGTAAAAAGAACCATTTCTTTTGCACAGATTTCAAAAGTTTTAGAAGTTGATGAAGAGACCTTAACTTTTTTAAATCCAGCATATAAATTAAATATTATACCATACATTAAGGGAAGAAATTATGCAGTAAGATTGCCTACAAGTAAAGTTATCGATTTTTTAGAGAAAGAAAAAGACGTGTATGCACTTGCAGATGCACATGATGCAAAAAGAGAACGTCCTTTACCTAAGTATTTTGAAATGGATAAACGCATCCGTTATAAAGTAAAAAGTGGCGACTATTTAGGTAAGATTGCAAATAAATTTGGGGTAAACGTAAGTAGTATAAAGCGATGGAATAGCTTAAAAAACAGTAATTTAAAAATAGGCCAACGATTGTATATTTTTCCAAAAAGAATTTAATAGAATGTGCTGTTTTATTATTTTGGAATAATCTTTGATATATTAAGTAAAACAATAAACCAAATATAAAAATCAATGAAAAAAATAATTTCATTTATAGTACTAATCATTTTACTTGTTTCTTGTGTTGGAAACGATAAGATGATTTTAAAAGATTCTATAGGAAAGATTAATAAAGTAATGGTGGTTGCTAAAATTAGTGACTGGACTGGAGATATTGGTCAAGAAATTAGAAATTCTTTTGGAGAGTTAATGGTTGGTTTACCACAATCTGAGCCCATATTATCAGTTTCACAAGTAGCTCCGAATGGTTTTAGTTCTATGATGAAAGCAAGTAGAAACATACTCGTTATTTCAGAAGGCAATCCATCAAATTTTTCAGTGAAACAAAACGTTTATGCAAAACCACAAACCATAATTTATGTACAAGGAAAAAATGATGCTGAAATTATAGAGGTACTTCAACAGCGTAAAGAAGAAATAAGAAGAATATTTTTAGATTCAGATATTAAGTTTACCCAAAGTATTTTTAAGAAAGATGTAACCAAAGAAACCTATAAAACACTTCAAAACTTAGGACTAAGTTTAACAGTACCAAGTAAGTTTAGGACTGTAGATGATACAGGTGAGTTTTTATGGTTACGCAATCATTTAACAAGCGGAATTGCTAAAACCGGTAGTAATAATATTTTAGTGTATACGGTGCCTTTAGAGGATAAAACCAAAGTTGTAGATCGGATTGTTGCCATTAGAAATGCTATTGGTAAAAAATACATACCAGGTTCAGATCCAGAAACCATGCATATGATTACAGAGGAAGCCTATACTCCTTTTACTTTTGATGCAATTATAGATGGAAAAAAGGCCTTCGAAACTAGAGGGAAATGGGAAGTAAAAAACGATTTTATGGCAGGTCCTTTTTTAAATTATACAATTTTAGATGAAGCGAATAATCGCTTAATAATAGTAGAGGGTTTTACTTATGCACCATCTATAAAGAAAAGAGCTTTTGTATTTGAATTAGAAGCAATTGCAAAGTCATTAAAAATAAAGTAATTTTAAGTCATTCAAAAAAAGCCGCTTGTAGCGGCTTTTTTTGTTCTTTTGTTTAATATCCTATTTTAGCACGTACTCTTTGCAAAACTTCGTTGGCGGTAAGTGTAGCTTTCTCTGCCCCTAATTTTAAAGCTTCATCAATTTCATGTTGATTATTCATGTAATGATGATAACGCTCTCTTATCGTAGCAAATTTTTCTAAAATTAGTTCATATAAAGCTTGTTTTGTATGACCATAACCATAATTACCCCCTTCATAGTTAGAGCGCATTGTGGCAATCTGTGTATCCGAAGCTAGTATTTTATACAATGCAAAAATAGTGTCAGTATCTGGATTTTTAGGCTCTTCTAAAGGAGTGCTATCTGTTTTAATACCCATAATTTGTTTTCTTAACTTTTTATCTGTTAAAAAAATATTGATGGTGTTTTCTCTTGATTTACTCATTTTTTCACCATCTGTCCCTGGTACTAATTTTGTGTTTTCTTGTACCCTAGCTTCTGGTGCTACTAAAGTTTCGCCAACCAAATGGTTAAATCTATTTGCAACATCTCTTGTCATTTCTAAATGTTGCAATTGATCTTTTCCTACAGGTACAATTTCTGCATCGTATAATAAAATATCAGCAGCCATTAGCATAGGGTAGGTAAATAAACCAGAATTTACATCTGCTAATCGATCTGCCTTATCTTTAAAACTATGTGCCAACGTTAATCTTTGGTAGGGGAAATAACAGCTTAAATACCAAGAAAGTTCCGTTACTTGCGGTATATCACTTTGTCTATAAAATACAGTTTTATGAATATCTAAACCACAGGCAAGCCAAGTTGCAGCTGTACTGTAGGTGTTTTCTCTTAATTGTTTTCCGTCTTTAATTTGCGTTAAAGAATGTAGGTCTGCTATAAATAAAAAAGCTTCATTTTTTGGGTCGTTTGCCATTGTTATGGCTGGTAAAATTGCACCCAATAAATTTCCTAAATGAGGGGTTCCTGTACTTTGTACTCCTGTTAAAATTCTAGACATCTATCTAAATTTGAGATCAAAATTTATGTATTTCTACCTAAAATTAGGTGAAATATATTTTTGTTTTATAAGACAAAAATAAGGTTTTGCTCTTAAATTATATCAAAGAAAAGAAATTACTATTTTTGTTACTTACTACTTTTTTAAAATCCATTAAAAAGACTATATTTTGAGATTAATAAAGATTCCTTTTTTATTGCTTTGGCGTATTTGGTTCTATCTATTAATGATAGTTACTATTTTAATAATGGTCCCTTTTATGCTGGTCTTAACTGCAAAAGAGTCTTATTATCCTATTTTTTGGAAAATGGTAAGACTTTGGTCCTTCATTTTAATTTATGGAATGGGGTTTAGACTAAAGATTACCAAAGATCAAAAAATAGAAAAAGATAAAAGTTATATGTTTTGCCCTAATCACGGTTCTTTAATGGACCCTTTTGTAATGATTGCTCTTAGTAAAAATCCAATTGTTTTTGTTGGAAAACAAGAGTTGGTGAAAATTCCAATTTTTGGTTTTTTCTACAAAAGAGTTGTAATTATGGTAGATCGAAGTTGCCCAAAAAGCAGGAAAAAAGTATTTAAAAAAGCAAAAGAAAAATTAAAAAATGGAGTAAGTATGGCTATCTTTCCTGAAGGATTAGTGCCAACAGAAAATATAACCTTAGCCCCTTTTAAAAATGGTGCATTTAGTTTAGCTACAGAGTTTCAAATCCCTATTGTACCACAAGTGTATTATGATTGTAAAAGATTATTTTCTTGGGATTTTTTTAAAGGAGGGCCAGGAGTATTTAGAGTACATCAGCATCAATTTATTGAGACAAAAAATTTAGAATTAAATGATGTTGATCAGCTTAAAAAGCAGACTTTTGATAGTATTTATCAAGCCTTGTTACAAGATAAGAAGTACATGAAAGACACAAATAGACCAAACAATGAGCGAGAGTTTAAATCACCAGTATAGTAAAAAAGAAGAATTATTAAATGTTATTTCTCACGGTTTAGGTTTAGCTTTAAGTAGTGTAGCTTTTCCTTTTTTAATATACAAATCACTAGAATTTAAAGGTTTTTGGTTACCCTTAAGCTTTATAATTTATGGAGTAAGCATGATTGTTTTGTATGCGGCATCCACTTTTTACCATGCAGCAAAAGACCCAAAAAAAAGAAGAAAATTAAATATTTTTGATCATGCAGCAATTTATGTTTTAATTGCAGGTAGTTATTCACCTTTTTGTTTGGTAGGGTTAAATTCCGATTTAGGCTGGTACATGTTTGTATTTGTATGGCTTTTTGCTCTGGTAGGTGTAATTTTAAAATTATTTTTTACGGGAAGGTTTGATAAAATATCTACAGCAATGTATTTATTAATGGGTTGGCAAGTAATGTTTTTTATAAAACCACTTATGAATAGTATTTCTAGTGAAAACTTTTATTATTTGGTAGCTGGTGGTGTTTTTTACTCTATTGGCGCTGTACTTTATTCAATAAAGAAAATACCATATAATCATGCAATTTTTCATGTTTTTGTATTATTGGGTAGCTTTTCTCACTTTTTAGGTATCTATAATTTATAGATTCCAAGTAGTAAAAGGTTTTTTACTGATATATGAATTGTAATATTTAATATCACCTGTAACTTCATTACCAAGCCAATTTGGTTTGTCAAAAGTTTGATCTTCTGTATCTAGCTCTATTTCAGCCAATACTAAACCCTCATTGGCTCCATTAAATTCATCTACTTCAAATGTTAAATGATTATTTTTTATTAAAAATCGTGTCTTATCTATAATTGAAGGTTCACATAAAAGCAACAATTGTTCTGCTGCTGTTATATCAATTTCTTTTTCCCATTCAAACCTAGTAGTTCCTGCAGCATTTGATTTACCTTTAATGGTTATAAAAGCTTTATCATCTTGAATTCGAACTCTTACTGTTCTGCTTTTATGGGTATTTAAATAACCTTGTTTTATTTTTTTTGTGAGGTAAGCTTGCTTTTTATAATCGCTACTGTTCACTAAAAACTTTCTTTCTATTTCTAAGACCATATTATTCGAAGCTATTTTATACTTAAGTATTTGATTTAATCGTTAAGTTATAATAATTAAATATCTTTGATTAAGATTCACAATTTTATGAAAAAAATACTTTTTATATACTTTTTATTTTTTGTTCATGTTTTTTTTTCACAAGTTGATTACAGCAATTCTTGGGAAGATTTTTACTCATACAACAATGTAAAAGATTTTGTAAAAGTAGATAATATAATTTATGCATTAGTAGATAATGCTGTATTTACATTTAATGAAAATACATTAGAAACTAAAAAGTTTTCTTCAGTACAAGGTTTATCTGGAGAGACTACTTCTGCAATTTTTTATAGCAATCAATTTAAAAGGTTGGTAATTGGCTATGAAAATGGATTGTTAGAGGTTATAGACCAAAATGGTAACATTACCATTTCTTCTGATATTAGTAGTTTTAATCAAACAGGGGTAAAACGAATAAATCATTTTAGTGAATTTGAGAACACCTTATATTTATCTACTTCTTTTGCAATTGTAGCTTACGATATAGAAAATTTAGAGTTTGGAGATACTTTTTTTATCGGAAATAATTCTACATCATTACAAATTAATGAAACTTTAGTTGTAGATAATTTTATTTATGCAGCTACAGAAGATGGTATTTTTCGTGCAGATGCAACAGATAATTTTTTAATTGATTTTAATAGTTGGCAACAACTATTTCCGAATAGGGAATTTAGTAGAATACTAAAATTTAATGAGGCTGTATACGTTTCAGAAAACAATATTTTATATCGATTACAAAATAATAATTTAACTGAAGTGAGCCGGTTTTCTGAGCCGATAGTAAACTTAAATGCTTCGTCTATAAATCTAACAGTAACGTTAACTAATAGTGCAATAGTTTTAGATAGTTCTATTACTATTCAAGAAGAAATAAATACGTCAAACGATTTTAGTTTTACGCTTTCTGATGCACTTTTTCTAGAAGATAAAATTTATTTGGCAACACATGAATTCGGTATTTTATCCAAACGAATACGCTTAGATAATCAATTTTCAGAAATTCACCCAGATGGACCTTTATCTAATGAGGTGTTTTCTATTGCTGTTAACGAAAATGATTTATGGGTAGTCTATGGTGGTTATAATGTAGCTTATACGCCAACCAATACCAAAAAAGGATTTAGTCATTATACTGGAGAAAATTGGATAAACACAAAGTTTGATGAAAGTATACCTGCCGATTTGGTTCACGTAACCATAGACCCTTCTTCAGAAAATAAAGTTTACATAAGCGCGTTGGGGATTTCTAATAATTCGGCAACAAAGCCAACAGGAGGTTTATTGGTAGTAGAAAACGATGTAATTACGCAAATGTACAATCATTTAAACAGTACATTTACGCCGATAGCGGTTTCTTTACCAAGTATTAATATTAGAGTAAGTAGTTCTGCCATTGATCGTCAAGGAAATATTTGGGCAACGAATTATGAAACTTCTGAAGAACTTAAGAAACTGTCTTTTAATGGACAGTGGAGCTCTATAGACTTAAGTAGTATTGTTACAAATTCAACTCCTGGGTTAAATGAAATTACTATTGATAATAATTCTTCTGTTTGGATAGGCACAAGAACCAATGGAGTTTATGTATACAATGAAAATGGAAATCGTAAAAAGGCACTTGTAGCGACACCAAATTTAGGAAATCTTCCAGATTTAAATGTAACTGCAATTGCTGTAGATAAAAGCAATAGAGTTTGGCTAGGAACTAGAAGTGGTATGGTTGTTTTAAGAAATGCTTCATCTGTCTTTGATTCAGAGGTAATCAATGCACAGCCTATAATTATTGAAGAAAATGGAGTAGGTGAACGTTTGTTAGGAGACCAAAAAGTAAATACGATTAAAGTTGATGGTGCAGACAATAAATGGTTTGGGACTGATAATGGAGGTGTTTTATATACCAATCCCTCAGGTCAAAATACTTTGGCTAATTTTAGTAAACAAAATTCACCTTTACCATCAAATAGAATTTTAAAAGTGGCTATAGACAATACAAGTGGTAAAGTATACTTTGCGACAGACAAAGGGGTTGTTGCTTATAATAGTAATGTTGTTCCATTTGGAGATCGCTTAACAGAGGTATATGCCTATCCAAACCCAGTGTTAAAAAATCATAATACTGTTACAATAACTGGTAGAAATGGAAATAATTTACCAAAAGGCACTAATGTAAAAATCCTTGATGTTGCTGGGTATTTAGTTTATGAAACGAATGTAGTAGAAGGGCAAGAATTACAAGGAGGAAAAGTAGTTTGGGATAAAAGAAACTTAGCAGGTACTCCTGTAGCATCTGGGGTGTATATTGTTTTATTATCTAATGATGACGCTTCAGAAACTACAACAACAAAAATTGCAATCGTAAATTAATGGCAATAGTTACTACAAAGGCAATAGTGCTTAGCGCTATAAAGTATGGAGATACAAGTTTAATTGTAAAATGCTATACATTACAAGAAGGAGTAAAAAGTTACCTGGTAAGAGGGGTTTTAAAACCTAAAAAGAAAGGGATAACTGCAGCTTATTTTCAGCCTTTAACCCAATTAAAAATTGTTGCCAATCACAATACAAAAAACACATTAAATTCATTTAAGGAAGTTCAAATAGATCATCCTTATAAGACGGTACACACCAATATTATAAAGCAGTCTGTGGTGCTTTTTTTATCAGAGGTGCTAAGTAACTCAATTCAAGAAGAAGAACAAAATACAGTATTGTTTGAGTATTTAGAAACCGCATTACAATGGTTAGATTTGCATGAACATGTAGCCAATTTTCATTTGTTATTTTTGTTAAATCTAACAGGTTTTTTAGGTTTTTATCCAGACTTAAAAGATATGGATTATCTAGGATTTGATTTACAAGAGGGTGTTTTTTCAAATCATTTTTCAAATAAATATGTAATTCATAAGAATGATTTTCATCAATTTAAAAAGTTGTTAGGCATAACTTTTGATACGTTAGAGAAAGTGTCTTATAGTAAAGAAGAAAGGCAATTGGTTTTACAAATAATAATTAAGTATTTTAAACTACATTTGGGCAATTTTAGAGCTCTAAAATCTTTACAAGTTTTAGAAACCGTTTTTAGTTAATGATGAAATATTTTTTTAGTTGTATCTTTTTTTTAATCTGTAGTATTTCTTTAGCACAAACGGTTAAGGTTGTAGACAAAGAAACGGGTAGGGTGGTTAGAAATGTAAGTATTTTTAACGAGTCGAATACTATCAGCTTATCTACAAATAATGAAGGTTATGCAGATATTTCTTTGATTAAAGAAAATGAAACCATCATATTTTCACACATTTCTTATGCTGTTTTTTCTATAAAAAAAGAGCGTTTAAAGCTTTTAAATAATATTATTGCGCTAACTAAAGAGTCTGAACAGTTAGATGAGGTTGTTGTTTCTGCTTTTAAAAAAGATGTAAAAGGTAAAAAAATTGCTGAGCGAATTGCTGTTATTTCTAAAAAGGACATCCTAAAAATATCACCTCAATCTTCTGCAGATTTATTAGCAGTAATTCCAGGTGTAAAAGTTCAGAAATCACAATTTGGTGGTGGTAGTCCTGTAATAAGAGGAATGGAATCTAATCGAGTACTATTGGTCGTAGATGGTGTTAGAATGAATAACGCTATTTATAGAAAAGGCCATTTGCAAAATGCGATTACATTATCGCCAAATTTATTAGAAAAAACAGAAGTTGTTTTTGGACCTTCTTCAGTAATATATGGTTCTGATGCTTTGGGTGGGGTAATTCATTATTACACCAAAACACCTCAATTGTCTAACGAGCAAACAATTGAAAGTCAACTTTTCTCTAGATTTTCATCGGTAAATCAAGAAATTACAACTAGCGCATCAGTAGAACTAAGGTTTAAAAATTGGGCTTCATTTACAAGTGTTTCTCATGCTAGTTTTGGAGATTTAAGAGCAGGAAAAAATAGAAGACATGGATTTGAAAATTGGGGGAAGGTTTTTTATTTTTCAGAAAATAGTAATGGGAATTACACACAAAACCCAACGTTAAACTCATCTCCAAATTTATTAAAAAACACAGGGTACAATCAAAGTGACTTTTTACAAAAGTTTTTTGTTCCATTGTCAAAAAAAACAGACCTAAAAATAAATATACAATATTCTACATCATCAGACATTCAACGTTTTGATAGGTTAACAGAGTTAAAAGATTTAACAGACGTCTTCTCTTTAAAATTTGCAGAATGGTATTATGGTCCTCAGAAAAGATTTTTAGTATCTTCTCAGTTTTTAGTAAATCCAAATAAAACTTGGATAGAAAGTGGTGCTATAACTGCTGCTTATCAAAATATTCAAGAAAGTAGAATTCAAAGAAAATTTGGGAGTCTAAAAAGGTCTTACAGACAAGAAATGGTAGATGTATTTAGTGTAAATGGGGATTTCTCTGTGCCTCTTACAAATAAAAATTCAAAAATTTTATCTTACGGATTTGAATTTGCCTATAATGATGTTGCATCAAATTCATTTGGAAAAATCTTAAACATTGAGAATAGTCAAATCAATGGCTTTTCAGAAGAATTTAAAGTACAATCTAGATATCCAGATGGGGGAAGTAGTTTTCTAACTTCTGCTATTTACCTTGGTTATAGGCAAGATATATCTAAAAAATCATCATTAAACACAGGTATTCGTTTTACCAATATCCAAAAGAAAGCAACTTGGATAGATGAAACTTTTTTAACGTTTGATGCTAAAACAATTTCTAGAAATAATGCTGCAATAACTGCAACACTAGGTTATGTGTATAAACCAAATAACAACTGGCAATTAAATAGTGTGTTGTCTTCAGGGTTTAGATCTCCAAACATAGACGATATTGGTCGTGTAAGAGAAAAAGCTGGTTTTGTAACCATACCTAATATTCATGTAACTCCAGAATTTGCATACAACGCAGAGGTTGGAGTACAAAAATATTTTAATGCTAAAAGATTTCGATTAGGAGGTAGTTTTTACTATACATTGTTAGATAATTATATTCAGAGAGATGTTGTTTATAATACAGATGGATCATTAAAACAAGTTGAATTTGATGGTGAGATGGGTGTTGCTATTCACAATCAAAATAAAGGGACTGCATATATTTTAGGATATACAGTAAATTATTTAGGAAAAATTTCTAAGACAATAAATACGTCTGGTTTTATAACATATACTAAAGGACGTACCTATGATACTAATGAACCAATGTCTTCAATTCCCCCATTATTTGGTCAATTTGAAGTAAGTTACAAAAAGGAAAGAGTTGCTTTAGGGGCAGAATTCCGATTCAATAGTAGAAAAGACATCAAAGATTTTAACATCACAGAAGGGATAGATAACCATGATTTAACGCCAGTAATAGATGCAACAGCAACAACAGGTGAGGCAAGATATTATGGTACTCCTAGTTGGTTAACTTTTGGAGTAAATGCGGGGTACGAATTAAATAATTCAATCTCAGTACAAGCAAGGTTAGACAATGTTTTTGATGTACATTATATGGAGTTTGCTTCTGGTGTTTCTTCTCCAGGTAGAAATTTGTCTGTTTCTTTTGTTGCTAATTTTTAGTTAGAATTTTTAAGACGCTTCCCCTCATCATCAAAATTTTCATTGATAGCACGTTCTGTCTTAATCAAACTAACTAGAATTGTAAGCGCCACAAAAACCATAGGCTGCCAGGTTAACGTTCCTTTAGCAATAGTTGCTAATAAAAATGCAGCAATAAAAGAAATACCACAGTATTTTAAAAAAACTTGGTTAAAAGTTGAATTTGCAAATTTCCAAATATCTTCATTTTGCATTGCTTTTGGAGTTCTATATCCATAAAGTCTATTAATTTTTTTTGGAGGAAACTTCCAAAAAATAATACTGATTAAAAATAATACACCATTAGTTGTTAATACATATATATAAGGTTCCATTATAAATAGTTTTGTGTTTGAGTTAATTATTTATTTAAAGGTCTTAATAATCCTTCTTGCGCAAAAGAAGCCACCAATTTACCTTCTCTTGTAAAAATATTTCCTCTACATAAACCTCTTGCTCCATAAGCATTAGGCGAATCTGCAGAAAACAGCATCCAATCATTAAAATCAAAATCTCTGAAAAACCACATGGAATGATCTAAACTTGCTGTCATTGTATTTGCAAAATTATAATTTTTAGCATTAGGATTAAAGGCAGCGTTCAAAATATTATAATCAGAAATATATGTTAATATCTGATGCTTTAATGGTAAATCCATTTCTGGAATGCTACCTTTTAATTTAAACCATATTTCTTCTTTAGCCTCCTTGTTTTCTGGTTTTAAAGGGTTAGGCATAACAACGGGTTTAAATGCTATTGGTCTTTCTATGCTTAAAAAAGAGGCAATACTTTTTGGTAAAAAAGAACCGAATTTTACAGCCATATCATCCCAACTTAATAGCTCTTCTGGTTGTTTTATAGTAGTATTTATTTCAGTTTGATGTTCAAAACCCTCTTCTTTTTTATGAAAAGAAGCTGCAAGTATAAAAATTGTTTTTCCATTTTGACTAGCAGTAACTCTTCTAGTTGCAAAACTACCACCATCTCTCATAAATGCAACATGATAAGAAATAGGAATTTTTAAATCTCCTGCTTCTAAGAAATAAGAATGTAATGAGTGTAAAAAACGATTTTCGGGAATGGTTCTGTAAGCAGCATTGACTGCTTGTGCTAAAACCTGCCCTCCAAAAACAATTGCACTTCCTATAGTTACACTCTCTCCTAAAAAAGTATGTTCATTTACTTGTTCTAAGTTTAATAAATTTACTAATTCTGTACTTGTTTTCATTGGGGTACCTTTTTAAAAGGGAAATTTTGCCTAAAAGGAGTGGGTTGTACTTTAGTTAATAATAGCTTTACTAATTTATTAGTGATGCTTTTCTTATGACGAAGATACATGGTTAAATCTTGTGGTATTGCACCTACAGAACTTTTTATTTCACTGGCAGTTCTTCCAAAATTTAGTGTTGTTAAATTATTTTCTATTGCAATTTTAATATAATCGTAAAGCATTCTTTGGTAGATGGCAAATTCTTTATTTACCCTATAATCAATACCTACAAAATGTGCATCAAGTTTTTTTTGATTAATTAGACCAGACATAAAACCTACCATTTTACCCTCTACATAATAAGCTCTAATTTGGTAATTATTATCTATGTGATTCATTAAATCTTTATAGGTGTTTAAATTAAAGTCACTCAAATTAAAAGAAGCATTTTTTGCAACTTTTAAATAAAGTTTTTCCATTTCTGGAAGTAGCGCCTCAATGGTATCATTTGTTGCTATTTTTACCGTTAAATTTTCGCTTAGCTTAATTGCTTTTTTAGCTTTAACTCTAAATTTTGTTTTTAGCGCTTGTAAATAATCTTCGAAAGAGTGCCAGTTTTCGTCCAAGTGTAACACCATATTAGGCTCAACAGAAAATGGATGGTAATTGTAATCTTTTAGTTTGTTTGTAATAGACAGGGATTCGTTACTAAAATCTTTTATAAGAAAGGCATCTATTTGTAGTTGGTCTATTGTATTCACATAATTTAGAATAGCTTTTGCAAGTTCTTTAATAGTTTGTTTTTTGTCACAATGTTCTGTAATTAAAATTCCATGTTCTCCACTAACAAATGTGTTGCCACAAATTAAAATTTTTAATGATTTTTTTTTGGGAAAGAGCTTTAATTTTTGCCCAAACTCTTTTACTCTTTTTGCGAACCATTCTAAATCGTTTTTAACAGTTTCAAAGTAAAAATCTACTATTTGTATTGTACCAAAACATTTTGGGTTTTCTGCCTCGTCTAATAAAACCACATAAAAAAAATCTAAATTTTTATGATTGTCTTCTATTGATTTTAAAAATGATTTTTTGAAATAAATATTTTTATAAGCATTTAGATAGCTCCAAACTTTACTTGGTATTTCATCTACAGACAAGTAATAATTAGCAGTAAGTTTTTTAGTGGAACAATTCAAAAAAATGTATGGAATTTAACAACATTGCAAAGTTCTTAAAAATAAATCAGTTTAAAAATTTTGCTGAAGAAATAAACATTTATAACTTTTCTTTAACATAGATTACTATTCTTGATTAAGTACTATTCGATCAAAAAAGTATCTTTGTTACAAATTAACGCTTGTTTATAGGTTTGCTTCAAGGAAAATACATTATGAGAAAAGTAATTTTAGCCATCGTCTTAATTTTAAAGAAACCAATGTAAAATTATATGATTAGAATATTTTTTTTGTTTGTTAATGGAGTTGAAAATTTATAGAAATAAAAAATGCATATGTCTGATTTTAATACGAAGTTAATTTCCAGTTTTGGCTATTTGTTAGAGGGTGAACTTTTAAAGGAAATCCAAGAAGTAGGCGTTTACAAAACGATTTCTAAAAATGAGATTATCATTGATGTAGATGATGCTATTAAGGCGATGCCTTTGTTATTAACTGGAGCGATAAAAATTTTAAGAGAAGATGAAAATGGAGATGAATTGGTGCTGTATTATTTAGAAAGAGGTGATACTTGTGCAATAACGCTATCTTGTTGTTTGGGACAAACAAAAAGTAAAATTAGAGCAGTTTCAGAAACAGAAGTAGAACTAGTTATGATTCCTAAACAAAAAATGGCAGATTGGTTAAGTGCTTATAATTCTTGGCAATCTTTTATTTTACAAAGTTACCATTCAAGAGTAAATGAGTTGTTAGAGGCTGTAGATACCATTGCTTTTTTAAAGATGGATGAAAGACTCTTTAAATATTTAAAAGATAAAGCGATGGTTACTGGTAATGATGCTATTTATACTACACATAAACAAATTTCGGAAGATTTACATACCTCTAGAGTCGTAATTTCTCGTCTTTTAAAAAAGTTAGAAAACGAGGGAAAAATAAAGCTTTCTAGAAACAGTATAAAGGTAATAGAACTGTAACAAGAGTTACTAATAAAACCGCAATTAAAATCTACCTTTGATAAAAATATTGAAGTATGAGTAGTTTTACAGAAATAATAAATCAGAACAGACCAGTTTTAGTCGATTTTTTTGCAGAATGGTGTGGTCCTTGTAGAATGATGAGCCCAATTTTAAAAGAAGTAAAGGCAGAATTGAATGATGAAGTTTCAATACTTAAAATTGATATTGATAAGAATCAAAATTTAGCCGCAAAATTTCAAGTACGAGGCGTGCCAACATTTGTCCTATTCAAAGATGGAAAACAAGTTTGGAGACAATCTGCAATGTTGCAAAAAAACGATTTAATTTCAGTGATCAAACAGCACAGTTAATACTAATCTAAATACCTTTAAATGGTGTTTTATTACTTTTTAAGATGATTTTTGACGAAAAATTTTGGGACAATAAATACAAAACCAACAAAACAGGATGGGATTTAGGGCAAGTGTCGCCCCCCTTAAAAGTCTATTTTGATCAACTTACAAACAAAGATTTAAAAATTTTGATTCCTGGAGGTGGTAATTCTCATGAAGCAGAATATCTTCTCAAAAAAGGTTTTACTAATGTTCATGTAATCGATATTTCTAAGTTAGCTTTAACTAATCTAAAGAAAAGAGTGCCAAGTTTTCTATCATCGAATTTAATTCATCTAAACTTTTTCGAATTAAAACAAACCTTCGATCTTGTTATTGAGCAAACCTTCTTTTGCGCATTAAACCCCAATTTAAGAGAAGAATATGTATCTAAGATGCACAGTGTTTTAAATGAAAATGGCAAATTGGTAGGCTTACTTTTTGATGCGAAGTTAAATGAAGATCATCCACCTTTTGGCGGGAGTAAAAAAGAGTATACCTCTTTATTTCAAAATCTATTTGCCATTGAAATTTTAGAAGAATGTTGTAATTCTATAGAAAATAGAAGGGGAATGGAGCTATTTTGTAAGTTCATAAAACAATAATAAACCCCAAAATCATTTGGTGTTTTCTATTTATAAAGAACTTTTTATTTAAATCCGTTTAAGCCTGTAATGTCTAAACCTGTTATTAGTAGATGGATATCATGAGTGCCTTCATAAGTAACAACACTTTCTAAATTCATCATATGACGCATGATAGCGTAATCACCAGAAATACCCATTCCACCTAATATTTGTCTTGCTTCTCTTGCAACTTTAAGAGCCATTTCTACATTATTACGCTTTGCCATAGAAATTTGAGCTGAGGTAGCTTTACCTTCGTTTTTTAAGGTTCCCAATCGCCAAGCCAACAACTGTGCTTTAGTAATTTCTGTAATCATCTCAGCAAGTTTCTTTTGCTGTAATTGAAATTGAGCAATAGGTTTGCCAAATTGTTCACGTTCTTTTGCGAAGCGCAAAGCTGTATCATAACAATCCATAGCTGCACCAATGGCGCCCCAAGAAATTCCATATCTAGCAGAATCTAAACAACCTAAAGGTGCTCCTAATCCAGATTTATTAGGTAATAAATTTTCTTTTGGCACTTTTACATTATCAAAAATAAGCTCACCAGTCGCAGAAGCACGTAAAGACCATTTGTTATGTGTTTCTGGCGTAGAGAATCCTTCCATGCCACGTTCTACAATTAAACCATGAATTCTACCTGCTTCATTCTTTGCCCAAACCACAGCAACATCGCAAAATGGAGCATTTGAAATCCACATTTTGGCACCATTTAATACATAATGATCTCCTTTGTCTTTGAAGTTGGTTTCCATTCCTCCTGGATTAGAGCCATGATTTGGTTCAGTTAAACCAAACGAACCCATCCATTCTCCAGAAGCTAATTTTGGCAAATATTTTTTACGTTGTTCTTCATTTCCATAGGTAAATATAGGGTACATCACTAACGAGGATTGTACAGAGGCAGTAGATCTTACCCCAGAATCTCCTCTTTCGATTTCTTGCATAATTAATCCGTAAGAGATTTGATCTAAACCAGCACCACCAAACTCTTCTGGTATATATGGGCCAAAAGCGCCTATTTCTGCTAAACCACTAATTATTTGTTTTGGAAACTCAGCTTTTTGAGCATAGTTTTCAATTATAGGAGAAACATCTCGTTTTACCCATTCTCTTGCAGCATCACGAATTAATTTGTGCTCCTCTGTAAGTAAATCATCTATATTGTAATAATCTGGTGCTTGAAATAAATCTGGCTTCATCTATAAATCGAATTAAAACACGTTAAATATTTAACAAAAATACCAATATTTGTTTAATTTGTAACTAATAAAAGTAAAATTGAAGTGTATCTTTAAGTATATAAAAATACATAAAATTTGAAGTTACTTCAAAGAAACGTTTTAAAAGTTATAGTTTTCTGTTAAGTTTGTCATAATGAAGCATACATTAGGAAAAGAAGAAAGATTAAAAAGTAAAAAACTTATAGAAAAACTCTATGATCATGGTAACTCTATAAAAGTTTTTCCATTAAGAATGGTGTATTTACAAACATCACATACCTCTGCTTTTCCTGCTCAAGTTGGTGTTTCTGTGGCAAAAAGAAATTTTAAAAAAGCACCAGATAGAAATAGACTTAAAAGAGTAATGCGCGAGAGTTACCGTTTACAAAAAGAAATTGTGTACGATAACTTACAAGACCCTTATGTTTTTATGATTTCGTATCTTGGGAAAGAAGAAAAAGAATACCAAGAAATATTTTCTAAAATGAACAAATTATTATATCAGTTTATAAAAGAAGTACAAAGCACTACACATGAAAAAAAGAATACAGGACTATAAAATTATATTCCTTTTACTAACGGCGCTATTATTTTTGTCGTTTTCATTCAAATCTAAATTTTTTGAAGTAGCAAAACAGATTGAGATCTACAATTCCTTATTCAAGGAGTTAAATATGTCTTATGTAGATGAAATTAATCCTGCAGATTTAACAGATAAAGTCATTAAAAACACCTTAAAAGATTTAGATCCTTATACTAATTTTTATAATGAACAAGATGTAGAGGATGCTAAAATTAGAAGAGAAGGTGAGTATGCAGGAATTGGTGTTTCTGTGTATTATACAAATCAAGGAATTCAAATTAAAGAGATTTACAAAGGATTTTCTGCTGATAAATCTGGTTTAAAAGCAGGTGATATAATTGTTTCTGTAGATGGACAATCATTAAAAAATATGGAGAGAGATGAACTTTCTATTTTTTTAAAAGGAACGCCAAATACAGAGATAAATGCAAAAATTTTAAGACAAGGTAAAATATTAGAAAAGGTTTTAGTAAGAGAAAAGGTTGAGATAAATCCAGTTCCATTTTATCAAATGATTGATAAAGAAAATGGGTATATGGCTTTAACTCGATTCAATAACAAAGCATCTTCAGCAGTAAAAAAAGCATTTTTAGATTTAAAGACTAAAGGAATGAAAAAGTTGGTTTTTGATCTGCGTTCAAACCCTGGAGGTTCTCTATTGGAGGCCATAAAGATTTCTAATTTTTTTCTTCCTAAAGGGCAAACTATTGTAACAACAAAAGCAAAAGTAAAAAAATGGAGTACTAAGTACAAAGGTTCTGATGATCCTTTAGATTTAGAAATACCAATTGTTATTCTTGTAAACGGAAGTTCTGCTTCAGCTTCAGAGATTGTTAGTGGTGCTTTACAAGATTATGATAGAGCGGTTATACTTGGGCAACGTTCTTTTGGTAAAGGTTTGGTTCAGCGTCAAAAAGAATTAACGTATGGGACACAGTTAAAATTAACGATATCTAAGTACTATACACCAAGTGGAAGGTGTATTCAGGAGTTAGATTACACCAATAGAGATGATAAAACAGGGATTGTGCCTAAGTTTTCTGATAGCGGTATTAACGCTTTTAAAACCGCAAATGGAAGAACAGTTTTTGATGGTGGTGGTATTATGCCAGATATAGAAATTAAATTATCCAATAAAACAGAAGCTACAAAGGCTTTAGTTGCATCTAAGGCATTGTTTAACTTTTCTGTAGATTACTACTATAAAAACAAAAATAATTTAGACCCAAAAAATTATATTGTGACCGAAAATATTTTTAAATATTTTGTAAAGTTTTTAGAAATAGACACAACTTTTAGAACACCACAAGAAAAGTTATTTGAAAAAGCCTATTTATTTTCGAACAATACTTCAATTCTAAAAGAATACGAGAATTTAAAAAGTAAACTCCTTGAAGAGAAGATAAATTCGGTACTAAAGAACGAAGACATACTTAGCCGTTTATTGCAAGACCAAATAGTGTTACACTTTTTTTACAGAGAAGGGATGTATCAAAACAAAATTAAAAATGATAAGGTTATTTATAAAGCAGTTAGCTTGCTAGAAAATGAACCTAAATATTATCAAATATTATCAGGCAAATAATTTTATATTTGTAAGACAAAATTAAGAATGCTACAAAATAGAAATATAGAAAGAACAAGGGCTCAAGAGTCTACAAACGCAATAGAAAAATTATACATTTCAATGCGACATCTATTTACAAGAGGGTTTTACAAGCCTATGGGTATTTCAGGTGAAACGTTGCGAAAATCATTATTATTACTTCGCCCAGAAATCTATGGTTCTATCGCAGAGTCTAAAACAGAGTTGGACGGTTTGGTATATGTCATAGAGCGTTTACCTGAAGGCATAGAGCAATGCCAATTTATTAATTTAACAACGGATGAAGGGTATAAGGATGCTCATTTTAAACCGATAATTCCTTTAAAAAGAAGAAGAAATTGTTATCGAATTGATAAAGATCAAATGAATATTGAAATTACCAGAGGCAGATCTGAGATTTATGATATTCTTACCCATCTTACTTTTCTTTTTATAGAGTCCCATAAGATTCAAGAACGCGTATCTATCAATGAAGGGAAAAATCTAACCAGAGAATGGCTTCATTTAGAAGATATTGTATTGCATCAAAAAGAGATATCTAAAGACGAAAAAGAGGTACTAATTGTTCATTTATGCTCAATCTTAGGGAGGCCATTTGATGAAGTTTCTGCCATTTACTCAGTTTTTTCATCGAAAGATAATCCCCACAAATTTTTCAATTTAATTTATTGGTTAGGAAAACTAGCATTACAAGAGGTTTTAGAAGGGAAGAAAAGAACAATTACTTTTAGTTCATTATTAATTGAACAAATTGGGCATCATATTTATGGTGAAATTTGGGCAAATAATATAAAATATATTTTAGAAGAGAATAATTTACTTAAAAGGCCGCTTCATATAATTAGCGCAAACATGCATAGTGTATTAAACTCTATATACGCAAGTGAAGCTTTACCAGATAAAGCAAAAGCATATCAAGGTTTTGAGTTGTACCAACTTTTAAGTAACGAAAACAGTAAGCCACTTCAAGAAAAAGTAATGAATTTTGCTTCAAAAAATGGGTTGATTTATGTTAAAGATACTTCAGGGACTAATATAAATGTTCAAATAATAGACACTGATAAAATAAATGTTAGCGGTTCCGCGTTAGACAAGAGACAATCACTAGAAGATAAACCAGTAATTATTGTAATGGATTACGCTTTTGGAGAACAAGCTTATGAAACTATGGACGAATTGTTAAAGCCCTATCAAAAAGGGAAACAAAAAGTTCACTTAAATGTAAAATCTGTCTCTGTAATGGGTAAAGCAGGAATTTTAGAGGGGGGTAAAGGAGATATTATGATTCCTTCTGCACATATTTTTGAAGGGACAGCAGATAATTATCCTTTTAAAAATGAATTAAAAAAAGAAGACTTAGAAGGCTTTGGTATTCAGGTTTTTGATGGCTCTATGATATCTGTATTGGGAACTTCTTTACAGAATAAAGATTTATTAAAATTCTTTCATAATTCCACCTGGAATGTAATTGGTTTAGAGATGGAGGGTGCACATTACCAAAAAGCCATACAATCTGCTTCAAAAATAAGAGGCAACATTTCAAAAGATGTAAAAGTAAGGTACGCTTATTATGCATCAGATAATCCTTTGGAAACAGGAGCAACATTAGCATCTGGTGGATTAGGGATGACAGGGGTTACACCCACTTATGCAATAACACAACAAATTTTAAAACAAATATTTTAACGTAATTTAATCACGTTTATAACAACAATATGTCAACAAAGCAACAAGAAACAACTAACGAAGAAGTAGATTTAGGTTCATTATTTGTAATTATAGGTAGAGGTTTTCGCAACTTTTTTAAGTTTATAGGAAGTATTTTTAAAGGTTTTTTCGACTTTTTAATTACCATTTTATTATTCATAAAATCGAATATTGTTAAATTAGGGATTGCGTCTCTTTTAGGAGCTATTTTTGGATTTATTATAGAGTTTTATTATCCAGATAAGTATGCATCTGAAATGTTAGTGGAGCCTAATTTTAAGAGTGTAAAACAATTGTATTATAATGTGGATTTTTACAATGATTTAGTAGAGCAGAAAGACACCTTAACTTTAGCTAAAACATTTAATATATCTGAAGATGACGCTGCCTCATTAAAGAAATTTTCAATTGAACCTATAATCAATAAAAATGATATAATAAATGCGTATGACGAGTTTATAAATAGAGCAGACACTGCAACCGTAAGCAGATATTCTTTCGAAGATTTTAAGCCTCAGTTTAAGGAGGTAGATTATAAAACGCATAAGATTGTTGTAGTATCTTATAAAAATAATGTTTTTAAAAGTTTAAGCAATACTATAATTTCTTCGGTAGTAAAAAATGATTATTTTGAAAGAGTAAGAAATTTAACGAATGAATATCTAGACAGAACAGATGCGGTCTATCGTCAAAACTTAAAGCAAATAGATTCTTTGGCAAAAGTTTATATGCAGGTTATGATTGCAGAAGCAAAAAAAGAAACTTCAGGAACAAATATAGATTTGGGTAGCCAAAACAGAAGAGCTAGAGAAATAGATTTGTTTGAAACTAGCATAAAAATAAACGAGGAATTAGAAGAAGTTTCAGAAAAAAGATCAGAGAAACACGATGTAATAAATGTTATTTCCGATTTTCAAGCTATTGGTTACAAAATAAATGGAGTGACTAAAAATTATATCTTTATTCTTGGAGCATTTGGTTTTGGTATAATGGCATCTATATTATTGTTGTTTAAATTAAACATATATTTAGAAAATTATAAATAATAACTATGCAAACTCTATTGATAACTGGAGGAGCTGGTTTTATTGGATCTAATTTTATTTCTTACCTATTAAAAAGTGAAAAAAACATAAAAGTTGTAAATTTAGATTTACTAACTTATGCTGGTAGTCCTAAGAATCTAGAAGATCTTGAAAATGATCCTAACTATATTTTCTATAAAGGTGATATTTGCGATAGACTGCTTTTAGAAAAGCTTTTTAAGAAATACAATTTTACAGGAGTCATTCATTTTGCAGCAGAATCTCATGTTGATAATTCTATCCAAAATCCAGATGCATTTGTAAAAACAAATGTTTTTGGAACTTTTACAGTTTTAGATGTAGCAAAAAACTTTTGGATGAGTGCACCAAACTCTTATAAAAAAAGATTTAAAAACGCTAGGTTCCATCATATCTCTACAGATGAGGTATATGGGAGTTTAAGTGATAAAGGGTTGTTTTCAGAAAAAACCCCCTATGCACCTAATAGTCCATACAGTGCTTCAAAAGCGTCTTCAGACTTTATGGTAAGAAGTTATTATCA
>CALKEB010000043.1 GCA_938084845.1 uncultured Polaribacter sp. | reverse complement strand
TTGATTTAGAAATATCTACCGATTTATTTTCGATAGATATTAGAGAGTGTTTACGACATTTAGGCGCAATCACAGGCGATTACGATGTGGATAAAGATATACTAGGTCATATCTTTTCTAATTTTTGTATTGGGAAGTAACATGAAATTGGTTCTGTTATTCAAAAATTTAAACGAAAAAATAAATTCGACAAAAGACTAAAGGAGATTAAGTTAAACATAACTATTGATATTAAAAAGTAAATCATTAATATCATTACATCTTACAATTAAAAACAGCCTTGCAAATTCGTGTTTACACACATTACAAGGCTGAAACTTAAAAAAAATCTACTTATTATGAAATTATTCGTTTTGGAAATTTATTATCTCTAATTACAACATACTTATCAAAAACATTAATCTCTGATAATGTATTTAATTTTCTATAAGACCACGCTATTTGTCCTAATTGTCCTATAATTTTTACAGAATCTTTCATAGATAGTTTAGAACCATCTGCATGAATCCATCTTTTTAGTGGCTTTTCGCAAAGAATTTCTCTGGCTCTTTCTATACCAAAGTAATGGGTTATTCTTTTAAAGATTTCTACATCAAAAATCCATTGGGTTATAAATTGCCAAAGTCCATTCCCAACAGATTGATTTCTTTCGCTCCAAGCATTTGCTAGAAGTACCCAACCAATTCCTGTACCTGCTTTAAATGATCCTATTTTAACTTTATCACCAACTTTTAATCCACCACCACTTCCAAGTGCTGATGCGTTTGGAAAAATAATTGTAATATCTTCTTTTGTTGGATTTGACGTTAATGGATTTTCTAAATCGTATGTATAAAAACCCAATACATTTCTATACCCAGCCCCTTCACTTATAAAAGTAATCCAAACATCTGCATCATCGTTAAGTTTTATATCTGTATCGTAACCAGATGTAATATATTGTGGATTGTAATCAGGAACAGGATAACTCTCTGGCAAAGAATTACTAATCATTTCTAAAGTTTCTATAGAAACGTTATCTAATTCTGCTTCTAAGTACAGTGGAGTTCCTCTCCAATCATACTCTCCTAAAAAATTATAAGATTGCGCTCTTATACCTAATGCACTAAATGTTAATAAGATAAGTAATATGTTTTTCATGATATATATTTATACCACAAAATTACATGTAAAAAGAGTAGATTTTTGGTGTTTTCGATTTAACTAATTTTACATAAGGTAAGTTACAAACTAGTATCGACGAATGGTATTATGGTAACTTAAATTGTGCTTTTAATATGTATCACAAATTCAGATATACTGTCTAAAATTTTTTCAAATTCATGATGAAGCGCTATATTTTCATCTAGAAGTTGCTTTTCATAATCAACTGCTATTTTGCACCCATGAGTAAGGCCTAGTACCCTGATTTTATTTTTTAACTTGTGTACAACTTCTTTCGTTTTTATAAAATCTCTATTATGAAAACTAGTCGTATATTTTTCCTTTTCTACAGGAAACTCCTCTATGATTATTTGGAGTAGCATTTTTTTAATGGCAGCATCGCCATTTGAATATTCGTTTATTATTGTAAAATTCGGTTTCTCCAAAACTATTTTTTTAACGTAAAATAAAATGTTGTTCCCTTCCCTAATTCAGACGCTAACCAAATTTCTCCTTTGTAAATATCTATGATTTTCTTAACGATAGATAAGCCCAGTCCGGTTGAGTTTTCCGATTTTTTTAACGATTGAAATATTTTAAATATTTTATCAAAATTTCTTTGCTCTATACCAATTCCATTGTCTTTAATAGAAAACTTATAATATGATTTTAAGTCTTCTACCTGTATTGAAACAAAACCATCTTTTTTATCATTAAACTTTACTGCATTGGCAATAAGGTTTTGAAATAATTGCTGAAATTTAATTTTATCTCCTTTTAAAACGGGTAATTTTGTATCAATCGAAATTTTTACTTTATTAGGGTTATAAAGGATTTGAATAATCTCTCTAACTAAATCATCTAAATCTATTAATTCATCTTCATCTCTATTCGAATTAAAACTAGAAAACTTAAGCACACCAGAAATTAAAGCTTCCATTTTTTGTAATGTAACTTCGATATCTGCAAAGTTTTGAAGGCTATTTTCATCAAAATGTTCTAAATTATCTTGTTTTATCCAAGATGTTAGTGCATAAACGCTTCTCAAAGGTGACTTTAAATCATGAGATACAATATGAGCATACTCTTTAAGTTCTTCATTACTTTTTGCAAGTTTTTCAAGAAGGTCTATGTTGTTTTTCTCAACTTTTTTACGTTCTCTTAAGTTTAAAGCACTCTTTAACTGCATTGCAACAAGATTTGCAATACTTTCAATAGTTTTAATATGTTCTTTTTTAAAATAATTTCTATCGGAATGACTTGCATCTATAACCCCAATAATTTGGCTATCGCTAATAATTGGGACCAGTAATTCTGAATGTCTATTATTTTTAGAACCACTTTGTTCTAGTGTAGTATCGCTTATAATTTTAGAAATTCCTGTGCTGGCAATTTTACCAATAGTTCCTCTACCAATTGCTATTTTTTCTAACGTATCTTCGAGTTTTGTTGTAAAGGCTGCAACAGGCTCTAAAAATTTTTTTTCTGTGTCTAAAAGATAAATAATACAATTATCTGTTTTTAAATAATTGGTAATTTTATTGGTAATCTCTAAAGAAATCTCTGTAACATCTTCTTTTCCTAAAATAGATTTAGCAGTATCATTTATTAAATCTAAAACGTATTGTTTTTCTCGCTGTGCAGTAATGTCTCTAATAATACCTTGGGCTGCAATTGGATTATTTTTTTTATCTAAAATAATACTTGCGTTAATATTGACCCATTTTATGGTTTGATTTTTGGTTACAATACGTGCATTATAATCTGCGAACCGCCCTTTATCTCTAAGTGTATTAAAAGACTGCATTGCATACTTAAAATCTTCTTTATAAATTAAATCTAAGACATTAAGTACCTCTTGTTCTAAATGATAACCAAAAAAAGAAATGGCAACATCATTCATTTTAATAACGTTACCCTTTAGATCCATAATAAGATATACATCATTTATATTTTCGAAAACACCCTCTAACTGAGAGTTTTTTTCTCCAAGCAAACTCTCCAATTGATCGTTTACTTTTTTTAATTCTACAGAAGTTTTATACAACTCTAGAGATTTATCCTCTAAAATTCTCTCTGCTTGTAACCTGGCTTGTTTTTGCCGGGTTAATGCTCTATTTAATATGTTTTCTTTTTCTTTACTCACTAATTTCTGCGAATAATAAATCTTACCTCTGTGCCATCTTTAGCTATTTTTTCTAAAGTATTTCTGCTGAACTATTAAAGTGCTCAAAAGTTTTATTCATAAGTCCTAAACCAAAATAATACATTGCTCTACTGGATTTGTATACCATGATTAAGAGGTCTGTTGTTTTTTCTTCTACTATAAATGTTGGAAGCTCTGCTTCTGGATAATTTTTTTTTACTTCTACATGTATATGGTTTTCTATAGAAGATAACATGTCTATTGGATCTTTATATGTGTTTAAAAGTCCACTGTAACTATTTTCTATAACAGAAAAAAATGTTCTCCATATGCCAAAAGTAAATCATCTATAGAAATTGTTGTTCTTTCACTTAAATTAGTAAGAAGTGCTAACATTTCAGAAAAATTATAAGTCCCAATACGTGTATACACACCCCCAGATTCTAAATTCGACGCTTCAATAATAGCATCTAACATTTCTAAGCCAAATTTATCTTCTACAAGTTCTAAAAACTCGGTAAATACAATCCCCTTCATATTACAAATTTAAAAATTCATTCAAACTCCAATACCTTAATACGGCTTTAATTTTACTTTCGTAATCATCATATTTTAAAGGTTTAAGCACATATCCTGCGATACCTAATCGATAACATTCTGATATATCTTTATCATTATTAGAGGTTGTTAAAATAATTACAGGAATATGTTTTAATTCTTCATCATTTTTTAGAATCGTAAGAAATTCTATCCCATTTGTATCTGGCATATTTAGATCTAATATAATTAAATCTGGAATTTCTTTATCAATTTCTATAAAAGCCTCTTTCCCATTATTTGATAAACTTAAATCGTAATCATTGATAATATTTGAAACTGATCTTTTAAACTTTAGAATTTCTATTCTATCGTCTTCAACCAATAATATTTTTAATTTTTCCTTATGCATATTTACAAGATTTAATCTCATAAAAGTAAAATAAACTTTATAAATACAAGTTAACTACAGTTTACTTAAATATATATAGATGAAAAGCAATTATCTATAGACGAACCATTTTAGGTAAAATTGTATTTGTGGTATTTCTAGTAATTTTACTTTTAATTTTTATCCAATAATTTTCATTGATAAGGGGGGTTAAATGAATTATTTTTTACAAATATAACAATTAAAGTAATTTCAATTTTTGTAGTGTTTCTTTTCTTTGAATTTTCCCTGAACTTGTTGTTGTGAAATCTTTTAAAAAAAAGATTTCTTTTGGGATTTCAAACTTCGATAATTTATGAAAAGATTTTACTTTTGATAGCAAAGAAGGGTCAGGCTCCGAAGCTACAACTAAAACCATTTTTTGACCAAGTTTTGGGTCTGGAATGCCTGTTAGAAAAAAACGATTGGAAATTAATTCTTCTAATTTTAGTTCAATCTTTTCGGGATTTAACTTTATACCACCAGAGTTTATAATACTATCATAACGCCCTAACCATTCGAATTGAGTGTCTGAAATTAAGTGCACAACATCATTCGTAAAAATAATATCTTTACTAATTTTAGGTGCTTTAATAACCAAACAATTCCTTTGATCTTTATAAATAGTTATATTAGGTAAAACATTAAAAAACGAATTGCTAAAATTATTTTTTAAATATTTTTCTGAGAAATTTTGAATGGGTTTAACAGCAATGTGGGTCATGGTTTCTGTCATACCATACGTTTCATATACTTTAGTTGCACTTGTTTGTAATTTTTTGAATAAAGCATTAGATACAGGACCACCACCAACAATTAATTTTTTAATTTGATGAAGTTGAGGAAGGGAATTTTCTACTTGAAGCGGAACCATTGCAGCAAAATCATACGTTTCTGTTCTATTGTATAATGGTGTAGCACTAGATGGTGTCACCTCTAAATGCCAACCTAAAACCAATGCTCTAATTAACATCATTTTACCTGCTATATAACTTATGGGTAAGCATAAAAGCGCCGAAGTTTTTGGAGATAAATTAAAGTAAGTACTCGTCGCTTTCGCAGAATTTACAACAAAAGTTTTATCAAGCGATATTGATTTTGGAACACCTGTAGATCCTGAAGTTTGGGCAACGATATAATTTTTATCATTAAACCATTCTTCTAAAAAAGAAGTCATTTCTGGAGATATCTTTTCTGTATAAGTCAATAATTCATCTTTTGATGAAAAAGAATTGCCATTCAACGTAAAGTCTTTGTGAACGCCTTTGATATCCATTTACAGTATACTTTTAAGATTATCTAATTTCAGTTGGTTTTTGGATACTACCCAATAATCTGTCTCTCCAATGTGACCAGTTGTATTTTTTTGAAAATATAAAAAGTAGTATCGGAAAAATGACAAAAACAGGAATATAAATATTTGCCCCTAATGTGGGTTCGGAAATGTCTAATAAAATAGAGTCTGTTTGAAATACAGTCCAATTAGAAGTCACTAATAGTGCTGTAAATAAATTATTTGCAGCATGAAATCCAAGGGCCAACTCCAGTCCCTCATCCATTAAAGTTATGATTCCTAGGAAAAATCCGGTTCCTATATAATACACTAACAGTTGGTACCCTAACTTGCCAACTTCTGGATTAGCAATGTGTAATAGACCAAAGATAATAGAGGTAAATACTAAAGGAAACCACCTATTTTTTGTAGCGATACCCAACCCTTGCATTAAATATCCTCTAAAAAAATATTCTTCAAAACTAGTTTGCAATGGAATTAATAGAATGGCCACTACAAGGAGTACTAAAAACTTTTGGGCATTAAAGTTGAACTCATAATTTTGTGGAGTAATAAAAAAATCTATTAGTATTAATAATGTTGACATACAACCCCATAAGAAAAAAGAAAAAAAAACTCTTTTCCAGTCAATTTTTTTTCTAGAGGTTGTTAAAGAAGTAATGCTTTGTTGATGTATAAATTTTACCCATAACACTACTGCAATTAAACCAACAGCAAAGGGTAGTACACTTTCTATTAAAAAACGAGTAGCTCCTTTTGTAGCAATTTCGGTCTGAATGATTTTATCTACATCTAAATCTAAAACTAGCATAGCTAATAAATTTAACCCCATTAATCCAAAAAATAAACCAGGAATAATGGTGTATTTCCACATTCCTAACTCGCCTTTATATCCTTGTTGTATATAATTCATTTTCTAAATTGTAAAATTCCAATCTTTTTGAGTATTGTATTGTAAAGTTCCTTTATTAACCTCTAAAGGACTTTGTATATTATTTGTAAACAAACCCCCTGTTCCTAAACCTTGTGGTAATTTATTTTTTAAAGTATATGTAAATTGAGCAATTGCGTTTAACCCAATATTACTTTCTAAAGCAGAAGTTATCCACCAGCCACAATTGTTTTCTGTTGCCAATTTAATCCAAGTGTTGCTTCCTTCAAAACCACCTATTAAACTAGGTTTTAAAATAATATATTGTGGTTTAATTTCTGTAATTAGTTTTCTTTTTTCTTCTAAAGAAAAAACCCCTATTAATTCTTCATCTAAAGCGATTGGCAAAGGAGTGCTTTCACACAACGTTTTCATGGCTTCATATTGTCCTTGTTGTATTGGTTGTTCTATGGAGTGGAGCTCTAAATCTGAAAGTATTTTTAATTTTTCTAATGCATCATTGGGTGAAAAAGCGCCATTTGCATCTATCCTTAGTTCAATTTCATTTGCAGAAAATTCTTTTCGTATTGATTTTAATAATGCTATTTCAGTTTTGAAATCAATAGCACCAATCTTCATTTTTATACAAGAAAAACCAGCGTCTAATTTTTCTTTAATTTGATTTTTCATGAAAGATTGATCTCCCATCCAAACCAAACCATTTATAGGAATAGTAGCTTTACCATTGGTGAATTTTGATGAAAATAAATCGTAAGTAGTAGCACTCTGTAGTGATAAAAAAGCTTGTTCTAACCCAAATTGAATGGATGGAAAATTGAAAAACTTAGCGCTTAAAAACGCTAATCCTTTATCAATATGAGCGCATGCCCAGGCTAATTGTTCTTCATAATGTGGAACATCATCTATACTTAACCCTCTAAACAAACCAGTTTCACCAATACCTTTCTTTCCATTTTCTTCTAAAATAATAAAATAGGTTTCTTTTGTTTTTAAAATTCCACGAGATGTACCACTTGGAATTTTAAAATGTAGAAGATATTTAGTGTAGGTTGCTTTTATCAAAATAAATTAGTTGGTTTCTATAAACGATTTAAAATTGTTTAAATACGACTGATCTTGGCGCTTAAAGGTACTTTTAAAAAAAGGAAACATGCACGCCATAATATAAGAATCGCTTCTACAACTTGATGATAAAGTAATTGTAGTTGTTCCATTATTTTCTTCAAAACGATAATCATCCTTTTTTAACATGTTTTCTGCATCAAAAAACAAAGTAACTTTTTCATTTGGAATGTAGGCCATCACTTTCTGTGTCATTGTAATAACTTGCCCTTTATTGTCCAATACAATCTTATAAGTACTGCCTGTTTTACCTATATTTTCTTGAACAGTTTCAACAGATTTTATTTCTGGAATCCAATTTTGTACTTTATGGGTTGTGGTAAAGGTAGAAAACACTTGTTCTACTGGTTTATTAACAGTAATTGTTGCGTTATAATTGGTTTCTTTAACCAATAACCCTGTCGAGAAAAAAACAAGAACTAAAAAAGTAATACTCCCTAAAATAATTTTTATCGTTTTCATAAATTGTGTTTAAAATAAAAGATGAGACATCCCAAAAATAACTGCGAAAAAAAAGGTGCTTAAAGCCACTTTTTTTAATTCACCATCTAAATTTGCCAAAACCTTTGTCTTTCTGACCGTGTTTATATGAATGAACAAAGGTATAAAAGCTATTAAAAATAAAAGCTGAAAACCATTTATATAGTTTAAATAAGTAAAAAGCACTGTTGTTGATAAAGCAGCAAATATTAAAAAATAATGGTAGTTTTTAGCTTTAGAAATCCCCATTTTTACAACCAACGTATTTTTATTATTTTTTTTATCTTCTTCTCTATCTCTTAAATTATTTAAGTTTAACACAGCTGTACTTAAAAAACCGATTGAAAATGCAGGTAAAAAAATAGTGAAATCGATCGATTTTGTAAAAAGAAAATAACTTCCAACAACACTTAATAATCCAAAAAATAAAAAAACAAAAAGATCTCCAAATCCAGAATATCCATATGCTGTAGTTCCAACTGTATATTTTATTGCAGCTGCTATAGATGCAATACCTAAAACAAAAAATAAGGAAGAATATAGAAAACTATCTGTTCCAAATGCAACAAAAATAAGTAGTAAAGATGTAAATACTGTTATCGCAGTAGTTACAATCATTGCATTCTTCATTTGTTGTGGAGATATGGCTCCACTAGAAACCATTCTAGCTTCTCCTGTTCTGTTTGTATCACTTCCTTTAATTCCATCTCCATAATCATTTGCAAAGTTAGAAAGTACTTGAAATCCTATAGTAGTGAGTATGGCCAACCAAAAAATTGAAGACCCGAATAACGCATATATTGCTGAAGAGGAATTTAAATCCAAAAGACGATCAACACCTAAAAAAGAACCTGTTATAATGCCAGATACAGATAAAGGTAAAGTACGTAAACGTGCTGCTTTTATAAAACTTTTTACATCCATGATTTCTTACTCGTTTCTACTTTGTATAAAGTGTGATTGTATAATTGGATTGCTTCTAAGTAACTGATACAAGGTAGATTAATTTTACCTGAAGCCGTTTGTAAAATAATAGTTGCAACCTTACTTTTCTTCTGAAAAATAGATTGTTTTAATTGTATATGTTGTACTTTAAAAAGATTTAAAAAAATTAAATGTGTTTCTAAAACTCCCTTACCTACAACTATCATACTATCAGAAATTTTGTAAAATCTTTTTTTAATTTTCTTAAGTATTAATAAAATAGTAATGGGTAAAACTAGTACTAAAGAATAGGCTATTTCTATATGATTAAAAATAAAATATAGGAGACTATAGACAACAAGTAAAAACAGTCCAGCATAAATAAATAATCTTTTTGCATAGTAGCTATTTGGGTAAACCTTTTGTTTTTCTAAAACATCTAGATTCGAGTACACCGTATTTTTAATAACCTCTAGCTGCTCTTGCTTACAACCTACTAAACGAATTGGTCTTTCTTTTTTCTTTTTTTTAGCTTTGCCACTAACTGCTTGTTTAAATGTTACAAAAGAAATACCAATGGCTCTTTTTAATGGATTTGTAGAAAAGGTAATCGTTTGAATTTTCTCCTTTTTTAAAACAATGGTTTTCTTAGTAAATAAGCCTTGATTAATTTCAAAAGCATCTTTCTTTAAATAGGTTGTTAAATTAAAATGGAGAAGAAAAACTTTTACAAAAGAACTTAAAAGCGCAATAAGTGTTAACAACACCAATACTATAAAGAGCAGTACTAAATTTGTAGAGAGGTTACTTGTACTATCAGTAATTAAACCACCTAAGACTTCAGATTGACCCAAACTTTCTGAAACTTGCTGAATTTGATTAAAAAAACCAAAAAGTACTGCTAAAAATAACATTAAATTCTGTAGGTGATTTTCAGTTAAACTTACTTTTAATAAAGCGAAAGGTGAAATGGTTAAAATCGGTTCTAACTCCTTCTCTTTTTTCAAATTAAGATCTGTAAACTTTGCAGTTGATACTATTTTTTTTAAAGCTGTTGCTTTTTCTAAAGACAATGCTTTAATAGCAATTTCTGTATCATTAGAGCCTGCAGTTTCTATATTCACTTCAAAAACCCCAATAAGTTGCTGAACTATATTCTGTTTAAAATTAATATTTTGAATTCTTTGAAATGGAATTTCAATGTTTGTTTTCTTTAAAATTCCTTTTTTTAAAATAAAATGGTCATTAAAAACCTTAAACTGAAAGTTTAAGTAAATTAAGTAAGACCTTATAAATAAGAAGCTTAATAAAACAAAAACACCAAGGTAAATGTATATAATTCCATAGCTCGTAAATTTTGAAAAATCTTTAAATAAGATGAATAAGAAAATCCAAAACAGTTTTAGTACTTTATAAATTTCAGCAAGATAAATAATGAGTAAACCTTTTGGAGACTGTTTTGAAAATTCAGAAAAACTAAAGCCCTTATTCATTAATAGTAGTGCTTATAAATTCTTTAATTTCGAGTGCTTTTTGCTTTTGAATGCCTTTAATCACCAAATCGTCACTATCATCTCCAGCAGTATAAATACGTATTGCAGCTAGATTAAAAAACCTAGAAATAGGACGCTCATCAATTTCTACATGTTGTATTCTAGAAAAGGGGACTGTTGTTGTTTTGAATACAAGTAAACCATACTTATAAGAAATATCTTTGTTTCGTATTGCGTATTTTCTATTTGGAAATGCCAATAGGAAATACCCATATAGTAAGATACAAAGTGTTCCTAACCCTAAATAAAGTTGAATAATATATTGCAATATATCTTCAGATAATAAATAGTATTGTAGTAAGAATAAGCCAATAAATGAGGTTAAAGAAATTAAAAAGAAATTAATAGAAATTACCTTTATGTAGGCTTTATTAATATTTTGAAATGGAATTATAGAAATATTTGGTAACTGTATAACAACTTCATTTTTAAAATCTTCAGACATTATATTTAGACTATAAAATTATAAATTATTAGCTTCTGCAATTAATTCTGCAATATCTTTAACAACAACTTCAGCTTCTTTTTCTTTAAATTTTATACCATCGGTCATCATTGTATTGCAATATGGACAGCCTGTTGCAATAATATTTGGTTTAGTTTCTAAAGCATCTTCTGTTCTTAACACATTAATTTCTTTAGTTCCTGGTTCTGCATCTTTAAACATTTGTGCACCTCCTGCGCCACAGCATAATGCAGTAGCTTTATTTCTTTTCATTTCTGTTAAATTTACGCCTAACCTTTTGATTAAATCTCTAGGAGATTCGTAAACTTCATTCGCTCTTCCTAAATAACAAGGATCATGAAAAGTAACTCTTTTTCCTTTTAAAGTAGCATCGTCTATTTGTAAACGCCCTTCATTTATTAAATTTTGAATAAACTGTGTATGGTGATATACATTGTAACGACCGCCTAAAGATGGATATTCATTTTTTAAAGTATTAAAAGAATGAGGATCACAGGTAACAATTGTTTTTACTTCATATCCATTTAAAACCTCGATATTCATCATTGCCTGCATTTGAAACAAAAACTCGTTTCCTGCTCTTTTTGCAGCATCACCCGTAGAAGTTTCTTCTGTTCCTAAAACTGCAAAATCTACATTTGCTTGCTGTAGTATTTTAACGAAAGCTCTACTTATTTTTTTTGCTCTATCATCATAACTTCCAGCAGCACCAACCCAAAACAACACTTCTGGTTGTTTTCCTTGTGCCATCATTTCCGCCATTGTTGGTACGTTCATATCCTCTATTTTAAATATTTTTATACTAAATGTTTCTTTGTAGTAAACCCCTATTCTTCTTTAGCCCAATTTAATCGGTCTTGCTGATTGTATTGCCAGGGAGCACCATTATTTTCTACATTGGTCATCATCATATTTAATTCTTGTGGTGCAGCACTTTGTTCCATAACCAGATACCTTCTCATATCCATAATAATAGATAAAGGATCTATGTTTACTGGACATTCTTCTAAACACGCATTACAACTAGTACATGCCCATAGTTCTTCTGGAGAAATATAATCGTTTAGTAGCTGTTTTCCATCATCTTTAAAAGTCCCTTTATTTTCATCTATATTTCTTCCTACCTCTTCCAATCGATCTCTAGTATCCATCATAATTTTACGAGGAGATAATTTTTTTCCTGTTAAATTTGCTGGACAAGATGAAGTACATCTACCACACTCTGTGCAGGTATATGCATTTAGAAGTTGTACCCAGTTTAAATCAGTTACATCGCTAGCTCCAAATTTTTCTGGAAGATCTTCTTCTTCTCCTTCTTGGGGGGTAGCATATGGGTCTGCATCTGAATCCATCATTAACTTTACTTCATTAGTTACAGAGGCTAAATTATTGAATTGTCCTTTTGGATTTAAATTAGCAAAATACGTATTCGGAAATGCTAATAAAATATGTAAGTGTTTGGAATAGTACAAATAGTTTAAAAAGAGCAAAATACCAATAATGTGCACCCACCAAGATGATCTCTCTATAGTATGAATTGTAGCTGCAGAAAAGCCATTAAATAAAGGGGCTACAAATTGACTAATAGGATTACCAATACCAGCCTCTTGAAAAGGAGTATCTGTAGCATTCATAACAATAAAAAGAGTCATTAATACCATTTCGAAATACAAGATGTAATTTCCGTCTTTTTTGGACCAACCTTGCATTTCTGTACTTAAAAAACGTTTGATATTAGAGAGATTTCTACGGGTCCAAAAAATAATAACTGTAACAAAAACAAGTAAAGCTAAAATTTCGAAAGTACCAATTAAAAAACCATATACACCACTACCTATGTAACCTTGAAATATTCTGTGAGTTCCAAAAATACCATCAATTATAATTTCTAGTACCTCTATGTTTATGATTATAAAACCTAAATAAACAATAATATGTAAAAATCCAGATAATGGTCTTTTTACCATTTTAGACTGGCCAATTGCAATCATGGCCATGTTTTTCCATCTTTCAGAGCGGTTGTCATTTCTATCTACCTCTTTTCCTAATTTTATGTTTCTTGATAATTTTCTGACATTCATCACAAAGAAACCAATACCTGCTACAAATAAAATAATGAAAAATATATTTGGTAAGTAACCCATTGTATGTTTTTAAGTTGAATAATTAATTTTTAGTATTGTTTACATTATCATTTTCAGTTGGGGTATATTCTTTAGCTTTTTTTCCGAACAATGAAAAGTGTACGTACCTTTTTGGGTTTGTTTTTAAATCTCTTAACAATTGTTCTAATTCTTTTGTTGCTGCTTCTACATTCTTATAGAGTTGATCATCATTGATTAGTTTTCCAAGTGATCCTTCAGAAGTATTTATTTTTTGTGATAATTGATTAAAATTATCTATCGTATTTTCCGCTTTAGCAATAATATTTTTAAAATCTATAGTAGACAAACTGTCTGACATAGAATTTAAGTTTGCTGTAATGTTTTTTGTATTTTTTAGTGTTTCATTTAAATTATTTTGATTGTCTAAAACTAATGAATTTACAGTAGCTACAGTTATTTTTAAATTTTTTATGATTAAAGATAAATTCTCTACAGAAGTATTGATTTCTTTAATTGTTTTTTCATTTAAAATTTTATTGACGTTACTAAACAACGTATCTGCATCTACTAATACCTTTTCTATTTTTGTTTGAAGTGGATCTAGTCGCTCTCCAATAGAAGTAAATAAGCTTTCTTCCATTTCTCCTCTTAAAGTATCTCCAGAAATAGCAATAGCACCTTCATAATTTGGAATAATAGCAAGATTAGAAGGTGAAAGTGGATTTGGAGAATAAATTTTCACACTACTTTTTTTAGAAAACTCAAAATTATTTTCAACTGTAAATGTTACAATTAACTCCCCTCTTTTTTCTTGTGTAGTATTCAGTTCAATCTTTTTTACCTGACCAACTTTAAGTCCGTTTAATGTTACAAAACTTGCTTTGGTTAGCCCTCCGATTTTTGAGTATTCTACTCTAAACTCTCTAGCTTTACCGTTGAGTAAATCATGGCCTTTTAAAAAATTAAATCCCCAAATAAAAGAGACAACCACTACCAATAAAACAACACCTGTTTTTAGTTCTTTAGACATACATAGAATTTTTATAACAATATAACGTATTATTTTTACTGCTATACTGCAAATTTAAGGGATTTTATTCAATTCTTTTACAGATAATTTCTCACCATTTTTAAAAGCCACCAAAAAGGCAGAAGCATATCCTTTTCTTTTTGCAAACGCCAGATGCTTATTAGTTGCTTTAAAAGAGGAAGTTACACCATAATAATACTTATAATAAGCACCTACTTTTACTCTTTGTACATTTTTTAATCCTTTAAAATTATAAGATTTTGTAGCTAACTTTCTTTTGCTAGATGCTATTTGTACTTTATATTCAATAACAGGTTTAGACTGTTTAATTGGTAAAACAGAAACTTCAGAAGCTTCTACCGTATTAACTTTTAAATTAGCAACATATTTTTTAAGAGCATCTGCTATAGCATTTGCCATTTGCAATTGCCCTTTTTTTGAGTTTAAATATTTACCTTCTCTTTTATTGGTTAAAAAACCAAGCTCTACTAAAACGCTTGGCATTATTGTTTCTCTTAAAACTTGAAAATTATCTTGTTTTACATTACGATCTAAACGGTTTAATTTTTTTGTAAAATTTTGCTGTATTAAACTTGCTATTGCTAAACTTTTATCTAAATTTTCTTCTTGCAATAGAGAAAGGCCTACTACAGACTCTACAGAATTGCTATTAAATCCTTTGTATCGTTGCTGGTAATTCTCTTCTAATAATACCCCTGCATTCTCTCTTTTTGCAAATTCTAAATTTTTCTTATTTCCTCTTAAACCTAAAACAAATGTTCCAGCACCATGTGCTTCTGGTCTAGGCAAATAAGAATCGCAATGAATAGAAACAAATAAATCTGCTTTTGCATTATTTGCAATCTCTCCTCTTTTCCATAATTCAGGATAAACATCCGTTTTTCGAGTATAAATAATTTTAATATCCTTTTCTTTTTCTAATAATTTACCAACTTCTAAAGTTACTTTTAAAGCGATGTGTTTTTCATAATAGCCATTACCTCGATTTCCAGGGTCTTTACCTCCATGACCTGCGTCCAATACAATAGTATATTGCTTTTGTGCATTTGTTATTGATGGATAAAAGGCAAGAAACATAAAACCAAACAATACGAGCTTTTTAAATGAGGGAATAAATTTGAACATTTGTAAGAAATTCATCAATAAATTTAACTAATTTTGGCATCTTTAATTTTGTGTTTCAAATATTGAGCCATACTTTTACTTACTTACAAAAATAGTATTTATCGCATTGCAATCAAATCTATCATACCTACTTTTATTTTTTTGCTTCTTTTGTATAAAGTTTAGTTATGCACAAGACCTACCCAAAAAAAACAAAATTGTAATACCATCTGTGAAAAAAGACAGTTTACAAACCAAAAAAAAGGATAGTGTTACAGGTATTAAAAAAAATAATGCGCTTTTAAAAGAGAAAGATACTACTGCAATTGATTCTATTAAACCAAAGGAAAGTATAGAAGACCTTATTACTCATGTAGCTAAAGATTACACCATACAAGACGCCAAAAACAATAAAGTAACATTATACAATGAAGCAAGTATTACCTACACAGACATTGATTTAAAAGCAGGTATAATTATCATTGACTATAAGAAAAACACCTTATTTGCAAAAGGAATTAAAGACAGTACTGGATACGTACAAAAACCAAATTTTAAACAAGGCATTCAAGAGTCGGAACAAGATTCATTAATTTATAATTTTAAAAGTAAACGTGCTATCATTTATGGTTTAAAAACACAACAAGGTGAAATGTTAACCTATGGTGAAAAAACAAAGCGAGTAAATGATTCTACAGTATATATTCGTAAAATTAGATTTACAACTTCCGAAAAAGAAAATCCTGACTACTACATTACAACTAATAAAGCTAAAATTGTACCAGGAAAAAAAATTATTGTAGGTACAAGTAATTTGGTCTTAGCCGACATACCTACTCCTTTATTTTTACCTTTTGCGTATTTTCCGCTGACCGAAAAAAGTATGTCTGGATTTTTAATACCTGCTTTTGATACTGGAAGCAGCCAAAGAGGTATTGGTTTTCAGAATGGAGGGTACTACTTTGCAATTAATGATTATGTAGATTTAACTGTATTAGGAGACGCTTATTCTAACGGAAGTTGGGGGGTTAGATTTTCTTCTAACTATAATAAAAGATATCGATTTAATGGAACGTTTAGCTTTAATTTTGAGAACAATATTAACGGAATAAGAGGTTTTGATGATTATTCTAAAGCGAATAATTTCAACATCAGGTGGTCTCACAATCAAGATCAAAAAGCAAGCCCAAACTCAAGATTCACCGCTTCTGTAAATTTAGGGAGTAGTCGTTTTTTTAGAGAATCATTAAATCAATTTAATATTGCCCAAACCCAAAACAACACATTTAATTCCTCTATAAACTATAATAAAAACTTTGTGGGAACCCCATTTAATATGGCTGTAACTGCATCACATCAGCAGAATACTAATACCCAAAGTATTACAATGACTTTGCCTTCGTTAACTTTAAATATGAATAGGATATATCCATTTGCAGGTAAAAATGGTGTGAAAAAAAATCCAATACAAAAATTAGGTTTTAATTATAATATGCAAGGTCAGTATTTAATAAATACCACAGACGACGAGTTTTTTACTTCTAAAATGTTTGAAACTGCTAGATCTGGAATGCAGCACAGAACTAGCACTAATACTAATATAAAAGCATTTAGGTACTTTACGCTTTCTCCAAGTGCGAATTATGAGGAAACTTGGCAGTTTGATTATATTAAGAAACAATACAATCAAAACACCAATAGTATTGTAACAGATACGTTAAGAGGTTTTAAATCCTACAGAGAATACAATTTAGGAGTTAGTTTATCTACTAATATTTATGGTGATTTTTCATTCAAAAAAGGGAGATTAAAAGCCATAAGACATACAATTAGGCCTACAATCTCGTATACCTATAGACCCGATTTTAGAGACAATTATCTACAACAAGTACAACAAAGTGCAAATCCTTTAGATGTAATAGATTATACACTATTTGATAATGGTATTTACGGAGCACCTTCTGGTGGTTTAAGTAATGCCATAGGAATATCATTAAACAATGTTTTGGAAGCTAAAGTTGCACCTAAAGACCCTGATAGCGATGAAGAAGATGAAAAAATAATGATTTTAAATAATCTAAATTTTAATACTTCTTACAATATCGCTGCAGATAGTTTGCGTTGGTCTAATGTTTCTTTTAGTGCAGGTACTCGATTGTTTAAAGATAAACTCGCTGTAAATTTTAATGGGAGTTTAGATCCATATCAAGTAAACGAAAATGGGGCCAGAATAAACAAGTTTAATCCAAATTTACTTAGGTTGTCTAACGCTAATTTAACCGCTAATTACTCAATTTCTAGTAAAGATTTTGAAAAGGACAGCTCAAAAGAAACAGAAAATAATTCTGGAAATGGAGCGAATAACCCACCAGATACTATGGGTGCTGTAATAGACCCAACCAATAGATTTGGAGGACAACCAAATACCAACAATGATGGTAATGAAACGACTGAAACTGAACTTTATAATGCTAAAATACCCTGGACATTAAACTTGGTATATTCTGCTACTTACAGAAATAATGGTTTAGCACCTGGAGAAATTGGTGTCCATACCCTCGGTTTTAGTGGTAATATAGAATTATCTCCCAAATGGAAAGTAGGGTATTCTTCTGGTTATGATGTAAAAAATGGAGCTTTCTCTTTTTCTAGATTTAACTTTACAAGAGATTTAGACAGTTGGCAATTTAATTTTAATTGGGTGCCTTTTGGTTCTAACTCTTCTTACACCTTTTTTATTGGTGTAAAATCTTCTACCCTAGCAGATTTAAAATGGGATAAAAATAAGCCACCAGACAGAAGGTTATTTTAAACTACCACAAAAAAAGCCAAACAATATTGTTTGGCTTTTTACTTTATAATTCATAAAAACTACACCATTAAAGCTGCAATTTTTTTATAAGTACCATTCTCTAAGTTTTCTCTAATTGCAGAAAAAGCAGTAATGGTTTCATCAATATCTTCTTGCGTATGCGTCGCTGTGGGTATTAATCTTAAAATAATTAACCCTTTTGGTATTACTGGGTAAACAACTATAGAACAAAAAATACCATGATTTTCTCGTAAATCATTAACCATAGCCATTGCTTCTGGTATATCTCCTTTTAAGAAAACAGGAGTTATACAAGTCTGTGTTGTTCCTAAATCAAAACCAGCAGCTCTTAATCCAGATTGAAGCGCATTGGTGTTTTTCCACAATTTCTCTTTCAATTCAGGCATTGTACGCATCATATCTAAACGTTTTAATGCTCCTTTAACCATTGCCATTGGCAACGATTTTGCAAACATTTGTGAACGTAAATTGTATTGTAAAAACTGTATTACGTCTTTATCTCCCGCCAAAAAAGCTCCAATACCTGCCATAGATTTTGCAAATGTTGCAAAATATACATCAATATCATCTTGAACGCCTTGCTCAAAACCAGTTCCTTTACCACCCTCTCCTAAAGTTCCAAAACCATGAGCATCGTCTACTAAAAGTCTAAAGTTGTATTGTTTTTTAAAAGCCACAATCTCTTTTAATCTTCCTTGTTCTCCTCTCATTCCGAAAACACCTTCAGAAATTACTAAAATACCTCCTCCAGTTTTCTCTGCCATTTTAGCAGCACGTTTAATGTTTTTCTCAAAACTTTCCATATCGTTATGACGATACACAAAACGTTTACCAGCATGCAAACGAACACCGTCTATAATACAAGCATGTGTATCTATATCATAAACAATTACATCGTTTTTAGAGACCAACGCGTCTATAGCAGACATGATTCCCTGATAACCAAAATTCAATAAGTAGGCTTTCTCTTTTTCTACAAAAGCAGCACATTCTTCTTCTAATTGTTCGTGATAAGGAGTATGACCAGACATCATTCTTGCTCCCATTGGGTATGCCATACCATGCTCTAAAGCAGCGTCTCCATCTACTTTTAAAACTTCTGGATGATTTGCTAAACCTAAATAATCATTGATACTCCAAGTAACTACTTTTTTTCCGTTAAAAGACATTCTATTGGAAATAGGGCCTTCTAGCTTTGGAAAAACATAGTAACCTTCTGCTTTATCTGCCCATTTACCTAATGGCCCTTTATCTTTTTTAATTCTATCAAATAAGTCTGTCGTCATTTTATTCTATTTTCAGATTTACAAAGTTAGCAAAAAAATAGAGTTATCACAATTGATAACATGTTGTCATTTAAATAGTGAGTTAATCAATAAAACCTTGATTCCTCATCCATGATGCATTGTAAATTTTATTCATATACCTAGATCCATGATCGGGAAAAATAAGGACAACAAAACTATCTTCTGAGAAATAATTTTGTGCATGGTATTGTATAGTAGCTTGTAAAACTGCACCACAAGTATACCCACAGAAAATACCTTCTTTTTTTAGAATATCTTTTGCAGCAAATGCGGCTTCTTTATCAGTTACTTTTTCATAAACATCAATAACATCGAAGTTTGTTGCAGTAGGAATTAAGTTTTTACCTAAACCTTCTATTTTATATGGCAATACTTCATTTAAATCTAACTCTCCAGTTTCATGGTATTTTTTTAACACAGAACCAACAGCATCTACCCCTAATATTTTAATATTCGGATTTAGTTCTTTTAAATACTTCCCTGTTCCAGAAATTGTACCTCCAGTTCCACTTGCTACTACCAGATGTGTGATTTTACCTTCAGTTTGTTTCCAAATTTCTGGACCCGTAGTTTTATAATGTGCCTCGCTGTTTAATTCATTAAAATATTGATTTATATAAACTGAATTTGGGGTTTCTAAATGGATTCTTTTAGCAACCTCGTAATAAGACCTTGGATCACTGGCAGGAACATTTGCAGGGCACACATGCACCTCTGCCCCCATTGTTTTTAATAAGTCTATTTTATCTTGAGATGATTTATCTGAAACAGCTAAAATACATTTGTAGCCTTTTACCAAACCAATCATCGCCAAACTGTACCCTGTATTCCCAGAGGTAGTTTCTACAATAGTAGCGCCTTTAGTTAGAATTCCTTTTTCTTCTGCATTTTCTACAATATGCAAAGCAATTCTGTCTTTTTGTGATAAACCAGGATTAAAAGCCTCTAATTTTGCAAAATAAGAACCCTTTAGTGCGCTTGTTACTCGTTGTAACTTTACTAAAGGTGTTTGCCCTATTAAGTCTAAAATAGAATCTTTTATATCTTGATTTCTAGTCATTCTTTTTATCTAAATCAGTTGCAAAAGTACATTTCCTAATCGAATTACAAAAAGTGATACTATTTTTTTATAAAAAACAATCAGTATCTGTCTTTTTTAATTAAAGTTGCGCTAGTTTATTTTCTAAGGCTAATAAAAATGTATATTCTTTTGCAGTTTCTTTTAATGACTCAAAACGACCAGAAGCACCTCCATGACCAGTTTCCATATTGGTGTCTAGAAATAATAGATTTGTATCTGTTTTCAATGCTCTTAATTTTGCTACCCATTTTACTGGTTCCCAATACTGCACTTGAGAGTCATGGAAACCTGTAGTTACCAATATATTAGGATATGCTTTTTTTGCTACATTATCATAAGGAGAATATGATTTTATATAGTCATAAAATTCTTTATGATTAGGGTTACCCCACTCATCATATTCACCTGTTGTTAACGGTATACTGTCATCTAACATTGTAGAAACAACGTCTACAAAAGGGACTGCAGCTATAATTCCATGGTATAGTTCTGGCTTTATATTTACAATTGCCCCCATTAATAATCCACCTGCAGACCCACCCATTGCGTATAAATGTTTTGGGGATGTATAGTTATGATCAATTAAAAATTGTGAACAGTCTATAAAATCATAAAAAGTATTTTTTTTATTTAACATTTTACCATCTTCATACCATTCTCGCCCAAGATATTCACTTCCCCTAACATGAGCTAAGGCATACACAAAACCTCTTTCTAACAAACTTAAACGCGTGGTAGAGAAACGATCCGATATGGTATGACCATAAGAACCATAGGCATATTGCAACAAAGGTGTGTTTTCATTTAACGGAGTGTCTTTGTGGTAAACTAAAGAAATAGCAACTTTTTTTCCATCTCTTACAGTTGCCCAAACACGTTTACTTTTGTAATTTTCTTGTTTAAACTTACCGCCTAAAACCTCTTGTTGTTTTTTAATTTCTTTCGCTTTTGTAGCCATATTAAAATCAATGACAGCACTTGGGCTTGTAAAAGAATTATAAGAATATCTAATGATATCTGTATCAAATTCAGGATTTCCATAAACACCTACAGCGTATGTTTCTTCTTTGAAAGGTAAATAATAATCTTTGGTATCATCCCAACGTTTTATGCGAATTTTATGTAATCCATTAGTCCGTTCCTCTAAAACCAGGTAATCACTAAAAATAGAAAAATCTTCCAATAAGGTTTCCTTTCTATGTGGAATTACATCTTCCCAATGTGCTACACTTGTTTGATGAACAGAAGTTTTCATCAATTTAAAATTAGTTGCACCATCTTTATTGGTTAAAAAATAAAAATGATCTTTGTAGTGAGATACATTGTATTCTATATTTTTTAATCTTGGTTGAATAATTGTAAAATTACCAGTTGGAGTATCTGCATCTAAATATCTAGATTCTGATGTCATTGTTGCAAAAGAACTTATGATAATATATTTTTTTGATTTAGATTTGGTTACATAAGTTCCAAAAGTATCGTCTTTTTCGTGATAAACCTCTACATCTTCTGAAGTTGGTGTACCTAGAACATGTCTAAATATTTTTTCACTTCTTAATGTAACTGGGTTTTTCTTAGTATAAAAAATAATTTTATTATCATTAGCCCAAACAGAGCCACCTGTTGTGTTTTCGATAATATCATCGTAAATTTTACCAGTTTCTAAATTTTTAATTCTTAAAAAATACTGTCTTCTACTTACGGTATCCGTTGCAAAAACAACTAATTTATTGTTTGGAGATACATTTAAACCACCCAACTGGTAATAATCAAAGTCTTTCGCCATTTCATTGACGTCAAATAAAATTTCTTCAGCTGCATCTAAACTCCCTTTTTTTCTGCTATAAATTGGATACTGTTTACCAACCTCATATCTAGTATTGTAGAAATATCCATTGTTTTTGTAAGGTACAGAAGAATCGTCTTCTTTTATCCTGCCTTTCATTTCTTGAAATAGATGCTCTTGAAAATTATTTGTGTAGCCAACAATGGTGTTGTAGTATTTATTTTCTGCCTCTAAATAAGCGATTACGTTCTCTGTTTGCTCGTCTTTAATAGCAGCTGCCTTTTGTTCATCTGACAAACGCATCCAAAAATAGTTGTCTACTCTTACATCCCCATGATTTTCTAATCTTGTTGGTTTTATTTCTGCAATTGGTGGTTTGGCATCTGTACTTTTCATTTGTCCTATTTTTTAGCGTGAGTAAAAATAAGACTTAATTATATGTCTTTTAAAAAATTCGCTTTCATTTTGAAAGAATTCATTTATGTGTTGTTGATTTCTTAAATTTGTTTCAAACTTAATAAAAAGAAAAAATGTTTGGAGATATTAAAGGAATGATGGGTAAATTAAAAGAAGCTCAGCAAAAAGTAGAGGCAACTAAAAAAAGGCTAGATACAGTTTTGGTTGATGAAAACTCAGCCGACCATAAAATTAAAGTTACACTTACCGCAAACAGAACTATAAAATCTATTTCTATTGATAATTCCTTATTGAATGATGCAGAAGCATTAGAAGATTATTTAATCATAACATTAAATAAGGCCATAGAGAAGGCCTCTAGAATTAATGAAAATGAAATGGCGATAGCCGCTAAAAGCGGTATGCCTAATATTCCAGGAATGGACATGTTTAAATAAATAATGTTTCAAGATTTAGAAAGTTACATGTTGCCCTGCTTTAGTAAAACATTCTTACATATAGAATGTTTGGGTTGTGGTTTGCAAAGGTCATTTATATTACTTTTAAATGGACAATGGTTAGAGGCATTTCTAATGTATCCTGCTATTTTTACACTCATTTTATTGATAAGTTTTACCAGTATAAATTTTTTAAAAAAGATAAAAAATGCTCCTAAAATTATTAGTAGATTGGCCTACATTAACTTAGTAATAATTGTAGTAAACTACCTCATAAAAATAATCATTTAAAATAGATCTAATGAAAAAATTAAATACCACAATCATTTACGTTTTATCTTCTATTAGCTTGGTATGCTGTATTTTCCTTGGCTTAGGGGGTACTTGTAGCACTACCTTCATTTTTAATTGCTAATAAAAAACTAAACGAGGCACAACTTCATCCAGAAGACTATGATGCAGAGAGTTTAAAGGCAATGCAGAATGCTAAAACGTTTGCTTTAATTGCTTTAAGTATAAACGGAATCTATTTTTTATACAGCTTATATAGTTTAGCAAACATAGATTGGGACTCTTTTTGGTTAGAATTTGAAGAAAAAATGAATTAATACCAATAAATAGAAAAAATCCAGTTACAAAATAACTGGATTTTCTTTTCTGTTTATGTACCAACAATTTTATATAAAAGCAAACGCTCCTAAAGCGATAGCAATTATTGAGAGTATGTTTAGAGAAATCACAATAATGCATAAAACTCCAATAAATTTGTAATGTGATTTTAGCATTTGAAAAGCATCTGCCAATATAGCATCTTCTTTAGTGGTTAACGCTTTTTTTAATTTAATAGAAAATTGCAGTAAGTAATATATTGGAAAAACATACAACAAAGCCAATAGTAAATAAAAAACAGTCATTACACTTCCCATATCAATTGGAAGAGCAGAAGAAGGTTGTTGTGGTAATGAATTAAAAATAAAAGAAGATAGTAGCCCCCCGAATATCATAAAAACGATTCCAACAACCCCTAAAACTCCAATAAAAAAAGACCATTTGCTTGTTTCTTTTAAAAATCTCCTTGCGTCTGCATTTATGTTTAACTCTTCTAATTGGGTAATTGGCTCATGTGCTTTCATAAATATTCTTTTTTAATTTAATTATAAAGATAAAAAAAATCATGATTTCAAAATTAAAATCATGATTTTATAAATAAACTATTATAACTTACTTCTTAAAATTACTAATGGTAGTCGTAATAATATCAATACATGTTCTAAGTTGTTCTTCATTCATCACTAAAGGCGGTGCAAAACGAATAATATTTCCATGAGTTGGTTTTGCTAATAAACCATTATCTCTAAGTTGTATACAAATATCCCAAGCTGTTGAACTCTCTTCAGAGTCATTAATTAATATGGCATTTAATAATCCCTTACCTCTTACAGCGTTTACCAAAGTATTGGTTTGGCAAAATGCATTTAACTCTTCTCTAAATATTTTTCCTAATCGATCTGCATTAATCGCTAATTTTTCTTCTGCAACCACTTCTAATGCCGCCATTGCTACTGCAGCTGCAATTGGGTTTCCTCCAAAAGTAGACCCATGGTTTCCGGGTTTAATAACATTCATTATAGCGTTATTGGCTAAAACAGCAGAAACAGGATAGGCACCACCACTTAATGCTTTACCAAGAATTAAAATATCAGGCTTCACTTCTGGAGTTCCAGAACAGTTTTTATTTTCACAAGCACAATTTCCGCAAGTTGCTAGTAGCCTACCTGTTCTTGCAATTCCTGTTTGAACTTCATCTGCAATAAACAATACATTATGGTCTTCACACATTTTTTTTGCTGCAGCCAAATATCCATCAGAAGGGACATAAACACCCGCTTCTCCTTGTATAGGTTCTACTAAAAACGCTGCTATAGAAGCATTATTCTCTAAAGTTTCTTTTAATTGCTGTAAATTATCATATTCAATTTTTAAAAACCCTTTGGTGTAAGGTCCAAAATTTTTTCTAGCTACAGGATCATTAGAAAATGAAATAATTGTAGTTGTTCTTCCATGAAAATTATTTTCGCAAACAATGATTTCGGCTTTATTTTCATCAATCCCTTTAACTTCATAAGCCCATTTTCTTGCAATTTTTAAAGCCGTTTCTACTGCTTCTGCTCCAGTATTCATTGGTAATAACTTATCAAAACCAAAATATTCAGAAGCAAATTTTTCGTATGTACCAAGCATATCGTTATAGAATGCTCTTGACGTTAAACTTAATGTTTTTGCCTGATTTGTCATTGCATTTACAATCTTAGGATGACAATGCCCTTGATTTACAGCAGAATAAGCAGATAAAAAATCAAAATATTTTTTACCTTCTACATCCCACACATATACGCCTTCTCCCCTACTTAAAACTACAGGAAGTGGATGGTAATTGTGTGCCCCATATTTATTTTCTAATTCAATCGCTTCTTGCGATGTTAATTGCTCTAAAACAGCCATTTTAATTTATTTAAATGTTTATATTAAAAACATTCCTGTTCTACCTTTATCCTTCTAACAATAGTCAGAAATTCAGCGTGGGAAAGAAATCATCCTCGGAGAAAAACAAAAATAAGAAATTAATCTAAATAGTGTTCAATTTTCCTAATTTTGCAATCCAAATATTTTAGAATGCCAAGAAGAGAACGAAACAAATTTGTAAAGAGAAATCAAGTTTTAGAACTTAGAATAGAAGATTATGCTTTTGGAGGAAAAGGAATCGCAAGAATTCATTCAGAAGAAGGCAGTTTTGTTATTTTCGTACCAAATACATTGCCTGGTCAATTGGTAAAAGCACAAATTAAAAAATCTAGCAAAAAATATGCTGAGGCAAAACTAATTGATGTTATAACCCCTTCTAAAAATGAAGTTGACGTTCCTTTTCAAGACATTCCTGGAGCTCCTTATATTAAATTACCCATTGAATTACAGCATCAATATAAAAAAGAAAGTACATTATCTCTCTTCAAAAGAATTGGTAAAGTAGAAAATATTGAAGATTTATTTGACGAATTTATAACATCACCTAATGTATTTCATTACAGAAATAAAATGGAATACGGTTTTTCTGCAATTGGTTATGACAACGTTGAAAAAAGAGACAAAGATGAATTTACACTTGGTTTTAAAAGAAGAGGCGTTTGGTGGATGGGTGAAAATCTAGAAAAAGATTCTGGTTTATTTGATAAAGAGTTTGAAGACCATTTAAAAACCATAAGAAAATATTGTTCTGACACGGGTTTAGACCCTTGGCATGGACCAAAAAAAGAGGGTTTCTTTAGGTATTTTGTGGTAAGAAAGTCATTTAAAACAAATGAATTATTATTTAACTTAGTGACTACTTCATACGATTTACCAAAATTTGATTTAAACAAATTTGCCAGTTTTTTAGTAGAATTATTTGGAGACAGAGTTGCTGGTTTATTACACACCATTAACGATGAGGTTGGCGATAGAACTATGGCAACTTCTGGAAGTATTGAACTGGTTTTTGGTAAAGATAAAATTGTTGAAGAATTATTGGGACTCAATTTTGAAATTAGCATGAAAAGCTTTTTTCAAACAAATCCTAAGTCTGCAGAAAAACTATACACAAAAGTGGTTGATTATGTTTTAGAGGACAAATCAAAAGTAGATGATACGATTGTTATGGATTTATTTTGTGGCACAGGAACAATCGGACAGATAGTAGCTTCTAAAAGCAACAACGCAAAAATTGTAGGCGTAGATATTGTTGCTTCTGCTATTGAAGACGCTAAAGAAAATGCAAAAAGAAATGCTATTGATGGTTTACAATTTTATGCTGCAGATGTTGGAAAGTTTTTAGCAGTACACCCTGAATATCAAGAAAAAATTAAAACTATAATTTTAGATCCTGCTAGAGCTGGAATTATGCCAAAAACACTCCAAAAAATAATACATTTAAATGCAGATAGAATGGTATATGTATCTTGCAACCCGGCTACACAAGCAAGAGATACAGAACTACTTAGAGAAGCAGGTTATGAAATTAAAAAAATTAGTTTGGTAGATCAATTTCCACATACAGCACACATAGAAACTGTTGTTTTGTTCGAAAAATAGAATTACTTGATTTGTTTAACAGTTAGTTACATAAAATCATTTTATTTTAGCACTAAAAATTAATACCATGAATACACTTACAGATCTAGAAATAAGCAAGAAATTAAAAGATTACCCAGACTGGGAGTTTTATGATAATGCATTGCATACAGATTTTGAATTTGATAACTTTAAAGATTGTATGTCTGCAATGAATAGAATTGCTTTTGAATGTGAAGTATTAAATCATCATCCAGAATGGACTAATATTTACAATACTTTAGATATAAAATTAACCACTCATGACAAAGGTGGAGTAACCGAATTGGATTTTAAATTAGTAGACGCTATTCGTAAAATAGTTGAAGTAGAAGAATAAATATGAAAAAAACTGTTGGTCTTATAAGTATACTCTTACTATTTTTTAGTTGCGAAAAAGATGATTTTTGCACCCAAAATCCGGTTACACCAAATTTAATACTTAGATTCTACGATAGTACAAATAGAAATACCATTAAAAAAGTAGATAATTTATATGTATGGGCAGAGGGTAAAGATAGTTTGTTTGTAAATGCTAGCTTAGACTCACTCTACATTCCACTAAACACAGCTGCTCTAGAAACTGTTTATTATTTTTCTAAAGACAACACTATTAATCAATTTACCATTTCCTATAGTACAACAAACGAATATGTTTCTCGTTCTTGCGGGTATAAAGTCATTTTTAACGAGGTTTCATTTACTTCTAACAACAGTTGGATCAATGATTTTGAACCAAACATTCCCATAACTATAGAAAATCAAAATAAAGCTCATGTACAAATTTTTCATTAGCATAGCATTATTTTTTGTTTTTGTTATTGGGTATTCTCAAGAAATAGACGCTACAAAAAATAAAGAAATAATCAAAGATTCTATGGTTTATAAAACGGCTTATGGTCTTCGTTTAGGGATGGATATAAGTAAGCCTATACTAGCAGCTGCAAACGATTCATATAATTCTGGTATAGAAATTGTTGTAGATTACAGGCTATCTAAACGTTTTTTCTTAGCTACTGAAATTGGTTTTGAGGAGCATACCAGTAAAGAATATTATACCAATTCTACTGCAAAAGGAAATTATATTAGATTGGGATTTAACTTTAATGCTTATGAAAATTGGCTAGATATGAATAATGAGATTTTTGTTGGATATAGATATGGCTTTAGTAAGTTTAAACAAACTTTAAATAGTTTTTCATCTAATATAAGTGATACGTATTTTAGTAATACTACTTTTACACCAAATACAACATCTGATTTAAACGCTCATTGGTCTGAATTAATGGTAGGTTTTAAAGTAGAAACTTTAAAAAATATTTTTGTAAGCTTTAGTGCTAGTTACAAAATACTAATGAGTGTAAAAGAGCCAACTAATTTTAAAACACTTTATGCTCCTGGTTTTAATAGAATCTTTGAAAGTAAAACAGGGTTTGGTTTTAACTATACCATAGCGTATACCATTCCATTTGTAAAAAAATAAATAGTTAAAAAACACTTTTAAACTGGTTAAAATAAAGCAAAGATTTTTACATGAAAGAAGAACGCATCTTTTTTTGTAAATTTAAAAACTTGTTTTAGTCAAAATATTAAAGAAATGAATAAAATTCCAACTGTAAATTTAGAAGACTTTTTATCTGATAGTGCATCTAGAAAGCAAAAATTCATCGATGAAATAGGTCATGCTTACGAAAATATTGGCTTTGTTGCTTTAAAGGGACATTTTTTAGATGAAAAATTAGTTGAAAATCTTTACACAGAAATAAAGAATTTTTTTGATTTACCAATCGCAATAAAAAAGAAATATGAAATTCCCGGAATTGGAGGTCAAAGAGGCTATGTCTCTTTTGGTAAAGAATCTGCAAAAGGTAAAAAAGAGGCCGATTTAAAAGAGTTTTGGCATTTTGGACAATATGTAGATAAGGCTTCTAAATATGCGAATGAATATCCCAAAAATGTTATTGTAGAAGAATTAGACACATTTAACAAAGTAGGTGAAAAAACGTATAAGATGTTAGAAAAAACTGCAAAATACGTCTTAAGGTCTTTGGCACTGCATTTAGGATTAGAAGAAATCTATTTTGACCAATACATTAAAGATGGAAACAGTATTTTAAGACCCATACATTATCCGCCAATAAAAACGGAACCAAAAGGAGCTGAGAGAGCAGCTGCGCATGGAGACATTAATCTTATTACACTTCTAATGGGTGCACAAGGTAAAGGGTTACAAGTGCAAAACCATGATGGAGAATGGATAGATGCTATTGCACAACCAGATGAACTAATGATTAATGTAGGCGATATGTTATCTAGACACAGTAATAACAAACTAAAATCTACCATCCATAGAGTAACCAATCCTCCAAAAGAACAATGGGGAACTTCTAGGTACTCTATTCCGTTTTTTATGCACCCTGTTTCTGATATGAAATTAAATGTTTTAGAGAATTGTATTGATGTGAAAACACCAAAAAAATACGAAGATATTACTGCAGGGGAGTTTTTAGACGAACGACTAAAAGAGTTAGGACTTAAAAAATAGCATGGACTTTAAAGATCAATTAAAAAACTTATTTCCAGACCATAAGGAAACCCCTGAACCAATATTAAAAAAATCTGATATCTGGTTACAGGAAGAACCAATTCTTTGTAAATATGAAAAAAGAAAAGGAAAACCTATAACAATTTTAGATGGCTATAATGGAGCTACTGCTGATTTTAAACTTTTAGCAAAAGAAATAAAGAAAAAATTATCTGTAGGAGGAAGCTTCAAAGATGATAAAATAATAATTCAAGGAGATTATAGAGACAAAATTATGGTGATGTTAAAAGAAAAAGGGTTTTATGTAAAAAGAGTTGGAGGGTAAAAAATTATTTTAGTACCATTACATGAATTCAAAAACACTTCATATTACCAATGGTGATTTCACCACCAATTACCTAAAAAATCTACAATTTAAAGGTGATTTTATTACTTGGAGAGAAATGTTGTGTGAAGGCAAAACTACATCAAATGTAGGAAGCGAGTCTTTTTGGAAAAATAGGTTTCATTTTTTTGAAAAAAATTATCAGATTAGCAAAAAAAAATTCATAGCCTATACTGTTAAAGAATACAAAACACTTTGTCAGAAAAAAGAGCACAATGAAATTGTATTGTGGTTTGAGTATGATTTATTTTGTCAAATAAATTTAATTGCATTATTAAGTTGGTTAAAAAGACACCGAAAAGGGCATCTTATTTCTTTAGTATGCAGTGGTAAAGTAAATACTTCTCAAAAAATGCATGCGTTAACGGACTTAAATGAGGCACAATTAAAACAGCATTATAAAAATAGAATACTACTTACCCAAGATGATATTGCCTTCGCAGATTATATATGGCAACTTTACTGTTCTAGTTCTCCTTTACGTTTAGAAACAATCAGTAAAATAAAACATACTACAAACTTAAAGTATTTAATACCAGCCTTAGAAGCCCACCTAAAGCGTTTTCCATCATTTGAAAATGGATTAAATACCATAGAAAATACAATTCTAGAAACAATAGCTCAAAACCAACCAAAAACGAAACAAAAACTTATAAAATATTTACTAAAACAAGAAAATGACTATGGTTTTGGAGATCTTCAATATCAAAAAAGTATAGTTCAATTAAGTGATTTGTTTGAAACAAAACAGTCTATTTTATTGACTAAAAAAGGAACAAAAGTTTTAAATAATGAAACTAACTATTATGCAAATTTAAGAGATGACTTTTCTTATCTTGGTGGCGCAAAAAAATATAACTTTTTACATTACAATCAATCGAATAAGTTATTTCAAATTACTTCCTAAATGTCTATACAAAAATCTGAATTAATCTTAAATAAAGACGGCAGTATTTATCACTTAAATTTACTGCCAGAACATATTTCTAATACGGTTATTTTTGTTGGAGACCAAGACAGAGTAGATCAAGTAACAAAACATTTTGATAGTATTGAATTTTCAATTCAAAAACGCGAGTTTAAAACAACTACTGGTGTATACAAAAACAATCGTTTAACAGTAATTTCAACAGGAATAGGTCCAGACAATATAGATATTGTTTTAAATGAATTGGACGCATTGGTTAATATTGATTTTAAGACAAGAAATATTAAAAAAGAGCATACTGCATTGTCTATTGTACGAATTGGAACTTCTGGATCTCTCCAAAAAGATATTGCTGTTGATACTTTTTTAATGAGTGATTATGCCTTAGATTTAAATGGTATGTTACAAGCTTATGAAATAAATAGCATTGGACACCCAACCATAGAAAATGCTTTTATCAATCATACTAATTGGAGTGAAAAAAAAGCAGCTCCACTACTTATTTCTTCTAGTAGTGGTTTGTCTAAAAAATTTAATTCTCCGCAAATTAAAGCGGGAATTACAGCTACTGCTGGTGGTTTTTATGGACCACAAGGAAGAGTTTTACGTTTGGCTTTGCAAGACGCTCATTTAAATGCCAAAATAGACAGTTTTAATTATGAAGGAAAACGAATTACAAATTTAGAAATGGAAACTTCTGCAATTTACGGTTTATCAAAACTGTTAGGACATCATGCAGTTTCTATGAATGCTATTTTAGCAAATAGAGCCAATGGTACATTTAGTAAAAATCCAACAGAAGTAGTAGAGAACTTAATCGTATATACATTAAAAAAATTAGTTGAATAAATGATAAACCTGAGAGTTGGTGGAGTACCTGAACATTTTAATTATCCATGGTATTTAACATTAAAAAATAAAGAGTATACCAACAATAATATCAATTTAAGATGGAAAGACTTTCCTGGAGGTACTGGAGAAATGTGTAATGCCTTAAGAAACGGAGAGGTGGACATTGCGATTGTTTTAACGGAGGGTATTATTAAAGATATTGCGAATGGAAATCCTTCTAAAATAGTACAAACTTTTGTACAATCTCCTTTAGTTTGGGGCATACATGTGGCTGCAAATTCAAAATTTAAAACAATTCATGATTTACAACATGCTACTATTGCCATAAGTAGACATGGATCTGGTTCTCATTTAATGGCAATAGTAAATGCTTACAATCAGGGTTGGGATGTTTCAAAGCTTAAATTTAAAGTTGTCAATAACTTAGAAGGTGGTATAATAGCATTACAAAACGGAGATGTAGATTATTTTATGTGGGAACATTTCACTACAAAACCTTTAGTCGATAAAGGAATATTTAGAAGAATTAAAGACTGCCCTACTCCATGGCCATGTTTTGTGATCGCTGTTAGAAATGAAGTGCTAGAAAAAAACTATAGAGAAGTTCAGAAAATATTAGAAATCATTAATAAAAAAACAAAAACGTTTAAAAATATTCCACATATAGAGTCCACGCTTTCCAAACGCTACGAACAAAAATTACCCGACATTAAAGAATGGTTAAAAATTACAAATTGGAATAGTGGAAAAAAAATTACAAAAAACATAATAACTCGAATTCAAAATAAAATGATCTTTTTTAACGTTATTGAAAAGAAGAAAAATTCAAGTGATTTCATAAAAAATATGTACCTTTAAATCGTAAATTAAAAAGAATGAAAAAAATAATTTGTATTGCAGTATGTATTTTAGGTCTTATTAGTTTATCTTCATGTAGAAGCACTTCGTCTTCATGTGGATTGGCTTCTAACTCAGAAATTACGAATAATTCACAGCAGTTCGCATTAATTTAAGACCCATTTCTTATTCGTTACCCTACCTCTTAACTAATGTTTTAGTTAACTTTAAAAAAACATTAAATCAACTTTTTTATAATGGTTAGGTTACTTTTTAATCATTATTAATTTATAATTAAAACACATTACACTTCTATTTTTGAATAAATTAGAGTTACATTTTATTTGACCTTAGCACGGTTTTCCCTGAATAGCATGTAACGTATTTAACGCTAATTATTCAATATTTAAGAATGATAAAAGTTAAAAAACGTCCTGTTGAATTAGTTGTAATCTCAGACGTACACCTTGGCACTTATGGTTGCAGAGCTAAAGAATTACTAAATTACTTAAAAACGATTAACCCCAAAACACTAGTGTTAAATGGAGATATTAAAGATATCTGGCAATTTAACAAACGGTATTTCCCTAAAAGTCATATGAGTGTGTTAAAACACATAACCTCTTTACTTACAAATGAAACTGAAGTATATTACATTACTGGAAACCACGATGAAATGCTTCGAAAATTCAAATCATTTAAACTAGGGAATTTTCAAATAGTGAATAAGCTCATACTTGAACTAAATGACAAAAAAGCATGGATTTTTCATGGTGATGTTTTTGACATAACAATGAAACATTCTAAATGGCTTGCAAAATTAGGAGGAAAAGGATATGACTTATTAATATTATTAAACACTTTAGTGAATTGGTGCAGTAAGCTATTTGGCTATGGTAAACTCTCCTTGTCAAAAAAGATAAAAAACAGTTTAAAAGGCGCTATAAAGTTTATAAATAATTTCGAAAAAACAGCTTCAGACATTGCTATAGAAAATGAATATGATTATGTAGTTTGTGGTCACATACACCAACCCGAAATTCGAACTATAAAAAATAGTAAAGGTCAGACGCTTTACCTAAATTCTGGTGATTGGATAGAAAACTTAACAGCACTAGAATACAACAATAAAGAATGGTCTCTTTATGAATACCAAAAAGACGAATTTGCAAGAAGCTTAGAAAAAGAGAAAAAAGACAAAGAGAAAAAAGAAAAAAATAAAAATAAGAAACAGGATAATGCTATTATTTTTAATGAACTACTAGAAGAATTTAACATTCAAAATACTAAAAAATTATAATATGAAAATACTTTACGCTATCCAAGGTACAGGAAATGGACATATTACTAGAGCAAAAGAAATAGTTCCAATCCTAAGAAAAAAAGCAGAGGTAGATCTTTTAATAAGTGGTAATGAATGTGATATTGAATTAGAGTATCCAATAAAATTTAAATTTCACGGATTAAACTTCACAAACGGTAAAAAAGGAGGTATTGACTTTTGGAAGTCTTATAAAAAGATGAATTTAAAACGATTTATAAAAGAAGTTAAAAGTTTATCTTTAGAAGAATACGATTTAGTAATAAATGATTTTGAACCTGTTTCTGCTTGGGCTGCAAAATTGACTAATACAGATATTGTCTCATTAAGTCATCAAAATGCAATCATCAATAAAGCCGTTCCATCCTATAGAAATCATATTTTAGAAAAACTAATTTTAAAATATTATGCCCCTTCAAAAAATAAATATGGATTTCATTTTAAAAATTATCATCCTTCTATTTTTCTTCCTATCATAAGAAAAAAAATAAGAGAAACTAAAGTTTCTAATAAAGGACATTATACGATTTACTTACCTGCCTATCATCATGATAGAATTGCAAAAATAGTATCAATAATACCAATCGTAAAATGGCATATTTTTTCTAAACAAACAAACAGCTTAATTTTTAAAAAAAATATTACAATTTACCCGATCAATGAGTTTGATTTTATAAAAAGCATGTCTTCATCTAATGGAATTTTATGTGGTGCTGGCTTTGAAACACCTTCTGAGGCCTTATTTTTGCGTAAAAAACTCTTAGTAATTCCTATGAAGAATCAGTACGAGCAAAAATGTAATGCTTTAGCTTTAGAAAAGATGAGAGTAACTGTTTTAAAAAAATTAAACAAAAAAAGTTTACATAAAATAATTGGATGGCTTCAAACAGAGCCAATAAAAAATATAGAATATAAAGATTCTACAGAAGATATTATAGAATTTATCTTATTGCCTTATTACAATAAAAAAGTAATCCCTACCAATTTATTACAGTCTTTTTTAAATTAGAAAGTAGTACATTGGTTTTAGAGAAATGATGGTTTCCAAACCAATAGCCTCTATTGGCACTTAATGGCGATGGATGCCCAGACTCAAGAATATAATGTTTTTTGGCGTCTATAAGTTTTGCTTTCTTTTTGGCAAAACCACCCCAAAGTAAAAAAATGATACCTTCTTTTTGATTGGAAATCTTTTGAATTACTTGATCTGTAAACTCTTCCCAACCCTGTTTTTGATGACTTCCTGCCTCATGTGCTCTTACAGTTAGCGTGGCATTTAATAGTAAAACTCCCTGTTTTGCCCAATGCTCTAAATTACCACTTTTGGGGTAAGGTAGATTTAGATCTGTAGAAATTTCTTTAAAAATGTTAATTAATGATGGTGGATGTGGTACTCCTTCTTTCACTGAAAAGCACAAACCATTTGCTTGATTTGGACCATGGTATGGGTCTTGACCGAGAATAACTACTTTTAGATCATTAAAACTACAAAAATCAAAAGCTGCAAAAATATCAGATCCTTTGGGATAGCATGTAAAATTTTGATAATCATTTTTAACAAAAATAGCCAGCTCTTTAAAATACGGTTTTTCAAATTCTTCTTTTAAAATATTTTTCCAAGGTTCAGCTATTTTTACCTGCATTGTTTCTTATTTTTGTAGTAAAGTCAAATATACTATTTTGAATAAAAATATATCAGAAAAATCACTTCAAGATTTAGAATTCTCTACGGTTCTACAACATATTTCAGAATATTGTATTTCTGGTTTAGGAAAAGAAAAAATTCTTGAAACTAAACCACTATTTGATAAAAAAGAATTGTTTAAAGAATTGCATTTAGTAGATGAATATGTTGCTTCTTTTCAAAATGACAATCGGATTCCAAATCATGGTTTTGACAATATTACTGAAAGTGTAAAGCGTTTGGCAATAGAAAATAGTTTTATAGAAACAGATGCATTTCTAAAAATCGCAGCAACCTCACTAACTGTTAATGAACACATAAAGTTCTTTAAAAAATTTGAAATTTTATTTCCAACCTTTTTTAAACTTACCCAAAAAATTGAATTTACAACTTATGTTGATGATGAAATTAAGAAAATTATTGACAGATCTGGTGAGGTAAAAAGTAATGCATCATCTTCTTTAAAACAAATTCGAAGAGGCATTAATACTGTTAGAAGTAAAATTGGAGCTAGCTTTTCTTCTGCTTTATCTAAAGCAGTTGCAGCTGGATATTTAGATGATATTAAAGAAACAATTGTAGACAACCAAAGGGTATTAGCTGTCTCTGCTATGCATAGAAGAAAAGTTTCTGGTAGTTTGCTAGGCTCTTCTAAATCTGGAGGTATTGTATATATTTCACCACAAGCAACGTTAGCTTATAGTAGAGAATATCAAAACTTAGTGTATGAAGAAAAACAAGAAGTTATAAAAATACTTAGAGATTTAGCAGACACTATTAGACCTTTAGTTTCTTTATTAGAAGATTACATTACTTTTTTAACTCACATAGACAGCATTAGTGCTAAAGCAAAATATGCAAAAGATATGGATGCTGTTTTGCCAAAAATTACGAAAGAGAAAAAAATATACTTTAAAGATGCCTACCATCCAGTATTGTGGAAAAAAAATAAAGCGCAAAATATAAACACAATTTCACAAACAATTAAACTAGATACAAATCAACAAATAATAGTAATATCTGGACCAAATGCAGGTGGAAAAAGTATTACATTAAAAACCATTGGTTTACTGCAAGTTATGGTGCAAAGTGGAATTTTAATTCCTGTTGACGAGCGAAGTGAAACTTATATTTTTGATACTATTCTAACAGACATTGGAGACAATCAATCTATTGAAAATCAATTAAGTACCTACAGTTATCGGTTAAAAAATATGCGCTATTTTTTAAGAAAATGTAATGAAAACACCTTGTTTTTAATAGATGAATTTGGTACTGGATCTGACCCTGAACTAGGAGGTGCTTTAGCAGAAATTTTTTTAGAGGAGTTTTATCATAAAAAAGCATTCGGAATAATTACTACGCATTATTCCAATCTAAAAGTTTTGGCAAATGAACTAGATAATGTAACGAATGCCAATATGCAGTTTAATGAAAAAACTTTAGAACCACTGTATAAACTATTTATAGGGCAAGCTGGTAGTTCTTTTACTTTTGAGGTGGCCCAAAAAAACGGGATTCCTTTTAGCTTAATAAATAAAGCTAAAAAGCGTGTAGAAACTGAAAAAGTACGTTTGGATAAAACAATTAGTAAACTTCAAAAAGAAAGAAACCGATTACAAAAAAATTCAGATAGTTTAGAAAATCAAAAAGTAAAAGGACAAGAGCATTTAGAAAGTTTACAAGAAAAAGAACTTAGAATTCAAGAAAAACTATCAGGTTTTCAAGAGTTGTATGATAAAAATCAAAAAATGCTTTCTTTAGGAAGAAAGGTAAACGAACTACTGAATAAATATTTTCAAACAAATAATAAAAAACATTTAAACCAAAGCTTTAATAAATGGGTAGCAGATGAAAAAGTAAAGCACGCTAAAAAAAATCCATTAAAGTTAAAAACAAAGTCAGAAAAACAAAAGGCTAAGGTGGTCCAAAAACAACTGCAAGAGGTTATTCAAAAAGTAGAAAAAGAGGTCTTAAAAAAAGTGGTTGAAGTTAGAAAAGAAAAAGAAGTTAAAGCAGCAAAAATAGCTAAAGAAAAATCTGAGTATGTCTATAAATTAAATGATAGAGTAAAAATTATAGGATCAAATTCTGTTGGAACCATAGATAAAATAGAGAAGAAAAGTGTAACTATAAATTACGAAGTATTTACTACAAAAACTAACGTGAATAAAATTGAACTTGTAGAAAAAGGAAAATAGAATGCTTACGCATATTTTTTCATTTCTTCATCATAAAATTCACCAGCCTTATCCATTAAATCAGCGAGCTCTGTTGCGATGTCTTCTTCATTCTCGCCTGTTAAATCCTCAAACCATTCGATTTCATCGTCCTTTAAATTAATCATAAAACGAGGAAATTCTGTATGGAGAACAAAAATATCTTCTGGATGGTTGCTGTTATCGGCTAATAAAAATTTTGGTAATTCCATTCTGTAAATATATAAATTACAAAGTTATAAATATCTTTTTTTAACACTATTTAAATGATGCAATTGATGTCCAGAAAATAAATAGCCTAACGCCCTAACTGATATTTCTTGCTTTGAGGCAATCCCTTTTCTTGCTAAAGCTTCTTCAGAAAAGCTTTTAAATAGTGCAATGGAACTTTTTCTAACTCCTGCCATATCATCTAATAAATCTTTAAAGTTTTGGATATTGGCATTATCATAAGTACTAAAAATATCTTGATCAAACCCTGGTAATGAATTAGGCTCATTTCTTGCAAAACAAAGCGCTCTATAAGTAAATACTCTCTCTGTATCAATAAGATGTTGTACTACTTGTTTTAATGTCCATTTTCCTTTAGCATAAGAATACATATGTTTGTGCGATTGTATGTTTCTTAACGTACTTTCAAAATCAGTTTGACTATCAATGAGGTTTTCTAAAATTGATTTATTTTGGTTTACAAGTTTTATGTACTGCTCAAAGTAAGGAGCATATTCATTTTTAGGAACCATTTTCTAAATATTTATAGTTTAGTTGCACAAAATTAATCATTTTTGCAAGATATAAGGAGAACAATAATTTACAACTTAGATGTTTACAAAGTATTTTAACTATTTAACTTTTTTGCTAAAATCTACCAATCAACATGGTGTTCACTCTCCATTTGTATATCAATTTGTTACCAAAGGATTGTATAAAAAGACAAACAGTTTACCAGTGCTAAATAGTGACACTAGGTTAGACGAACTTACTAAAAAAGAAAGAAAAATTGTTGCTAAAATTCTAAGTTATTTTAACATAGATACCATTTATTACAATACCCTAGAAAAAGAAGAAACAATTACAAAAGAGCTAATTTTAGTCTATTTAGAACATGTGAAAAACTGGAATATAACGTATTTAAATACAAAGCACATAATTCTAATAAAAGGTATACATGACGCTACAGAAAACAACAAATCTTGGAAAAAAATTATTGGCCAAACAGAAAATATTGTAACTGTAGATTTATTTTATTTTGGTATAATCTTTTTTAGGCCAAAACAAGCAAAAGAACATTTTATAATACGAATTTAACAAGTTTTAAAGCTTTAAACTTCGTAAATTTGTTATCTAAACCTTAGCGTAAGAATTTATGAAAATATATACAAAAACTGGTGATGAAGGAAGTACTGCTCTTTTTGGAGGTAGTAGAGTAAAAAAATACAATTTAAGAATTGATAGCTATGGAACTGTAGATGAACTTAATGCTTATATTGGCCTAATTAAAGATCAGGAAATTGATGAGATAAGTAAAAAAGCATTATTGAAAATTCAGAATGATCTTTTTACACTAGGTGCTATGTTAGCAACACCACCTGAGAAAGAAACTTTAAAATCTGGTAAAGAGCGGTTAAATATTCCAAAAATTAATGAAACAGCTGTACAGTTTTTAGAAAATGAAATAGATGTTATGGATGCTAAACTCCCACAAATGACTCATTTTATTTTACCTAGTGGCCATCAAGCAGTGTCATTCTGTCACGTAGCGAGATGTGTTTGTAGAAGAGCAGAGCGTCTTTCGGTAGCGTTAAATGATCAAGAATCAATAAATCCAGCTATTTTAAAATACTTAAACAGACTTTCTGACTACCTTTTTGTGTTGGCACGAATGTTGTCTAAACAGTTAGATATAGAGGAATTTAAATGGATTCCTACCAAAAACAATTAAGTTTTTTTTTTATTGATGTTATATTTCTTAAAAAAGACTTGCATAATTCAGCAAAAAAATTATTTTTGCACAAAATTAAACATTAAGAAATGTATTGGACATTAGAATTGGCATCTTATTTAGCAGATGCACCTTGGCCAGCAACCAAAGACGAATTAATAGATTATGCTATTAGAACTGGAGCTCCTTTAGAGGTTGTAGAAAACCTTCAGGACATAGAAGATGAGGGCGACTCTTACGATTCGATCATTGAAATTTGGCCTGATTATCCAACCGAAGATGATTATCTTTGGAATGAGGACGAATATTAAACTCAAAAAACATATCAAAGTCTCTAAAGAGGCTTTTTTTTTGTTTTCTTTTGAACACACTAAATCATAAAAAAATGTTTTTATGGTTATAATATATAATACAGTTATTTTTAACTGAAAAAAATGGAATAATGGGTATCTTAGATTCAGTAATAAAAATTTTTGTTGGAGACAAGCAACAAAAAGATTTAAAATTACTACAACCAGTTGTAGATAATGTTAAAAAATTCGAAGTAGAAATTGCCAAACTATCTCATGATGGATTACGAGCTAAAACTTTTTCTTTTAAAGAAAAAATAAAAAACGCTACACAATCATTAGACGAAAAGATTGCAATTTTAGAGAACGAAGCAAAAGATGCTGATATCGATAGACAAGAAGATATATATTCAGAAATTGACGCTTTAAAAGATGAAGCATATACTATTTCAGAAAATATTTTGGAAGAAATTATGCCAGAAGCTTTTGCAGTTATTAAAGAAACTGCAAAACGTTTTGTTGAAAACGAAGAAATTGAGGTTACAGCCACTCCATTTGACAGAGAACTATCTGCACAAAACCAACACATTTCATTAGAAGATGACAAAGCTTACTGGGCAAATTCTTGGGATGCAGCAGGAAAGCCGGTAACTTGGGATATGGTACATTATGATGTTCAGTTAATTGGTGGTTCTGTTTTACACCAAGGTAAAATTGCTGAAATGATGACTGGTGAAGGTAAAACATTAGTCTCTACCCTACCTGTTTATTTAAATGCATTAACCGGAAACGGAGTGCATGTTGTTACAGTAAACGACTACCTTGCAAAAAGGGATAGAGCTTGGATGGCTCCAATTTTTGAATTTCATGGATTGTCTACAGATTGTATCGATTTTCATCAACCCAACTCGGATGCAAGAAGAAAAGCGTACAATGCAGACATTACTTATGGTACAAATAACGAGTTTGGTTTTGATTATTTAAGGGATAATATGGCTAGCTCTAAAGACGATTTAGTACAAAGAGCACCAAACTATGCCATTATAGATGAGGTAGATTCTGTTTTAATTGATGATGCCAGAACACCGCTAATTATCTCTGGACCAGTTCCAAAAGGAGATGTTCATGAATTTAATGAATTAAAACCATTAGTTTCTGATATTGTTTCGCTTCAAAAACAAAATTTAGTTAAAGTTTTGGCAGAAGCTAAAAAATTATTGGCAGAAGGAGATGAAAAAGAAGGAGGAAAACAACTTTTAAGAGTACATAGAGGTTTACCAAAAAATAAAGCATTAATTAAATTCTTATCGCAAGAAGGTATCAAGCAAATTCTTCAAAAAACAGAGAATACCTACATGCAAGATAATAATAAGTTAATGCCAGAAATTGACGAGGATTTATATTTTGTAGTTGAAGAAAAAAATAATCAAATTGATTTAACAGACAAAGGTATTGCTCACCTCTCTGAAAAAACAAAAAATGATACGTTCTTTGTACTCCCAGATATTGGAGTAAAAGTTGGAGAAATTGACAGTTCTGAAAAAACTACTGAAGAAAAAGCAGTACTTAAAGAAGAATTATACAAAGATTTTAGCATAAAAAGTGAGCGCATCCATACAATGAATCAACTTTTAAAAGCATATACTGTTTTTGAAAGAGATGTAGAGTATGTTGTTATGAACAATAAAGTAATGATTGTTGATGAGCAGACAGGACGTATTATGGATGGTCGTCGTTACTCTGATGGATTACACCAAGCAATTGAGGCTAAAGAAAATGTGAAAATTGAAGATGCCACACAAACGTTTGCTACAGTAACCTTACAAAATTACTTTAGAATGTACAGAAAACTGTCTGGTATGACAGGAACAGCCATTACTGAAGCTGGTGAATTTTGGGAAATATACAAATTAGATGTTGTAGAGATACCTACAAATAAACCAATTGCAAGAGATGATAAAGACGATTTAGTATACAAAACTGCTCGTGAAAAATACAATGCAGTAATTGATGATATCGTAAAATTAGTAGCAGAAAAGAGACCTGTTTTAGTAGGTACAACCTCTGTAGAAATTTCAGAATTGTTAGGTAGAATGCTGCAAATGCGTAAAATTCCTCATAATATTCTAAATGCAAAACTACACAAACGGGAAGCAGATGTGGTTGCAGAAGCTGGTAAACCTGGTGTGGTTACCATTGCGACTAATATGGCAGGACGTGGAACAGATATAAAACTATCTAAAGAAGTAAAAGAAGCTGGTGGTTTGGCAATTATTGGTACTGAAAGACACGATTCTAGACGTGTTGATAGACAGCTTAGAGGACGTGCAGGTAGACAAGGAGATGTTGGTTCTTCACAGTTTTATGTGGCTTTAGACGATAACTTAATGCGTTTATTTGGTTCAGATAGAATTGCAAAGATGATGGATAGAATGGGCCTTAAAGAGGGTGAGGTAATACAGCATTCTATGATCTCTAAATCTATTGAAAGAGCGCAGAAAAAAGTGGAAGAAAATAACTTCGGTATTCGTAAGCGTTTGTTAGAGTATGACGATATTATGAATTCGCAGCGTGAATTTGTTTACAAAAGAAGAAGAAATGCTTTAGATGGTAAACGCTTGCAAGTAGATATTGCAAATATGATTTATGATACTTGTGAAGCCATTGTTTTAAAAAATAAAGGATTTAAAGATTTTCAGAATTTTGAGTTTGAGCTAATTCGTTTTTCTTCAATGACCTCCCCTATTTCTGAACATGATTTTAATAGCTTATCAGAAAAAGAAATTACAGATAACTTGTATACTCATGTAACTAACCATTACAAAGATAAAATTGAACGTAATGCTATTTTAGCTTACCCTGTAATTAAAGATGTTTTTGAAAACGAAGCAGACAAATACGAACGTATTGTTGTGCCTTTTACAGATGGAACAAAATCATTACAAGTTGTTACTAATTTAAAAGAGGCATATGAAAGTGAAGGTAAAAGTTTAGTAACCGATTTTGAAAAAAATATAACGCTTGCAATTATAGATGAAAACTGGAAAGATCACTTACGTAAAATGGATGATCTTAAACAATCTGTTCAAAATGCATCTTACGAGCAGAAAGATCCCTTATTAATCTATAAGTTTGAAGCTTTTGAGCTGTTTAAAAGAACGGTAGATGAAATTAATAGAGAAGTATTATCTTTCTTGTTTAAAGGTGAATTGCCTGCTCAAGATCGTAATCAAATCTCTGAAGCAAGACAGCAAAAAAGAGAACGCTTAAATACGAGCAAGGCAGATGTTCAAAATACGACAGAACAAGCCATTCAAAATTCTCGCCAACAATCTTCAGAACCAGTAGAAACCATTGTAAGAGAACAACCAAAAATTGGAAGAAATGAACGTGTTACTATTAAAAATGTAATGAGTGGAGAAGAAAAAGTGGTAAAGTTTAAACAAGCGATTCCTTTAATAGAAAAAGGAGAATATGTTATTGTGAATAAATAAATCAACTACATGTTGGTATCAAAAAAACCGTTTAGAAAATTCTAAACGGTTTTTTAGTTTGTGTGTAAATGTAAATACCCTATTCTTTTATAAATTTAGTTGTGTAAGATAGGTTTTCATTAAATACTTTTATCAAATACATTCCGCTAGAAAGATCTTCTACCTGTAAAGCATTTAAATTGGTATTAAAAACCTTTAGCTTTTTACCTACTAATGAATAAATTTCTATTTTAGTTATCGGAAAGTTCTCTGACGTAACAGTTAATACACCTTTTACTGGGTTAGGAAATAGCTGTATTTCTTTGGCATACTCAGAATAATTTATTGTGCTTAACGTACAATTATCACCAACTGTGTAAGGTAAATATTCAGTTACTGCTAAACCTCCCGCAAAAGCGAACTTACAAGCATAATTTATTGTCTGTCCCGTAGTTAAACCACTTATTGTTTTAGAAAAACGTTGTTGTCCTGTACTACTCATTTGTACTTCAGAAAAAGGGGTTTGTTCCCATAAGTAAGCTACTAATCCAGTTTTATCTGTATCTAAAAGTTCAAAATTAATTGTTACATCTGAGCCATTTGTAATAAATTCATAGGTATAACCAATAGAAAAAGCACCTTGTGCTGCATTGCTTAAAGTTCCTGAGCAATCAGAATTTGTATTTTCTGATGTAGTAGCTTCTAAAATAATACTATTATTATCTGCCTCATTTCCGGATAAGTCTTTAGCATTAATAGAAAAAGAATAAGCAGTTTCGGCATTCAATCCATTTATGATTACAGATTTTTGAATACCTGAATCTTCACTATAAGATTGTGTGTCATTATTGTAAGTAATATCATAAATAACTCTTCCTGAATTATCTGTTGCATTTAATAAAAGTTCTATACTAGATGCAGTAATTGTACCAATAGATGCTGTGAAATTTTCTGGATTAACAGTGTCTCCACTATCATCTGAACAGTCTGTTCCAACAACATATTCAAAATATTTAGTTGCAGATAATCCTCCAGCATAGGCAAATTTACAAGCATAACTTATGGTTTCGCCAATTGAAAGACCGCCAACAGTACTAGAAAAAAGTAAGCCTGATTCTTGATTCATTTGTGTTTCTGTAAAAGGGGATTGCTTCCATAAATAAGCAACTACTCCTGCTTTGTCGGTGTCTAAAAGTTCAAATTGAATGGTAACAGCATTTCCAATAGTTTCAAAGGAAACAGTATAACCTTGAGAAAAACTACCTTGACTTGCTTCTGCTGAGACCTCTTCACACTTTTGTTCTTCAGTAACAGAAACTGTAATTTCTTGAGAAGTTGTTTTACCTCCAAAATCATCTGTAGCAACTGCTGTTAATTGATGAGAACCTATGGATGCATTTTGCCAAATATATGAGAAAGGAACACTAGTAGCTTCACCTAATTTAGTTGATCCATTAAAAAACTCAACCAAATCTACAGTACCATCTAAATCATTAGTTGTTGTTGTAATATTGATTTCTTCTCCTTCCTTAAATGTAGCATTATCATCAGGTGCGCTTATAGATATTGTAGGATTCACATTTCCATTAGATGTTACAACTACTAAAACCTCATCATAAGCTTCATAACTTCCATTACTTACGGTTAACTTAAATTTGTAAACCCCATTTTCTAAATTAGATATATTTGGGCTGGCTACAGTATTTGTATCAAAAATAACTGTAGATGATCCATATATTTGCTGCCAATTATAAGTAATTGCCCCACCTTCAGGATCATTACTTGCTGATCCATCAAGAGTCGCTGTAGAAACCGGAGCTATTATAGAAATAGTTTCTCCAGCATCTGCAATTGGAGGCACATAAGATAAAGCACTTTCATATGAAAAAGAAAGTTTACCAATATTAAATTCACCA
>CALKEB010000042.1 GCA_938084845.1 uncultured Polaribacter sp. | reverse complement strand
AAGGTAAAAGATGTAATGACACCTAGAACTGTCTTAGCGCTTGCAGACGAACAACAAACTATTGCCTCTTTTTACCAAGACCATCAAAAATTACGATTTTCTAGAATTCCTCTTTTTAATGAAAATCCAGATGAAATTACAGGTTATTTCTTAAAAGATCAACTCTTAGAAGCAATTATAAACGGAAAAGGGAATGACACACTGGCAAGCATAAAAAGAACAATTTTAATTACTGACAGAGAATTATCTATTCCAGATTTATTTGACAAACTTATAAAAGAAAGAGAGCATATTGCTTTAGTCGTAGACGAGTATGGTTCAGTAAATGGTTTAGTAACTCAAGAAGACGTTATAGAAACCTTATTAGGATTAGAGATTATGGACGAGTCAGATTCTGTGGCAGATTTACAAGCTTTGGCAAGAAAGTCTTGGGAAAATAGAGCAAAAAGAATGGGAATAATAAAAGATGGTAACACCAATTAATTTCCTACCCATGAAGTCCTGAATTTACTTACTCTTTTACTACATAAAAAAATACGTCTTACTCTTCTTTATATTCATAATATAAAAAGTCGTTATAAGGAAAACGTTGAATGTGTATCTTTTTTACTTCTTCGTACGTTTTTTCTTTAAAATCCTCTAAGTTTTCTTTGTTTAAAGCAGAAATAAATATAGATTGTACTTCTTTGTCATTCATCCATGTTTTTTTCCAATCGAGTAATGTATAATGCTCTTTGGTTTTTTCAGTTACCAAATCGTCATTATCAATAGTTTCGTGTTCATAGGCATCAATTTTATTAAACACCATTAAAGTTGGTTTATCATCGCATTTAATATCTGTTAAAATAGTATTTACTGAAGCGATATGATCTTCAAAATTTGGATGAGAAATATCTACAACATGCAGCAATAAATCTGCTTCACGAACCTCATCTAAAGTAGATTTAAAAGATTCAACTAATTGTGTAGGTAATTTTCTGATAAACCCAACCGTATCTGTCATCAAAAAAGGAATATTTTTAATGACTACTTTACGAACAGTGGTATCTAGTGTTGCAAATAATTTATTTTCTGCAAAAACATCACTTTTACTAATAACATTCATTAGTGTAGATTTCCCAACATTCGTATACCCAACTAAAGCAACTCTTACCATTTTACCACGGTTCTTTCTTTGAACAGCCATTTGCTTATCTATCGTTTTTAAACGATTTTTTAAAACCGCTATTTTATCTCTAATTATACGTCTATCTGTCTCTATTTCTGTTTCTCCTGGTCCACGCATACCAATCCCCCCTTTTTGCTTATCTAAGTGTGTCCATAGTCGAGTTAATCTTGGCAACAAATATTCACTTTGAGCCAATTCTACTTGAGTCTTTGCAGAACTAGTTTGTGCTCTTTGCGCAAAAATATCTAGTATTAAATTAGTTCTGTCTAAAATTTTGCAACCTAAAATTTTTTCTATATTTCTTAATTGTGCTGGCGATAGCTCATCATCAAAAATAGCTGTCCCAATCATATGGGTATGTATGTAAGCCTTAACTTCTTCTAATTTTCCTGCACCTAAAAAAGTTTTAGGATTTGGCCTTTCCATTTTTTGAACAAACCTTTTTACCACAACACCACCAGCGGTTTGAGTTAAAAACTCTAATTCATCTAAATATTCTGTTGATTTTGTCTCATCTTGCAGTTGAGTAATTATACCTATTAAAACAACTTTTTCAGAAATGGCCTCTTTTTGATCTATCATAGAAGACAAAAATACGAACTATTCTTAATTGTAAACCCAAAAAAGATGAAACAATAGCCATATTGTTTTTAAACAAAAAAAACCTCGGCACAACCCGAGATTTTAACAATCAATTCAAAACATTACACTTCTTTCTTATAGCTTTCCTTTTAAATAATGAAACTTTTAACACATCAAAAATAGAGGCTTAATTTTATTAATTGGGATTTTTAACGTTAAGAAAACTTATAATTTAGGTTAAATTTTCTTTTCTATGAAATAAAAATATTAAAACTCAATCAATCTAAGTATCAACTTATTAAATTATCTGTAGCATTCACTTGAAAGTATCTAATGGTGTTGCAATTCATGTTAAAAAAAAGCGTTTACTGAATGAAGTAAGGGCTTAATGGTAGATTATTTTTTGTCTCTTTGTTTAAACGCAGCCATTAGTTTTTGATCATTTAAAATGTATTTCTTGTATTTACCGTCTTTGTATCGATAATAAATAAATAAAGGCATAAAAACAAAGGCTAAAAAAAAGACTCCTAACCCCATGACTACTTGTGCTTTTTCGTGATTTGTATTCACTAAAAAAGCACCAACTAACATCCAAATAATAAATACTACAAAAAGTATCTTTAACAGTAACTTCATAGTACAAAATTACAAAAGTTCTATCTTTAAAATTCAAAAATCTAGGGAAGCATAAATTATTTTTAATTTGCTTTACTTTAGGCAGCTATTAAAAAAGAGGAAAAACAAATACGAATTTTTTAAAAACATAAATAAATTGTCTTTCAGAAATAAACTGATATCTCCAAAGTAAAATTTGTTTTAGATATTTATTCTTAGTTGGCATTTAAAGTGACCTATTTGGTTGTAGACAAAATATCTGTACCTAGATAATTATTGTCCTTATTATAATACCAGGTTCTTACTTTTGGCATTTTAATAGCATTGATAGTTTCTAAACCAGATAATAAAATGTACTCTCCACTATCTTTAGTCTCTTTAAAAAACTGATATACTTCCATAGCAAACGTTTTTGGATTAAAATAAAAATACCAAGTGTCTTTACCTATATTTTGTTTGTAGGTTACTTTTAAAACCAAATACTCTTTACCCTTAAAGGTTTTTGTAGCTACTTCCTGATGAATAATTGTACCTTCATCTTTTAGTTTCATTGGCAATCCATACAAATAGGTATAATAATTCTTATACAAATTAGCTCGTTCGCAATTTAAACTATACTTTTTCTTTTTGTCCGCAGATAAATTTTGTTTTCCATTTAAACTAAAACTACAATTCTCTTTATCTACAATAAATGCAGTGCTAATAGTATCTTTTTTAGCAAGAACAGAAAAATACTGATTTGGTAAATCTATCGTTATTTTACTTTTACGCACTCCATTATTAGGGGTTTCCATAGTTACAAAAAAATCTCCTTTAAAAGTATTCCAATTTCCATTTGGATCATGAAATTGAATTGCCTTTTCTAACAATTCATTTCCAGTTATTGACTGTGAAAAACTAGATATTGTAATAAAGAGCGCTAAAAGAGTTGTTAATTTTTTCATATCTTAAATGTAATAAAAAATCCTGCAAAAGCAGGATTTTAATTTATTCTTGAATATCGAGTTTTAAACTCAACTCTTGCAGTTGTTCATCATCTATAAAAGCAGGTGCATCTATCATAACATCTCTACCTGAATTATTCTTTGGGAATGCAATAAAATCACGAATGGTTTCTTGACCTCCTAAAATAGCGACCAATCTATCTAGTCCAAAAGCCAAACCTCCATGAGGAGGTGCTCCATATTCGAAAGCATCCATTAAAAATCCAAATTGTGCTTTAGCTTCTTCTTCAGAAAACCCTAAATGTTTAAGCATTGTTGCTTGTGTTTCTTTGTCGTGGATTCTAATAGAACCTCCACCAATTTCGTTTCCATTTAACACTAGATCATAGGCGTTTGCCTTTACTTCTCCAGGTTTTGAGTCTAACAATTCCAATTGACCCGGTTTTGGAGAGGTAAATGGATGATGCATGGCTTGATAATGCCCTGTTTCTTCGTCCAATTCTAATAACGGGAAATCTATAACCCAAAGCGGAGCAAATACTTTAGGGTCTCTTAATCCTAAACGTTCTGCTAGCTCCATACGTAAAGCAGACATTTGCGCTCTTACTTTACTGGTTTCTCCAGACAAAACACAAACCAAATCACCAGGTTTAGCACCTGTAACCTCTACCCATTTTGCTAAATCTTCTTGATCGTAAAATTTATCTACAGAAGATTTAAAAGAACCATCTTCGTTAACTCTACAATAAATCATTCCAAGGGCGCCAACTTGTGGCCTTTTTACCCATGTAATGATGTTGTCTATTTCTTTTCTAGTATAAGCATTTCCACCTGGAACAGCAATACCAATTACTAATTCAGCGTCATTAAAAACTTTAAAATCTTTATGTTGCGTAACTGCATTTAACTCGCCAAACTCCATTCCAAAACGAATGTCTGGCTTGTCATTTCCATACAAACGCATGGCATCATCAAACAACATTCTTGGAAACTTGTCTACCTCAACACCATCAATTTCTTTTAATAAATGACGTGTTAATCCTTCGAAAATATTTAGAATATCTTCTTGCGTTACAAACGCCATTTCACAATCTATTTGTGTAAATTCTGGCTGTCTATCTGCACGTAAATCTTCGTCTCTAAAGCATTTTACAATCTGAAAATATTTATCCATACCACCAACCATCAACAATTGTTTAAAGGTTTGAGGAGACTGTGGCAAAGCATAAAACTGACCTTCATTCATTCTAGAGGGTACCACAAAATCTCTTGCGCCCTCTGGTGTAGATTTAATTAAATATGGAGTTTCTACTTCTATAAATTCTTGTTCAGACAAGTACTTACGAACCTCCATAGTTACTTTATGACGAAAAATTAAACTGTCTTTAACAGGATTTCTTCTAATATCTAAATACCTGTATTTCATCCTAATATCTTCTCCACCATCCGTTTTATCTTCAATAGTAAAAGGGGGCAATTTAGATTCATTTAAGATTTGTAAATCAGAAACTAAAACTTCAACCGCTCCAGTAGCCATTTTATCATTTTTAGATTCACGCTCAATTACAGTACCTTTTACCTGAACTACAAACTCTCTACCAAGAGATTTTGCTTTATCTATAATGTCTTTTGGGGTACGTTCTTCATCAAAAATTAATTGTGTGATTCCATATCGATCTCGCAAATCTACCCAAACCATAAAACCCTTGTCTCTAGATTTTTGAACCCAACCTGCTAAAGTAACTTTTGTATTGATGTGTGATGCTCTTAATTCACCACAAGAATGACTCCTGTACATTTTCAACTATATTTAAGCTACAAAATTAATCAAATTAAAGGAAAAACATATCGTTTTATAAATTCATTTATTCCTATAATTTCTTTGTAAATTTGATCTTATGAGCGTAGTTAATATTAAGGAGAAGTTTAATTTGTTTGATGAGCATTGGTCTCCAAAAAAAATTGGTGAATTAAATGGGCAGCAAATTTTGTTGGTAAAAATAAAAGGTGAATTTGTTTTTCATAAACATGAGGATGAGGATGAACTTTTTATGGTTCAAAAAGGAGTGTTAGAAATGCATTTGAAAGATAAAATTGTAACCATACATGAAGGAGAGTTTTTTATTGTTCCTAAAGGAGTAGCACATAAACCTGTGGCTAAAGAAGAAGTTTATATTTTATTATTCGAACCCCTTTCTACAAAACATACTGGAGATGTAGTAGCAGATATTACTGTAGAAACCTATGAATCTATTTAACAATTATGAGTAAACTATATTTAGTACCTACACCAATTGGGAATTTAGAAGACATGACTTTTAGAGCTATTAGAACTTTAAAAGAAGCGGATTTTATTTTGGCAGAAGACACTAGAACTAGTGGTAAATTATTAAAGCATTTTGAAATTAATACTCAAATGCATAGTCATCACATGCACAATGAACACAAATCTATTGAAGGTATTTTAAATAGAATAAAAAGTGGTGAAATTTGTGCTGTCATCTCTGATGCTGGAACTCCAGCAATTTCAGATCCAGGGTTTTTACTAACAAGAGCTTGTGTAGAAAATGCTATTGATGTAGAATGTTTACCTGGAGCGACAGCTTTTGTGCCTGCTTTGGTAAACTCTGGCTTACCAAATGACAAGTTTGTTTTTGAAGGCTTTTTACCTGTAAAAAAAGGACGCCAAACGCGTTTACTACTTTTAGCAGAAGAAAGCAGAACCTTAATTTTTTACGAATCTCCTCATAAATTGATAAAAACCTTAGGGCATTTTATTTCATATTTTGGAGCTGATAGGAAAGTTTCTGTTTCTAGAGAGTTGACTAAACTATTTGAAGAAACTGTTAGAGGAACAGCAACCGAAGTTTTGGCTCATTTTACAAAAAAACCTCCAAAAGGAGAAATTGTTGTAATTGTTGAAGGTAAACCTGTAAAGTAAATTGGATTGTAGTTAATTCGCTTTTTTTGTAGTTATAATTACAACTCCATTAGATGCATTATGCTTTTCTAAAGCTTTCTCCCCTTTTAATACTTCTATTTTATCGATCTTGTCTGGCGTTAGTTTTTTCAACTCTTTTTGATTGGATTTTTTTCCATCAATAATAATCATTGGAGTATTCTTATCTTCCAGTACAAATCCTTTTTCAACTGTTTTTATGTCCGTGAAATTAAAACGTTTAGCAGATTTTGTTTGAATTAAAATTACCCCATTTGGCGCATTATATTGTGTTAGTGCTTCTTTGCCTTTTAATACATGCATTGATGCTATTGTTGTAGGGTCAATAATTTCTACTGGAAAATCAAATTTTTTACCATCTACAAAAACTAAGGGTTTTTTATCTAATTTCTTTAACAATAGCACTGAGGCTTCCTTATTATCTGTTCGTTGAGCGTAAAAAAAAGAAGATGTAAGCACGAATAAACAAATAGTGAATACTATATTTTTCATTTTTTATGTTTAATTTGTTCTAAAATACAACAAAATATGACAATTCAATCATTTAAAAGTAAACTCAAAGCATCTTCGAATACTATTTTATTTAAAGAAACGATAAAGGTCATAGACCATCATTATGTTTTTACACCCACTTCTTTTAAAAATGGCATAATAAAAAATAATGCAAATGAAAACTCAGGATCTTGCAAATTATTTGCTTTTGCTAAATTACAAGGGTTTACAAAAGAAGAAACTTTATTTTGTTTTGGCGAACATTATAAAAGCGTTTTAAATGATAAAAATGGAACATCTCATCAAAATATTCGGAATTTTATAGAATTTGGTTTTAATGGTATCACATTTAAGACTAATCCTTTAAAGAAAAAATTGTCTCAATAAATTAGTATTGAGAACCATTGTGTTTACCGACTTCAAAGCCGTGTTTTACTAAAAACTGATTTCCACTTTCTATAGCATCTTCTTCTAAAGTAGTACCCATAGAATCGTTCCACCTATTTAAATATCCAAATAAAGAAATAACACCTAACATTTCTACGATTTCTCCTTCATCCCAATAGATGTATAATTTCTCTTTAATTTTTGCATCTACTGCATTTGGCACCATAGAAGCTGCTAAAGAAAAATCTAAAGCTGAACGTTCTGCCTCAGAAAAAGCTGGGTGTGTTTTATATTCCCAAATATTATCTAACTGCTCTTGCTCTGCTCCATAACGCTCTGCAGCTCTAATGGCATGTGCTTGACAATATCTACAGCCAGTAGCATTACTGGAAACCCAGGCAATCATTCTTTTTAAGGCAGAAGTTACTCTACCCTCATTAGCCATTACAGCTTTATTTAAGTTTATAAATGCCTTAGAAATTGCTGGTCTTCTTTGCATGGTTAATACTGAGTTAGGACAAAAACCTAATGTTTCATTAAAAAACTCTGCTAACTTTTTTGTTTCTAAATCGTGTTCTGCCTCTAAAGGAGTTACTAATGCCATAATTGTTATTTTCTTATTAAACTAAAATTACCTGTTTTTTCTATTGATAAACCATTACTATCGGTTAAAGAAGCTCTAAACCAATAATCATTTGGTGGTTGGAGCTTTCCATTATAATAGCCATTCCAGCCTTGCTCATTCTGCTCTAAATTATACAATAGCTTTCCAAATCTATCAAAAATTAAAATGGAATAGCTTGTGTAAAAATCTGAATTAAATCCAGAAATTTTCCAAACATCATTTTGTCCATCTTCATTTGGAGTAAAAAAACTTGGAAAAGATAAAATAGAAAAAAGAAGGCTTGCTGTACCACAGCCTTTTTTATCTTTTACAAACAATGTATGTAGGCCTGGTGAAAGGTTTTGAAAAAAAGCTTCGTCTGAGTACAATCCAAATTCATCATCTATTGCATAGGCATAGGTTCCAATTCCTAAGTTTGGGTTTGCAAGCTGTATTGAATTATTAGCTGAATTATCTACAATAATTACATCTTGTATGGTAAGGGTTGCTTTTTCTGAATTGACTACTGTAAGTGATTGCTCTTCAGAAATACACCCAGCTTCAGAAACTGCACTTACAGTATAGTCTCCAGGAATTGAAACGCTTATGATAGGGGTGTTTTCGGGCAGAAGAGCCCCTTCAAACTTCCAAATATAAGTATAGTTCCCTTGCGCATTTGCAATAACTAAATCTACTGCTCCAATATCTTCACAAAGGGTAAATTGGGATTGTAATAAACTAAACTCAAACAATGTATCATCGATCTCTGCTATAACCTCTGTTCTATCAACAGAAATACAACCTAAATGATTAACTCCTACAAAATAACTTGTTGTTGCATTTAAATCTGGAGTTTGATAATTATTTCCAATAAAAATAGGTGTAGTACTTGTTTCGGTTTCATACCAGTATACATCTCCTTGAGAGGCTTCTGCACTTAATAATGCTGAACCAGAGCAAATTAAATCATTTGTAACACTGGTAATCTGTGGCCTCGGATTTACAATTACGGTAACAGGTGTTCTTTGGTATGTAGCGCAACCGTTTATAGATATTGTAGCATAATACGTTGTGTTTTCTGTAATAAATGATGTTCTAAAAGTGTTTCCAGACCCTTTTGGGATACCTCCTGTTGGAACATCATACCAAAGAATAGTACCCTCACTAGGTTCTGCTGAAATAGTTGCAAAACCCGATTCACATAATGTTTCAGAAGTGGTATTCACTACCTGTGGTAAATAAATACTAGTACTTGCAACGATGTTTAATGAGGTATCTCCAGGCATTCCATATTCTACAATATATCCTTTAGGCTCATACAATCCTGAGCCACCCACATTTGACAAGTCATTCCAAGAACCTTCTATAGCATTTGGAACCCCTGGATCTGTAATATGTGCATAATCTTCTTCTCCTAAGTTGTTCGGTTCTCCATTATTCCAGAAAGCAAAATTCGGTGTCGTTCCATTTACTTGACCTCTTCAAAAAACAGTACCTGCTTCAGGACCAGTCATCCATTTCCATTCTCCTTCTGTTTCTTCATCAGAACCCCCTATCCAACCTGTGCCAGAAGCTTGTTTTCCTGCAAATTCTGCTTCTTCTTGTGAGGTAAGTGTGGCCAAATAGCCTTGTCTCCCATAATAAGTTCTATCTGCAGCTAAAAGTTTTGCTTGAGCCCAAGTAATCCCTTCATCTGCAACAAATTCATAGAAATGATCAGTTAGTGGTAAGTAATTGGCATTGTCTAATGTTAATGAAAATATTTTTTCTGGAGTAGGGTTGGTTGTACTTGATGAAAAAACTACAGCGCTTACTGCACTTTCAAGGTCTGAAAATAAAATTTCTGAAGCGCCATTATTAGGACTAAGTGTTAATTTACCTTCATTGGAATTCCAGTTAGCTATTATGGTAGGGTGATTGCCTGTTAATACTAATTCATCAAAATTCATTTGATATCCATCCGAAATTTGGATGAAAAAATTTTGAACACCTGTCCCATCAGGATCTTCAATTGTAAAATTAGTAACGATAGGTATTGGGGTTCCTACACAATAAATCTGCTGTCCTTCTGCTGTTATTGAAGGAGCAGTATCTGTTTGTGAAAAAACAAAAAAGGTTCCTATAAGATATAGAGTAAAAAAAAGCTTACATTTAAAGGGCATTGTTTTGTTCTTTTTAAGATTAACTTATTTCTGATTTCTTACTTTTGTTTCAATGCACAATTTACTACTTCATTCTTTAAATTTATAAATTATGGTAAAAAATATAGTTACAACAAAATGGACACAAAAATCACAATTTATTACAGACAATCCAAGCGGACATCAATTTACAATGTTTGATAAATCTCAAGACAATGGAGATGTTATTGGTTTTGCACCAAAAGCATTAATGTTGTCTTCTTTAGCAGGTTGTTCTGGATTAGATGTAGTTTCCCTTTTAGAAAAAATGAGGGCAGATGTTGCTCAGTTTCATATTGAAGTTACTGCTGAATTAACAGATGAACACCCAAAATTCTATGATAAAGTTAAAGTAGATTATCACTTTTCTGATACAGAATTACAACCAGATAAAATACAAAAAGCAGTTAATTTATCTGTTACCAAATACTGTGGAGTAATGGAAATGTTTCGAAAATTTGCAGAGTTAGAAACAGAAATACATTTGCATAGTTTGTAAATCTAAAGTCCTATGATTGCTATGAGATGGAGCTTAAAACCAGAACCAAATAAAGAAAAAATAGAGAAACTTGCCAAAGAATTACAAGTAGATACCACAATTGCTAAAATTCTTTATCAAAGAAATATTACCACTTTTTCTGAAGCTAAGTTATTTTTTAGGCCCAGTTTACATGATATTCATGATCCTTTTTTAATGAAAGATATGGATTTGGCAGTAGCAAGGATAAACAAGGCCATTACAAATCATGAAAACATTTTAGTTTATGGAGATTATGATGTAGATGGTACAACAGCAGTATCTTTGGTTGCCTCTTATTTAAGAACATTATCTTCTACTATTGCGACCTATATACCCGATAGATATGGAGAAGGGTATGGTATTTCTTATGCAGGAATTGATTTTGCAGACGATAACAATTTTTCTTTAATCATTGCTTTAGACTGCGGAATTAAAGCCATTGACAAGGTAGCTTATGCAGCTGAAAAAAAGATTGATTTTATTATTTGTGATCATCATAAACCAGGCAAAGAAATACCCAAAGCTATAGCGGTTTTAAACCCCAAAAGAGAAGATTGTAATTATCCATTTGATGAACTTTGTGGCTGTGGTGTTGGGTTTAAACTCATTCAGGCATTAGGCACAGTTAGAAATCAAACTATAGAAGACTTTGTTTCGTATTTAGATTTAGTAGCTACTGCAATTGCTGCAGATATTGTACCTATGAATGGCGAAAATAGAGTGCTTGCGCACTATGGTTTACAAGTAATTAATACCAACCCTAGAAATGGAATTAAGGCATTAGTTCATCAAACAAAAAAGAAAGAACTTACCATTACAGATGTAGTTTTTATCATAGCCCCTAGAATTAATGCTGCTGGTAGAATGAAACATGGAAATTATGCTGTGGAGTTATTAACAGAGATGGATTTTGATGCTGCTGTAAGTTTTGCAGCAGATATAGAGATCTTTAATGCAGATAGGAAAGATCTTGATAAAAAAATTACCGATGAAGCCTTAATTCAAATTATAGATCATAATGAAGAAGAGCGATTTACCTCTGTCGTATACAAAGAAGATTGGCATAAAGGTGTTATTGGTATTGTTGCCTCTAGATTAATAGAAAAATATTATAGGCCTACTTTAGTCTTTACAAAAAATGGTGATAAATTGGCCGCTTCTGCAAGATCTGTAAAAGGTTTTGATGTGTATAATGCTCTATTGGCTTGCTCAGAATTCATAGAACAATTTGGAGGACATAAGTATGCTGCTGGCTTAACTCTATTGCCAGAAAATTATAGTAAATTTAAAGATAAGTTCGAAGAAGTAGTTTCTAAAACTATAGATAAAAAACTATTGACGCCAGAAATTACTATAGATGCAGAGATTGATTTGTCTGAAATCACTCCAAAATTATTTAGAATAATAGCACAAATGGCACCTTTTGGTCCTCAGAATATGAAGCCGATTTTTAAAACAAGTTGTGTAAGAGATAATGGTTATGGTAAAAAAGTAGGTGCAGATGAAACCCACTTAAAGTTAAATGTTTTTCAGGGTGATAATAAACAAACTTTTGGTGCTATAGGTTTTGGTTTAGGTGATAAATTAGAAGAAGCTCAAAACGATTTTGACATTGTATATACCTTAGATGAGAATACTTGGAATGGCCATAAATCCATTCAGCTAGTTTTAAAAGATTTAAAATAAAAAAGTGACTTAAAATTATTCTAAGTCACTTTTCTAATTGACTACTTTATTTTGTTTCGTGTTTTTTATCTTTAAGAGATTTCATAAATGCAATGATTGAACCAATCTATTTTTGGTTTAATCCTAAAGAGTCTTCTGGAAGTGTTTGGTAAGGTACCTCTAGCCCCATTCCTGCACCACCTCCATTATCATAAAACACTACCACTTTTTCTAGAGTTTCATAGGCTCCATTATGCATGTAAGGTGCTGTTAGTTCTATGTTTCTTACTGTTGATGTCTTAAAAAAACCTCTTCTTCTTTCTACCGCATATGGATAAAACAATCCAGGATCATCATCTAAAATAGGGTTGTTAAAGTCATCTGTTTTAGTTACTCCCAAATGTTCAAACTCACTCTCTGAAAACTTAGGAGGAAAATGACAAGTTGCACAAGCAACTTTCCCCTAAATAGATTAAACCCTTCTTTTTCTTCTTGATTTTCTTTGACACGTTGTTCTAAATTTTCCATGTCTATATGAAACTCATTTTTGTTATTGGTAACTCCAACAACTTGTAAACTTTTAGGATTTCTTTTTTTAGATTGAATACTTTAATTTACAAAAAAATAATAGATCTTAACATTAATTTTGCATGGACAACAAAACCATACGCAACTCCATAAACGAAAAAGAAGCATCTACTTTTTCTTTTAATTCTGTAAGATTTTTAAATGTTACTTCATCTATTTGACTTGTAATTTTTTTGTAGCGCTTTAGTTCTATTAGCTCTAAAATATCGACATCTCCAGAAGGGATAAAACTTGCTAAATGACTTTCTATAGTTCCTTTGGTTAAGCTTCTTTCTTTGGCAATTTCTAAAACAGAAAGACCTGATTTAAAAAGTTCTAACGTAATTTGTTTTGTAGATTTTTTATCTTCTTTCTTTTGTTCATGTAACCTGTTAATTCCGTTTTCTAAGCAGTACTCTTTAATTGTTTCTAAAATTTCTTCCCCATATTTCTGAACTCTAATTTTACCCATTCCTGAAATTTTTAAAAGTTCTTTTTCAGATCTAGGTAAAGCATCACAAATAGCATATAATGTCTCTTGGGTAAATATCTGAAAATGTGGAATTTTAGCAGCTTTAGAAATAACATCTCTTAATTCGCGCAATTTTAAAGCTAAAATAGGATCACGTTTAGAACTTAATTTCTTCTTCTTTTTAGGCTCCATTTTTTGTAAAACAGCACTTGCTCTAACCTTTAAATACTTTTGAACCTTAAAACCAATTTTCATTTGTTGCAAAGCAAACAGCTTTTCTTCTAATAACTCTTGTAAAGCATCAAACTGTTTTAAAAAATCTTTTTTTACAGCTTTGTTATCTGTAGAAAACTGAATAGCATCAATAGGTTTTTGTATATTAGAAGTAGTAGTCTTTAAAAAATAATCGATCCCTTTTAAAAATCGTTCTTGAATAGAGGAACTATTTTCTGGCAATACACTATTTTCTGCTAGTACGTGTAACTGATTTTTAAATCCAGTAGCCACTTTCATTAAAGAAACAATACCATCATCTTTAATCGTTTGTAGGTGATTTATCACATCTCCTTTTATACTAGTTTGATTTTTATAATAAATATCTATTAATCTAGAAATTGGATATAATAAAATTTGATAATCAAACAATTCTGATATTAAATGTAACTGAAAATCTTTTTCTGATGCTATTAAATCTTCTTCGTTAGGATGATTTTCTGCAACAGCCTCATTAAAGGCACTAACTGTTTGGTCATTAATAATAGCATTACTGGTTATTGGTGTTTTTAGAACCAACCCTTCTAATGAAGTACACCTACTTAAAGCAACGTAAGTTTGTCCGTGTGCAAAAGAAGCCTCTGCATCAATTATGGCTTTTTCAAAAGTTAAACCCTGACTTTTATGTATGGTTATGGCCCAAGCCAAACGTAAGGGGATTTGAGAAAAAGAACCAATAACATCTTCCTTAATTTCTTTTGTATCTTCATTGATAGCATAATTTACATTATCCCACTTTTCTCTTTCTGTTATAATTTCTTCTGCTTCACTTGGGCATTGCACAGTAACACTGTCTCTAGAGATTGCTGTAACAACTCCTATTTTACCATTAAAAAAACGTTTCTCAGGCGAAGAGTCATTCTTAATAAACATTACTTG
>CALKEB010000041.1 GCA_938084845.1 uncultured Polaribacter sp. | reverse complement strand
AAAGAATTTAATACTTATCCTAATCCTATTTTTTAGCCTCCCAAGTTTTGCTCAAGAAACAAAAATCTTGTTATCTTTAAAGGAGGCTATTGAATTGGCACTAGAGAATAGTTACAATACAAAAGCATCGAAAAATAATGTCTTATCAGCCCAAGAAACCGTTTGGGAAACAACTGCTACAGGTTTGCCACAAATAGATGCGAAAGTCGATTATCAGAATTTTATAAAACAACCTGTCTCTTTATTACCTGCGGCTGCCTTTGATAACACGGCTTCTGTTGTTCAGACAGTTGAAGATTATTTCGGTATCCCTTCAAATAGAGATCCAGAGTTACCACAGGGATTTATACCTGTTGTTTTTGGAACACAACAAAACATTAATGCCTCTGTAACAGTAAAACAGTTATTATTTGATGGTTCTTATTTAGTTGGCTTACAAGCTTCTAGAGCTTTTTTAAAAATTTCTGAACAAGCCAATGAAAAAACAGAAATTTTAACAAGAGAAGCTGTTGTAAATGCTTACGGAAATGTTTTAGTCACAGAAAAAAGTATTGCTATTCTTGAAGGAAATCTTAAAATTCTTGAGAAGAATTTGAACGATGCAAAAATGATTTATGAGAACGGGTTTAATGAGCAAGAAGATGTTGAGCAGTTAGAAATTACATTTGGAACTTTGAAAAATCAATTGTACAACTTACAAAGAATGAGAGGAATTGCCTACCAAATGTTAAACCTTTCTATAGGAGTATCTATTGATACTGTTGTTGAACTAACAGATAATCTAGATTCTTTAGCAGAGGCCAATATTGATTTAGCACTTATCTCTAAACCATTTGAACTGTCTAAACATATTGATTTTAAAATTGCAGAAAATGATAGAGAATCTAAAAGACTTATGATGCAATTGGAAAAAAGTAAAGCTTTACCAAGTCTGTCAGCTTTTGTTAACTATGGGAAACAAGCCTTTTCTGATACATTTACTTTTTTTAGAGGCAACCAACAATGGTTTGACTCATCGTTAATGGGAGTGAGTTTAAATGTTCCTATTTTTAGTAGTTTAGGTAGAAAAGCGAAAACATCCCAAGCAAGAATAGCTCTAGAAACAGCTGATATTAGATTGGAAGAAACCAAACAAAGATTAGGGTTACTCGCCGAAAAAGCAAAAAATGAATACCAATTGAGCATAGAAAATTATAATACAGCAAAGAAAAATGTTGATTTATCTGAACGTATTGAAAGAAAACAGCGAACTAAGTTTTTTGAAGGGATTTCCTCGAGTTTTGACTTATTACAAGCTCAAAATCAATTATTTACTCAGCAACAAAATTATGTGCAATCCATGCTAGATATGATCGCCAAAAAAACGGCACTAGAAACGGCATTAAATATTCCAATTAAATAAAAAAAATTATGAAAAATATATACTTACTATTCTTATTGGCACTTATTTTAACTGCCTGTAGTAACAAAAAAGAGCCTTCTTTAGAGGAAATTCTAGCTACAAATAATGTAGATCAAATCACATCAGAAAAAATAAGAATTGATACAGAATTACAAGAATTAACAGCCAATTTAAATAAATTAAACAGAAAATTAAACAGTTTAAATAAGGATAAAAATACACCACTAATTACAACCTTTAAAGTACAAGAACAGGTGTTTACTCACTATATAGAATTGCAAGGTAATGTTCAAACCAAACAAAATGTTTTGGTGTATCCAGAAGTCCCCGGTATTTTAAAAGAGGTTTTAGTTAAAGAAGGGCAGTATGTTAAAAAAGGTCAACTTTTGGCCGTAATTGATGATGGAGGATTAGCTCAACAAGTCATGGTGTCTCAGACCAATGAACAATTAGCAAAAACTACTTTTGAACGTCAAAAAAGATTATGGAATGAGAAAATTGGATCTGAAATTCAGTATTTACAGGCGAAAGCATCGTATAAATCTCAAAAGAATGCTACAAATCAATTAAAACAACAATTAGGGAAGTTTAAAATTAATGCCCCTTTTTCAGGAATTATTGATGATATTTTTAGAGAAAAAGGAACTGTGGTTGCACCCGGTCAACAATCTGAATTGTTTAGAATTATAAACCTTTCAAATATGTATATAGAAACAGATGTTCCAGAAAATTATATTACAAGTATTACAAAAGGTAAGAAGGTAGAAGTTATTTTTCCAATATTAGGAAAAACAGTTAATTCTAAAATTAGACAGGTTGGAAACTTTATAAATCCAAGTAATAGATCTTTTAAAATAGAAGTTGGAGTTCCTAACCAAGACCTAGAAATTAAACCAAATTTAACTGCAAAGTTAAAGTTGAACGATTATACGAGTAAAAATGCAATTTTAATTCCACAATCTATTATTTCTGAAAATGCAGAGGGTCAACAATTTATTTATGTTGTAAAAGATAAAAAAGAAAATAATTTAGCTATTGCCGAAAGGTTAGTGATTGAAACGGGTAAAACACAGGGAGATTTTATAGAAGTAATAAAAAATCTCTCTACAGAGACAGAAATTATATTGGAGGGTGCACGAAGTGTTAATAATGGACAGGCTGTAAAAGTGATCAATAAAAACTAATTAACAATGGCCGAAATTAACAAAAAAGTAGACAAAGAGTTTAAGCTTTCGTCCTGGGCAATAAATAATAAAACGACTATTTACGTTTTAATGTTTCTATTCCTTTATTTAGGAATTACGTCTTATTTCACTATGCCAAGAGAAAATTTTCCGGAAATAAGTGAAACTAAAATTTACATTAGTTCTGTATATCCTGGTAATACAGCAGAGGATATTGAGAAACTGATTACAACTCCACTAGAAGACAAATTAAAATCTGTTAGTAATGTTATAGAAATTACATCAACATCACAAGAAGACTATTCCATTATTACTGTAGAGTTTGATGAGAATATTGAAGTTGATAAGGCAAAA
>CALKEB010000040.1 GCA_938084845.1 uncultured Polaribacter sp. | reverse complement strand
ATTTTTGCTTTTGTAAAAGGTTTTATGAAAGGATTTTTTGTAGAAATAGCTTCTTTAATTGCTTTAATTGGAGGTATTTATGGAGCAATTTACTTTTCTTATTTTGCTGCAAATATTTTAAAAGAGTATGTAGAGTGGAGTAAGAATTATATTACATTAACAGCATTTGCTGTTACGTTTATAGTCATTGTAGTTGCCGTTTCATCCTTAGGAAAGGTCTTTACAAAAATGGCAAATTTTGTAGCGCTAGGAATGATTAATAAACTACTAGGAGGTGTTTTTGCTCTTTTAAAAAGTGTACTAATTATAAGTGTATTATTTGTATTTTTTACTCGTTTAAATAGTGTAATTCGTTTTGTAGAAAAAGAGACATTAGAGACCTCTGTCTTATACACACCTGTAAAGAAAATCGTTCCTACACTATTTCCAAATATTATTGAAGAGATTGAGGAAAAGAAAAATGAACTTCAATAAGGGTATTTATTATTATAAAAAATAAACGCTACAACGTATTAAATTAATAGGTTATAGCGCTTACAAGTCATCTTCTAAATTGAGATAAGTTAACGAAGACAGTTTCAATAATTTCTTAGGTGTCTTTATGATTTTTCACCCATTGTAAACAGGTTTTGAAATCTGTAAAAATAAATTCCTCTGGAATTAAATCTGGAATAATATCAATGCGCTCCATCATATATTTAGGCTGTGTTTGCATATCTACAACCAATACACTTTTACCATCTTTCTTAAGCTCTATAATACTATCTTCTAAAGCATACAACCCAGATTGATCTATATACTCCATTCTATCCATTCGAATAATAATGGTAGATGCAGTTGCTGGTATTTGCTTTATAAGTTGCTGAAAGTCACTTGTAGAGCCAAAAAACAAAGGTCCTTTAATGTGCTTAATGAAAATTTCCTCACGTAATTTTTTTGTGATTCCAATTTCATCAGCCCAAGATTCTTCTTTTAAAGAAGTTACGTTAGATTGCTGCGCTGTTAAATCTCCAATTTTCTTCATAAACATTAAAGAAGCAATTACCAATCCAATTCCAACTGCATATACTAAATTCCAGAATGTAGAAAGTAACAATACAATAATCATAATAATTACTTCAGAACTCAATTTAATACCAGCTATTTTAATATCTCGAGGTAAAGAAGGAATCGCTTTTAATCCTTTATAATCCATTACTCCAATTCCAACAGTGACTAGGATTCCAGCTAATACAGCTGCAGGGATTTTAGAAGCAACAGGACCTAATCCTAATAAAATTACTAATAACATCAGTCCAGCAACCATTCCTGATAGTTTTGTTTTCCCACCTGAATTAATATTTACAACTGTTCTAATGGTAGCACCTGCACCAGGAATTCCACCAAAAATAGAAGCAATACTATTTCCTATTCCTTGACCTATAAGTTCCTTGTTTGGTTTGTGTTTGGTCTTAGTCATATTATCTGCAACAACAGAGGTTAGAAGAGAGTCAATAGCGCCTAGCAAAGCTAATGTTAGGGCTGTAAAAATATAAGGAGTGATACTCGCTAAACTAAAGTTGGTAAAAATTTCCATATTTGGAATTGGAAACCCACTTGGAATTTCTTCTATGGGTTTATAGTCAAGACTAAATCCAACAGAAATACCCGTCATAACCACTAAGGCAACCAAGGTACTAGGTACAACAGTTGTTATTCGTTTAAATCCATAGATGATGATAATTGTCCCTAAAGCTAGGATTAGTTCTAGCCAATTTAGATGACTTAAAGCTCTTGGCAGTACTTTTAAGGTTCCTAAAACACCCGAAGCTTCTCTTCCGGCTAATGTTTTACTTTCTTTTATGATATCTGCACGCACAATGCTTTCACCTTCCGCTACTGTATTTTTATAATCTTGCAACGTAAGGATTTTATCAGTTTTTTTGTTTTTACTATCCTTTAGATATCTACTTAAAACAACTTCTTCAACCTGTGATTCAAATTGCTTCACAAACTCAGCGTCTTCTTTTGCATTATATCCGATGGAGGGTAAGATTTGAGTAACTAATATGATTACTCCAATAGCAGTCATAAAACCAGAAACCACAGGATACGGAATATATCGAATATACTTACCTAAGCCTGCCAGACCTAAACCAATTTGCAAAAGACCAGCCAATAAGAAAACAGTTAAAATAATTGGTAATGCTTTACTTACATCTCCATTATTAGAAGCTATAATTCCAGCGATAACAACCATACTTACGGCTGTCATTGGCGCTGTTGGACCAGAAATTTGTGTTGGAGTTCCACCAAAAAGTGCAGCAAAAAAACTAATGAAAATAGCACCATATAGACCTGCGTCAGGTCCTAATCCTGAAGAAACACCAAAAGCAAGAGCCAATGGTAGTGCAACAATACCAGCGGTAATTCCGCCAAATAGGTCGCCACGAACATTTGAAAATAGATTTTTCATACTTTATTATTAAAAATTTATAAATGTGATAAGATTAATTTGATCTCTGCTAGAGGTTTCAAAAATTTGATTCATATACCCAACTTCTACTTTTATTCCTGAAGAAACCTTATATCCTAAGCCTCCATAAACTCTATTTCTATCAAAAACGTTAGACGCTCCATTTAAGAAAATCTCATTGTAAGTAGATAGATAATATTTAGAGTCTTTGAAAGGAATATTTAGTCCTAAGAAATAACGAAAACGGGTTTTAAAATCACTTGCTACAAAACGCTGCTCAAAACGATAACGATGTTGTAAACTAAGTTTTCCAATATTGTGTTTTGAAATAAATTGCTGAAAAATTCTATGCTCTTCCACAGTAACTTTATCATCTTCGTTTCCGGTATAGTTTTCTGAGTTTATGTAGCCGTAACCAAGAAGTAAATTACTTTTTTCACCTATTTTATAACCGAGCCCAGTTCTAAGTAATAACTGTTCTAAGTTTCCAATAGTATTGTAATTTCTATACTGAATTTCATGATGAAGGTTCCATTTAGAGTTTAGCTGCTTACTTCCGATATAAACTAGCCAATTACCTGGACCATTTTCTTGACCAAATCCTAAAAAAGGAGTAGCTAAGAATACTAGGATGATAATGAGTTTTTTCATGGAGTTTTTAATCATAAAATGTTACAGATCCATCCTTAATATCATACATTGCACCAACAATTTTAATTTCTCCTTGATTTTCCATTTCTTCTAAAACAGGGCTTTGCGCTCTAATATTAGCAATGGTCATATAGACATTTTTCTCTGCTACATTATTTACGAATTCAATATTGCCAGAGTTTCTTTCGCTTGTATCTGCAGGTTCTTCAACTGCTTCAACTGCGGGTTTTAATTTACTAAGTAATGTTGTGAGATTTCCTAGTTTTGCATCATCGCAAGCTCCCTTTACGGCACCACAAGCTGTGTGTCCTAAAACAACAATTACTTTAGTTCCTGCGAGCTTACAAGTAAATTCCATACTTCCTAGAATATCTTCATTTACAAAGTTTCCAGCAATCCTAATGCTAAAGATGTCTCCAATTCCTTGGTCGAATACTAATTCTGCAGAAACTCTAGAGTCTACACAATGTAATATTGTAGCAAAGGGGTATTGACCTGTACTTGTATCTAATACCTGTGCTAATAAGTTTCTGTCTACCTCTTCATTGGATTGAAATCTTTGATTTCCTTCTTTTAATAAGTGAATAGCTCTATTTGGTGAAATGGCTGCCTGAGTTTCTTTTGTATGGGCTTTCATTTTAATATGTTTTATGGTTAATATTATAACAGAAATGTTACGGGTATTTGTTTTTAAAACTAAATATACCGTGGAATAGGGTTTTAAGAAGATAGACTTCTTATGCGAAAAGTTCTTCTGGAGGCGGGCTGTTTAATTTGGTCAAATTAAAAGTGTAGTTCTTTGAACAATAGCGAATTCTTTTTTTATGCTCAAGGCTTAAAAACACAACCTCCTTATCAGTTGAGTAATATATTTTTACCTCCAAATCTTTGATAGATTCTTTACCTTTATTTTCTTCTTCTTCTCCAAAGTCAACTATTTCTGTAATCTCTATAGTACTTTCCGACAAATTGACAAAAGTAGGCGCTACGATTGAAGCCGTGATGATCAATGTAAATAAGAAAGTTATAATAGTTTTACTCATGATTTTGTAAAAAACAAAGGTACAAAGTTGATGATAGTTATTTTAATTTTTTTGAAAAATACTAAGGGTTTTAATCTTATCAGAAATAATCCAGCCAGTTTTTCCATCCGAAATTCTAATTTTTTTCCAATTATCTACGGTATCTAAAACAAGAACTTTTGTTCCTTCATGAAGCGTAAATATTTTTTCGCTGTTGTCTGTTGGTGCATTATTAATACTAGTTTCTTTACTGAATATAATTGCCTCTACAGTTGTATTTGAATACGTATACTCTTTTATTGTAAAAAATAAAGTAACCAGTAAAAGGAGAAAACTGAGAATACTAGTCACAAAAAACATGCGTTTTTTTGAAGGCGTAAACGAAAAATAAAATAGTAGAAAAAGCAGGGTCCCAAGAACAGAAAACACAACATTAACAATCGCCCATTCATTGTAGGATAACTTTTTTACGATAACGTCATCTAGTTTTTGAAATATTGTTTTAGGAATTTCTTCAATAGCATCTATTGTGAGTCTTTTTGCAAACACTAAATTACTTTGAGCATCTTCGTTTAAAGGATCTAAAAGCAATGCCTTTTCATAATTATATATAGCTGAGGCAACTTGGTTTAGTTTGTAATGACAATTTCCTAAATTGTAATATAACGCTGAGGAAATTAATCCAAGTGCTTCTATTTTTTCGTAGCTAGAAATTGCTTCTGAATAATTAGACAACTTGTATTGTTCATTTCCTTCTTTAAATAACTGTTCAAAGTTTTGAGAAAACAATTGAGCGGAGAGAAATAGCAGTAAAATCAGATTTTTTTTCATCTTACAATTGTTTATCAATTTGGGTGATTACAGCTTTTGATTTTTCATAATCATCTTTCATTTCCACTGCAGTTACAGGAGAATACCTTGCCATATCACAACTGTTAAAAACTTCTATAAATGAGTTAATGTCATCTTCGTGTACAGCTTTTGTTTTCAACAACTCTGTAATTTTTTCTTTACTAATATCTGAGGTCTCAATTTTTAATTTAGCCTTCAAATAATTATGAAGTGCTTTTTCTAATGCCACATAAAAAGCTTCTTTAGTTCCTAGTTGTTTTTTTGCTTCAGAGAGATATTTTTTAGCTAAACGGTCTGCTTTTCTTAACTTATTTCCTAAAACATCATTACTCCTTGCTTTGTTCTTTCTAGCAATTATAATCCCCATAGGAATAAATAACAACGGAAGTATTAACATTATATAGTAAAGTTTAGAAGCATAGAAATTTGATTTATTTGCTAAATAAAACGAACTACTGGTCTGAATGTATCTAAAATTATTACCGGTAACAATAATTTCTTTTTTTGAGTTTGATTTCACATCAGAATCTGTCACTAACTCTTTTCCCTCTAAAACCTCAACAAACAAATCTTCAGAAGTTAAACGAACATATTTTTTTTCGTTAAGGTCAAAATATGAGAACTCAGTACTTGGAATTTTATACTTTCCTTTAAATTGCGGAACAACGGTGTAATTTTTTGTTACCGACCCTTTAATCCCTCTAGAATTAATAGTAATTTTTTCCTTTTGTTCTGGGGTAAAAACTTCTAATTCTGAAGGGGTTTTTATTTCTGGTAATTCAAATAACTTTAAATTTCCATTTCCAGTAACTTTCACAGAAACTGTTGCTGATTCATTTGACTTCAGAATATTTTTGCTTGAACTTACTATAAAATTAAAATCACCAACAGCCCCATTAAAACTCTCAGGTTTACCTTCAATAGGGAGTGCTTTAGATTGAATAAATTTTTTAGCTGAAGCAAAACTTTTTGTTACGTTTCTTACAATAGGATTTCCAAAGAAATCACCTCTTCCAGTGGGAACTCCAATTACAATATCCATCTTTATGGGGTCTATTGTAAGTTTACCAGATTTTGTTGGAATTAAAAGTGCTTTTTGCAAAACTACATAACGGTATTGTTCTCCATTATAGGTTCCATTTTTTGCATTTAATCCACGTATTTTAATGTCTTGATTCCAAAAGCCGTTGTACTGAGGAGAATCTGTATATGAGAAATCTCTTACGCTAATGTTTTGACTGACATATAATCTATACTCTACATAAATACCTTCACCAACGTATGGGCTAGATTTAGAAATTTCTGCAACTAGGTGAACATTTTGTTGTGCTATATAGTTAGGGTCATTTGGGTCTTTAGGGATTTCTACTGCATCTAAAACAATTACCTTAACAGGTTTAGATTTTAGGATCTTATTGTTAAGTTTTATGCTTGCATATGGAATTAGAAATTCGCCTTTTTTCAATGGTTTAATAATGTAAGAATACGATTGAGAAAAACTTGCTTGTCCATTAATCCAGGATTGGCTAATGGCTTGGCTTGGCCCACTAACAATTTGGAAATTTTTAAAGTTTGGAGGGTCAAAGTTGTCCGCTCCTTGTTTATTGATGGTAAACTGTATTTTTAACCTTTGGTTTAGGCCTAATTTATTTTTACTAACAGTTGTAATAAGTTCAGGATTTTGCGCAAAGGCAGAACAATTCAATAGCGCACATAATACTAGAATATATTGAATTTTCTTCTTCATTTTTATCATCTAACGAATCGCAAATATAAAACTTACCAATCTTTTTCTTGTTTAACTTTAGATCCTTTAGCTTTTTTTGCATTTAATTTTTTCTGAGTTTTTTTCTCTTCATTTTTTAAACTTTCTAGCAGCTGTTTAATTTGTTGAGGTGACATTTTACCAGGTTGAGGCTTTTGCTCTTTTTTTTCATTTTTCTTAGGGTCTTGTTTCTTTTTGTCGTCCCCTTTGTCATCATTTTTCTTTGGATCTTTTTTGTCTTTATCGTCTCCCTCTTTTTTATCTTTGTTTTTGTCCTTGTTCTTGTCTTTGTTCTTGTCTTTGTCTTTATTTTTGTCTTTACCCTTATCTTTGTTTTTGTCCTTGTCTTTGTTTTCTTCATCCTCGAGAAGCTTCTGCGCTACTGCTAAATTATAACGAGTTTCATCATCATTTGGATTACTTCGAAGCGCATTTTTAAAAGCATCTACAGCACCTTTATAGTTTTTTTCTTGCAGCATTGCATTCCCAATATTATGATAGCCTTCAGCTTTTTCAAAAGCATTTTTTGCATTTTCTACAGTAATATTATATTGTGGAATTGCCTCTTTAAAATTTTTTTCTTGATATAAAGAGTTTCCTAAATTATAAGTTGCTTTTTTATAACTGCTATTTTTTTCTAAAGCTTTTTTGTAGGCTACAGACGCATCTGTATACTTGTTTTGATTGTACAGTACATTCCCTTCTCTTACTAATTTTCTAGCTTCTCTTTGAAGTGATATAGAATCTTTTTGAGCATAGGTCGATGATGTGGTAACCAATAAAATGAAAATAAAACATGTAGAGATTA